>CAYRIH010000031.1:0-1549 GCA_964424375.1 uncultured Candidatus Saccharibacteria bacterium | reverse complement strand
CTCGGCAGTCTGTTCCAACGGATAGCGTCTATCTATGACCGATTTTATCTTTCCCTCCTCAATAAGCTCTTTGAGGAAAAGCAAATCTTCAGTTGTTTCTTTTACGAGTCCAATTATTGCTTTCTTGCTGCTAGTCAGATTAAACCATAGTATTCGAAAAAGCCGCGGCAGTCCAAAGGTAGTAAAAAGATAGGTTCCTTTTTCCTTTAGCGATCTTTTACTATCTGAAAACGGACTCTTACCCACTGTGTCAAAAATAATGTTGTAGGTCTCACTACTTTTGGTAAAATCCTCTTTAGTGTAATCAATTACCTTATCGGTTCCCAGAGATCTCACCAATTCTAATTTCGTGGTGCTGCAGACCCCAGTAACTTCTGTCCCGAAGTACTTGGCAAGTTGTACCGCAAAAATACCTACTCCTCCAGAAGCGCCAAAGACGAGGACTTTTTGCCCGCTCTGGATATTTCCTTTTCTTAGGAAAAACAATGCGGTTAATCCTCCTTGAGGGACAGCGGCGGCTTCCTCATAGGTCATATTGGTCGGTTTTGTTGCCACCACCCCGTCTTCAGACAGACATCTGTATTCAGCATAAGCACCCATACTCATCCCGGGGAATCCAAAAACCTGGTCCCCTTTCCTAAATCGTTTTACGTCTTTACCTACTGCTTCAATTTCCCCGTAGGGTGTAGGGTAACTTGAGTGCCCGGAGTGATAATCTGTGTTGTATGATGTGCTTGGGAGGCGATTTTCAAAAAATGACCTTCTTTTAAATTTTATTTTGTATTAGAATCTACTATCGCTGGATTGAATCCTTTAATAATTAACCAAAGTGCCAAAACAATTTCTTGGACGGCCATAGGAGCATTCATAACTAAATAAATTGGCGTGACTACATCAATAAGTCGGATCATAAGTAACAAGCTTGCCAATATTGTCAATGTACTCCCAATAAGCCCCCAACTAGATAGCCATCTTGGAATAAGTTTTGATTGATATAATATACGATATAGCATTAGGCCACCAATGCTTAAAGATATTATCATTCCTACATGGTTCAACAAATCACGTCCTGCTCGTAATAAAGTGCCTAAGGTTTGAAAATGCGATAAATCAGGAGCACCTGCTTTTACAAACTCTTGACTTAATATCAAAAATAATGGCAAGCTGATTACGCCAATGATATGGAATGCTCCCGCAATAAACCTAAAACCAACAAATCCAAGAGACAGTCTTTCATTATGTTTTCTTAAAATTGGATACAGCAAAAGTGCAATACCAATATATGCAGGAACCATAACTAACTGAAAAAACGCTCCAAGAAATATCTGATTTGCATTTTCAGAAACTATAGTTAGATAATCCGGTTTCTCTATAATAGAAACTATACTTAGCAAGCCTGCAACCGTCCCAATAATAAATAATATCCCAATAATTATTGCGGTCTTTCTGTTGGTATTCATAATTTTATTCCTCCTCTTAGAGTGATTATTCTAATATACATTTTTTTAAAAGTAAAGTTAGCCTCCCAAGCATTTCATACAAACACACA
>CAYRIH010000030.1:0-1658 GCA_964424375.1 uncultured Candidatus Saccharibacteria bacterium | reverse complement strand
GCACATGGTATGTTCATGCAACTTCTGGAAGTGATAGTAACCCAGGTACGCCCAAATTTCCGTTTACTTTAAGGCAATTTGCCATTGATCAAACATCTGAAGGCGACCAGATATTTTTAAGAGGCAGACCATTTTCCAATACTGAAGTACTTACTATTTCTACTACAATAGCGATACTTGGCATTTCCAGGAGCTCAGCATTTACAAATATAACCGGCGCAATCATTTTAGATACATCATCAAATGCAGTAACGCTTAGAGTTGAAAACGTATCATTAAATTGTACAACAACAGGCTTTACAAAGTCAGGAGGGAATGATGGAAATGTAGAATTTAGAAATATTCAATTAACACATAGAGGGGATTGTATTTTTGATGATGTAGACATTAGAAATTCACTAATAACAAGAGTTACCGGAAATGATTTAATAATAAATGGCAACGGGACAATTGCCAATACTTTTATTACTGATAATGATCTAAATTTCAACGGAACGTCATTAACATTACAAGATGTCATTTTAGATCAAGATTTAATAATAAATTCAGGAACGGTAATCCTCGAAGGTGGAACGGTTATAAAAGGAACTATATCAGGAGCAGGAACATTAGTTGATAATAGAAAAGGACTTGGAACTGAGTCTATTAAGACTTTAGCGACCGGTGTGATAGCTTCTTTGTCGGATCGTAATTTGATTATAGCGGCTCAAACTGGGACTGCTGACGACATGATTGAATTAACCGGACTCACAATAGGCGACGATGTATTACTTAGGGCGGATGCAGGAGATACAATAACGGTCAAACATAACGATGCAGGTGCAACTATAAAAATATTAATTACTGCTGATGGTGACCTTGTTTTGGACGAGGATAACCCGTTAAGACTAACATTAGTGTCTACTAATAAATTATGTCAAAACATATAATGAAACTTAAATTAATACAATCGGACTTTGTTGTAAACATTGGCTCTTGGTTTTCAGGAACTGACATAATAGGCACTCAAATACTATTCTGGCTGTTTGTTGATGACATTGAGAAGTGGAAGAAACGACCGTTAAGTTTGAACCACGAGAAGATACATTTTGAACAAGGCAAAGAATTGCTATTTATTGGTTTTTGGCTTTTATACGGTTTGAATTATTTAATTAACCTATTTCGTTTTAAATTTGATACTGGAAAAGCATATAGAAACATTGTTTTTGAAAAAGAGGCTTATGAAATGCAGAAAGATTTGACGTATATAAGCAAAAGAAAAAGATACAATTGGATTAAATGGCTGCCGTAAATAATAATAATTTTTGCCAATGGTTTACATCAATACCTACTTGTTATTATTCACTTCCTTTATTTGCAGGAGATGGATTGAATATATTCGTAAATTTTACGATTGATGATACTGTTACGCCATTCTTAGGACTAAAAGTTGGTTTATTTAGTGATGAATTGCAAGGTATTTATTTAAGAGACATTACAACATTAAATCAGTTGGTTATAAGCGGTAATGACTACTCAATGTATTTAGATGAATGGACGGTGCCTGTATTATATGATGATAATTTCAGGTTTGTATTGTACACGGATGGGCCGGAAACAATAATTTATTATTAAAAATAATCCAAATAAAAATCTTTCGTTCTTAAATTAAGATGTTA
>CAYRIH010000029.1:0-1725 GCA_964424375.1 uncultured Candidatus Saccharibacteria bacterium | reverse complement strand
ACCTTAGAAGACTTTGAGACTAAATCAAGTTGGGGTTTGCCAATTGCAAAAAACCAAGAACCTCTAAATTTAATTATGAAATGGATAGGATCTACATTTATGATTAATGAATCCAGAGGTGTTTTATTTGCTGAAAAACCGACAACAAGTCATAAACTGGATGATGATATATTTATAACTGATACTGTACCCCAACAAATAGACACAACCGTCAGCTTTGTTCATAATGTATCTCCCGCACTTGATACAATAACGGTTAGTGCTGATGTGTATGAAAATTACATTAGCGGATCAGATATCTTTGCCATTACTGGCGCAACTTTAAATCCAGATCAATCCTATATATATGATCAACAACTCGTAGAACATTTATTACCAGCAGATACTTATAAAATATTTGTATCCTTCCCATTAGTGGTTACAGATCCAAATGACCCATGTACTGTAATCGGATTGATATTTGATGTTGATGCAGTAGCATTTGTACCAGGCACAAAAGCAGAGTCAAACGAAAAACTAACCTCATCAACCGGAATAACAGGAACTAGATATACCTATAATCAACGAAGAACGTTGAAAAGGTTTTTAATAAGGTGGGGCACCTTTATAAAGTCAACATTAGCTTATTTGGCTGATGGTGCAATTCTTACAATTCAAAATTTATTATATGTAAATAATGGTTCCTTTTCAACTCAATTAGACATATCTCAAGTAATTGGAGATTGTTTACAAGGGGATGATTCAGGAGATGTAATACGCGAAGATGCAAATATCACTACTGAAAGTTTTGGAGACATTAAATTCAGACCTAATTTAATCAAAGGAACTAAAAAAATATGTGATGAAGATTTTGATAGAATAAAAGCCGCTCATAAAAATAGATTAGACTCATTTGCTATACTATCAAATGATACGCTTTGCTCTTCTCCGATAAGATCGGATATAGCCTTTATTCACCAGACAGCTATATTTGACATTACAATTGTTTGTGCTTTCGATGAAGTAAGTTCT
The DNA here is from genome assembly GCA_964424375.1 of uncultured Candidatus Saccharibacteria bacterium. GTDB lineage: Bacteria > Patescibacteriota > Kazan-3B-28 > Kazan-3B-28 > UBA10110 > CAYRIH01. The sequence goes on along the minus strand of CAYRIH010000029.1, from coordinate 714 downwards.
ACTACTGATTTTGATTTTCTGTTATGGAATTTAGGTATAGGGTCAGACCACGGGTTTTCTATTATATTTTCTAACAGCTTCCCATCAATAGAAGGTGAATTGTATTTTACAATCGGAATACCAGCATCTTCATCAACGTCAGCCGGGACAGTCGATATAAGAGAGTTTATAAATGATGGAAAAAGACATACATTAAGATTTATAGGCGATGGGTCAAATCTTTCTTTTACAATTGATGAACAATTAATTGATATGAAAACTTCTGGCTTTACTCCGGGCGGTGCGACCAATCCGGTACGAGACTTATTTATTGGATCATCTTCAGGAGCCGCAACGTCAAATCATGTTGGTTTATACGAATCAGTTGCAATTAAAAACGGTGCCGGAGACGAAATAGTTAAATTCAACCTCACAGAAAGGCAAGGGAATGACATTGAAAATGAAGGAGATAGTGCGCCGGCTTATACCGATGCTAGTTACGATGTTTTACCTACATTTGAAGGCGCAAATTACGGATACTTTACGGTAACATCTCCACTTGCAAAGACTGTAACAGGATGGTTAATGGAAATTAAACGAAATCCGGTCGATAGAATAGCTAAATTTGAACTTTTAGAACGATTTGGGCCGTCAGGCGCGAGCGGAGATGGTCTATTGTTAGAAAGTGGAGATTTTATACTATCAGAAACAGGAGGTTTTATATTATTAGAATAA
>CAYRIH010000028.1:0-1857 GCA_964424375.1 uncultured Candidatus Saccharibacteria bacterium | reverse complement strand
TTCAAACAAAACCTTGGGTAGATGGAGACACTTGGAACTCTGGAGATAATTTTATTGATTCTCATAAGATTTATGTTTGTAATACTACAGGGGTACAATCCGGTACATTCGAAGATAACCCAACTTTATGGGATTTGCCAGGACAAGGTTTAAATTCAAGCGACAGAATAATATCAGATGATGGAGACTATCTTAAAATAACCGATTTAAGTTTAATTTATAATGACGGTATTAGAGATAGGCTTATTGTAAACGATTTAAACTTAAGTATGCATTCTCCAAATGGAGATAATTACTTTCGGGCAAGTAATAATTATGTAAGGGCTACTGTAGATGGCTATATTAGGTTAAATATAAATAGTTCCACCGCTTATCTGAGATCAAATGATGGAACTAATATGGTTCGAGTAAAGGGTGCTTCGGTATCTTTACGAGAAAATAATAAAGATAGGGTTTGGATTGATAATTTAGTTACTGAATTGTATTCTCCTAGTCTTAGTAATTACTTAAAGGTCTATAACTCAGGACTACTATTTGTTCATGCAGGAAATAATAGAATTAATGTTGATGGAAATTATACTCAACTATTAAGTCCTGATGGTGGGAATTTAAATATTGGTAATAATGGTCTATTTTATAGTGGTGCAGTTGTCCAAACTTCGGCGCATAAAGGCGTTGTCAACGGTATAGCTGAATTAGATGCAAGTGGCATAGTTCCAACTTCTCAATTACCAGCTTATGTAGATGCGATAGTTGAGTATGCTAGTTTGGCAGCACTTATAGCAGCAGACCCTCAAGAAGCTAACAAGGTTTATATTACTGTAGATGACAATAAAGTTTACAGATACACCGGGACAGCTGGAAGCTATGCAGAAATATCTCCTACGTTGGTATTAGGAACAACAAATACAACAGCATATCGAGGTGACAGAGGGTTAATCGCTTATGACCACTCACAATCAGCACACAATTATGAACCTATAGATGGTAATATTGTTAGGTCAGTAGCTGGAGTTTTACCTACACTGGATGGAAGTAACTTGATCAATATATCTGTTTCAGCAGGCAATCAATTAATTTCACCAAATGAATTAAAAGACCTGACTGTTTCAGATACACTTTTGATTTATCAGGATGGAACATATGCAAGACTTTTAATTGATGTAGCTGAGTCTAGTTTAAGGTCTCCTAATGGTCAGGAAAAAGTCTATGTATCAGATGGAGCTTTTACATATCATGATGGAACTAGAAACAGACTAGAAGTGAATGCAGCTGTTAGTGCATTAATTAGTCCAAGCGGAACTAAGACTTTAATGGTAGACAACACTGGCGGGTTTTATAATGGCTCTGAAATCATAACTGTTGGAGATGTTAATATATCTAATTGGGACACAGCATATACTCATAGTCAAGCAGACCACGCACCAAGCGATGCAAACAATTATTCTCATCCAACAGGAGATGGTAATTTACATGTTCCTGCTAACTCTACAACAAATGATGGAAAGGTTTTAACAGCAAGTGATGTCGCTGGAACTTACACCTGGAAAACTCCTGGATCTGGACATGATTCAGATAAAATAATTTCTCCAGATGCTTTGTCTAATCTAACAATATCCAATAATTCCCTAATATATACCAACAATTCTGGAAAAAAAATATTTGAAGCCGATGGTACACAAACTAGAATTAGAGGTGTAGGAGCGACACCTATCTATATTAAATTCGGAGCTAATTCTTTTGAAATTAATGACGGTGTAGATAGATTTATGTCTAACTCGTCAAAGGCTGTAATGTCTTCTGCAAATGATACTTGGTGGTCTGCTTGTTATAATGATAGATATGAAGTAATGGATG
>CAYRIH010000027.1:0-2104 GCA_964424375.1 uncultured Candidatus Saccharibacteria bacterium | reverse complement strand
GGATGAGAAATTAATTAAACAAATTCAGAAGCTTGATTTAGAAACTCATAAAGCACTAACCGACAGATTAGAGTCTACTCCTTATGATGTTGGAGTAGCGGGGATAGTCTGGGAGGATATAGGTGGTGGGGAGAGTGGTGCTGTTGCTGCGGTAAATGCTGCAGGTTTAGCTTTAGCTTCTACAAAAGTAATAACTTCCGCTGATGCAGATCTAACCTTTATATTTGGAAGAGCTCAAATTGATTCAAGATTTGGGGACATGATGATAATTAGTCATAGGGATATGTCTACTCAAGATCAATATGCTTTTGGTCAACTTAACAATGGAAATACATATATAAATGCTCCAACTGGAAAGCTTGTATATTTTAATAATAATGATGTGCAAAAAATGTCTATGAGTGCCTCTAGTTTAGGCATGAGTGTTCCTATAGGTATGGGGACTAATAGGATAACGGGATTAGGAGATCCTACCAATGCTCAGGATGCCGCTACTAAGGTTTATGTTGATGCACTTACAAAATACACACCCGCAACTGGATATACATTCAACGATGGTTTTTTAGATTGGTATGGCTCATTTATAACTGCAAATGCCGATGCTGATGCTGCGCTTGGATTTCAAATTATTATACCCCAAACCCGTACCGATTGGAAGATCGGGATTTCTTGTTTTAATGATAATGGGATTGAAACTAATTCGGGAGTTATACAAGCGGGGAATGTGACTATTACATCTAAACTAAATGAGAATATGGACCTTACGACTTCAGGTGCTAATACAGAAGCACATACCTTTAGCACGACCTTTTCCGCTTCGGCAGGGGATGTAGTTCGCGGTAGATGGACTAAGGATGCCAATGAAGGAGCTGGAAGTTTCTTTATAATGGCTGTGTGGTTAACACATTAGAGGGTGATAAAATTAATAAGGGTGCAAAATAATATATTATATATGACTCAACAAACAAAGATTTGTACAAAATGTAAAAGAGAACTTCCAGCTACAAATGATTTCTTTTATTTTACTAAAGTAGGTTATAAGGGAAAGATTTATAATGATGGCTTACGGTATCACTGTAGGGATTGTATGAATGAATACAAGCGAGCCCATAGAATCCAAGTAGCAAAAACTCGCAAACTATATCATAAAAAAACCTATGAGAGAGAAAATAAAACACATTTGGAGGTGAAAAAAAGAAATGACAGAAAAAAAAGTTAGCGTGTTAAGAACACCATCAGTTACACCCGCACAGTTAGCAGTATTTATAGCTTTAGTGATCTATAATATATTGAGCAATAGTTATTTATTTGAGGGTTTAGACTCAGTTATTAATATGTGCATAACCTTTGGATCATATTTCCTAATAATGAGTTTAAAGGGTAAATTAGGTGATAAAGGGTTACTCAAACTATTCACTACATTAGTAGAGATCATAACCAGTAAAGAATCTACCGATATTAAAACTAAGAGATTAGAATCAGTATTGGTGCTTACAGCTAGAGAATTAGGTACGTTATATGAAGAAGACCTTCAGAAGCTCACAGACCACTTGAGACTAGAATCATAGAGCAGACTCTAGGATTCATTTAATATCTCTTGGGTTTATTGGTCTCCTTTCCTTTTCAGTAAGCCTGAGACATTCTGTGACAGTATGGATTGCACCGTATTTCTTATATATAATACAATAAGCGGAATTATTACATCTTTCTTCACATAGATTTTTATATTCAATCATAAATTATCTTCTAATTTTTTTATCCTTTTTGATAGTCCTAGAATCCTTTTATAATTATTACTAATCTTTTTTTCGAGCGCCTCGATCACTTCAAAGAGTTGTTTTATTAGGTCAATCATCATTTTATCCTCCTCTTTTTTGCCCGTTCAAATCCCCCCAAATAGTTATGGATTAAATACCGTATAAACTCTGCTTTATTGGGGAATAAATGACGCTCTATTATCTTTCCTATTGCTTCCTCCATTTCAGGTGTTATGGGTACACTTAATCTAGATGTAAGGTGACTGTTATATCTTCCATAGGGGGCTCGACCATTCCAGACTCTTTGATCCCCTATTAATTTCTTCCATAACGACTTCCTCTTCTCA
>CAYRIH010000026.1:0-2134 GCA_964424375.1 uncultured Candidatus Saccharibacteria bacterium | reverse complement strand
ACTGAGAAAACAAACCTCCACCTGCAGCATCGGAAGAAACCGGGCTACTTGAATCATTGACTCGGATTATCCAATGGATACCTATGACGCATAATTTCAAAAGTGAATTCTGATGAAATCAAAGTTAATTATAAGCGTTACTATTTTTTTGTTTGCAATACTGCTGAACCCATTCATGTGGGTGTTCTTTGGCTCAACTCATTTCCGGGAAAGTGTTATTGAGCAATTAGTTTATAAGGCATTAGTGAGCAAAATCACTCATGGGATTAAATCTGATAGGGAAAAAGCTATAAAATTATTCGATTATATAGATACACATGTATTTCACAAAAACAGAATGGACATTGCAGCTATTGATGTACATTTCTTAAAGCATCTAATTAGAGGTACAGGCTACTGTGATGAGCAAGCACTTACATTAATGGATTTAGCAAGAAAAGTGAGCATTAGGGCACGGGTTTTATATTTAAGGGGTTACGATAGCGTATCACACCATAGTGTATGTGACCTATATATTGATGGTAAATTCAGAATTTTTGATCTAAACTATGGATATCTATTCATTTCTGAAGGTGAAATCGCCACTTTTTTAGATATTCAGAACAACAAGGATAAAATAAGCTCAGAAAAGCTTGATTCATTGTTATTTCTCAATAAAGACTTTGATGCCACTGAGTACTTCAGATTATATGAACCAACATATAATTTTATCATTTCTAATACTAATTACAAGCTACATTTGGGAAGGATGTTAAGGGCAGGAATATTAGATCTTTATTACGAGATCTTTGGCGATCCATTTCTAGTTTACCTTCAAGATCTTTATTTTAAATTAGCAAATATCGATCTTTTTTTGAAGGCGAGGCTAAAACATTTATCATTCAGATTTGGATCAGCTATTAATGATTACAATGACATTATAAATAGAAGTGTAGATAGTTTTATCAGATCTGAAAGTTTATTTTTTAGAGGGCAGCTATTTTGGGATATGAAAGATTTTGATAGATCCATTTTGGAGTTTGAAAATTTATTGAAAGCATTTCCTAAAAATAGATGGATAGATCAAATTTATTTCTATTTGGGTGATGCTTATGAAAATATCGGAAAACTTGAAAACGCTAAATTTTACTATTCTAAAATAAAGGATAGTCACACAACGCCAGCCCCAACTAATTTAATGAAATTGATCATGCGCTTAACTCTAATGATACCCTCCATCCTTGAACCGGACGGATCATCCAAAGAGCACAGAAAGAATTGGGTTGGCTGTTAGAGATGAATTAGAGAGATAAGAATTTTGGATTTTTCCTCTTGATGCCTTCAATATAAGTAATTGTGCCTATATCTTGTGGTTTCTGCTAGTCCATCAAGACTTTCAATTACTGCTATGATTGTGGAAAAATAAAAGTCCGAAAAACTTTCCTATTGTGTTAGAATACTGAAAAATAATCAGGCTCATAGCAGGTTATAACTATGGCACGTATACTTAAACACGAGGGTGCTGCCAGAAACCACAACATTTGGTTGTTTTTGTAAATTGGTTTAAGCAAAGACTCTGGTTGTCAACCACCCATATCCATAAGCCTCAAATCCATATTAACCATTCCTTTTCATCAGTTATATACTGTTTGTCTCCTTTCAGCACATCGAGCGCACAAGCCGGTCAGGTATCCTCAGGGTATAGTGACTAAGTGTCAAGAATTTGACAAATTGGTGGGCACTGCGTCAAATTCATCCACAATGCTTGCACAAAGAAGCTTTAATCATGTGGAATTATAGGTAATTATTTTTTTGAATGTTCTGGCATAATCTCTGCAAGTCGTTCAGTATAGAGCAAAATTTTCGAGGCCTCATCACAGGCACCACATAATGGATCAGTAGTATGATAAATAGGCTCCAAGTCTTAATCGGCGTGGCTGGGTTAGTTGTTGGATCGTTGGTATATCTAATTGACCGACCTCCAGATCAAACCTATTTTATCTACACCGGTCCCATCAATATAACTTTATTCAATATCATTCCAAAATTATTCGGTTCTATCGGCAACACTCTACCGGCATTTATTCATGTATTCTCATTTATATTGATAAAAGCTGCTCTGATTTCATTGCAAAAAAGAGACTACATCATACTT
>CAYRIH010000025.1:0-2200 GCA_964424375.1 uncultured Candidatus Saccharibacteria bacterium | reverse complement strand
CAAAAGTAGGTTTAAAAAACCAAACTGGAGGCATTTTAAAAACATCAACCCTCTGTTTTAAAGATGTTGTGATAACCCAATATAAAGGAAATACAGCAATAACCCCAGCAATAATCAAAACAATATATATTATTGTTAATTTTAATCGACTTTCTCTCATTTTTAAGTAACTCCTTTTATTGATTAGAATTTGCAAAATTAATTAGAGATTTAGAAATAATAATAAGAATGAAGAGCATAATTATACCAACAGCTGAAGCTTTACCCATATGCCAATGTTCAAATCCCAGACGGTAAACATACATCATTAATGTTTCAGAAGCCCTGCCCGGCCCACCGCCAGTCATAACAAATATAGTATCAAAAGCAGAAAAGCTTAACATAATTCTAAATAATACGGCTACCAATATTGGACCTTTCATCAATGGTAAAGTTAAATATCTAAATGTCTGCCATCTATTTGCCCCATCAATCTTTGCTGCTTCAAAAGGCACGGGCGATAAGCTTTCTAATCCTGCCAAAAGAACCAACATGACAAAAGGAGTATATTGCCAAACATCAGTAATAATAATTGCGGGTAAAACTGTATTCATATTTCCTAAAAAGGCAAATGGTTCAAACCCTAAAAGTTCTAAAAAATAATTAATCATACCTAATTCAGCATTATACATAAATCTCCATACTAAGCCAACAACAACAGGAGTTACAATCATAGGAACAATTAAACAGGCACGAATTATACCTTTACCTGGAAAATCTCTGTTTAATAGAAATGCTAAAATAAATCCCAAAACGAGTGATAATGCCGCTCCTACTAGTACAAATATCAATGTTCTAATTAAGGCATTGATAAACCTTTCATCTAACAATATATTAATATAATTAGATAATCCAACAAACTCTTGCTTTGTACTTTCAGTAAGATTCCATTTTTTTAGGCTTAATTGGAGGGCATAAATTGTAGGATATACAACTAACGCAAGAAGTGCAATTAACCCTGCGAGTACAAAAGAATAATCTGAGCTCGTAAATTTTTTTATCCATTTACTAATAAAAAACAATTAAGTTAACCCCCACCACCAATACATTGTGGGCGAGGTAAACTCGCCCACAATGTATTATCTGTTATTCCTAATCTAATCCTAATAATAACCTGCTTCAGTAAGTATTTCAGTAATTGTTTGATTCGCTTCTTTCATAAGTGTCGAAACATATTCAGGTCCTTTTGCAATGGCTGCAGATACTGCTGAACAAAACACATCAGCTAACTGTCCAAATTCAGGAATCCTGGGAAAATATGCAGGATCCGCAACTTTTGATGCCTTTAAAATAGTATCTGCAGCTCTTACAGTTTCTTTAAATGCATCACTGGCTAAGACACTTTGTGAAGTATAATCACTGCGTTTTCCAGTTTTAACTATTTGTTGTTGAAGTTCTGTACTTGTTGCCCATTGAACGAATAACCAAGCTGCCTCTTTATGTTTTGAGTCAGCATTGATACTTAACCCACTTACAAAGAAATCCTGGGCATATCTTTCTTGTTTTGGTGGCATTGCAAATTCTATTTTGCCAGCAACCTGGGAAATTTCTGGATCATCCATATCTGGGGCTAAATCATGAGTATCAGCATGCATGGCAACTTTACCGGATAAAACTGCTTGTTCTGCTTCAGCCCAACCTATGTTTGCTTGACCTGGAGGACCATATTCTCTGAGTAATGTAACATAATGAGTAATAGCTTCGATTGCTAGAGGAGTATCCAATTGAGGCCTCATATCTTCGTCTAGGAAATTAACCCCCCAAGCAAATATCCAACCAACTGGACTCATAAATGAGGCTGGGTCTGCAGATCCACGATCTGAGTAACCATAGATATCTGTTTTTCCATCTCCATCAAGGTCTCGTGTTAGTTCTCTAGCAACATTCATTAAATCATCCATTGTTTTAGGAACTTCTAAATTATACTGATCTAATAAATCTTTGCGATAATACAATATTTGAACTATACCTTGAAAGGGTAAACCATATATTTTCCCATCATATTTCATACCATCCAAATAAGATGGAACGAAATCATTAATCGTATCCCATTCGGGATGCGAATTAGATTTTATCCATTCATCTAATGGTTCAATATATTTAGCCCTAGCAAATTGAGGTATATACCAGAAATGCACATTGGTTACATCATAAGTTCCAG
>CAYRIH010000024.1:0-2209 GCA_964424375.1 uncultured Candidatus Saccharibacteria bacterium | reverse complement strand
CATCATAAAAAGTCTTTTGTTTAGTGGGGTCTGCCATTTTTTGAGCAAACTCCTCCCTACTCCCAACATCAAATAATTGAGAACCTGCTCCATAAAGAGATTCTAATTTAGGGGTAAGTTGTTCAGACACTAAAATCCTTCTATCTTAGGTTTTATTTCTTCTATTGTCTCAGGACTGAAAACGTCAACACCAAGCTCCTTTAACTTATTACCATAGAAATCTCTTGCCTTTGTAGCATTACCTATTTCTTCGTCTGTTATTCCAAAGGGGTCACTAAGTAAAGCATTATATGCTTTATATTGGCTTTTATAAAAAGCTAAATTGCGACCACCACCAATTTGTAATTTGGTTATATCTTCCGGATGTCTGGGGTCAAAGATAGCAACCTCTCCCTGATATGAATATGTTTTTAAGTCTTTCCGTGCAATTTCTGTTTGATAAATTTCGGCTGTTTCTTTTACAGCTTTCTCAAGTTCCTCAGATGCGGTTTCGTCATTGCTTAATCTATATTCTCTCTCAGCTTCAGCAATTAAAAATCTAACTTCCTCATATTCAGGTGCAGTAATATTAATCTCACCAAAGTTTGTTGGCACTTGGAAGCCCTCTTTCTTTTTATCGACATCCATACCGCCAAGAAGTGAATGTAACTGTAAGAACTTTTGTGTGCTTTTAATACTGTCTTGTATTACTTGATTAACTTCTGAATCAGATGCAGTAAAATCTGTATCAATAAAAGATTCTAAACTCTTTATAAACTCATTATCCTTTTCAAGAAAATCTCCCTCGCGTATCTTAGAAATATTTTTCTCCAATGAATCAATTTCGCTAAGAACATGCCGTCTTTCTTGAGCAGCAGGCAGTCGGGCTTTGTATTTATCAAGTAAAAGATTCTGCGTAGCTTGAAGATGTTTGCCTACCTTGATTTTTTCTACTTGTCCTATAACACGTTCTATATTTGCAGGATCGTTAGGGTCATAATTTTTATCTATGTTTGATAACAAGTCAAGATTTTGCCTATCGCGAGCAAGACCTTTATAAAAAGCACTATTCTCCTGTTGCATTCTCAGACTTTTAGCTCTATATACTCCTGTTGATATTCTATCAACAATATTAAGAAGTAAATCATCATAACCTTGATTTAAATTTATATTTATATCAGCCATATTATTTCCTAATTAAAAAATTCCACCAAAACTAAAGCCACTACCAAATCCTGTTGCTGCACCATGTTCTAATGCTTTTTCCTTATTTGCTTTTTCCCAGTAATCTGCTGTAAATATTTCTCTCTCTGCTAATTGCCTAAAGAAATCAACAGTTTCACTTTGGTATCTTTCATATTCACCTAAAACATCCTGCTTTAATCCTACACCAAGATTTCTCATACGACTTGTATAATCAGCCAATACAAAACCACGTTGTTCTTCAGCTCCGGCAGATAACGCCATATTACTTCTAATTCCTCTACGAGCTTGATTAACCTGACTACCAAGAGCCTGACTACCTATCTGAAAACCTTCTTGAAGTAAATTAACTTTTGTATCATCAAACGGTGTCATAAATTGTCCAAACCGTTTCATAAATTCATCTACATCAAATCCCTCAACACCTCTACCAAAATGTTCAGCTAATTCTTCAGGGGTCATACCAGCCATATCAATAGCACTTAAACCAGAATCCTCACCACCACCAAAACCACCACTACCAAAACCGCCAAAACTTCCCCAGTCTATCCCGCTAAAATCCATTGTAAAACCAAGATCAATATTATCAGGCATATTATCCTCCTCCTCCAAAACTCCAATCTCCAAAAAGACTTGGGAATAATTTAGACCCAGCAGGAGATTCTAAAAACTTAGACGCAAGTCCAGGTTGAAAAGCTGTTTCTTTCAAGCCACCAAGTATCCCCATTCCTTCAATATTTTTACTAAGACCACCAAGCATTAACACAGACAAGGCGGTAGTTAAATCTTTACCTAAATCAGCCCTATCAAGACTCTTAGTTATATCTCTAAACTGTTTATTCAAATCAGCAGTTTCACTAGGAGTATATTTATCAGCAGTAACCCTTCCTTCTTCACTACGCATAAAAAAATCAGTACCCCTACGAGCTCCAATACCCGCAGCTATACCAACCGCAGGATTAATTAAACTACCAAGAATAGTACCAATTAAGGCATTACGAGATTTCTTTCGTTCTTCATCTTCAAT
>CAYRIH010000023.1:0-2582 GCA_964424375.1 uncultured Candidatus Saccharibacteria bacterium | reverse complement strand
TATTAGAACTTGGTTTTTTGAGAATTTCGGAGTTAAAGTACCGATTTTATTGTCAGCTGGACGATGTTAGAACCTGTTTTGCGTTGAATTAAATAAAAAAGCCCCATTATTGGACATTTTTTATTTCTTAAATGTTCATTATTAATATCAATTTTTATACCCTATCTAAATCTATTTCACTATCTCCCACCTTAAGATTCTTTTTTTTAATCCAAATGAACCCTTTGTCTGGCATAATTACAGCCACATCAACGGGACCACCAACCCCCGGCATAGCTCCTGGGTCTGCTTTAATGCCATCAGAAAAGCGCTGAAGTGCTGATGTAGTCTGGATTATTAATACACAAAAATCAACTGCATCTTGAAGAGTCATGGTTCCCCACTGAATAACATATTCTAAACTCCTAAGCTGTTTATTTATTTTTTCCTGACCGTGTTTTTGGATTGCCTCTCGAACAAATTTAATATTACCAATTCGACCATCCCAACCTAAGACAATTCGAGACGCAACGTCTATTTGACCATTCCAGGAAGCTCCATACTCTTTACCTTTCTCTCCACTATCTCGTTTTTTCTGAATCTCACCCGGTACAGAACAGACATAGACTTCATGAGAACCATCTTTATTATAACCAGCTACTAAAAGATTTATGGTGTCTATTTTCCCTGCGCCATCTTTGATATTGACTTTTGGATCTTTAAATTTAAACTTCACAACATGCTGTTTTGTCTTAATTTCCAAAACTTCACAGCCCTGGCGTTGGAGATCTGTTCTGATTTTCTCGGGTAATTTCTCTAATCTTTTTTTCCAATTATATTTTTTATCAAAAAGATAGTGTAACTTCTCTGTCGCCTCCTTAACTTCTAATTTCTCTACACCTGTCTCTCTTTTAAATTGCTCAATAAATTTACTAATATTTTTCATTATTCCATCCTCTGGTAAAAAAGCTAGACCGGTTACCGCTATACCAATTCTTTTATTTAACTGAAAAAGCTTAGAAGCATTATCGCTTCCAATCCGTGCCATTCCTTTCCTGTTACGATAGGACTGCCGACTGTCAGCAGCCAAGACAATTCCTTCTGGGGTTGTAGTGTTTATAACTAAACTCATAAGATAATTAGTTTTAAAAAATAAATAAAACTTCTCGATTATTAAATAATACCTCTCGATCTCCAGAACCAAGTACTAGCGTGCTCTGCATCGTGGACAACGTTAGAAACCATTATCCAACGACATAATGAATATATTTACATACCGAACTTAGTGTCACGGGTTATTTAAGATTTATTTTCTCTTATTTTACCCTACTTTGTTAACGGTAGATTAGAAATTAATTTAACCAATTCAGGATACTGTACCAATAATTTATACTTAAAGAGTTTAATAAGCATCAGCAGGTCATCTGCTTCTGATTTGATACTTTCAGGTCCGACAAAAATTTCTTTTGTCTCCTGTGCCAGATTCTTTACGTAGTCATAAAGCATCTCATATTCGGCCTTGCTTTTCACGTAATCAATAATTTTCTTGAACTCACCTTTATCAAGCCAAATACCGAAACATATTCCGCAAACATCAATTTCAATCGGCGTATCGCCGTAATTAACTTGGTAAAGCGGTATCTTGTCAGTCGGACAAAATTTTATGGCTTTTTTGATTTTAAATTTTACTTTATCTTTCCAAAGATCAAAATGGAACCAATTAAGGCTTTTGTCTTTAATTTCAATATCTATCCATCTGGCTTCAGGCTCTTTTTTATCTTTAGCTAAACGCAATTCATCTTTTTCAAACCAAAGTCCGCCACATTTAGCGCAACGATCAATTTTGACATCGCCGATTTTAATTTTCTCCGATAATTCTTTTTTGCACTTTGGACACTTCATAGTTTTATTATAACAGAACTCTAAATATCTTTAAATATCTTAGTGGATGATAGAAAATTTAATCGCGAAATGAACCCGGCTCGGTCGCTCGAACCGAGCACAAGCTTGCTCCGGGGATGGTACAATATTAGAACTTGGTTTTGGAAAAATTGTGAGGCACAAGTACCGATTTTATTATTATAGTAAACCCTCCTTTAATCCTTCTTGTCCAATTGATCCAATTTAAGTCCCTTTACACCGTAATAAACAACTAAAGCAATAACAAAGAAGTCAATAATAACCCCAATAAAATGACCCCAAGGTATCTCAACGGTTCCTATAGTAAGGCTGGCAGTCGCAAGACTTCCTGTCTTGCCAAGAACTATACCAAGAACTGGATTAATAATATCTTCAACCAAGGCCCCTACTACTTTTGAGACAGCGCCACCTAATATAAAACCAACTGCTAAGCCTACTATTCCCTGTTTTCTTATGAAATTAATAAAACCTGACATAATTTTATTATTTATAAAGCTTTTTCACCCTTATCTCATTCTACCAAAAAACCGCCTTCTTGGCGATTTTTCTATGCAATTTCATCCAAATATATACGAATTTATTCAATCTAGCTCCCCAGTTCAAAGCTTATTATAATTTTAGAGAGCAAGGATTATATGGTGATGATGAAGGAAAAATTGCTGGAAATAAAGAGATTTTATAAA
>CAYRIH010000022.1:0-3215 GCA_964424375.1 uncultured Candidatus Saccharibacteria bacterium | reverse complement strand
TGTAATGGTAGCATTGGGAGCTATGGGTTTCCGATCTACTCTTGCCGGAAATACTTCTACATAAGGTCTGTCCGTGAAGAAGATAGCGTCATTCTTAGCTTTACACTTCGTGGGTTCTCCTACATAAAAAGGGCGGGGATGACGCTATCGCGGGATAAATAATGTATTACTTTGGTAAAACTTCAAAACGTAAGCTGTCTGAGTGTGATGAAAAATTACAGAGGATAGCTTACGTTGCGATTAAAATATTTGGCTTTACAGTAATTTGTGGATATCGTAATAAAGAAGAACAAAATTGGGCTTATGATAATGGGTTTTCAAAAAAGAAATATCCTAAAAGCAAACACAATAAGAAGCCTAAATCAAAAGCCTTTGATATTATTCCTGATGATGGTGGTTGGAACGCAGGTAGAGAACAGTTTATTTTAATGATAGGTATTATTAAAGGTGTTGCGGGGGCACTGGGTATTCCTATCAGATGTGGAATTGATTTTAATATGGATAATAATTTAGAAGATGATAATTTTATAGATTCAGCTCACGTTGAACTAATTTAAGTATGGATTTTGCACCCTTTATAAAAAAGTTACAAGAAAGAAGGTTGTTTACTAACAGTTTAGGAGGTTCAGAGATGGGTATTAGATTTAATGGTAAAACTAAAGAGTGGGCTTTAAGGATAAGTATTCTTGTAGGAGTAATTACTATTATTAGTATGCTTTATGCTCAATCTGTGGACAAGGGGAAAATGCTTAAAGATATAGAACACAATGGCGAAAAGAATACTTTAATGGAAATGAGAATCGAAAAAAGAGACGTTAAATTTGATACCTTTCTTATTCAACAAACTAAAAAGAATACTATTGATAGTATGAACACTCTTACATTAATGAAGTTTCTTGATGCACAAATAGCACTTAATAAAGAAGTAACAAAGCATTTAATAAAAGGTAGTGATTAATGCCTATTGAACCATATGTAATTGAAAATTTTGCTTTAGGAACAAACAATGCTCCTGATGCTGAAGATTTATTTATTAATGAAATGTTTAATATTCAAAACATGGTTAATAGTAAACCGGGTCAGCTTATAACTGCCGGGAAAGAATCGGGTACTCTTAAAACATTAACAGCCTATGAAACATTACCGGGAATTAACTTATTTCATGTTATGCTTGATAAGAATTTAGCTAAGGTTGAAGGTGAAACAGAGTGGATATTAGTTGGTGATAAAGATAGTGGAAATGTTGCTATAGTTGAATATTTAAGTTCTGCGGAGGGTCAAGTTGCAATTAGTAGTGGTTCCTTTAATGCAGCAAAAATAGTTTGTGGTGGTGGTTCTGGGTTTATTATGTCAGCTTATGTTTTTGATGGAGCTATTAGAGTTTGTGATGCAAGTTTTGGAGGCATTCCTAGATGGTTTGGTTATATATTAAAAAATTGGTTTGTAGGTGCTACTCCAACCGCCTTTGATAATTACTATGATATGAATGGCGGGCTTCCTAGTATATCTGATATGGGATTTACATTTCATGCCTTAGACCATAATGATACTCATACTTTGACAGGCACACATACGATAAAGTGTCAGTTAAAATTTCAGAACGATCCTGAAAAGGGTAATTATCAATGGAAAAAGAAATTTCAATTAGCGGGGTCTATTGTATATGACGGTACTCAAGAATCCTTATTAACGATTGGTGCTGTTATTATAGATGGTGAGAATGCTGGTGTTACAGATCCTTCAAAGGGAGCTTTCTATTTATCTGTTGGTTCGAGTTTTGGTAGTCTTTTTAATAAAAGAGCTACACATATAAAAGTTTATATGCGTGAAGTTGGAACTGAGCTTTGGTATTTACAAGCTACATATAGTTTAAGTAAAGGCGGCTCTTTGCCTCATTCAGATGATTACCAATCTTGGAGTATAACTACTTCTGTTCATTGGGTTTATAATGTGTTGCGAACGGATGAAGATTATTGGATGGAAGAGCCGAGTATGATATATACCTATCAAGTTGAAACAGGACATGACCCTGATATAAAATTTTTGGATTTTGCTAGAGCCACTGAGGGATGGAAAACTTCTTGTGTTGTAGGTCGTTCAGTTTATTTAGGATATACAAAACGATATGGTGAGGATGGTGGAGTTCCTACCAATGGTGATGCATTGTGGAAATCTTTGTCTAATCAACCTGATAAGTTTATTCCGATTAATATGAACATTGCAGTTAAAGATGATGGTGAAAATGTAGTTAAGACAATAGCTGGTAGTGGTGCTGTATTTGAGTTTAAAGAGAAAACTATGCGTATTGTTAATGTATCTCAAGAAATTGAAACTATTGACTTAACAGTTCAGGCGAATGGTGGTATTGTTAGTGCTGATAAAGCAATAGATACGCCATTTGGACCAGTATGGATTAATCGTTATGGTATGTTTTCGATTAATGAAAATGGTTTAATTAGAATGTTTGAACGCCAAAGTATAGATAAAACTAAAAGACCTACTATTGATCCTGTTTATTGGGCTACTGTATATGATGATGGTGATTGTACCTTACAGTATGACCCGTATAAAAGACAGATTTTAATTTCTAATTATGGTGCTAATGGTTCATCAACTAATCCGGGTATTATATTTGACATGGTATCTAAATCATGGACAAAATTATATAATAGAATTGCTCAAGTTTCTAGTAATATGGTTCTTGACAGCAAAGGTAATATTGTTTTTTCTAAAGACGTTGGTGCTAATTGTGAACTTCGTGTATTTAATTTTGATGAAGCGAGTTCAGATAAGATAAGAATTGAAACTCCTGAAACACATTTTAAACATGGTTCAGGTACATATAAATATGTTTATAGAGTGCTTATAAAATACAAACATTCTCATGCTACCACATTAACCAATAATGTAGAAATGATAAGGGATGGCGATGCTGCAACATTTAGATTGGTTGGAACTATGGCACAAGCTACATCTTGGGCTTGGGCTAGTTATGTTATGCCTAGTGGTGCTGTATTTGAAAAAGTAGATACTTGCAGGTTTGATATAGGTGGTTATAATTATTCTGCGGGTGAAGTAGATATAGATACTAAACTTAGAGTAGCAAAGATTTTAATATTTAAACGAAATTTACCTAATTATAGGGTTGTTGCATAATGGTACTAAGTCCAAGAGCTGAAAAGCGATTTAAATTTGATTATTATTTAAATCAACCT
>CAYRIH010000021.1:0-5518 GCA_964424375.1 uncultured Candidatus Saccharibacteria bacterium | reverse complement strand
ATATTAACTAATTAAATGAATGAGGTAAAAGAATATGGTAAGTGTATATGGGTATTTAACATTAGCAAATTTAGAGTTATTTACTGGAATTGATTATTCTGTTGTAAACGCAACGGCATTAGCAGATGCAAATGTAGAAATGAACATAACAACCGCGGAGGAGCTAATAAACGGTTTCTTAGGTGTTTCTACAGCTCAAACTGTAACTAGTGCAATATCATCATCAACTAAACTTTTATCAGGGTGGTTACTCAATTCATTAATGGAAAGTTTAGGGTATTCAAATGAAAAAGTGAATCCTATCTTTTTACTGTCCTGGGTTGACATAGTTGTGCTAGTTAAAGGTATTTTAGCAGGTGACCAAGATACTATAATCGATTCTATCCCTATGAGTGGAGCATCCTACCATAAGCCAGATTCTATATTATTATGACCGGGTTACGTAAAACTACTAAGATTGGTATTAAAAAGGCAGCAATTAAATATATTGCGGGTAAAAACATTAATCTTAGTTATGAGGATGTTCTTAAGGTTATTAACGATATTTTAAATGAAGTTCATGTCTCTGTTCTGGCCGATATGGAAGAATGGATTGAAGTAAAAGTTCCTAAAAGGACGGGACAATTACGGGATAACTTACTAAGAAATATACAATCATCACGCGTACGAGACGGAGTTCTACGGATTATTATTGCAACCTCTATTGACTATGCTTCTAAGGTTAATGAGATGTCTACGTCTCAAGTACAGCATAAAGGGACGTGGAAAGAACATAGTGGTAAATGGGCGTACGCTTATTATTACGGTAATTATGGAAGAATATTCCTAGACGACCCTAGTGCGGTCGGAGGTTTTTTCGATGCCCTAGTAGAGTATGCGAAAGAGAGGGCACTATTTCATTTAGCTAGGACAGTATCAATATATAAAGGACAGGTGAGTTTAATTGGTTGACGATAGCGAATTAGACTATTTAAGAACCTTTTTAACTTATGTTTGTCCAGATTGTACCGTTAAGCATTATTCTGAGATTAGGAAAATAAGTGCTATTAATGATACCAGAAGGATCTTAGTATTTCCGGGTGAATTAATCAGTGTCGATGGGAAATTCTATACTAAAAGATATAAAATTAAAATATCAGAAACATCAGAAGCAAATTTAATGGAAACATTTAATAATCTTATAGATGGATTCATAGATGTTAGAACAGGTCCTAACATCGGATATACGAATATATCATGGACTACAACAAATACTTGTTTAGGTTTGGCTTGGGATGGTACTAATTACTTCACAAGTGAATCCTCTGGTGCTACTGAATATATATATAAATATGATTCTGATGGAGTTTATGTGACAAGATATAATATCTCTGCTAAAGTAAGTTATTTAAGTTCGGGAGGAATAGGAACTGATGGTACATATCTTTATGTGTTAGATGGAGAAACAAGTGAAATCCATAAATATGATGCTACAGGTAACTTCCAAGAATCATGGGATACAAGTGGTGAAATGAGTTATGGAAATGGGATTACATGGGATGGTACTAATTTTTGGATTGTATCAGAAGAGACAAAAAAAGTTTATAAATATACTTCATCTGGAACTTATACATCAACATCATTTGATATAAGTAGTGAAAGTACATTTCCTTGGGGTATGGTATGGGATGGAACATATTTTTGGATTTCAGATACAGGTGATAAAGTATTATATCGATATGATTCTAATGGTGTTTATACAGGACATAGTATTGATTATACTGATACAAATGTTTTATGTAGGGGATTGGAATCAATAGGAGATTTTTTATGGTTAAATGGTGGTACAGCTAAGGGCGTTTATAAATATAATAACCCTGATTATATTAAACCATCGGTTTTTGTTTATATAGAACTTGCTTATGGAAATAGAGCATATGAACAACCAAAAACAAAAAGATGGTATCAAGATTTATGGTTAGATGTGGAGTGGAGTACTGAATGATTGAAGTAATAATACTTTTTAGTTTATTTATAATTTTAATAAAAAAAATCAGGAAGAATAAATATGACAATACCTAATAAAACAAGCAAATATGTATGGGCGTATCAAGCAGTGGTAGGAACATCAATTATAACAGCAGTAAACTCATTAAGCTATGAGTTTGGAGAGTACAATGAAGAGTGTGGTAAATGGAATAATCCATTTGTAGAAAATAAAGCAATGCCCTCATGGGTATACTCAAGTAGGACTCCAACCCTAACTGATATGGAATCGGAATATCCCAATTTTTCTCATGTGTTCTTACCGGTTACAGCTCAACCTTTTGCTTGGATACAAGGAAAACCAATTTCAAATACTCCATCAGTAGATATATCAAGTTTGGAGACTGATATGACCTATCCGTTAACAATTAGGAATGAAGAATTAGGTGGAACTCGACCTAATAATGCTCAAGCAGTTGATTGTTATTGCGTAGGATTAACATCTAAAGCTGAGAGAGGTAAATCTCTGCTGGTAGAATGTATATTTGCCTTTGGAGCTTTAGAAGATATAGGAGATAATCCCAACCTTACGACTGCTCCATTAAAACCAGGAGAATTAATGTCTAAGCCTTATAATGGGAATCCCTTAGTTACGTGGGACACTGGGGGAGACAATAATGCAGTTCCAGGAGTATGGAGAGCGGATTGGTCAGAAGAGAGAGAGGCTGAAAAGGTCTCCAGTGATGAAGGAGCAACTCAAATAACGTATACCTATAAATTAAAACCAGTAAGGATAATTTTATCAGCTGTATTTCAAACACTCGATCCAACTGTAGAAGGAATCTGGAAAGATTACATGGATAGAAAAGCAAGTACAAATATGACTATTAAAGTTCTTAAACATAATAATACCAATTTTATTTTAGCTACTTTTACTAATTGTAGAGTTTATTCAGTTAAAAAAAGTGGCGATAGAAATAAAGGTCATTATGGAGTAATTTGTATTTTAGAAGCTGAAAAAGTAACATACACTAATGATTGGTTTACGGAAGGCGGAGCGAATTTCGCTAATCATTGGAAAGCTAATATATAAGGAGATATTATGAGCGAACGGATCGAAATCACTATCAATGCGGAAGAAGTTCTGAGGACTTTAGCTGAGGTTAACGCTAAAGTAGAGGAGACTGAGGAGAAAGCCGAGCAAGTAGTTGAGAGTGTCGAAGAGCAAACCAAAAAGTCTTTTAATGAAATAATGGGTTATATGAGAGCCACATATATGCTGATTTCTGGAGTCTCTCGAATTCTGGGAGGAGGAATGAGTCAGATATTTTCCGCCATATATATGACAGCTATGAGTGCAATAGGAGCCTATAAAGCAATAGCTGCCGCTATGGCAGTATCGCCTGTGCCAGGTGCTCGATTACAAGCCACTCTAATGATGATTAGTTTAATAACAGCAACTTCAAGCCTAGTAAGCATAATGGCTGGACAGAGAGAATTATCGACAAAGATAAGAGGGGTAAATATGTCTTTGCATGCCATTAGTAGCCTGATAAGTTCGTTTTCCCTATAGGTGATCAAATGAGATTATATTATAATAGTGCAACACCACCGGCAGAGACCTGGGTTAGAGTCTCAGCTATAGTTGATTTTCCAAAAATAGTAACAAGAGCAAATTCTTATGGTTTATGTATAGCAGTGATAAGGGATTTTGAAGGAGCTCTCTATTCTACATGGGAGCCCAGAGACCTAACAGAAATGAGGGTAACTGATGATGCCATCACTCCAAATACATTATTTAGAGGCTTCCTTATAAATAAGACATTTCACGCTAAAGATTTAGTTTTGGAAATTGCCGGAATTGGTATAATGCTTTATAGAAGGTCTTTTGGTTCTGAGGAGATTATGAATTATATTTTAGCTTCCGGATATCCTAAAACATTAAACCCGAATACTCAAATAGACCTACAATATAGAGATGGAGATGGAAACTTTCAAGACTTTACGTGGGCAGTTGATAAGTGGGTCTATACTGTACTTAGTGTAGGAATAATAATAAAAGATTTGACTGCCGGTTTTACTACAGTTCCGTGGGATGCTGACGGTCTAACAGTAGCAGGGGAGGAGGCTTCAGCTGGCGGTTTTGTTGATACAACTACTTATGATGATGGTAATTATTATTCAGCAACAGATACTACAACTGGAGGATGTGACCTTGTAATAGAGCTTACTGATGTAGAAGGAGCAGTAATTGCAGATACTAAAAAACTCAAACAGATTGATATTTATTATAGTTTTAGAATGAAAATAACAGCTGGAATACTTGCCTATAATTGGGGTAAAGTATATTTACAGATTAAAAAAGATGGTTCTTGGGTTAATTTAGATTCAATTGGAGCAACCAGATATGCGGGAAACCATACTACCGGTTGGTGTCAAGGTTTACCAGATGATCTAAAAGAGGGTAGTGTAGGATATACAATTACCGAAGGCGGCGATGATAGTGAACTACAAAAGTACTTTGATAAAGTGGTAAATGATTATGACCATTTAAGTGGATTACGATTTAAACTAGAAGGTCGTATGAAAACAGATGGCAGTATTGAAGTTCATATTGACTTTCTAAGAGTTGATGTAACCTATCATGATGATGATGTTTCGCCTATAATGCTTCCTATAAACGATTCAGGAGCGTCTTGGATTAAGGTCAATGCCGTTAACTGGCAAGAATTTGGAATAACTGTTGATGTTGATGCCTTTCAAATTGGAGCCAGCACCCGATTAATACTACAAGACGCATTAAGTCAAGCTGGTCTAAATTTTTGGGTCGAAAATCCTACTAATTTTAATAAATATATGGCAAGGAAATTTAAGGGAAAGCATTGTATAGAACCGTTAGAAGCCGTGTGTAAATTAGAAGGAGCACATTGGGTTGAGGATTATGTTAATAATAGAATAGTGCTTATTAAACCAGCTAATTATGTAGATTCCACTATAAGTTTGACTCAGACTGCCTATGACCATGATTGGGAGATAGAGGATCAATGTAATCAAGTTAAATATGTGTATGTATGGGGAAAGACTAGTATTAACGAGTCAAGTCAACTGACGACCAATGTTTTTGCCAAAGCAGTAAGCCAGACAGCAACGGGCGAGAAATCAGTACAAATAATTGATGATAACATCATGACCTTTCCTGAGGCTCAAACTATTGCTGATGCCCAATTAGCATTATTAGAAACCAAGAGACCTTCTATAAGAATCCCCCTTGGCAGAGTAAATATATTATTACAATTGGGAACTTATGTAAATCTCACCATGGCGAGACCTACTGTGGGAGCAGCCAATTATAAGATAAGAATGATTGAGAGATCCAGAAAAGGTAAAACCGGAATAAAAACAGTAGTGTATTGTGGTTTAGGGGAGACTAAATGGGATGAGTTAATTGTTAAAGAGATAAAGAAACTACAATTGGAGACCCATAGAGCACTAACCGATAGATTAGAATCTACTCCTTATGATGTTGGAATAGGAGGGATAGTCTGGGAGGATA
>CAYRIH010000020.1:0-5600 GCA_964424375.1 uncultured Candidatus Saccharibacteria bacterium | reverse complement strand
CAGAGGACGCCATTCTGTATCTAATCTCTGTACTATGACCATATTACTGTTCTTCTGGTTGACTTGACTTCTGCTATGACAGATAACAAATATAAGATTCGCTTTGTAAAATCTTTCCTTCCTAATATTTAATTTTTTAAAAGCTAGTTTTCTGAACGCCTAATAATAATGTCATTATGAATAGATTTGTAGCAACTATATAGGTAAAAAATATATATTATTTTTCTATTTTATATATACACTACTACATTTATTTAAAAAATCCTAGGCAGCATTGCCTATTTATCCACCAGCAAATGCAGATATTATCATTAATTCATCTTTGGAATGAATAACCTTGTTATATTCTGATATATTTCTTTCACGAATTATTTTTTTATTATGAAAGAGGAGTAATGTCCCTTTAAGAATCTTTTCTTCTTTATTTATAAACATCTTATTTTCCAATTGTGGATAATTGAATATCAATTCATTAAATATTTTAGTAAGTTTATCTTTATCGATATTTATTGCTGTATTTCCTTGAATTACAGATTGCAATTCAGGAGAATGAATTATTATACTGGCCAAATTGATCACTCCTTTCTATGCTATCTGACACGAATTTAATGTTAATTGAGCATAGATTTTTGTAGCAGTCAGCAAGTTATCAATATCAACATACTCATTGTCTTGATGGGCTGTGCTAATAATACCAGGATCAAATAGAACTAAGGGGGTATTACCCCTCTTAATTAAATGGCGCATATCTGCACATCCCTGCATACCTGGAAAAATTGGTTTTTTACCCACAACATCAGTATATGCTTCCTGTAGCGAATCAACAATTGGATATTCTTCCGATATTTCAGAAGGAGCAGCATCAAGAAACCAGTCAATCTCAGGGAGGTTTTCCTTAAGCCATTTATCCTGCTTGGCGACTTGCATGATATATTGATCTATAATTTGCCTTACCTCGTAAGTTTTAATTACTTCAATTTCATAGCCTTCTTTAAATAGTAGATTCAGAGTGGTTCCTTCATAAGCTCTCTTCTCCACCGCACTCACAATGCTAACTGCAGAAAAAACTAAAGATACAAGCACAAATAACACTATAATTTTTCATTAATAAATTTCTCCTTTTTGTTTGTTTTAAAAGCCTGTAATATCAAATTATCTATTACATATCTAAATCACCCCCTCCTCTTAAATTCTTTATCTATATAGATCTTCTTCTATATCATATAATTCAAGTTCTTTAAGTTTCTTTATGCTGGGATAACCGGTTTTTATATCCCAATCCAGCTCTTCAAAATATTCGGCTATTTGAGTTTTTAAATCTACAGAAATACCCTTTGTGTTACCCGCTTTCAATGGAGAAATTCCAAGTGCACGTTTAGGAAAATCAAATTTGGTAGAGTTCATACCTTCTCTTAAATTAAAGGCATGTCTAAGATTGAGGATCCTCTCACCAACTTGTTCAAATTTTTCAATATCGTATTTAATCCCTGTAACAGCAGTCAAGAACTGAGGCCATGCTTCATAAGGATAGGAATAATAACCAAACTGGCAGAGGCCACTGGAATTTATCATCTGCATCTGACAAGTCATCCTCTTTTGCCAAATACCTTTACCATGGGGTGAATACTTGTTAAAGTCATCTGGAAAGTCAATTCCTGGTGGTAGGATCCACTCACACGGACAGTGTCTTCCCGGTGTAGGTTCGGTTGCATAGGTTGTCGCCATACCTGGCTGGAATCTCGGATCATGAAATGGTAGTTCCTGACCATTAACATGAATGGCAAATTCTTCTGATTTAGGTCCAATGATTTCTGAAGCTCTTTTCACCCCATCTGCCAATATCGCAGCCGACCCTTCACGTCTGGCAATTTTCGGTAACAGTTCTATTATGCGAGCAGCCTCACCCCAACTAATCTCTAGTTCTTTTTCATCTATTAAACCTGCTTCGTTGCATTCCATAGCAAAAGCAATAACTGTACCTGTAGAGATTGTATCAAAACCCAGTCGGTTACACATGTTATTAATATATAAAACAGACTCGAAATCATCATTCAAAATTAATGGGCCAAAAGCGGCGGCACTTTCATATTCAACTTTCTTGCCTTCAAATTTATAAGGCCCTTCTTCAACCTTCATTTTCCCGCTACAAGCAATTGTACATCTCCAGCAGCCTATACGTTTTGTCTGATATTTCATTATTTTGTCTTTGGAAAAATTATCGATCCCCTGAGGAAAATCTACTGGCCCTGACCCTTTCCAGTTTTTAACAGGAGCATCTCCGGACATAATTGATGTTCCCAATATACCAATGGTTCCTGTTTCAGATAAAGGTTTATACTCCCCTGAAGACATATTAATATATTTTCTCTTTAGTTCCCTTACTTTTTCAGGATCTGCCAATGGGACATCTTTATTACCTTTTAGTACAACTGCTTTAATTTTCTTGGAGCCCATAACCGCCCCAACACCAGAACGGGCTGCTGCCCTTCCATCATGAATTATTGCCGAGATTAATGACAAGTTTTCGCCTGCAGGTCCTATAGATGCTACCCTACAGCCTTCGCCATGCTTTCCCTTTAAACGCATTTCGGTTTCGATTGTGTCTAAACTCCAGATATCCTGAGCATCTAATAGTTCTACTTCTTCATTATGAACAAGTAGATATTTAGGAGTTTTTGCTTTACCTCTAAAAAAGATAGCGTCATAACCGGCGAATTTCATATAGGGACCAAAACTGCCACCGCTATTTGCCTCTCCAATCCCACCAGTAAGAGGAGATTTACAAACAACCATAAACCTATTCCCCTCTATGGTAGGTGTGCCGGTCAGAGGGCCGGAACAAAAGCCAAGAATGTTTTTCTCTCCTAGAGGGTCGATCCCTTTTTCTAATTCATCATACAGTAGTCTGGCTCCTAGACCATAACCACCAATATACTTCTTTAAAGCAGAATCATCATTGGCCTTTTTTTCAATTATTTCGCTACTTAGATCTACCCATAAGGTTTTTCCCATGTATCCACCCAGCAAAAATACCACTCCTTTATATTATGAATAATTTTTTATGATTAGCCCAGAAAAAGCACATTCTTTACGACATAATAAAGTGGGCCCAACTACTAACTTTAAAAACATTTACAAGATCCTACTAAGATATCCTATAAATTGCTGTAGCACTAATTAGGTGCTTTTTAACGTGGTCATAAAATTTTCAACAGATGTTTCTAAATGCTAAACATTATTATTTAATAAGCTCAAACCTTTCGGGAAATTATATTTTTTGCTATGAAATAAATGAAAATCGTTTTTCTGTTATGTGCAGCACTAAACCATCAAGACCAATCTCTCCAGTAAACTTATCAAGAATAGATTTATATCGTAAATGCTAAGTTTGTAAAAAGACTAAATTAAATAGCGAAAAACCTAATTTAATAATTAAATGCCACAGCCACTTTTTATGCTCTATTATAATAGGATTAGTTAATAATTATAGATTTTATATTCATAGACTCACACGCCACTACTAATTCTGGCACAATATTACCATAAACCATATGAATGTGATTTGATCTGACGTTTTTTAAAAATGCTTCATGGTCTGAGTTTAATTTAATAAAGGCATGTGGCCACTCCCAGGTTGTTTCATGCAACTTTTCCCTAGGGATATCGCCGATACAGTTGCCTGTTCCTATCAACATAACAAATTCATCAGAAATTCTACTAATCCTGGCTAAAGTAACTTCTCCTGACTTACATATATATTGACTACATAAACCTCCACCTTCGCCCTGAAAACCTACCTGCGGAAGCCAGTGTATTTGGTCATGTGAGGATGCAAAATCTAAAGCCTGAGATCCACAATTACAAACAACTAGGATACCGTCATCTGGATTTATATATCTTACATCCCCAAAATTAACAGAAGAAGATGTTAAGCTTTTTAATATTTGCATTGTTAATGCACCATTACCATCAGCTTCACAGGCACATACAAAGCTTTCTTTTTGTCCTTTATAATCAACTGTAGCATTTAATAAGGCGTTAGCAACACAAAAAGTAGAATAATACTGGGAAAGCTCGGGAAGACAACGTACAGCAGCAAAATCAAGATCATGATTCTTAATTATTTCTAACATTGCAATATAAAGCCTAATAGAGCGTGTCAAAACTTCTTCAATGCTTTTGTCTTCTTGAAGTGATTTGAAAGTGTTTTTCATCCACGTTTTTGCTTTAGATACCTCTGACGCATTAGCTGCCTTTGCTTGTTCCAATAATTCAATTTGATCAAAACACTCTACTTCAACATTGAATCGCTTTTTCCATTGATTAATATCAATAACAGTTGTATTCATTCCAAAAGTTCTATTCCCAAAAAGGCCAAACTTACTATTTTTAATTCTGCTTCGCACACTTAATCCTTTAACAAGTTGTGTTATTTTGTATTTATTTTTTTCTTGATCAAAATTACCATAGACAAAATTATACTTTATTCCAACTTCATCAAGGGCTCCTTTTGCAATCCCGGCTCCTACAAGTCCTGCCGTATCAGGTCTGCTATTAGTCCACAAAATAATTGGAATATTGATTTCATTAGCCAAAGCAACTATAGCTGAAGAATATGACCATCCTCCAATGTAACAAATTAAAACTTCAGCTCCCTTGTTAATTATTTCTTTTGCCCCGTTAATTCCTTCCTGTGGAGTACATACTATTTTTGGATACTTAAATACATTAAAATTTAAATCCTCCAAAAAATTAGCAGCTTTATTTAAAAACTCTTTTGCCTGATTTATTTCACTCTCTGGCCATAACCGCTGTCCTGAAGAAGTAGATACCAAACCAACAGAAATAGGCATTTTACCCCCCCCCTAATCTAATAATATTAATTATCCTTTTACGGAAGAACCAACTAAACCCCTTACTAAGTTTTTCTGAACAATCAATGCAAATATTAAAACAGGTATTACTACCATAGTTGCAGCAGCACTAAGTTCTCCCCATCTCATTCTTACAAATCCAATATAGCCTGGTAAGGCTACCGGCATTGTTTTTGTTTTAAATGCAGTAAGAATTAGTGCGTAAAAAAATTCATTCCATGTTAAAAGCACAGACAGTATCATTGTTGCAACTAGTCCTCCATAGGCATTTGGCAAAGCAACTTTAAAAAAGCATTCCCACTTTGAGCATCCATCTATCCAGGCAGCTTCATCAATTTCACGTGGAATTTCCTCAAAAAAGCTAGTCATCATCCAAACTATAAAAGATACTGTGAATAGTTGATACATAATTATAAGAGCAATATATGTATCAATCAGAAGTAAGCGACTCCAAAGAAAATAAAATGGTATAATAAATACAGCCGGTGGTGCCATTCTAGTAGAAAGAATAAAAAATAAAATATCCTTTTTCTTCTTAATTTTTAGCCTGGCTAAACCATAGGCGGTGGGAACACCTATCAACAATGATAGTATTAAAGTTCCTGCAGAAATAAATAAGCTGTTAAGAAAATAACCAGGAAATCTACTTGTTAATACTAATCGATAATTTTCAAAAGTAGGTTTAAAAAACCAAACTGGAGGCATTTTAAAAACATCAACCCTCTG
>CAYRIH010000019.1:0-8462 GCA_964424375.1 uncultured Candidatus Saccharibacteria bacterium | reverse complement strand
CCTAAGGCGAGGCCGAAAGGCGTAGTCGATGGGAAACAGGTTAATATTCCTGTACTACTGTTTATTCGCCCCAGATTGTCTGAGCTCTGCTCCAAGAAGGTTGTCCCGACTTGTCGGGATGGCAACTTGGTTGCAGAATCAGTTAGTCTAACTATGGGGTAACGCAGAATGGTAAGCCAAGCCGGTATAGGCATGCCGGTCTAAGCTTTTAGTGGGATTTCTTTGGTAAATCCGGGAGATCATCGCCTTTTTGGCGAAAACTGCGAGGAGTTATGGAAAGTATCCCAGTTTACTGGGACGCGATTTGGCCGACCCAAGCTGACTGGAAAAACCTCTATGTGAGAATAAATAGTATCCGTACCGTAAACCGACACAGGTAGGTAGGTCGAGAAGACTAAGGCGATCGAGAGAACCCTCGTTAAGGAACTCGGCAAAAAAGCGGCCGTAACTTCGGGATAAGGCCTTCCGCTGTAGTTTCTTATTTTAAGAGTCTATTAGCGGACGCAGCAAAAGACTCCAGGCGACTGTTTATCAAAAACACAGCACTCTGCTAACTCGCAAGAGGATGTATAGGGTGTGACGCTTGCCCAATGCCAGAAGGTTACGTGAAGAGGTTATCCAGCCAATTTAGAGTTTTTGTTCAGGACTTTGTCATCATTTAACATTTGTAGTTATTTTGATGGTTAGTATCCGGATATGAACTTTAAATTGGCTGGAGAAGCTTTTGATCTAAGCCCTGGTGAATGGCGGCCGTAACTATAACGGTCCTAAGGTAGCGAAATTCCTTGTCGGGTAAGTTCCGACCTGCACGAATAGCGTAACGATCTGGAGACTGTCTCAACGAGGGACTCGGTGAAACTTCATTACCGGTGAAGATGCCGGTTATCCGCAGCAAGACAAAAAGACCCCGTGGAGCTTTACTACAGCCTGATATTGGATTAAAGGTTAACGTGTGTAGCATAGGTGGGAGACTTAGAAGTTCCGGCGCTAGCCGGGATGGAGTCACCAGTGAAATACCACCCTCGTTATTTTTTGATTCTAACCTGTACCGTTATCCGGTATGGGGACAGTGTTTGGTGGGTAGTTTAACTGGGGCGGTTGCCTCCCAAAAAGTAACGGAGGCGTTCAAAGGTTCCCTAGCACCGAATGGAAACCGGTGTGATAGCGCAATAGCATATGGGAGCTTAACTGCGAGGCCTACAAGCCAAGCAGGTACGAAAGTAGGATATAGTGATCCGACGGTTGCACATGGGTGCGCCGAAGCTCAACGAATAAAAGTTACCCCGGGGATAACAGGCTTATACCGCCCGATAGTCCACATAGACGGCGGTGTTTGGCACCTCGATGTCGGCTCGTCGCATCCTGGGACTGAAGCAGGCCCCAAGGGTTTGGCTGTTCGCCAATTAAAGCGGCACGCGAGCTGGGTTCAGAACGTCGTGAGACAGTAAATATGTGCTTCCAGAGCACAATTTCCGACCTTGCTGTCTAAGCAACTTGTTTCTAGTTGCTCCCTTCCCAGTTGGTTTACTGGAAAGGGATAAACTTGGCTATATGCTGGAAACTCCGAGTATCTCTTACTACCAAAGTGTAAAAATGTAAGAGTGCGGACAATCAGCAGGAAAGACTAAGTCATTAATGACTTAGAATCCTCAGAGACTATACGTC
Source organism: uncultured Candidatus Saccharibacteria bacterium (assembly GCA_964424375.1). Taxonomy (GTDB): domain Bacteria; phylum Patescibacteriota; class Kazan-3B-28; order Kazan-3B-28; family UBA10110; genus CAYRIH01. The sequence goes on along the minus strand of CAYRIH010000019.1, from coordinate 6,797 downwards.
AAGCATCTACTAAAAAAGTAAGATGAAGATATAGTCCGATCTGCATGGCGACATGCAGAATCTAGTAGAAATACTAGATCGCCATAGAGCACCAGAAGAATATAGATATGGTTATGCAAAGTAACAAAATGTCGGTCTCTATCTGCTGTGGACGTAGGAAATTTGAGAAGAGTCACTTCTAGTACGAGAGGACCGAAGTGAACGAACCTCTGGTGTACCAGTTGTCGTACCAACGGCAGTGCTGGGTAGCTATGTTCGGAAGGGATAAGCGCTGAAAGCATCTAAGTGCGAAGCCCACTTCAAGATAGATTTCCATTCCAATTTATTGGAAGAAGGACCCAAGTAGACCACTTGGTTGATAGGCAACAAGTGTAAGCTCCGCAAGGAGTGTAGCTGAGTTGTACTAATAGTCCGATTACTTGACTACTTTTTAGGAGTTTACATTTAATCGGCATTCGCAGGAAATAAAAATTAATCATTAAATTAAATTGATTTGTGGTAATATAAATTTGTTTGTTATGAATCCTATTAAATGTTAAATATTCTTTTTAACCAGGGATCTCATGTAAAACAGGTTTATAATAATTTAAGGTATTTAGTGGAATGAAGAAAACTGTGTGTTCGAGATTCAAAATGTTAAGAACGGTAGCTTTGTTACTGCGAGTGTTAGCATGGGTTAGCCTTTTAGGTGGTATAGTTATATCGATTATATTTGCTGTATCTCCATCTAGCTTGGCTCAGTTTGGTTTAGTTGGGCAGTACAATTATATATGGTTGTCTATTTTGACAATATTAATTGGGGCTGTGTTGTGTGCTATTCTTTTCTTTGCTTTAGCTGAACATATTTATGTTTGTCTTTCCATTGAAGAAAATACTAGAAAGTTAAGAGAACTTTTAGATAAAAAATAATTCATTTGAAACAACGAGTATAGCACCTTGGTGTCATTAGCGGAGGGGCAACACCTCTTTCCATTCCGAACAGAGAAGTTAAGCCCTCCAGCGCCGATGATAGTTGGGCTTTGACCCTGCAAAAGTAGGTCGACGCCAAGGTGGTGTACTGGTTTTTATTTTCGCCACACTTTTGCTCGTCCAAAAGGTGGCGCAAAAGGACGCCCCACTCCCAAATCATAAACCAGAAGGTAAAACTCCCTTACTGTTCTCGCCAAACTCCTCGTTATACTCGTCGGACAGCTGGCTCCACAACAGGAGTTTTACAACTGGGTTAAATGATTTGCTCGAAGGGGGTAAAAACATTCAGAACACTTTAAGCTCCAATGGCCGGATAAAATTTAATTAATATTGACAGTTCATACAGGTTGTTATAAAAATGAATTAAGCGGAAGAGTTGCATGCCAGCGGCACCGTTTAGGATTACGATCCTACCGTTTCAAGGTTGGTAATTGACCACATTTAACTCGAGGAATGTGGTCTTTTTTCATGTATTTAATTCAACGGCTCATCCGTGAGCCGTTGAAATTATGGTAAAATAGAGGTGTAGAACTAATAAAACATGTCATTCTGGCAAATGAACAAAGTGAATGCGTCCAGAATCTAGTATTAAAACTAACAGATTCTGGAGTTGCTTCGCTCCCCAGAATGACGAGGAGAACCAGATACTATATTTTAAATTCTAGATATTAAATTCTTATGAGTAAAAAGTCTAAAAAATCAGCTAAAGAAATAGAGCGTTTACAAAATTTATATCAGCTGGATTCTAATCAACCCAAAGAATCAATTAAACCAGTCAACAAACTGGCATCTGATAATTCTACCCCTGATAGTGTACACATAATTGGCAATCGGCAAACAATTAAACATGCTGTTATAAAACAAGATCTAGCGTTCGTGACTATTTTAATTGTAATAATGATAGCTCTATTGTTTGGTCTAAATTATTTAACTGCCACTACTGGTTTTGGTGGTTGGTTAGCTGGTTTAGCTGGTCAAATATTTTAATTATCTGATTCTAATCTATAACTCAAAGCTTCGGCTAGATGTTTGGGTAATATGTCGGGAGAATTATCTAAGTCCGCTATGGTGCGGGCGACTTTTAATGTGCGAGTATAAGCCCGACCGGTCAAATGCATATTATCTACTACTGACCTCATTAAATTATGTCCTTCTTCATTTAAAGTGCAAAATTTTTTCAGTTCTTCTGTATCCATTTCTGTATTATGAATAGTATTGGAATTATGAAATCTGTTCTGTTGTTGGGCTTGGGCTAATGTAATTCTTTGGCGAATTTGACTGGAGCTTTCTTCTGGTCTTGGGTTGGCTAGTTTATCGTAGCCAATGTTTGATACTCTAATATGCAAGTCTATCCTATCTAGCAAGGGACCAGATATTTTTTTGTTATAGTTATGGATTTGCCCAGCGGAACAAGTACAGTTTTTATTTTCATCTCCCAACCAGCCGCAGGGACAGGGATTTTGGGCAGCAACTAACATAAAATTGGCTGGGAAGGTCGTAGTTAGCGCCGCCCGGGATATATTTATGGTTTTATCTTCTAATGGCTGGCGTAAGACATCTAAAACATGACGAGGAAATTCTGGTAGTTCATCCAAAAATAACACACCTCTATGGGCCAAAGATATTTCTCCGGGTTTAGGCCAGTTGCCTCCACCGGTTATAGCTACAGCTGATGAGGTATGGTGAGGGCTTCTAAATGGCCGATTTTTAACAAGGGATTGGTGGCTTCCCAAAAGGTTAGTAATACTGTGGATTTTAGTGATTTCTAGCATTTCCGGAAGAGTTAGCGGGGGCAGTATAGTGAGTAATGCTTTGGCCAGCATAGTTTTTCCAGATCCAGGCGGCCCGGTCATTAATACATTATGTCGTCCACAAGCAGCGATTTCCAATGCCCGTTTAGCGTGTTCCTGACCAGATACATGACTCATATTATTGGACTGATCATATATGACTTTTTCTAAATCAACTTTAGTAGGTGGATGGGGCAATATCTTTTGCTCATTTCGAAAATGTGATATTAGATTTTTTAAATTATCAATTGGAATAACATTAATACCCTCAACCAAAGCTGCTTCTTTAGCATTTACTGAAGGCACAAATAGATTTTGAATGTTTTTTTCACGGGCCATTGAGGCAAATAGAATAATCCCACTGGTTGATCTTAAATCTCCATTAAGAGCCAGTTCCCCAAAAAACAGGGAATTGACTGGATGTTCGATCTGTTCCGAGGCTGTTAAAAGTCCAATTGCAATTGGCAAATCATAAGCTGGTCCAGCTTTTCTTATGTCAGCTGGAGCTAAATTGACTGTGATTTTTTTATTGGGGAACTGGACTGCACTGTTTTTAATTGCTGAACGGACTCGTTCGCGGGCTTCTTCTACAGCTTTATCTGGCAAGCCAACAATTTTAAAAGCAGGTAGGCCACGACTTAGATCTACTTCAACAGTTATTATCTGGGCTTGGAGTCCAATTGCTACTCCGCTTTTAATTTGCGCTAAAACCACCTTAGCTATTTAATTTATTAGAGAGTTCGTTAATGTGTTCAAGGATTTTAACTTCATCTTTGCCTGTAGCTAATTTTGGCTGCCAGCCAGCATCGATTGCCACAGGTTTATAATCCATTTTACCGTCTGCTCCTAGATATATTTCTGCCGCAAAACTGTTTTCTGTCCAATAACCAAAAGGCTGCCAGAAAGCAAAGTTACCTAGCGAATAAAAGATTAATTTACCATTGTATTGCTCTACTCCCTGAGGTATATGAGTGTGATGGCCAATTATTATATCTGCTCCAGCATCAATTAACTGATGCGCCAGTTCAACTTTTTCTTTGATAGGAGTTGCGCGATATTCTATGCCTCCATGTAAAGAAACTATAATCCAATCTACATCTGATGTGATATTTTTAACAGCATTGATTAGTTCTTCTGAATCTGCCCAGGCTACATAATCCAAAGCTCCAGATTTTTCATAGCCGTTTAAAAGCATGGTGCCGGCCAAAAATGCAATTCTTTGATTATTATAATCTATAATAACCGGTTGATATAAATCTTGAGTTCTTCTGCGGCTGCCTATATATTTAATTCCGGCTTGCTCTAAGTTTTCCATAGTTTCAAATAAGGCATTTTTGCCATAGTCCCACATATGGTTGTTGGCAGTTGAGACAATATCCCAGCCTCCTATTCTTAAACCCTCAGCTCCTTCTGGCGGGCCAGCAAAACGATATTCGTTAGTGGGGGATTGAGTTTCTCCTCCCAAATCTGCCAGCTGGCTTTCTAAGTTACCAAAAGCAATATCAAAACTTTTGACATAGTCAGATATATATTCAAAGGCATAATCATGGTTGCCTTCTAAAATTTTTTGTCCAGTTAATCGGCCTAAATTAATATCGCCCACAGCCAATAATTTAACAGTCTGTTTTAAATTATTTGGCTTTTGGACATTCTCAGGATTATTGCTCTGGTTATTTACACTCCAAAATCCATATAGAATCAAAGCTATGCCCAGCCAGATATACAATTTCTTTTGCATAATTCTATTGTATAACAATTTACTAATTTTCTATTTCTATTCCTATCATCCTCAGCTTTGCCCTGAGCCTGTCGAATGGGTCCAGAATCTACTTTTCCAGTCATTCTGGCTTGTCCAGAATCTGATAATATATCTCCATAAATTTAGGATTGATTGTCTTAATTAAGTTTAATTTATCTTCTCTATTCATGTTTTTAATCTGTTTTTCTCTAACAATGGCTTGATTAATAGACTCAAGTACTTCGTAATAGAGCAGTTTATGACAATTGTATTTTGATGTAAACCCAGGAACTAAATTATGTTTATGTTGATAGACTCTACTAATTAAATTACTAGATACTCCAGTATATAGAGTGAGTCTTTTATTTCCCATAATATATACATATCCATCTTTAGTCATGGATTTATCGTAACAGATTCTGGAGTCGCCTTGCTCCCCAGAATGACGAGAACGAGCTGTCATTCGGGCAGGCAAGTCAGAGATGACAGAGGGAAAAAGCGAAACTGATCCATTCGACTTTGCTCAGGGCTAGTGTAAGGGGGTTAAATTTTTTCTAATGGAATGATGCCAAGTAAATTGAGTGTGTTTTTAAGTATTTGTTTAACACTATCTACTAAATATAGTCTAAATTTTTTAAGTTGTTCATTTGATTGAAGCACAGGATTTTTTTCATAGAATTTAGCAAAACTATTAGATAGTTCAAAGGCATAGTCAGCTAACAAAGAGGGATCTAGTTCAGTGGCTGCCAATTTTAATATCTGAGGATAATTTTCTAATAATTTGATTAGTTGCTTGCTTTCTGATGAAATGTTTTTAGGCACAATGATTTTTTCTCCCTGATATTTCCAATCAGGGACTTTATTAAGAATGTTAGTACAGCGAGCATAAGCGTATTGTAGGTAAACCCCAGTATTACCATCTGTTTTTAAGACTTCATCAAAGTCGAAAATCATATCTTTTTTAGGACGATTCTTAAGCATATAATATCTAATTGAACTACTGGCAATCATGGCGCCAATTTTTACCGGAGAGCTATGTTTTACCATTTGGTTTTTTGTAGTGATATTTAAAATGTCATCCACCATTACGCCGATACCTTCTCTGCCAGACATAGTGTAAGATTTTTTAGTTGAAGAAATTGCTTTTTGATGGCCTAATTCTTTAAATGCTTTTTCTGACAATCCTACTACCCCATAAGCTAAATGATATGAATGCTTGGCTTTATCTGGATAGCCTAATTGCTCTAAGATATGTTTGATGACTGCCTGAGGATAACTTTGGCGATTATCTATCACATTAATTACTTTCTGAGCCTTATCAAATTTCTTTTTACCCTTAGCAATATCTTCTTTTTTATCAAACTTCCATAATTGATAAGCTAAATCTTTGGCTGTGTATGTGGGTACTTCATTGCTTCTGACCAAAATCTTATCTTCTCTATCAGATTTTCCAAATTTGACTATCCAAGCTCCTTTATTTTCTCCACTTTTGGCTTGATGAATGAGTTTTTTATCTTTTAATTCTTCAAATAGTTTATCCCAAAGCTTATTTTTAATAATATCGCTCTCATAAACCAGCACATCATAATCAATACCAAATTGTTTAAAAGTTTGTTTATGGGCTTTAACGATAGCTTTAACAATCTGTTTAGCCACTTTATTCTTGCCAGCTTCCATCTGATGTAAAATCTCATCTCTCTGTTTTAGTAAATTAGGCTTTTTGACATATATCTTTTGAATCTTGGCATAAATCTCCCAAAATTTCTCAGCTATTTCATATGGTTTGTAGGAAGTCAGGAAATCTTTGGGTAAGTCTTTTTTAAAATACTCAAAAGCCACAACACTATCAGCTACTTGTAGGCCCAAATCGTCAATATAGTTTTCGACTTCTACGTTATATCCATTAGCTTGCATAATTCTAGCCAAAGAATCACCTAAACAGGCATTGCGCAAATGCCCTATATGAGCAGCCTTATTAGGGTTTACTGCTGTATGTTCTATAACTATATTGCCTAGATTTTCTTTAGTTATACCAAAATCGTCTTTTTGCTGAAGAATTTTGTTCAGTAAATGCTGGCTTAAGTTAGCAAAGTCGATAATAAAGTTGAGGTAACCAGGTTCTGTAATAGTGATTTTTTTGATATGTTCAATATTGTATTTCTCCAAATTCTTTTTTAGTTTATTGGCAATATCTAGAGATTTTTCCTGGGTTAATTTGGCTAAAGTCAAAGGTAGAGCAGTTGAAAGATCACCAAATTCTTCTAAAGGTGGTGCAATCACATCAAAAGGAGGCAATTTAA
>CAYRIH010000018.1:0-9909 GCA_964424375.1 uncultured Candidatus Saccharibacteria bacterium | reverse complement strand
GTATATGAATCTTAAACGTGAAGCAGCTGCTAAATTTTCGTTTTTAATGGCAGCTCCAATTATTGCAGCAGCTGGAGGTTATTCTCTATATTTGGCGATTCAGCAAGGCATAATCTTTAATGATTGGTTATTTTGGTTAGTGGCTTTTCTAACTTCGCTTGGTTTTGGTTTGCTGGCTATAAAATTTTTATTGGCTTTCTTAAAAAAATACTCACTCAATGTTTTTGCATATTATTTGATTCTGGTTGGGTTGATTATTTGGGTTATTAAGATAGTCTAAGTATTATGTCGATTTATTTGTTACATATCTTTTTCACTGCCATGCTACCGGTAATTGAACTACGAGGAGCAATCCCACTGGGGATAGGTATTTATCATTTATCTCCCCTTCTAGTTTTGGTAGTTGCTTTATTAGGAAATATAATCCCAGTGATATTGATTCTATTATTTTTAGAGCCAGTTACTAAATGGCTTAGGTCTTTAGCTCGTCCCATAGATAAATTCTTTTCTTGGTTGTTTGCGCATACATATAGAAAACATTCCGCAAAGTTTGATCGCTGGGGCAGTTTAGCATTAATGTTGTTTGTAGCAGTTCCTTTGCCTATTACTGGTGGTTGGACGGGAGCTTTTTTGGCATATCTTTTTGGAATAAAACTCAAATATGCTTTGCCAAATATTTTGATTGGCTTATTGATAGCCTCTGGTTTGGTAACTTTTGTCACTTTGGGAGGTATTTGGATGCTGGGTTTGTAGAATGCCGACGCAACTCAAAAATACAATGTCATAGCCTATTTTTAGCAGGCTAGACATAGTATAATAAATTTATGAAGAAAGAAGTCAGCGGGATTAGAGTAGCGGATGCCAAATTGAAACAGGGTGAAGAAGAATTAGAGCAATCACTGCGACATAGACGTGTTTGTGATTATTTTGGGCAGGTGAATGTTGAAAAAAGTGTTATCATATGAATTCGGGCAGCTACGGCGAGGGATGAATCGTTGGATCATATATTGCTTTTTGGTCCTCCGGGGCTGGGTAAGACTACTCTTGCTCACATCATTGCCAATAGTATGGGCGGTAATCTTAGAGTAACCTCTGGTTCGGCCATTGAACGACCCGGAGATTTAGCTTCTATTTTGACAAACCTTGGTCCGGGAGATGTTTTATTTATTGATGAAATCCATCGTTTGGGTCGCCAAATTGAGGAAGTGCTCTATAGTGCAATGGAAGATTATGTTATAGATGTGATTATTGGCAAGGGTCCATCAGCTCGTTCTTTACGGTTGGATTTACCTAAGTTTACTCTTATTGGTGCCACTACTAGGACTGGTTCACTATCATCTCCTTTACGTGATCGTTTCGGTGCTACTTATAGATTAGAATTTTATGAGCTAGAGGATATTAGCAATATACTTAAACGCTCAGCTCGGATATTAGATATTGAATTGTCTAACCAAAATGCCAAAATTATCGCAGCGGCATCCCGTCGGACACCTCGGACTGCAAATCGGATTTTAAAACGGGTTCGTGATTATGCTGAGGTTGAAGGTACTGGCAGCATTTCTCCTGCAGTTATTAAACAAGCGCTTAAATTAATGACCATAGATGATGATGGGTTGGATGCGATAGATAGAAAGATTTTACATTGCATTATTCAGCGTTTTAAAGGCGGACCAGTGGGTTTGTCATCTCTGTCGGCGGCTATCGCTGAAGAGCGTCAGACTGTGGAGGAAGTATACGAGCCATACTTATTACAATCAGGTTTTATCAATCGTACTGCTCAAGGCCGGGTAGCGACTCCACAGGCTTTTAAACATCTTGGAATTACATTCAACGCTGAAAAAATAAAAAAGCCTTTAACTTTTTTTAAGTAAATTTTATGGACGCAATTTTATTAACTATCTATATTGTTTTGCTGATAATAGCCATTGGATTTACCGGTATAATTATCTATCACTATTATGTACTTAAACATCATCGGGCAGATTTTCCATCTAAAGAAGGTCAGTATGCTCAGAAAGCTCTATGGACATATCTGACAGTGGGGGGAATTATACTTATTACTTCAATTGTTATCGCATCAATACTATTTGCAACGATATAAGTCAATGTTATGGAGATATCTCATAATCCAATTTTAGTAGATCAAACAAAAGGTTTAAAAATACCCCTAGTTTATCGCCGGCATTGGATTAATTTACTCGTACCTATTTTGGTTACTGTCTTAATGTTAACTACCATAGGTATTTTAACTGTAATCCTGTCGATATCAGGTATAGTGCCAGTTCCAGAATATCTTTCTTATATTATTCTTTTTGTTGGGTTGTTTGTTTTTTTAATTTTGAGTTATTTCTTTTCCTTGTGGACCTTTTGGTATTTCGATGTTTGGATTATTGATAAAGAAAAATTGATTGACTCGCAATTAGTTACCTTTTTCGTCCACCGGCGTTCGGAGTTGGCCTTGGAACAAGTGCAGGACATTAAACATAGTGTTTCAGGTACTCTAACCACTATCTTTAGGTGTGGAGATATTACTGTTCAGTCAGCTTCCATGGCGGGTTCTTTCAAGTTAATGTTTATTCATAGACCAGCTGAAGCAGTTAGACATATCTCTTTATTGGTAAGAGATGCAAAAAAATCTCGGATGCAGGAACAGAAGGGAGTTCATCCGACTACTGTTTCGCCACCTGTTACTCTATACCCTATTTCTGAGGTTGATTTAGCTCGTTATAAAATTGATCCTTTAGTAATGCAATATATTAGTTATGATATGGCTAAAAAATATAGCATTATTCCAATGTCTAAAACTAATAAAGGCCTCTTGGTAGCTATCGCTAATCCTTCCGATGCTGAGATGAATGAGATTAAAGATCAATGTGAATTGTCTATTGATTTTGTAATGGCTGATAAAAATTCCATCATAGAAGCTATCCAAAATTGTTATAAAATAGGTCCTAACCCAGATTAAATCAGTAATTATATCTACAAAGAAGTTATGGGGTAGATTGTTGTTTTCCTCTTGACAAATTGAGAGAAGTTTAGTATAATGATATAATAATAAAAACAGATATCTGGTAAAATAAAAAAAGAAAAACAAAGACTATCAATGGATTTTTTAGAAAGAACTTCTAATTATTTGCAAGATAAACAAAACCTACGTAAGGTTATATTTGCTTCCGCCGCTATTGTTTTTTTGTTAGGGGTGGTTTTATTTAGTTCTGATATTCAAAGATTGCTTAATCCACCTGATCCTAGTGCGGCTGAAGAAGCACCTACTGGTAGTGATAATAATTGGATTGATTTACCCAACATCAATAAAGATAGAAGTAATGCTAAAATGATTGATGTTTATCAGGGCGGAGAAAGATGGGTATACCTAATTGGGGGTACCGAAAAAATTTGGGACGACAATGCTTTAGACAAATGGTATCAACCTAATGGGGGTTATAGGTTATCATTAGTCCCAGAAGTAGAACGTATTAAAATTGATACCGATGGATCTCCTATAACAGAAGAATTATGGGAAACAACAGCTCCTCTTAATTTTGGTCATGCTGAATTTGGGCTTATAGAATATGATGGCTATATTTACGTTATTTCTGGAGATATTCATGCCCCAGAAGTATCTGATGAAGATAACGAATTTCCCCTATTGTATTCTACTATTGAAAGACTATCTTTAACCGATACTAGTCCTACATGGGAAGTTGTAGCTTTAATTAGCGGGCTTAACTTTTATCCAGAAGTTAAAATTTATGACAATCAATTACATATAGTTGGAGGTGTTTATGGTAATCCATTCAGGGGTTCAACTTATAGCACTTGGGGGAATTATGGCGCTAAAGACCCGTTAGTATTAGGCGGAGACGATTGGGATAGTCTTAAAGATAAGCCAGTCATTGGAGATGTTCCTTTAATTATTGGTACTGGTGGATTAGGCCAGTCTATTATTGGTATAAACAATGATAATCCACCTCCTATAACTCCTATAGGTGGAACAACTGGTATTGGTATGGTTGCTTACATTCCTGATTTAAACAATGGAGTAATGATTCAACAGATTATTCCAAGCCCTATCCGAAATGAAATAGATGGACTACCTCCTTGGTATCCCGAAGAGTGGAGTAATTTAAACCTTCTTCTCTCGCAACTACTTTTAAATGGAGAGTTTTATACTACGGTTAGTGAGCACTACATTTTGGATTTAACGCCAGACGGTAGTTTGACTTCTATCGCTGATGAGTTGGATTCGGATTATGAATCTAGTGAACCTCTAATCGAAAATACTTGGACAGAAGGTAGAGTAATTAAGATTGGCCATTTAAGATTAGTATTAGCATTTCATTGGATGGATGCCCTTGGGGCTATATACCCCACTATTAATCCAGCTCCTCAGGGCAGGTATGGGCATCAATTATTTAACCATAATGGAGATCTGTTAGTGGTTGGTGGGGCTAGTTGGTCTAATCCATATTCCTGGGGGACTATTTGGGGCGATACAGATCCAGGTGGCTTTTGGACAACTTCATTTCTTTTTTGGGTAATTGAAGACGATATCCATCCATTTACTCTGGATAGGACTATGTGGGGTCGATACGATGACCCGTATTCGTTGTATGGTTATGATTATCGATATATAGGTAATATTACATATAGATGGAACACTAGTAACCAATATTGGCAAGGTACTAATACTAATCTGGCTAGTTTTCCACGTAGCTCTATACAGCTAGGCTCTCGGTATGCTTTGTATGATGGATTATTTAAAAAAGGTCGAGCCTTCTTTGGTCTGGCAGAGCTTAATTTATCAGACGGCACTAATGCTTTTGTAGCCAGTGCTGGTCTAGAAAATGTTACTTATACTGGATCAGACTGGTTTGATTATCTGGATTTTTATAAACAAATATCAGGTGGACCATTTTATTCATCTTTGTTTGGGATTCCTATTCAAATTACAGATAGAGTTGAAAAACTGGGGACTGCTGCAATTGGTTGGGAACAAATTAATAGTGAAAATAAATTGCCTCCAACTTACGGCTTAACTTCTGTTGGCATAGGCAATTATTGTTCCATTTCTATTAATGGCCAGATCGAATTTCAGCTTCCAGACCAATGGACTAATGCTCATGTCCCAGATTATGAGTTAACTTCTACTAATTACACTGGCATGTTTGATAATGCTGATTGGTATGCTATGCCCAGCTACAATCCAGACAACAATGCTTTAGAGAATTTAGCTTATGCAGCTACTTTTGCTGTGCGAACTACGGATGAAAACAAAGTGACCACAATCTATATCTATCGAGCTGGCGGTTCGTCTGGCAGTCTAAATAGTTTGCCATCAACTGTATCTAAGGCACAGGTGATAGGTCCGTTTATGTATGGAGGAGTTGGGATATTAAATCTTGGCAATTCGGAATTTTGGGTTGAGCCTCCAGAAGTAAAAGCTGATGGTTCTGAATATGCGATAGCTCATGGCATATTAAGAGATTATTGGAACAACCCCATCGCTGGCCAGCATATAACTATTACAGTTACCTCTAGCCAATATTTTCCTCATGGTAGTGGTCCTCAGCCCGAACAAGTTACCATAGAGCCCTTAGATGGTGATCCGCCCGACGATGGCTGGATTGGCCTTTGGTTAAAGAGCAAAGAGGATGGCTCAGTTAAATTTAAACTGTCATCCACAGTAGCATCCGAAGAGGGCGTGTTTGCTCATGTTGATGTTAGTGATATCTCTGGCGTAGTTGATCTAAAAGTATTTGGTCCATTGCCCTTGACGTTTACTCTTGATGGCGTTCCTAGTGTATTGAAATCTACCATCGAGGTAGAGCCTATTAAAGTGCTGGCGGATGGCAATGAAACATCTGTAATTACAGTTACTTTAGTAGACCATAATGACGATCCAACTCCAGGATATTGGATGGATGTAGCTTCTAATAGAAATATATTATCGGATCCAGATAATTTGGTAGACATAATTATTTTATCGAGCCAGTATGTAGATCCTATATCTGACGAGAACGGCCAAGTTAAATTTGAAATTAGTTCAGAAGTAGGAGGAGTAGCTGTTATCAGAGGCAAATATAGTGGCAGTGAAGAAGGATTGGAAACCAATTTTGTTAACTTGCTTGATACAGCTTATGTTAATTTTACTGGTTTTGTAGATGCTTTAATTCCTGACCGTGGCAAACAAGGCCAAGAGTTACCTAATATCCAAGCTATCGGCAAGGCTACTAATTGGAATGATGATACAACAGTTTCATTTATCCCTCCGGCAGAGATTAGTTTTCAATCACTACTTTGTGATATAGAAGATTTATATATAATAGCAGACGGATTATCCATTACTCCATTAGAAATTAGAGTTTCTGGCTATCCAGATACAGCAATTAACTTAAGCATTTTAGAAGGTAGCGGCAATTTCTGGCCCAGCGGTACTACTAATGTCCAAGTAGATACTGATGGTTTCGGAGTAACAGAATTTGCTTATGAGTCTGGAGACACACCAGGTTTGCTTAAAATTTTAGCTGAAGTTACAAATGGTCCCAGTGACGAACTGTGGCTTATTTTAGAAGATGCTTCAATTCATCCTTATGTTTTAGAAATGATAGTTGATCCGCCACATTTAGCCTCAGATGTTCAGCAGAGCACTGTGCGAGCTTCTATTTATCGCTATTACAATGGCGGCAAGGAATTAATTGAAGAGGAAATAATTTTTTATTTTGCTAGTGATGATGATGGTAATTTGAATCCTGATCAGGTTAATAGTGGGAGTGATGGAATGCCATTAGGCGTGGCTCAAACTATTTACACTCGAGGCAATGATAATGGCGGAGCACACATTTTTGCTGGAGCAATTTATGACAGTCATTATTTGGCTGACCATGTTTTAATTAGCAAAGAGTCGGAGTCAAAAATTACCTGGGATTCGTTAGAAATTCTAAATACTAATAATCTAACTTTGGGTGGCACTTTGGGAGATGACAGTTGGGTGCATATTGATGAAACAGCCAAGCTTGGCTTTTGGACCTTTAGTGCTGCTACTCCCCTGTTTCCTAGTGGCATGGAATTAGTCCAACATCCATTTTTGGTTTTGCCGCATGATGCAGACTTAGGTGCGAGGCTTGTTAATATCCAACCAAAAGTTGGTCTGCGAGACAATACTTACACTGTTGGTATTATTGGTGAAGGGACACATTTCTATCAAAGCTATTTTATTTCTTCAGTAGTAAGTTTTACTCCAGTAAATGGTAGTAATAGCTCGGGAATTGAAATAATTGATACTCATGTCCAGTCATCTACTTATTTAGAAGTAGATATTTCTATAAAAAATGATGCCTTAGTTGGATATTGGAACATAGCAGTTACTACTGAAGATGAAGTAGCAACTATGCCTGGAGATTTTGATTATTTGGTTACTGATGAAAGCAATTATGTGTTGAATATTTATTCCAACACACCAGAGTTGCCGCGGGATGGTGAATCACAAGCTATTATTACTGCAACTGTTAGCTATATTGATCCTCTGACTAGCGAAGTAACGCCTCAGAATAATGTAGAGGTTGTTCTAGATAAAGATGATGATGGTCAACTTGATCCTTTAATAATTCATACCAATAAATACGGGATTGCTAAAAGCATTTACACTACAGACAGCGGTTCAGAAAATGAAATTGTTACTATCAATGCTACCGCTATATTAGAAGACAGTATAGTAATCGGCAACTGGGTTAAAATTCTTAAGGTAGTTTATCCTTATGAAGGATTTATATTGAGTGCCAATCCAGATACCTTGCCGCTATATGGCGATCCAGTTTCTAGCGCCCTAAAGGCAGAAGGATTGCCGACTGGAGATAAAATTGATTTAATATTTGAATTTGTGGGGATTCATAAAGGGCATATCCAGCCTATTAATACCGCTACTACTACGGGTGTAGGTTATTCAACATACATAGCTGCTCCTGAGTCTGAAAGAATTCCCGAAACGGTTGAGATTGTAGCTTGGGCGACTATTCCTGGTATCGGTGTGGTGATGTCTAATACAGCTATTATCCAAATTGGTCGAGACCAATCTGATTATCAATTAGATTTGACAGCCATTCCAAATATATTGCCGGCTGGCGGAACGCAAACATCAGAAATAACTGTTACTCTTACTTTTGACACAGGTGCAGTAGCTGGCTGGCCTATTAGTTTTGAGTTGGCTCAAGGGCAAACCGGCGATTATTTGAAAGATGTTTTGGTTTATACCACTACTCCTAATGGTCAGGCGAACACAGAATTTGTGCCAGGCAATATCGTTGGCGCAGTTATGGTGAGAGCCAGACCACTGGGCTTAAATATCTTGGATGAAGTTGTGATTACTAAAAATGCTGATCAAGATGCTGATTATAATCTAACTACTATTTCGTCAGTCCCCCGTTATGTCCCAGCTGACGATACAGCTTTTTCAGTAGTAACCGTAACAGTTCATAACAGCAATTATGTGCCGTTAGAAGGCAAAGTCATCAGCATTTCTACCGATAGGCCAGCCTATGACACTATTAGATTACCGGATGGCAGTATTAATAATTTAACTACTACCAACAACCATGGTCGGGCCATGTTTAGAGTTAGTTCAGATGAAGTGGGTCACAGTGTAATAACTGCTTATGTTGATAACTTTGTATTATTTACGGACATTATCTTTGAAGAACCTGGTTCTCTGGTCCCTCGTATTTTGAATGTTATAGTGCCATTCGAAGCCAGAGACTATGACAATTTAGTTTGGATTTATTTGGAAGAGCAAAACTTGGCTGATCCGGTATTTATCAATGAAGTATATGCCAAGACACCTCGTCCAGACAACAGACTAACAGAACTATATGAAATTACTATCTATTTCCATCCTGGGGCTCAATACACTATATGGGCTAAAGGCAGAAATCATTTAGGCAGAATTCGAGAACCTATTATACCTGGGTCTTCGCCTACCATTGATGAAATTGAAATTGATTTTACTAAGATAATTGGCAGCCGTCCAATGGGATTGTTAGTTGGAGATTTTTTGCCAAATAAACGTGATGCCGGCACTGAAGAACTACCATCACCATTCCATGATAATGCAGTTAATACAATTGATATCACTTTGTTATTAGAAAGTTTTTATCGAAATTCATATCTTGGGAATATTAATTGGCCGTTAGATGACATAGTAAATACCCTAGACTTAGGATATATGTTTAAAAATTATGGACCTGGCGAAAGCGGTGGTCCGCCGCCTTATGATGGATAAATAGGATTACTACAAAAAACAAAAACAAAAATGAGTCATTCAAAAAACAAAAACAATAAGTTTATTTTTACTGCCACCACAACCTTTGGTTTAATTGGGTTTGTTTTGTTAGTAGGGACTATCTTTTCACATCAGTATATTAATGACCAATTTAATTTTGAGAGTAAAGGCGTAATGACCTTAGAGATGGAAACAGAAGATGTTCTTGCAGAACAAATCTCTTTGCCTGAAGAAGTTTTGCTAGAAATTATTGAAGATGAGAAAAACATTATTGGAGTTTCTGATTTATCTAAAGAACAACTGTCACCGTCGTTGAAATTTTTGTACACCATCACTCGTCCGTATGTTTTCCTGACCCAAAAATAATTCTTTGTTGCTTTTCTAACTTTCTTATCATTCTCAACTTGTCGCTGGCTCAGACCTCCGGTTCAGAGAACCTCAGGGTTCGGCGAAGAGCCTCTGGCTCGGCGAGATTGGGGATTCAAATATAAAAAAAGAGGGCACGGCGACCCAAAGCCATGCCCATAAAGGGGAATGGGAAATTACTCTGGCGAGTAATTCCCATGTTCCAGGTGGTATATTAATTATTTCATAGTTTTAAATTAATTAACAACTAAAATTCAATGGCTCAACGG
>CAYRIH010000017.1:0-10554 GCA_964424375.1 uncultured Candidatus Saccharibacteria bacterium | reverse complement strand
GTCATTAACTTGGCTTTCTTTTTTTTAGCTAACTGAATAATTTTAGCGTCTACATCTCCCTCCGAAGGAAAATCATTACTCGTTATCTTAACTGTTACTTTTTTTTCTTTTTTAAGTTCGCTCAAAATATCCAAGCCTCTTCGACCACGACCACGGCGTAAATCATTAGGAGAATCTGCAATATTCTGTAATTCTTCTAATACAAATTTAGGTACTAACAAAGTCCCATTTAAAAAACCTATTCTAGAAATTTCTAGAATTCGACCATCGATAATCGCTGAAGTATCTACAATAATTTCGCTTCTATCTTTAGGGCGAGGAATTATCGGAGATTCTTTAAAGTCCCTTTTGATAGTGGTGTTGAAGATAGAAATAAAAAAGTTACTAACAGATTTGGAAATAGTTTTGCGCTGTTTATAAAAAAAAGTAATTACTATTGCTACACTAAATATATTAATTATAAGTGGCAGCCATTGACCAAATGGATCGCTAAGTTTTGATAAAGGCAATGACATTAATGCCCCTATAGATAAACCTACAACTACACCAAAAATAATCACTGCAAAATCTGCTGCTCTAATCTCTAATGATCTGCGAGCAAACAAAAAATAGGCTATCGCCAATAAAAAAATGATAATTCCAAAAATTTGCCAAAGAAACATAAGATAAAAATAATTAATAGATAAATCCCTAAACCTAATTGTAAAATGTGCTACTTATGACTAAGTGCCTTAAGGCCAGCTGTAGTTAACACCAATTTATTCCCTTTTTTATCTATTTTAATCTTTGCATTACGTCCAAATTTGCCTTGCAAAATACCTTCTGCCAGCTGGTCTTCGATAGTATTCTGGATTACTCGACGAATTGGCCGCGCGCCACTGTCTGGATCAAATCCTTGAGCTGCGATAAAACTCCTAGCTAACTTGCTAACTTCTAAAGATATATTTTGTTTAGTCAGCCTATTTGAAAGCTGATTAATTTGTAAATCAACAATCTTGGCGATATCATTCTTAGACAATGGTCTAAAAACTACTATTTTATCAACTCTGTTAAGAAATTCTGGCCGAAAACTCTTCTTCAATTCTTCAATTACTTTACTTTTAAGAACTTTATATTCTTCGCCAGCCCTCTTACTTTCTGTAAATCCTACCGCTGCTTGACGATTCAGTTCTCCGGTACCGATATTAGATGTCATAATTACTACCGTATTCCTAAAAGATACTTTTCGACCCTTAGCATCAGTCAGAAAACCATCTTCCAAAATCTGAAGCAGGATATTCATAACGTCCGGATGAGCTTTCTCAACTTCGTCCAATAACACCACTGCATAAGGCTTGCGCCTGATTAATTCTGTTAACTTGCCGCCTTCTTCATATCCCACATAACCAGCTGGAGCACCAATAAGCCGAGCTACATTATGTTTCTCCATAAACTCACTCATATCAACTCTAACTAAAGCATCTTTATCTTGAAAAACCTCTTCAGCTAGAACTTTAGCTAATTCCGTTTTGCCTACCCCAGTCGGGCCTAACAGCATAAATGATCCCATCGGCCTATCAGGATTACCGACTTGAACCCGCGAACGGCGAATAGCTGAAGTTACTGCCTCCACTGCTTCGGGCTGGCCAATAATCCTAGTTTTCAGTTTATCAGCTAAATTGGATAGATTTTTAATTTCATCACCAGCCAATTCACCTACTGGTATATTAGTCCATAATGATACCACCTTAGCAATTTCACTAGGTATAACCTTGGGCCACTCTGTCTTGTTATTATCAGTAGCTTTTTTTTGAGTAGCTTCAATTTTCTTTTGCAGCTTTAATTCCTGAGCTCGCAACTTAGCTGCTTGTTCATAATCCTGACTTTCAATTGCCAATTCCTTATTCCTGACTATCTTTTCTAACTGAGACCTCTCTTTAGCTGATTTAGGATGGCTTAAACCAGCTGCAATCCTAACCGCCGACGCCGCTTCATCAATTAAATCAATGGCTTTATCTGGTAAGTAACGATCATTAATATACCTGACTGATAAATTAACTGCTGATTCGATAGCCTCTGCTGGAATAATAACTTTATGATAATCTTCATATTTCTCTTTAATACCCATAAGAATACCAATAGTCTCTTGAGGGGTTGGTTCTTTTACTACGATTGGTTGAAATCTTCGTTCTAAAGCTGCATCCTTTTCTATATGTTTACGATATTCATCTGTAGTAGTGGCTCCTACTAATTGCAAATCACCACGGGCTAAAGCCGGCTTTAAGATATTAGCAGCATCCAAACTACCTTCAGCACTTCCAGCCCCCACTAAAGTATGTAATTCATCAATAAATAAAATTACATCTTTAGCTTTTTTAACTTCCTCAATAACTTGATTGATTCTTTCTTCAAATTCCCCTCGATACTTAGTGCCAGCTACCATTGTCGATGGACTTAATACCATAATTCTCTTGCCCGCCAGGTTTTCTGGAACTTCTTTATTTATAATTTTAATAGCCAACCCCTCAACTATAGCAGTTTTGCCTATACCAGGATCGCCAATCAGGACAGGATTATTTTTAGTTCGACGGTTTAATATCTGAATCATTCTCTGGATTTCTTTATCTCGACCCACAATCGGATCAATTTTACCATCACGAGCTAAGCTAGTTAAATTAATACTAAAATTATCTAGAGTAGGACTACTAGATTTACTGGCTGTTTTAGCCCCTCTACCAACTGATGATGCTCCTATAGGAGCATCTTGACCCGCACTAGCCTTAATTGTTTCTAAGGCAATCTGAGTAATATTTTTTGGATCTACTCCTAATTCTTGGATAATCTTATACGATTGACTTTGTTTATCCTGCATCATAGCCAACAATAAATGCTCCGTCCCAATATAATAACTACTATATCTGGCTGCCATTAGAACAGCTGTTTCTATCAATCGTCTGGCGCCAGGTGTAAGTCCAACTCGAGTACCAGAACTATCTTGACGTGAAAGACTGACAATCATATCTGCTTTCTCAGCACTAATCCCTAAACTGCTTAATATCTCATAGGCTGAACCACTTTTGATATTCAACATTGCCAATAACAAATGCTCTGTACCTAAGTGTGCCGAACCCAGCTCTCGAGCAACCTTTTGAGCATTAGTCAGCACCTTCTTAGCATTGGTAGTAAACTTATCTAAATAGTGATAACCATCCATTATTATAATTATTTATTATCTTTGGATTGATCCCGTTTGGCAGTTTTGTCTGGTGGTGATTGTTCGGTTTTACTATTGGACTTATCTTTAGTTTTAGAAATATCAGATTCTAACGACGGTTTAATAATCTCCTTGTCTAAACCAGCTTTAGTCTCAGATTTTTCATTTTCGTCATCAACTATTACTTTCTCCGTACCAGCCTTGGGCATACCTTCTTTATCTACCTCAATCTGCCAAGTAGTTAATTTGCTAGCTAGCCTAACATTTTGACCTAATTTACCTATAGCTAACGAAAGTTGGTCACTAGCTACCTTTATTTTGGCTGTTTTAGTTTTTTTGTCCAGTTCAACTTTATCGACTTTAGCAGGCGCCAAAGCATTAATAATAAACTGTTTAGAATCTTCGTCCCATAACACAATATCAATCTTTTCTTCGCCAATCTCAGCCATTACTGCCTGAACTCTAACACCTCGACGGCCCACTAATGAGCCCACTGGATCAATTGCCTCTTCACTGGAATATACTGCTACCTTAGAACGCACTCCGGCTTCCCGAGCAATAGTCTTAATCTCAACAGTCCCAGCTGATATTTCCGGCACCTCGATTTCAAATAATCTCTTTATCATTTCGGGGCGGGCACGAGACACAATTACCTGAGGATCCTTACCACTAGATTGGACTTCTACCACATAGACTTTAAATCTTTGACCAATATAATATTTATCTGATCTAGATTGTTCTGAAGGGAAAAGAATACCAGAAGTTTTGCCAATGTCTATCATTACAACATCCCCTTCAATTTGTTGGACTGTGCCTTGCACTAACTGACCCTCTTTATCTTTATATTCTTTATATATAATATCTCTTTCTGCTTCTCGCAATCTTTGAAGAATCACCTGCTTGGCAGTCTGAGCAGCTACTCTACCATATTCTGCTGGAGGAAAAACTTCTTCCTGAACTTCGCCACCAATTTTAGCTTTTTTATCGATTTTTTTAGCCTCCTTTAAAGATATTTCTTTCATTGGATCTTCTATTTCTTCTACTACTTTATGAACTACAAAAATTCTGGTCTTTTCGGTTTTAGGATCAATCTTAGCTACTACAATCTGCTCCTTCTGACCAAAATCCTTTCTGTAAGCAGCTGCTAAAGCAGCCTCAACAGTCTCTAAAATGACTTCTTTGGGGATGCCTTTTTCTTCAGCAATCTGCGAGATAGCAGACATAAATTGTGATGCTTCCATTAAAATCTCTCCTTTAGGCTTTTAAAAAAGTGGGTTACACCCACTTCTAGTACATTTTTACTATACTTAAAATCAATGTTTAAGTCAATTTAATGCATGCTCAAAAGCATTGGTTAAAAAATCTACTTTATATCTCTTAGCATAAGAATTATACATAATTCCAATTACACCATATTGAGTATCACCCAAATATCTTTCGGTCATTAGATAATAAGCTGCTATACGACTAATCTTTTGTTGTTTTTTATAATCTACAGCTGCAAAAGGACCACCATATTGATCAGAAGATCTAGTCTTAACTTCAATAAAATAAAGAATATCATTGTGGTTTGCAATAATATCTATTTCGCCTAGTGGGCAAGAATAATTATGCTTAATAATTTTAAACTTGCTGATAGTCAAAAACTTAATTGCTACTTCTTCTCCTGTTTTGCCTAAATTAGATATCACTTAGCTAATTCTAAATTAGTTCGATGCGAAACTGCCTTTTGTATGGGTTTGAAACTTCTGCGATGCCAGCGGTTAATTCCATATCGCTTAATTTGTCTTTGATGAAAAACTGTTCCGTAGCCCTTGTTATGATTAAAGCCATATTGAGGTTCTAAATCATTAATTTTCTCCATCATTCTATCCCGAGCTACTTTAGCTATAATAGAAGCCGCTGCAATAGAAATAGACCGCCGATCTCCGTCTAAAATTCCTCTGGATGGAATCTCAGAAAATCCCACCTTAAAACCATCCACTAACACAAAACTGGGTTTAATTGAAAGATTATCTACTGCCCGGCGCATAGCTAAATAACTAGCTTGCCCTACTCCCATAGCATCTAATTCTTTATTTTCTACAACTCCAATCCCAACATCTATTGCTATCTCATGTATTTTAGAAAAAAGTTGTTCTCTTTGCATAGCTGTTAATAATTTAGAATCATTAATGCCATAATACCGATTTAAAAAAGGCAGCACTACTGCTGCAGCCACTACTGGACCAGCCCAAGATCCCCTGCCAGCCTCATCTACTCCAGCTATAATTAAATATCTGTCACGCTGAAGTTCTCGCTCAAGTTTAAGATTCGGTTTGTTTGTTCTCTTTGCCAACTTCATCCTCTCTCTCCTCATTAACTGTATCATCTTTTGGAACAGCTGGCTTATCCAATTGGATAGATTTGGTTTCTTGGTTTTTATCTTTTTCTTTCGATTTTGACTCAGATTCTGCAACTGCAGTATCTGGCTGCTCAATCTCGTCTTTTTGAGCAGATGCTTCTACGGCTTCTGCTAATTCCTTTTCAGTGACCTCTTTGGCAGCTTCTGTTGGAGCTACTAACTCCCATATATCTTTATCTACTTTTTTTTCTTTTAATCTCAGGGCTTTGCCAGATAAGTTTCGTAAATAATATAACTTAGCTCTTCGAACTTTAGAACTTTTTTTGAACTCAATCTTTACAATATTAGGTGATTGCAAAAGAAAAATCCTCTCTACTCCAACCCCCGAAGCAATTTTACGTACTGTAAAAGTAGCGTTAGGACCTATTTTACGATGAGTTTTAATAACAATCCCTTCAAATACTTGGATTCTTTCTTTATCCCCTTCTCTAATCTTTTGGTGAACTCTAACAATATCCCCTGGATTAATCTGGGGAAGCTTACTTTTGCCGGGTTGGGTCAAGATATTTACCATTTCATTAAACTATTACTTCGCTATGGTAGCAGAAACCAGCTCTAGAGGCAATGTTTTTGTATAAAAAAGGCGACCTTTATAGGTCGCCACCTCATTTTCTCTGTATCCTTCTCTCTACACCTTCCTACACATCACTCCAAAAACCGCCTGATAAATTCCTGGCGCCATTGAGGTGCGTTTTTCTCGCCAATCCGAATAACAAAGGAAAATTTTTTCTTGTTATTGGACACCACCCTATCCTTTTTAATCTGTAAAATCTCTGGCAGATCAGACATAATCAACTCAATTAAAATTGGGTTGACCTTGTTGCGTAGTGTATCACGCAACCTGACTCGAAGATCTTCGCGCCGCTTCGCACAATTTTTGGGCTGCTCAAGTTGAGCAAATCCCTCAATTAACCCTAATGCGGCCATGACTTCTGATTCAGGGAAACGATTAATCTCTCCTCTAGCTTTCAATAGGCTCAAATCTTCCTCCTTAGGATGTAGTTTGCAATCTCAGCCTGAGCAACTCTTCAGCTTCTGGCTGAAGCTGAGGTATAATCTCAACAGAACAAGGCATGGATTTAGAATCCCTGGTTTGAAATCCAAAAATGTCTTCATCGTCAAGGCATTCTCGGGTCTTCCCGGCGGTGATGCTACCACAATACTGCTTAACTGTTGCAATGATAACAGTTTTAACATCATTCTCAATGGCGCACCGTTGCGTAGGGTGAGGATTATAGATCGGCCCTATAGGCTCAGCTATAAAGTGATCCACTATAGCCTCAACGATTTCCACTACCTTCGTTGTTTTACTGAACCTTTTGTCAGTACAACTGGGAGGTAACGGAATACGCGTCTTTTCAATATCAGTCCTTGTCGAGAACATAATACTCTCTCTCCTGTCGTTATTTAAGATGTTTAAATCTAAAGTCTCCAGCACATTTACTAACTAGTTACTGCAGTAATGTCTATCCTCCTTTCTCTAGGATGTGGTGATGGTAGCAATAATTGTAAAAGAACAAACTTCTTTGTTTATATTTAATTATTATCAAATAAAGTAGCTCCTGTAAAGAAAAACATCCGTTGTTAACGGATGTTTCGAATGTCTGGCTGAGTAATGCCGGACCTAATTAAATAAAATACATCGTTCCAAGATGTGTTGTCTGATGCTTGTAAAACTGAATTAATATCTAAGATATACAAGCCAGAATTATCGGCTAGGTATAAATGCCCATATTCTTGATCAAATATAATGGAATCGAACCTAAAATCCCAATCCAATCCCACTATAATATCGTCTGTACTCCCTGAAATGCTATAACCTGATTCCACTCTCTGCAATTCCACCGATATATCCGACGAAAATAATCCAGACACTACCACAATTTTCTGGTTTACTATCTGCCCAATACTATTTACTTCATTATGCACCGCTACTACTCCATTCAACATTCCTTTAGCCAAAAATATCTGATGGCACTCAGCCATTACACAAGCAGCATTGGCTAGGCTTTTGCCGCGACACCTTGGACTGACCCAATACAAACTGTCATTAACAATGAAATAAATTCTTCCATGCAAACCATGAGAAATCCATATCGGCGGCATAGTTAATTGGACATTGTTTACCACTACAGAACGCTGGTCATTCTCTAGATTATGAACAATTAAAGCATTTCTACTCTGGTACGCCAACCACTCTCCATTAGGAGAAAAATTAGCATATCTGCTTTGATTGTCATAACTAATCTGTCGAATACTTTGATTGTGCCAAACATAGATATCAGTTGTATTAAGTCGCTCGACTGTCCAAACTAACGAATTATCATTAACTGGTCCAAACTGAGGATAACTGTGATTGCCAGAAATTGGAACAGCAATTTCGCGGCGCCAATCCTCATCAGTTACACATAATTCTGCGGATTCTGCTGATCTTCGTACATAAGCAAACTTAATCCATCCCCAGGCATCGGAATGATCCTGACTCAGCTCAATGATAGGAGTTTCTGGAAGATCACCCTCAACAAATATTGGCCAAAGATCCAAAACATCTCCTAAGTGCCGTAGAATTGCCCGATCTAAATTGAAATCACCCTTGCCCGAAAGAAGATCCCAATGATCATAATCAGACCATACCCTAACACTATCTTGATGACCTCGCCAGGTTGAAGATACTGGGACAATTCCATCACTGGGACAATTGTCAGATGGGCAATTACCCCAACCAGAAACGTTAATAATAGTGGCTCCAATTTCACCAAACTGGCGATTGTCTCGAATGCCAGTCAAAAAATTATGGCTGGCAGTTAAAGCATCCAATAAATTGATATTACGAGTAATAATATCAGTTGATGGCGGTTCTATCAAACCAGCAAAAAACATTAACTGGGTTTTAGGCTGATTACTTTCAGGATAAGCAACCATTAGATGCTCTGTTCCTGAAGATAGTGCGTCAAACGCCGCCACAATCCTACCGCCTGCCAGCGGAAGAACTTGGCAGATTGCCCTATCTCGCACACTCTTGTGTGCTAAAGGTGTTGATAAAATCGGAGCGCCCAATGTAACTCCTCCGGTTATCAATTCAGGATATCTTTGATCCAGCAACCAGGCAACTACGCCGCCTTGACTATACCCAACAACAGCTACCTGACTGTTGTCAAAACGACTATTGTTACTAATTAGCTCAGCTAAATCATCGGCAATCTTAGAAAGGTCCTGTTCTGGCTGATAACCATAAAACCAGAACTCAACCAATTCAGAAGTATTAAAGCCAAACAGCTCATCTCCCAAATAATCAAGATTCTCAATTTTGGGAGAAAAGAAGCTTTCCATTTGAGGCAGAGTCAGCCCATGAGGATTATTAGTATCCCCATACCCATGAATAAAAATCACTTTCTTATGAGCATCCGTATTCTGCTCGGACCATTGAAGCAATCGACCATTTCCGAATGCTTTTGCTTCACGGTTGTGGCTGTTCCCCCCACAGGCCGCCAGTAAAAGTGCCAGATTAACATACACTAGGCATAACCAAAAATAGCGCATCCATCATCACCTCCTTAAGTGTTTTTGGAATGACGCCTTAATATCAAAGATCAATAAACTATTTTAATGTATGCGATACTTCTTTTTCAAGTCCTTCGCCGCGAGTTATTCGTGTCTTAGTGCGAATTCTCTGCCACTTGCCCTGGTTGTAAACCTCCAATTCTACCTGAATATCCCCACTATGTTTTTCTAAAATTTGCTTTAAAGACTTAAGTTTATCCTGATTAAATACTTGTGGTAAACGAATCACCATACTATTACCATGGTATCTAAAATTGCCAGGCAGTAGTTTTTGAGCTTGATTTAAACCATGTTGCACTGAACCAAACTGAGCATTCGCAGAACTAGCAGCCCTCTTTAAATAATCATCAACCTCAGCCACTAAATCAACTACTATTTTAGCTTCCGATTGCATAATAATTTCACCACCTTCATCATTAACTACATCTTTTACATTTACTTTGCCTTCAATAACTAAAATTTTGTCTAGCTCAAATAAACTTCCGTATTTTTGAAGGATATTGGGAAAGACAATCACTTCTATACTGCCTGTTAAATCTGCTAGTTTTACAAACAACATCGGTTCATTGTTTTTAGTATTAACTTTTTGTACCGCAGATATAACCCCTCCAATTTTTACTCGCTTATTATCTGAATCTTCATGCAAAGATTCTATTTTACAAACCATACCTTCAAGTTTGGGCATAATTTCTTTAAGTGGATGTTTAGATACAAAAGTGCCCAAAAGTTCTTTCTCCCAAGCCAATCTTTCCTTCTCGTTGGATGGCTCAACTTTTTTAAACTGAGATTGGACAGATTTGCGGGCAATATCATTACTAAAAATGCCCAATTGATCAATATTAGCATCTCTGCCTGTCCCATTAACAAAACTTATCATCACATCAACATTCTCAAATAACTCTTTATTATCACCAAATTCTGATAAAGCTCCAGCTCTGGCCAATGATTCTAATACTTTTTTATTTAGCGCTTCTTTTGGCACTCGACTCAAAAAATCCTCTAAATCTTTATATGATCCATTTTCTTGTCTTTCATCTACAACTAAATCAGATACTTTGTGTCCCACATTTTTGATCACATTTAAGCCAAACCGAATGTTGCCAGTTTCTTTAACTACTGCAAAATCTGTAAAACTTTCATTAATCGATGGTGGCAGAACCCTAATGTTTATCCGCTCAGCCTCAGCTATATTTTTGGCCACCTTGTCTAAATCTCCTTGATCAGAAGTAAGTAGAGCAGCTAAAAATTCATTGGGAAAATGGGCTTTTAAATAAGCCGTTCTATAAGCAATCAGAGCATAGCAAGTAGCATGAGCTTTATTAAATCCATAGCTGGCAAATGGTTTAACAAATTCGAATAATTGTTTAGCTATTTTTTGATCTATGCCGTTATTGAT
>CAYRIH010000016.1:0-10624 GCA_964424375.1 uncultured Candidatus Saccharibacteria bacterium | reverse complement strand
CCAACCAACCAAATAATTGCTAAATTTATTTGAGCCAAAAGGAAAGAGGAAATTATTTTAACCCGCAACGACACAGAAGGAATCAACTTAATAGCTAATTCTCTAGGACTAAAAAAGGGAGATATAGTTTTAACTACTGATAAAGAGCACAATTCCAACCTTATCCCCTGGCAGATATTAATGAAAAAAATAGGTGTCATTCATAAAATAGTGCCTTCAAAAACTGATAATACTTTTGACCTAAATAGATTTAAAAAACTTATTAACAAAAAAGTGAAATTAGTAGCTATGGGCTACACTTCTAATTTAGATGGAGCAACTATACCTGCCAAAGAGATAATCAAAATTGCCCATCAATATGGAGCTCTAATCTTATTAGATGCGGCTCAAACAGCTATGCATCAAAAAATAAACGTAGCCAAATTAAACATTGATTTTCTAGTTTTTTCTGGGCATAAAGCATTAGGCCCATCAGGCACAGGAATTCTATATGGGAAATATAAGCTTTTAGAAAAGCTAGAACCATTTCTAGTTGGAGGCAGTACAGTTAAACATTCTACATACAAAAGCCAAGAGTTTCTGCCCCCACCAGCTAAGTTTGAAGCTGGCTTGCAAAACTATGCCGGAATTATGGGGCTGGGGGAAGCTGTTAAATATATCCAAAAAATTGGTTTCAAAAATATTGTTCAGCAAGAATATAAGTTTAACAAATATATTACTGAAGAGATTTCTAAAATTCCTCAACTTACAATTATTGGGCCCCAAGATCCTTATCTACGAGGTAGTATAATTTCTTTTTATGTTAAGGGAATAGATGCTCATCAAATTGCCCTAATGCTGGATGAAATGGCTAATATCATGGTGCGTTCCGGACAGCATTGCGTCCACTCCTGGTTTGCATTTCATAAAATTAAGAGTTCAGTACGAGTATCTCTATCTTTTTATAACACCTTAGCAGAAGCAAAAATCTTAGTAGAGAGCTTAAAAAAGATTATTAATACCTTATCATAAACATATGCTTTGTCTTGTTGCTCTGATAATATTTTCGATTTTAGGGATTTTTAGCCTAACCCATCGTCAATTAGCTAAAGAAGCTTTTGATTGTGTATTTAAAAATATCACCTTAAGACCTTGTGATACTAGTTTTGATGAAAAAATTAAAGGCCAAGTCTTGGGCAAACTTATTAATAAATCACCTAGGCTGGCCAAAAATATCAATCGCTTCTGGAAACCATTATCTTGGATTTTAACGATTCTATTTTTTACCTCATTATTTTTTAGCGCCAGAGGTGTTTATAATCTGGCTATATATCAAACCTGTGATCCAGCTAACCCAGAAAATTGTATTTTAAGCGAAGAAGGGTGTTCTCCTTCCTCTCACTGTGAACCTTGTGAGTGCGGCGAATATGAAAGTAAGTGTATTTTCCCAGATTACACATTTTGTGATGGTGAGGAAAATTGTGACTGCGATACAAGTTGTGAGGTAGAAAACCTGGAATAAACTGCTTCAAACATATCCCTCTTTTTTAATTTATATCTCTATTACTTTATTTATTTTTCTGTTTTTTTCTGCCTGCCCGCTGCCGCGCCTGCCCGTGGATGCGGGACGCGGCCAGGGGATCTCCGCCTACGCAGAGATGACAAAATAGGTAATCTACTTATAAAATACAAAACAACAATCAAACCTAGTGCTGAAATTATTCTTCCAGTTACAGCGCCAGGAGGATTAGTATATTCTATCTTGACCTGATGCTCACCAGCTGGCACCACAAAACTTATTTGACCAGTTGATGATTCCCATTCCGTTTGTTTATTATCTACTAAAACCTGCCATCCCGGAAACCCAAATTGGCGATAATATACCCGACTTGGTTTATCATAATAATAATTAAACGTAATTAATTGTAGCTCGTCCTGTACTCCACTTACATCACCAAATGTAATGATTTTATCTGAATCAGGAAGAGTATAATAAGCAGATTCTTCAAGAGACATAGAAAGCAAAGTTTCAAAAATTGGTCTTATAAATTCAGTTCTTACTATTTCTTTATCTATATCTTTCGGTAAATATCCAACCTCTGTCGTATGAGCCAGCAATATTTTAGGAATACCTTCCTTGTCTTTATCTTTATCAGGTATCGTAATCAATTGAGCCTTAAAGTCTCCATAGACCGTATAGGCAGCATCATTCCTATATAATTCATGCCTCAGCCTAGTAACTGGGTAGGCAAAGATAACAGCCTGGATTAATACTAAAACCAACAAGGCGATCCTCCAGGAATTATTTATTTTATAAATCACATAAGCACCCAACAGAGATATTAAAATAAAAATTACACTCAAAAATCTATATGGAAATTGAATATACTGAATAATTGGCACATTTTCCCATAAAGGATAACTAAAAGGAGTCATTAATAAAGTAATTAAAATCAACATTATCAGTAATAACCAGGCCACACGGCGACCCACTTTTAATTTCGCCTCTTGCCGTTTTTGCCAATTGCTTCTGATAAGATAAAAAACAACGACTACAATAATTATCCATGCTATAATTCCCCATTGGTAAAACTCTATATTCATCCAGGGTCTAAACGGCAAATAATTAACAAGATTAGTAAAATATTTAGAAAAATGAAATTGACCAGTAATAAAATATTCAAATTGGATAAATCCTTTATTTAAAAAAGCTGGTAACCAATAAAAAGCACTTAGCAGCAATCCTCCCAAAGCTCCTAAACCTAATTGAATAATAGGGAATTTCTTTTCATACCAAATTAAGCCAATAATCAACAAAACAGCCAGGACAAAGAAAATCATTACTGAAGGCAAATTAGTGAGTATAAGAGATGCTGCAGATAACACTAAGCCAATCACATACCACCAATTCTTACTTTCTTTGAAGATCTTATATATAAACCAAAATATTAGAGGAAAAATAGCATATGCTAGATTCTCTGCATACGCCCCTCGGGTATATATCAGAGCAAAATGATACGGTGCAGTCATATACAACAACCCAGCAAATAGACCTCCCCACTTCCCCCAAAATTCCTTTCCCAACAAATACATTGTGAAAAAGGAAAATAAAAACGACAATCCAACTATTACCTTCACAGCTATAACTAAACTAGCTCCTAATAATCTAGGTATTTCAGCTAGATAGAAAAATAATGGTGGATAAAAGATAAATAATGGGCTACCATGTTCAAGCCAAAAGCTCTTTACCCAACTAGGAAATAGCTGTCCAGTTTTAATTAAACTATCAAAAGCTCCCAACCAAATTTCATAATTATTATCATGAGTGAAAATTGGGGTGGGATTAAACAAAGCCCAAAGAGAGATAATAGATGCAATCAAAAATATCCCCCAAAAAAATATTGGCCAGTTTTTTGACCTATCTAAATCTTTAATTAGTTTTAACCACTTCACAATACTTATCATATCAACTAAAACAACTGAACAATACAAAAATAGAATAAAAAAATCCCCAATCTACTTATCCCTGTAGATTGGGGATACTAAGTCCAAATCCTAACCCTCCACCACTAGAAGTATCTTGATCTGACTTTGAATCAGTTACAGAATCTTGTGGCGCTTCAGTAGGGGCAGATTGAACAGGTAGAGAACTTTGATTGTCCTGGTCTCTGTTATGTTGATCTGGCCTCTGGATCCACGGACGACCAAAGTTGTCGTACCTTTTTCATTGCCATCTCCTCCAAACAGATTTTCAAGGTGTTTACTATATACAAATTACAGAAAATCCACTTTATTTACAAGATTTTATACCTAGGAGCTGATTTTTAACATCTGCCAACTGGTGGATCCATGGGAATGACAATCTCTTGTCATTCTGGGGAACAGAGCGACTCCAGAATCTTATTATAATATTCTAAATACTAGATTCTGGACCCTCCTTCGTTCTGCTATACAACAGAACTACGGAACGGGCAGGCAAGCCAAAATGACAGGAAGAAAAAATAAAATGACTGTTTATATTTTGGGGAGAAGTAACAACAAAAATGAAGTGGAGTCCATCCCGACGAGATGTTATGATTTAACTATGAATCTCGTTACAGCCTTAATAATAAAATTAACTATATTTATAAACAATCAAAACATAACAATGAATATGGAAAATAAAAGACTTAACTATCGTGGGCTCTAACGGGATGAAATACTCGGAAAGTTTTATTAAAACCAGCAAGCAAGCCCCTAAAGATGTTGAAACCATCTCGCACAAACTGCTTTTGCGCGGTAGTTTTATTCATCCCCTAGGAGCCGGCTTCTATTCACTTTTACCATTAGGGTTCAAAGTATATCGTAAAATCTACAATATTATAGTAGAGGAATTAAATGCCATTGGCGTAGAGGATATGATTATGCCAGTAGTTCATCCAGCCAGGGTTTGGAAAGAAACCAAGCGTTTTTACGAAGTCGGGCCGGAATTATGGAAAATTAAAAACCGTTTTGACGAAGATTTTGTTTTAGCCATGACCCATGAAGAAGTAGTCACCGATGCAGCTAAACCTATAATTTCTTCTTATAAAGATTTACCTAAATTAGTTGGTCAAATTCAAACTAAAGTCAGAGATGAGGCCAGAGCCAGAGGTGGATTACTTAGAACCAAGGAATTCACTATGCAAGATGCATATTCTTTTGACAAGGATGAAGAAAGTTTAGATAAAATTTATCAAAAATTTATTAAAGCCTACAATAAGATATTTAAACGAGTTGGTGTAAAAACAGTAGTGATCGAGTCAGATGTGGGAGCTATGGGTGGATCTGAAGCCCACGAATTTATGATGATGGCAGATAGCGGAGAAGATAAAATTATTATTTGTAAAGATTGTAAATATGCTGTTAACGCCGAGGTACTGGGCATAGATAAGGAAAAAGATGCTAAGAGTGAGAAAAATATAAAATGTCCTAAGTGCAGCAGCACTAAAATTGAATTTAAGCGTGGAATCGAAGTGGGAAACATTTTCAAACTGGGCACTAAATATAGTATCCCGCAAAAACTTATGTATAAAGATAAAGATAACAAAGAAAAGCCAGTGATTATGGGAAGTTACGGCATTGGTTTAGAAAGATTGTTAGCCTCTGTCATAGAAGCTAGTCATGATAGTAATGGAATAATTTGGCCAGAGAATATTGCTCCTTATCGAATCCATCTTTTAGATATCGATAAGAAAACAGAGGCCGACAAGATATATAAACAGCTATTAAAGGCAAAAATTGAGGTGTTTTATGACGATAGAGATGTCAGTCCTGGAGAAAAATTCGCTGATGCCGATCTTTTAGGTATACCATATCGATTAACCATCAGTGAAAAAACTCTTAAAGAAAAAAGTGTAGAACTTAAAGAACGCAGTAAAAAAACCGCTGTAAAAAT
This sequence comes from uncultured Candidatus Saccharibacteria bacterium, assembly GCA_964424375.1. GTDB lineage: Bacteria > Patescibacteriota > Kazan-3B-28 > Kazan-3B-28 > UBA10110 > CAYRIH01. Next base: position 5,229 of record CAYRIH010000016.1, on the reverse strand, counting down.
TCCGCTAGACAAAGTAGTTGAAATATTGACTAAATAATGGATATATTTCACAATATTTATGTTAATCTATTTTTTAAATAGACTTGACAATAGTGTTGAGATATTGACTAAATAATGGATATATTTCATAATGTTTATGTTAATCTCTTTTTTAAATAGACTTGACAATAGTATAGATATATGATATACTTAAAATAATTAATAAATTAGCTTCTCAAAGATGGGGAAAATAAACAAAATACAAAAACTATTACAGAAACGAGCAGAAACGAGTCGTCAGTTAATGATTTTAGGGACAGTAATGTTTACAGTTGGAATTATGTCCATAGCTACTATTCAAATAAGTGATGCTTTAACTGATGCTGATACCAATGTTGCCCAGAATGTGACTACTGGTGCTTTGGCTATTACTTCTCCCGCTCAGTTAAACTTCAATGATGGTTCAATAGGACAGACTACTATTGCTAATGTCGCTACTGGCGATCCCGTCACTCTTTCTGATACTCGAGGCAGTTTGGCTGGATGGGATGTAACTGGCTTTTTCAACACCAATTGGATAGCAGCTTCAGCCACTATACAGATGGCTATTAATCCTACTGATATTATGAGCTGGGCTCCGGCAGTTATGATTGTAGAAAACAATACAGGTAATAATGCCGGTGTTAATAAGGGTGCTAATGCTAACTTTATCGGCATTACTAGTGGTAACCCGCTTACCTTAGCCACTTCCAACAATAGCCATCCCGATAACGGCGCTGGTTCGTATAATGTTTTTAATCTTGTATTCAACTACACTATTCCCATAAGTGCTACAGCTACTGACTATACTACTAACTTTCGTTTTACTATTATCTAAATACTAAAATATAAGATATAAGAGAGCTCTTTCTACTGAAGCTCTTTTTTGTTAGTTTTGTTATACACTATACATAGATGATGAAGCGAAATACCTCAAAAAATAGTATATTTTCAATACTTGCCAAGACAAGTTGGTTAGAACGACTTCTGCTACTGTTTCTTTTTATCATCGGAGCTCGTCCTCTGTTGGACCCAGATTTTGGCTGGCACCTGCGCTCCGGTCTTGATCTATTAAAAAATTTAAAAGTACCTCGGTTTGATTCTTATGCTTATACCCTGCCGGACTGGCCTTGGGTAAATCATGAATGGCTGGCAGATGGAATTGTGGCATTTGTCTATCAATATTTAGGAGCACTAACCTTGATTAGTGTTTTTGCTATTCTTATTGGATTTACCTTTCTATTAGCCGCTTCTATCACCAAAGTTGAACTGAAATACAAGATTATAGCCGCTTTAATTGCACTGTTGGCAGCCCTACCCATTCTGGGAGTGAGAATGCAGGTCATAACCCTATTGGGAATGGCATTGATTTTGTGGATATTATATCGCTATCGCAGAAACGAATTGTCATACTTGTGGTGGCTGCCGGCAATATTTCTAGCCTGGGCAAATCTGCACGGTGGATTTATTATCGGCTTAATAATCCTAGCTCTGTTTTTTCTTATGGAATCAGGGAAATTTTTATTCAATCATTGGTGGCCCAATATATATAAAAAACTAAAAATATCAGAGAAAAGTCTAAACTGGTTCCAGTTAAAACACTTATTCATTATTGGTTTAATCTCTGGAGCTGCTACCTTAATTAACCCTTATGGCTGGGGGTTACATCTGGACTTTTATAAATTATTTATTAACCCATTTTCTATCAGCAATATCAGTGAATGGCAGCAGGTAACATCTGCCAACCCTATTAGCTATAATTTCTTCATCTATGTAGCACTATTTATTATCGTGCTGCTGTTCACTTATCGTAAAATAGAACCAACCCGCTGGATAATTACTGGGGTATTTTTATATCTCTCGTTTATCTATTGGCGTAATATGCCTTTCTTTATGATTATGAGTGCGGGATTTTTGGCTGAAATTATCCAAGATCACACTTCCTTAGTATTTGACAGAATCGCCCGCAACAGATTAGTACTAATTGGAGCTGCAGTAATTATTGGCATAATAGTAGCCCAGCGAGTAATCGATATCGTGCCCAAAACATTAAATCTAGAGACAAACTTTCGAGCAGGAGGGTATCCGATTGATGCAGTTAATTGGCTTAAAAATAACCCAGACAAAATCGGTCAGAAGATGTTTAATATTTATAGTCATGGGGGATTTCTAATATGGCAATATCCAGAGCAGAAAGTGTTTGTAGATGGGCGCATGCCTTTCTGGCAAACTGACAATAAATTTGTTTTCTTTGACAGCCAGTATGCTAATGGCGCCAACCCTGGCTCGATTGAAATGTTGGAAGAAAAATATGGCGTTGATTGGATGATCGTTCGTCCCCGCCAACCATTAGAGTGGGCACTATCTGGACAAGATTCATGGCAGGAAATCTACCGAGATAATTTCGCAGTCGTTTATACTAAGGTATAATAATCACTATGGGGGTATCAAAAATTCATCGCATCATTTCAGCATTTATACTAGTTGTTCTATTCTTACTACCCAACGGTGTTTTAGCGTTGTCAGCTGGAGGAATAGGAGTAATGCCCCATAATAATAAGCAATATCCAAATAGGGGTGGTTGGTTTTTATATGAAGTTGACCCTGGTGAAGTCATTAATGATACAGTCCGAGTTACTAACACTAAAGATACAGCTGTATTTGCAAAACTCCAGGGAGTTGACGCATTTCTGCTAACTGATGGCGCTTTTGCTTTGGTAGGTGATAAAACTAAAAATAAAGATATCGGCACTTGGATTGAATTAGCCGAAACAGATTTTGAACTAGAGCCTAATTCATCTAAAGTAGTCTCTTTTACAATTATTGTGCCAAAAAATGCCGAGGTCGGTGATCATATTGGTGGATTAGCTGTATATGAAACTGCCGCTGAACCAGAACATGTTATTAAATCTGGCGGAACAAGTATTGGTATAACCACGCGAGTCGGCGCCCGCATGTATTTAACAGTAGCTGGCGACATCATCCGTGATCTAAATATCAAAAAACGATATTTTTTCGGTAGAGCAGATAAGATGATGTTTAAATTTATCTTTGAAAACAAAGGTAATGTTAGAGCTAATTTAACTATTACTGAAGGTAAGATTTATAACATTTTTGGGCTTTATGATGAACAGCAAGGCATTGTGTTGGGACAAATCTTTCCTAATAAAACAGTCACCAAAACTTTCCCTTGGCCGGGTAAAAATAAACCTTTATTTGGTCCCTACTTGGCAATATTTACCATTGAAGATACATACAAAAAAGTAAATCCTAACTCTAGTGTAATAATCCCCGAAGTTGAACCAGTTACTGTTTGGATGGTGACTTTCTTTGTTCCTTATACCCAGATAGCTGTAATTGTTGGTCTACTATTCTTAATTTGGTTTATCTGGCAATTTATTAATTGGAAACGATTAAGCAATCTCGCCCGTCGGCCGGTAGCAAAATATAAAGTGAAGAAAGATGATCATTTAATGAATATATCCCACGATTTTGGGGTGTCGTGGAAGATGGTGGCAAAATTAAACAATATCAAACCCCCATATAGTTTGTATGGTATAAAAATACTTTATATTCCTGATGCCAGAGGCAGCAAGATAGATATTGATACTCCTCATTTCTTAGGCTTTATTTGGAAACCTTTGGTTAAGTTATTTATAAAACGTCCACCCATATCAAGACCAGAATCTGACATTATCATTATCGAAAAAGGCGACACCAAAAAAGATGTAGAAAAGTTTACTGGCATGAAATGGTCAGAAATTGCAACCCTGAATAAACTAAAACCTTCTTTCCGCCTACGAGCTGGTCAAGAGTTAATTGCCCCTATTATTACCAAGAAGCCAACTATATCGAAACCAGAATCTGACATTATCATTATCGAAAAAGGCGACACCAAAAAAGATGTAGAAAAGTTTACTGGCATGAAATGGGCAGAAATTGCAAAATACAACAACTTAAAGAAATCCTTTAAGCTGAAGGTTGGTATAGAGCTTAAGGCACCTATAAAAAAGTCTAGGAGTAAAAAATAAGTTAGCCGAAAAGATCATGAAAACGAGATTTTATAACCGGATGAAAAGAATTGTTGGTTTGGCTTTAGTATTGGTCATTGCACTTGGTTACATGTTTTCTGGACTGGTTTTTAATATCAATAAAGTTTATGCGGCAGAAATATCTTATCTGATAACTACTACTGGCTCGTCTTGTGGACTAGGTACAGATGAGGAAACATTAGGAGCACAGGGAGCATCGAATTCGACTAAAGTCCTAACTATTACCGGACATAGTTGGAACAAAACGGAGACTGAGCGATCGATATTATCTGGTGACTGGACGGTATATGTAGATATTACGCATAATGGTGCTGGAGGGAACCGTGCTATTACTATTCTATTACGAAGAATGAATAGCTCTTGTGTGGCACAAGAAACTATTTTAAGTGGCAGTGTGACCCCTACTAAAGGAGCCACAGGTGAATATTCTTACACAGCAGTAGGCGTATCACAGATAAACTTTGCGGCGAATGACATCCTTTTACTAGAACTAGATCCGGCAACCGATAGTGTCCATACCCTGAACTACAACGGAAGCGGAGCAAGCTATGATTCCAGAATGTCTTCTCCCGATGAGTCAGCGTTTGCTTTAGGGATTACAGGCCCAACAACAGACGTCATTCTCACATCTATTAAACCATCCGAAACAGGAGAAACTACCTTTGATACGGATGAATTAATAGTTGTTACAGATGGAGGCGGTGGTTGGAGTTTGACTGTAATCATGACCGTTACACTGAATGATGGGGGCAGTAATACCATCCCAGATGCTAACGTAAAATTGCGAACCGATGGCATCCCCTCCGGCGGCGACGGTACGGGGGATACTTATACCATTTGGAGTGGACTTATCAATCTCACTGACGAGACAACTAGCGGCATCTGGCCACTAGATACTACTAAAGCTATCGGGACTCGCAGTGTTGGCGGCACAGGTGGTGATGTCACTAATATCCGACCCACAATTCAGGTAGTAGCAGACTTAGATCAAACACCTGCTGACTATGATGGAACTATGCAGTTCACAGTGGCCTAAATACTAGTGTTACAATAAATCTAGATGAATTACAATCTAGATTATTTTTTAATATGACTCTTGCAGAAAAACTACAAGAAGCGATAGAGCAAGAGGCCACAAAGCTGTGGCCTGATATTAAAT
>CAYRIH010000015.1:0-13356 GCA_964424375.1 uncultured Candidatus Saccharibacteria bacterium | reverse complement strand
GATTGTAATTTGTTAACAAAGTTGTTGGTGGCACTATTCCTAAAGAATATATTCCAGCAGTTAAAAAAGGTATAGAATCAGCTATAGATAAAGGTGTATTGGCTGGTTATCCAGTTTCTGATATCAGGGCTACGCTTTATGATGGAAGTTATCATGATGTTGATTCGTCAGAAATGGCTTTTAGTATTGCTGGATCTATGGCTCTGCAAGATGGGGTTAGAAAAGGTGCCCCAATTATACTAGAACCAGTCATGAAAGTAGAAGTAGTCACCCCAGAAAAGTTTGCTGGTGATGTAATGGGAAATCTTAATTCTAAACGGGGTCGCATTGAGGGAATGAGTGAGAGAGGTGATGCCAAGATAATTAAGGCTTTAATCCCATTAGCTCAAATGTTTGGTTATGCTACTAGCTTGCGGTCAATGACTCAAGGCAGGGCTTCTTATACTATGGAGTTTTATAAATACGAAAAGGTTCCTAGCAACATCCAAGAAGAAATTATTGCCAAACGCAATAGTTAGGTTTGTATAAATGTAATATAATCTGTCTCATACCATAAAAACCCTTGCGCTTATCTGTTATTTATTGTATTTTCTAGAAGTATTAAAAATATATAAAGCAAAATATTTAATTTAAGGAGAAAATTATGGCAGAAGCTTTTAAAAGAGATAAAGTACATATTAATGTTGGTACTATTGGCCATGTTGATCATGGTAAAACTACCTTAACAGCTGCTATTACCCAATTTTTGGCCACTAAAGGTTTAGCTGATGCTAGAAAGTTTGAAGACATTGACAATGCTCCAGAAGAAAAAGAGCGAGGTATTACTATTGCTACCTCTCATCAAGAATATGAAACTGAAAAGAGGCACTATGCTCATGTTGATTGTCCAGGTCATGCTGATTATATTAAAAATATGATTACTGGTGCTGCTCAGATGGATGCAGCTATATTAGTAGTAGCTGCTACTGATGGACCTATGCCCCAAACTAGGGAACATATTCTTTTGGCCAAGCAGGTTGGTGTTCCACAGATTATTGTGTTTATTAACAAAACCGATCAGGTTGATGATCCAGAACTAATTGATTTGGTAGAACAGGAAATACGGGAGTTGTTAAATAAATATGAATTTCCAGGTGATGAAATTCCAATAATTAAAGGTTCTGCTCTTAAAGCTTTAGAGAATCCTACGGATGAGACAATTACTAAACCTATTCTAGAATTGTTAGAAGCGATGGATTCGTATATTCTAGATCCAGTTCGTGAATTAGACAAGCCATTTTTAATGCCCGTTGAAGACGTTTTTTCTATCAAGGGTCGCGGAACAGTAGCTACTGGAAGAGTTGAACAAGGTATCGTTAAAATTGGTGAGGAAGTCGAAATAGTAGGTATTAGACCAACTAAAAAGGTAGTAGTTACTGGTGTAGAAATGTTTAGAAAGATGTTGGATCAGGGTCAGGCCGGTGATAATATCGGAGCCCTTTTACGTGGTATAGAAAGAAATGATATTGAAAGAGGCCAGGTATTGGCCAAACCAGGTTCTATTACGCCTCATACTGAATTTGAAGCGGAAGTGTATATCTTGAGCAAAGAAGAAGGTGGTCGTCATACCCCGTTTGCTAAGGGTTATAAACCACAATTCTATGTTAGAACTACTGATGTAACTGGAGATGTTGAACTGCCAGCCGGCACAGAAATGGTAATGCCAGGAGATACAGTTACCTTTAAAGTTAAGTTAATTGTCCCGATAGCTATGGAAGAAGGTTTGCGGTTTGCTATTCGTGAGGGTGGCAAAACTGTAGGTGCCGGAGTAGTTACAAAAATAATAAAATAGAAGATTGATTCCCTGTTGGTTAAAAATTAAAATCTTAATCCTAAAATGCCAAAAGATACGATTAACAAAAAGCAGCAGAGCTTAAATAAGGATACAGCGCCCAAACAGCGTATTCGTATTCGGCTTAAGGCCTATGATCATCGAATCATTGATCAATCTGCTAAGTTAATTATTGAGACAGCAGAAAGAACAGGAGCCAATGTTATTGGACCAATTCCTCTGCCTACTGAAAAGAAGATTTATACAGTTTTGCGCTCCACTTTTATCCATAAGGATTCTAGAGAGCAATTTGAAATGAGGGTACATAAGCGTTTAATAGAGATTACTGATCCTCGCCCTAAAACTATAGATGCCTTAACTAATCTCAATCTACCAGCAGGTGTCAATATAGAAGTAAAAATGTAAAGATTTATAATCAGGTATTTAATAAATAATCTTCTAGAGGGCTTCAGTCCCTAAGAAGGGTGATTAATTTTAAAATGATAGGTTTAATTACTAAAAAAATAGGTATGTCACAAGCCATTTTGGCTGATGGTAAAGTTGTTGCAGTTACTCTGCTTAAAACAGAACCAAATATAGTGACCCAAATAAAATCTCCTGAAAAAGATGGTTATACTGCTATTCAACTTGGCAGTGGAGGGGTTAAGAAGCATTGTCCTAAATCGATGAAGGGTCATCTAAAAGGGTTAGATGCTAAAATTCTTAGGGAAATTTGTGTTAAAGATAGTACTGCTTATAAATTAGGAGACAAATTAGATGTTTCTATTTTTAAACCAGATGATACAGTTTCTTTGATGGGTGTATCAAAAGGCAAGGGTTTTGCTGGAACCATTAAACGGCATAATTTTCATAGTGGTCCATCTAGTCATGGGCACGATCATCACAGGCAGCCTGGTTCTATTGGAGCTATGGGAATGCCTAGAGTGCACAAGGGTAAAAAAATGCCAGGTCGCATGGGAGGTGATCAAGTAACCATAGGAAATACCAGAATTATTGATATCGATAAAAAAGCTGGAACTATTGCTGTTAAGGGTGCAGTTCCTGGAGCTAACAATGGATGGATATTAATTCAAAAAAAGGATGAATAACAAACAAATTGATAAAACCCAAATAGATGTTCAAGCAAACTTTATACAGTTACCAGCAAAAGAGTTTGCTGGTAAGTTATTGAGTCGAGAGATGTTATCTCAGATTATAGTTAGCTTGCAAAGCAATCAACGGCGTTCAACTGCTCATACTAAAACCAGAAGCTATGTAGCTGGCAGTACTAGAAAACCGTGGCGTCAGAAAGGCACTGGTCGAGCTCGAGTTGGCACTCGACAGACTCCATTATGGCGCGGCGGCGGTATCGTATTTGGCCCTGACAAAAAACGCAATTTCAGCAAAAAGATAAATAAAAAGATTAAAACCCCAGCTTTAAGTTTAGTTTTATCGCATAAAGCTAAAGCTGGAGCGGTGGTAGAATTTAAAAAGGTACCGGAATTTTCTAAAACCAAAGAGGTAATTTCATTTTTAAGTCCAGCTTTAGTTCCTAAAAATAATTTAATAGTTTTAAAAGCCAACGATTCACTAACTGTTCAAGCTTTGCGCAATATCAGTTACATTAAAATTGTTTTGCCTGCCAATTTAGGTTTAGTGGATGTAGCTTCTGCCCGTCGAATAATCTTTTTTCCAGGAGCTTTAGAAGTTTTAAAAGCTAGATTAGTTAATCTAAAAAAGTAAGATGACAAATATTATTCAACAACCAGTTATTTCTGAAAAAAGTATTCAGTTAGGTGGATCTAACAAATATACTTTTAGAGTTGACAAAAGAGCTAATGCACCAGAGATAAAAAAAGATATAGAAAAGTTGTTTAAAGTTAAAGTTAAACAAGTGAATGTTATTAATGTTACTGGTAAACCAAAGACTATGCAGCGAATGAAAGTAAGAAGAGCCAATTTCAAAAAAGCTATCATTACATTAATGCCAGGTAATAGTATTAAAATGTTTGAGGATACCCAAAAAGATGCCAGTTAAGATATTAAAACCTACAACTCCAGGCCAGCGAGGCATGAGTAGAGTAGTGCGTCGGGCGGTAATAACTTCTCAGACGCCACTCAAGTCTTTGACAAAAGGACGTAAGCGCTCAAGCGGTCGAAATTTTAGAGGAGTTATCACTATTCGAGCCAGGGGTGGCAGTGGAGTTAAACAAAAGATGAGGCTGGTGGATTTGAAACAGCCAAAATTTGGTATCCCAGGAACCATTAAATCTATTGAGTACGATCCAGGTCGGACTGCCTATATTGCCCTTGTTTCTTTTTTAGATGGTCAAAAAGTTTATATATTATCTCCAGTTGGTTTGTCAGTGGGTGATAAAGTTGTTTGTAATGACAAAACCAAAATTAAACCCGGCAATCGGCTAATGCTTAAATATATACCAATTGGAATTCCTATTCATAATGTAGAATTACAGCCCCAAAGAGGCGGGCAAATAGCTCGTTCTGCAGGCAATCGGGCAACTATCACAAGTTTTGCTAAAGGCTATGCTCAGGTTAAATTGCCATCAGGTGAAATACGGTTGATTTCTGAAGACGCTTTTGCTAGCATTGGAGCATTATCTAATCCTGATCATGCTAATGTTGTTCTAGGTAAAGCTGGTCGTTCTAGATTAATGGGTAGAAGGCCCAGAGTAAGAGGTAAAGCTAAAAATCCAGTTGACCATCCTCATGGCGGTGGCGAGGGAGGTTGTCCAATTGGTCTTAAACATCCTAAGACTCCCTGGGGCAAGCCAACTAAGGGTTACAAAACCAGAAAAAAAAGCAAAAGTAATAAGTATATTGTTAAACCACGTAGCAGAAAGAGGAGAAGTAGATAATGTCTAGATCACTTAAAAAAGGTTGGTATATAGATTCTAAACTGCAGCGAAAGATAGAAAAGGCTAAAGCTGTCGGAAGTAAAGAACCCATTAAAACATGGGCTAGATCATCTACCATTACGCCTGATATGGTGGGTATGAATTTTGAAGTCCACAATGGCAAAATTCATGTTCCGGTGTTTATAAATGAAAATATGGTTGGCTATAAATTAGGTGAATTTGCCCATACTAGAAAATTTATTAGTCACGGTGGCAAAATGGCAAGAGAACAAGCTAAAAAAGTACCCAATAAGTAATAATTAAAATATGGAAGTTACAGCCAAAGCTAAATTTGTTAGAATTAGTCCCAAAAAAGTTAAACCATTACTTCGCGATTTAAAGGGTAAACCACCCACTGTTGTACTGTCAGCTTTGCAATATTCACCTCATAAAGCTGGTAAACTGCTGTATAAATTGGTGGCTTCAGCTTTAAATAATGCCAGCAATAATTATAATCTTAAGCATGATAACTTAAGGATTAAAAAAATTATAGCTGATGAGGGACCGAGATTTAAAAGACGTTGGATGCGGTCTCATGGATCTGCAGACACGCTACTTAAGCGGACTTCACATTTGACAGTAGTTTTGGAAGAAGTTTTACCAACTTTGCCATCAGCAAAAACCAAAGCCGCCAGTTCCAAATCTGCAGATAAGAAATCCGACCATATATCTAAAGAATCATCCACTATTTTGGAATCTAAGCCAGAATCGGTCAAACCAAAGCCCCAATTAGATATTAAGAAAGTATTTAGACGAACAACTAATAAATAATTTAAATTATGGGTCAAAAAATTAATCCAATTAGTGTCAGACTAGGTTATACGACTCAGTGGAGATCGCGTTGGTTTGATCTTAAAAACTATCCTGATAATCTTTTACAAGATTATAAGATTAGACAATTAATTAAAACTAAGCTTAAAAAAGCTGCGATTGCCAGGGTGGATATTGAAAGACTGAGTAATAAAATAGTAATTAGTATATACACCTCACGCCCTGGAGTGATTATCGGCCGTGGTGGTGCTGGGATAGAAGAACTCCGTAAACAAATTAAGAAGCTGATTGCTAATAATGTTAAAATTGATATCATCGAAATTAGAAATCCAGAAGCTAATGCTGGCGTTGTAGCCCATCAAATAGTTGAACAGATTGAAAGAAGAATTCCCTTCCGCCGGGCAATCAAATTTGCTATTCAGGCAGCTAATCGCGCTAAAGTAGATGGTATAAAGATTATAGTTTCGGGTCGACTAAACGGAGCAGAAATTGCCCGAAAAGAAATGTTTATCAGTGGGAAAATTCCATTGCATACTTTTCGTCATTATATTGATTATTCTAATCAAGTTGCCTATACCACTTATGGTACAGTTGGAGTAAAAGTTTGGATATTTAAAGCCGGTGAAAAAGATGGTAAAGCCAGTAGTAAATTAACTGAAAATAATCAGAAATAAAGCTTATGTTAGTTCCTCGTAAAGTGAAATATAGAAAGCAGCAGCGCGGCAGTATGAAAGGTCGAGCTACTAGAGGTACTCAGGTATCCTTTGGCCAGTTTGGTTTGAAGTCTTTAGGGCGAGGATGGATTACATCACGCCAGATAGAAGCGGCTCGTCGAGCTATGGTTAGATATATCAAAAGAGAGGGAAAAGTCTGGATTCGTATTTTTCCACATCAAGCCGTTACTGCTACTCCCAATGAAACTCGTATGGGTGGTGGCAAGGGTTCAGTCAGTCATTATGTAGCTATAGTTAAACCTGGCACCGTGATGTTTGAAATGGCGGGAATTGATGAAGCCACAGCTCGTCAAGCTATGAAATTAGCAGCTTATAAGCTACCCATTAAGACCACATTTGTAATAAGAAATTAAAATTATGAAATTAGAAAAAGTCAGACAACTTAAAGCTCAGGATTTAATTAAAGAGATTGATAAGGTTAAGAATATGATTGCCAAACTACAATCAGAGTTAGCTATACATAAACTTAAAAATTATCGCAGTTTAAGGGCAAGTAAGAAATATCTGGCTCGGCTTCTAACTATTGAACAAGAAAAAGAAATTATTACTAAAGCTCAAGACCAAAATGTTATCAGCTAAATCTAATTTTAATTAGTTTTGAAAAATTTATATATGAATAATACATCAACCAACAAATCAAGACAGCGTAAAATAGGTAAGGTAGTGAGTACCCAAATGACTTCTACTATTGTAGTATCAGTGGATTCTTTTATTACCCATCCTATTTATAAGAAAAAGATTAGAAAAACGAGGAGATTTTTAGTACATGATCCAGATAATGTAGCAAAATTGGGTGATGTAATTACAATTGAAGAATCACGTCCCATTAGCAAACTTAAGCGATGGGTGGTAGTTATTGATCAAAAGAAGATACAAGATAAAAAGAATTAATTATGATTCAAGCAGAGACTAAATTAAAAGTAGCTGATAATACGGGAGCTAAATTAATAGCCTGTTTTAAAGTATTAGGGGGTACTCGCCGACGTTATGCTCGAATTGGTGATATTATAGTGGCCTCAGTTAAAGAAGCGGTTCCCGGTGGTTTAGTCAAAAAAAAGGAGATAGTTAGGGCCGTAATTGTCCGCCAAAAGAAGCACCTTCGCCGCCCAGACGGCTCTTATATTCGGTTTGATGATAATGCAGCAGTAATTATTGATAAAGACAAAATTCCTCGTGGCACTCGTATATTTGGACCAGTAGCCAGAGAGTTGCGAGACAAAGGTTATATAAAGATTGTTTCTTTAGCTCCAGAGGTATTATAAATGAATATTAAAAAAGGAGATTTAGTTTTAGTTATTAAGGGTAAAGATAGGGGTAAAACTGGTAAGGTTACCTCGGTAGATCCTCAAAATAATAAGTTAAAGATTAGTGGTATAAATATAGTTACCAAACATCTTAAAGCTAGCAAAGGTAAGTCGGGCGGTCGAATAGAGATGGCTGCAGCGCTTAATGCGTCTAAAGTAATGTATCTTTGCTCTCATTGTGGAAATAAACCAGTTAGATTGGGATATAAGATTACTAAATCAGGCACTAAAGAAAGAATTTGTAAATTGTGTAAGAGTACGGTGTAATTATGACTTTTAAAGAACAATACAATCTAGTTAGAAAAGAACTTAAGGATGAATTAGGTCTTAAATCTCAAGAAGCGGTGCCTAAGTTAGTTAAGGTATCCATTAATGTAGGCGCTGGTGCGGCCGTTAAAGACGCTAATTATCTTAAAAAGATAGCAGATCAACTAGTTGTGATTTCTGGCCAAAAACCTGTTACTCGTCGGGCTAGAAAGTCAATTGCTGGGTTTAAATTAAGAGAGGGGATGCCAATTGGTTTATCGATTACACTGCGAGGGCAAAGAATGTATGATTTTATTAATAGATTGGTGAATGTTGCCTTGCCCAGAGTTCGTGATTTTCAAGGAATATCTTCTACATCTTTTGATGGACACGGCAACTACACATTGGGTATCATAGAACATATAGTTTTTCCGGAAGTAGTTCTAGACAATGTGGAAAAGACCTTTGGCTTGTCTGTTACTATTGTTACCAATGCAGGCAATGACGATTTAGCTAAAAAATTACTTATCAAACTTAAGTTTCCATTTAAAAAATAATAATTATGGCTAGAAGCGCGTTAATTATAAAAGCTAAAAAGAAACCAAAATTTTCGACTCGTCAGATTAGTCGTTGCAGCATTTGCGGTCGCCGCGGAGGCTTTATGAGAGATTTTGGCACTTGCCGCATTTGCTTCAGAGAATTGGCTAGCCAAGGTATGTTGCCAGGGATAAAAAAAGCTTCATGGTAAATCATAGATTAGAAATATCAAGATATTATACTCTAAATTCTAAATACTAAACTAATGAATACAGATCCTATAGCAGATATGTTAACCAGAATACGCAATGGTATTGCCTGTCAGTTTAAAACTGTTAAAATTCCAGCTTCTAAGTTAAAACAGGCCATTGCAGAGCTTTTAATTGATCATGGTTACCTAAGTAAATCTGAACTCATTAGTTCCAAAGACAAACATCCATATTTATTGTTAACTCTTAGATACCATGATAATCAATCTATTATTAATGGGTTGAAACGAATCAGTAAACCAGGTCATCGAATATATTTAAAAGCAAGTAATTTATCAAAGATATTATCTTCACCAATTGAAGATGTAATTATATCTACTTCAAAAGGATTAGTAACTGGTCGTAAGGCTAGGACAGCAGGTTTAGGGGGAGAAATATTATTTAAAATATGGTAATTAAAGAATTATTATGTCTAAGATAGGTAAATTGCCAATTGTTATTCCTGAAAAAACTGAAATTAAACTCAGTGATTCTGGCATAATTGTTAAAGGAGTTAAGGGAGAGCTTAGCTGGAATTTACCTCGGCACATTAATGTAGTTCAAAAAGATGATCAGCTGTTAGTTACCAGAAATGCAGATACCCCAAAAATTAAATCTCTTCATGGTTTAGTTAGAAGCAAGATTGCCAATATGGTTATAGGTGTTAATGAAGGCTACAAAAAGGTATTAAAAATTTCAGGTGTTGGTTTTAAAGCTGAAGTTAAAGATGATACCATAGTGTTAAATGTTGGATTTTCCCACCCAGTTGTTTTACGAATTATGCCCAACATTGAGATTAAAGTAGTAAAAAATGAGATTGTTGTAGCTGGCATTGATAAGGAAGTTACTGGAGAGATGACAGCTCGAATTCGGGCTGTTAAAAAACCAGAACCATATAAAGGTAAGGGTATTCAATATGAAGATGAAATTGTCAGGCGCAAAGCTGGTAAAGCCGCTAAAACCATTACTGGATAATATATAATTTCTATGGTTAGTGTAAAAAATAATGCAAATAGAATTCAGCGCCGTTGTCGGATTAGGTCCAAAATTTTTGGAACTGCCAAAAGGCCTCGTTTATCGATTTATCGCAGCAATAAATGCGTTTATGCCCAGTTAGTGAATGATGAACAGGGCAAAACTTTAGTTAGCGCATCTACTTTAAAGTCAAATAATCAAAGTATTTCAACAGCCAGTCAAGTGGGTCAAACAATAGCTCAAAAGGCTTTAGAGTTGGGCATTAAGACTGTGGTGTTTGATCGAGGTGGATATAAATATCACGGTCAAGTTAAAGCTGTGGCTGATGGCGCCCGAGAAACAGGTTTAAAATTTTAATATGAGAAAAAGAATAGATCGACAACCAGAAAAAAAGGAGTTTGTAGAACGGGTATTAGAAATTAACCGGGTAACTAGGGTTGTTAAGGGTGGTAAACGAATGCGTTTTAGAGCCTTAGTGGTCATTGGTGACGAAAAGCAAAGAAGAGTTGGCTGGGGGGTTGGCAAGGCAGCTGATGTGAGCGGGGCTATAGCTAAAGCCGTAACTGATGCTAAAAAGAAGGTAATTACAATTACAACCAACAAGTCAACTATTCCACATTCGGTTAGAAATTCTTATAAGAGTGCTCAGATTTTAATTAAACCAGCTCCTGCTGGTACTGGGATTATTGCTGGTGGGCCTATGAGAATTGTTTTACAATTATCTGGCATTACAGATGTAGTAGGTAAGATGTTAGGCTCACGGAATAAAATGAGCAACACAGTTGCTACCATTCAGGCTCTCTCATTATTATCTAATCCCCGAGATCTTTTAAAGATTAGATTAAAGGGTTGTAGAACTTATGCCAAGTCAGATAAATCACCTGTCGAAAAATCTAAATCTGAAAATAATTAAATTAAAGTTGTTATAAGATATGCATATTGATGAAATAACTAAAAATATCAGTAAGACCAAAGGTCGCAGAGTGGGTAGAGGGTCTGGTTCTGGGCGAGGAACAACTGCCGGTCGAGGCACCAAGGGACAAAAGTCGCGCTCTGGTAGCAGTATCCCCAAACATTTTGAGGGTGGGCAAACCCCTTTAGTTCGACGAATTCCCAAGAAGAAGGGATTTAAATCTGTTCGACGTCTCAAAACATTTATTATTAATTTACATCATCTGGAGAAGTTTTTGGATGGAGGTAAACTAACTATCGCTTCGCTTTATAAAAAAGGTTATCTTAAAAAGGGAGAAAGTCTTAAGATTCTGGGTTCTCATGGCCTATCCAGTAAGGTAGCGGTTGAGACACACAGAATTTCTAAATCAGCTAAAGAATCAATTGAAGCAGCTGGTGGCAAGGTAGTAATTATATAAAGATTTTCTAAACAACATATGTGGCAGGCAATCAGTCAAATATTTAAACACAAGGATCTGAGAAACAAAATTTTTTGCACTTTGTTTCTTTTGATAATATTTCGAATAATCTCTTTAATTCCTATCCCAGAAGTTGATTTAAATCAGTTACAACAACTTTTCTCTCAAAATCAATTTTTAGGCTTGGTAGACATATTTTCTGGTGGTTCTTTGGGTAATTTTTCTATTGCTTTAATGGGTGTGGCTCCTTATATTAATGCTTCTATTATTATGCAGTTGATGACTATGGCTATACCCCAGATTGAAGCTTTGTCTAAAGAGGGTGATTATGGCCGCCGCAAAATAAATCAATACACTAGATATCTAACAGTTCCCTTGGCTATGTTGCAGTCTTATGGAATGATATCACTTTTACAGCGTTCAGAATTTCAAATTTTGGGTGAGATTGACACTCTTCGTTTAATAACCATTTTAATTACTGTAACTGCCGGTACTATATTTGTAATGTGGATAGGGGAATTAATTAGTGAATTCGGCATTGGTAATGGGATTTCTTTAATTATATTTTTGGGTATTATTTCCCAACTTCCATCAATTTTAACTGGTACCATAGCTACATTTGATATCAGTCAATTTACCAAGATTGTGGTTTTCGCAGTTTTGGCTATCCTGACAATATATTTCGTTGTTTATATTACCGAAGGACAGCGTAATATCCCTATTTCTTATGCCGGCAGAGCTAGGGGTAATCGATTACTTGGGGGCATGACCACACATTTGCCACTTAAAGTAAATCAGGCTGGGGTAATTCCTATTATCTTTGCCCTATCCCTCCTAATTTTTCCTAGTCTAATTGCTTCTTTGATGGCTTCTGCTAGAAGTCCCTGGCTGGCTAATGGTGCCAATTTTATTCAGCAGCTTTTTAACAATCAAATTTTTTATGGCATAGCTTACTTTCTGTTAGTAGTTTTCTTTACCTACTTTTACACTTGGGTTATTTTTAAACCGACTAATGTAGCAGAAAATTTACAAAAATCTGGTGGATTTATTCCAGGCATTCGTCCTGGCAAACAAACTATTGATTTCCTATCATTTATTAGTAATAGGATTACTTTAGCTGGATCAATATTTTTAGCCTCTATTGCAGTTATGCCGCTTTTAGTTCAGGTTTTTATTAAAATGCCTGGCCTAACTTTGGGGGGAACCAGTTTACTAATTGTAGTTAGTGTAGCTTTAGAAACCATCAGACAAGTTAAAGCTCAATTAGTAATGAAAAAATATGATGATCTCTAAACCTAAACTTTACCAACCAGACATTATTCTTTATGGAGGTCCAGCTTCTGGGAAAAGCACTCAAGCTAAATTGTTAGTCCAAAAATTGAAGTGTTCCCATATGAATATGGGACAATTGCTTCGTGATGCAATACGAGATAAAATCCATAATTACCAAAAAATTGCTAAGTATATGCAGACTGGCAAGTTGGTGCCTGAGGTTATGTCCGTTAAGTTGGTTAAAAAATTTATTAATCAAACTAATAAAAAAAGCAGAATTGTTTTTGATGGATATCCCAGAAGAATGAAGCAAGTCAGAGTTCTAGAACCATTATTGAAAAAGTTGGGCAGAGAGTCAGTAATGATTTTTATAGATTTACCTGTTGGAGTTGCTAGGAGCAGAATCCAAAAAAGGGCTAAAATTGAAAATCGGATTGATGATACTAATCCCAAGGTAATAAATGAGAGAATAAAGATTTTTCAAGAAAGATTTAGAGATGTTATGAAATATTACAGGAACAAGAATGCTTTAGTTAAGATTAGTGGGAATCAGAGTAGAGAAGCTATTCATAAAGATATACTTCAAGCAATTAAGAGTTTATGAACCAGATTAGAGTTAAAACGCCTCAAGAGATTGCTATAATGCGTGAGGGAGGCAAGAGACTGATTCGGATATTTAAGGTCATTAAAAACCATATTAAACCAGGGATTACTTTATTAGAGCTGGATCGGCATGCTCAGGCTGAAGCCAAGAAACAGGGAGGCAGTCCGTCATTTTTGGGTTATCAAGGCTATCCAGCCGCGTTGTGCACTTCAGTTAATGCTGGTATTGTTCACTGCATTCCTGATGATTATCAACTTCAAATTGGTGATTTACTGAGTATTGATTGCGGATTTCTCTTTAAGGGATTTCATACTGATGCAGCAGTTAGCTTTATTGTGAAGAAGGATATTAATTCCTATCAACCGCTTTTATTGGCCACTTATCAAGCATTGATGGCTGGAACCCAAAAAATTAAGGCGGGGATAAAAATAGGTGAAATATCTTCTGCCATTGAAACTACTATTAAAAATTCTAATCTAACTATTATGCGCCAATTTGTTGGTCATGGGCTTGGCCGCAATTTACATGAACCTCCTGTAGTCCCCAATTTTGTCAGCCATAACAAAGATA
>CAYRIH010000014.1:0-14295 GCA_964424375.1 uncultured Candidatus Saccharibacteria bacterium | reverse complement strand
GTGGAGCATTGATTACAGCTGATTTAGCGTTGGATTATAATCGAGAAGTTTTTGCTTTGGCTGGTAGTATTTTTGTGCCTCAAGCTAAGGGAGTAAATCAATTAATTAAAACTGGTGCTGGCATGGTTACATCTCCAGCTGATGTTTTGCGCGAGTTAAATATAGAGCCTCAGCAAATGCAATTATCCAGTGATGTATCAATAAAACCGGATTCACCATTGGAATCCCAAATTATTAATCTTATGGCTGACAAAACTTTATCAATAGATGACATTACTAAAAAGCTTCGGCTTGACAGTGCAGTAGTCAGTAGTACACTAACTTTGATGGAAGTTAAAGGAATGGTTAAATCTACTAAAACTGGTAAGTTTGTAAAATCCTATTAAATTATTTGATAGTGGCAACCAAAGGTTTTATGTTAGTTGTAGTTGAATCTCCCACTAAGGCTAAGACTATTGGCCGGATTTTAGGTAAAGACTATATCGTAGAAGCTTCTATGGGACATTTAAGAGATTTGCCAAAGGCTAGCTTGGGAGTGGATGTAGATAATAATTTTCAACCTCAGTATGTCATTCCCACTAAAAGTCGGAAAACTGTAACCAAATTAAAAAAACTAATAGCAGAGGCAGATGGCTTAATTTTGGCTACTGATGAAGATAGAGAAGGCGAAGCTATAGGCTGGCACATTACGCAGGTCCTGGACATTAAAGCAAAAGATGTTAAACGAATTGTTTTTCATGAGATTACAGATGAAGCTGTGAAAGATGCAATCAATCATCCTCGTGAGATTGATTTAAATTTGGTTACTGCTCAGCAAGCCAGAAGAGTATTAGATCGATTAGTAGGTTATAAGCTTTCTCCTTTGTTGTGGAAAAAGATATTTCGGGGTTTATCAGCCGGCCGGGTACAGTCAGTAGCCGTGCGATTGATTGTAGAACGCGAACGCGAACGCGAAAAATTTGTATCTAAGGAATATTGGAAGATAAAAGTTGTATATCGTGTTAATCAAAAAGAGTTTGCAGCGGATTTAATGGAAGTTAATGGCAAAAAAGTTGATATTTCTACTAAAAAGGATGCAGATCAAATTACGGCCGAATTAAAAAAGGATGATGCAATTATTTCTGAAATTAAAAATTATCAGAAATCTAAAAAACCTTCACCGCCTTTTACTACTTCAACTTTGCAGCAGCAGGCCGGTATCCGATTGGGCTTTAGTGTTAAAAAAACTATGACTATTGCTCAGCAGTTGTATGAAGGAATCAGTTTGGGGCAGGGTGGTCAAGTAGGATTGATTACTTATATGAGAACAGATTCCAATAATATAACACCTAAGGTGATTGATGAGATTAGAAATTGGGTTAAATTAAAATTTGGCAATGATTTTATTTCTCCTCAGCCACGGTTTTATAAAACTATAACAAAAAGAGCTCAAGAGGCTCATGAGGCTATTCGTTCTACATCTCCGGAACGTGATCCAGCATCGATTGCTGAGTTTTTATCGACAGATCAATTAAAACTCTATAAATTAATTTGGGAACGGGCTATAGCTTCACAGATGTCAGATGCTATTATTGATCGGGACGATATTTATGTATCTTCTGGAGATAATAAGTTCTTAATAGCTTCTGGTATTAATATAAGATTTAAAGGATTTTTGGTAGTAATGTCTAAAATCTCTCTATTAGAACAAAGTTTGCCTAAATTAGCTGTCCACGACAAATTAGATGTTCAACAAGTTGAATCTCAACAAAAATTTACTGAACCTTTGCCTAGATATACTGAACCCACTTTAGTAAAAACATTAGAGAAATTAGGTGTCGGCCGACCATCTACTTATGCTCCAACTATCACGACTATTACTACTCGAGGTTATGTTCGCAAAGAACAAAAACAATTAGTGCCTCAAGAAGTTGGTTTTTTGG
Source organism: uncultured Candidatus Saccharibacteria bacterium (assembly GCA_964424375.1). Classification (GTDB taxonomy): domain Bacteria; phylum Patescibacteriota; class Kazan-3B-28; order Kazan-3B-28; family UBA10110; genus CAYRIH01. The sequence continues at coordinate 12,373 of CAYRIH010000014.1, read as the reverse complement.
TTAATGATTTTTTGGTTGAACATTTTCCAGAAATCGTAAATGCAGAATTTACTGCCCACATGGAAGATGATTTGGATAAAATTGCCGAGGGCAAAGAGCAATATATAGAAGTTTTGAGTAATTTTTATAAACCATTTGCTGATAAGTTAGCTCAAAAAGAAGAGAATGTGGCCAAAAAAAATCTGGATGAAGAAACTGATGAAGTTTGTGATAAGTGTGGCAAACCAATGGTGGTAAAGATGGGTCGGTTTGGCAAGTTTTTAGCTTGCAGTGGATTTCCTGAATGTAAAAACACTAAGAGTCTAAATGTAGACAGGACTCCAATAATGGATTGTCCAAAGTGTGCAAATGGCGAAGTAGTGGTTAAAAAAACTAAGCGAGGCAAGATGTTTTGGGGTTGCAATAAATATCCCAAATGCGATTTTGCCAGCTGGAACGAACCTTTGCCTAACAAAAGTCCCACTTGTGGAAGATTAATGGTCATTTTAGGACGAGCTAAAATTCCAACTTGCAATGAGTCTGGATTTCAGGATAAAGAAATTAAAACTTAATCTAAACTCTTGAAAAGTATCCATATTTAAGGTATTATTTGGTTTATGAATAGGGTTAAAAATCAAGATATAAAAAAGTGGGCAGTGATTACCAAGTCTGTTTTATTTGGGCTATTATTACTATTTATAATTATGGCTTTTGTTAGTATGTCATTAGCAGCTGATCCAGTCGCAGGGCCTTCAACATTTCCTGCACTAGTTATGTATTTGCGTGCCGCAGTATCTTACCTTATCGGACTTCTAGCGGTGGTCATGGTAATTGTTGGTGGAGTTGTTTATGCCACATCAGAAGGTAGTCCTGACAGGATGAAAGAGGGGAGAGAATATATAATAGCAGCTATAGCTGGTGTATTATTGTATGCCTTTTCTAGTTATCTGCTAGGTCAAAATTTAGATATTTATGAAGGGATTATTTCTAAATTTTTCCCACCCACAACTTAATTTTTATTTATCGTAAAAATGTTCGATTATATAGAGGTCTATGGGGCCAGAGAACATAATCTTAAAAATGTTAATGTTAAATTGCCCCGTAATCGTTTTATAGTAATTACTGGTTTATCCGGATCAGGCAAAAGTTCTTTGGCTTTTGATACTATTTATGCTGAAGGTCAACGGCGGTATGTTGAATCTTTATCTGCTTATGCTAGGCAGTTTTTAGGGGTGATGGAAAAACCGGATGTAGAACGGATTGAGGGCTTGTCTCCAGCCATTTCTATTGATCAAAAATCATCATCTGCTAATCCTAGATCTACTGTGGGCACAATCACTGAAATATATGATTATCTTAGGCTTTTATATGCCAGAGTTGGAATACCTCATTGTCCTAAGTGCGGTCGGGTAGTGGAAAGACAGTCCATCGATCAAATAGTCGAGCAGGTGCAAAAATTAGATATTGTTCAATTTGCTGTTTTGGCTCCCTTGATTGTTGATAAAAAGGGTGAAGCCAAAGAAATTTTGACTAATACTAAAAAGGCTGGATTTTTGAGAGTGCGAGTAGAGGGGATTATGCGCGATTTGGAAGAGCAGATAGATTTAGTCAAAACCAAAAAACACAATATAGACGTGGTAATAGATCGTCTGACGGAGAATGACATTAAAAATAATGGTCGCCACAGCCGCTTGTTTCAGTCTATAGAATCAGCTCTTGAGATTGGTAATGGAGCGGTGATTATTTGGAATATGGAAAAAGACAAGGAATGGTTTTTTTCTGAAAGTTTAGCTTGTCCTAAGTGTGATATTAGTATCCCTAGATTAGAACCCCGACATTTTTCTTTTAATAATCCGCATGGAGCTTGCAGTTATTGTACGGGATTGGGATACATCAAAGAAATTGATTCAGACTTATTAATTCCTAATAAAAAGCTCACTATTGCCGAGGGTGCTATTCGAGCGGGTGGTTTTAGTATGAGCAGCAATGGAGGGTGGATATATAGAATGCTAGGAGCGTTGGGTAAAAAATATGGATTTAATTTGAACCAACCCATAGAAAAAATTTCTAAGCGAGCTATGAAAGTCTTGTTGTATGGCACTGCTGATAAAGAAATTACGGTTAAACAGCGGACTGCTCGTGGACACATTAATGAATATAGAATTAAATTTGAAGGAGTTATCCCAAATTTGATGCGCCGTTACAGAGATACTGATTCTGATTTTGTGCGAGCAGAAATTGATAAAACTATGGTTGAGAAGGTTTGTAGCCAATGCGGGGGTGGACGGCTTAAGCCAGAATTTTCGGCTGTAACCGTAGGCAATAAGTCTATTATTGATGTAACTAATTTTTCGATTGAACAAACAGTCAAATTTTTTGATCAACTTAAACTTAATAAACAGGCTAGTTTAATTGCTCATCAGATATTAAAGGAAATAAATCAGCGAATTAGTTTTTTACAGAGAGTGGGATTAAGTTATTTAACCATTAGTCGTAGTGCCAATACTTTATCAGGTGGAGAAGCCCAGCGTATTCGGTTAGCTACTCAAATTGGCTCAGGACTTTCTGGAGTAATTTACATATTTGATGAGCCGTCTATCGGCTTACATCAGTACGACAATAGAAAATTGATTAAATCACTTAAAGAACTCAGAGATTTAGGTAATACAGTTATTGTAGTTGAACATGATGAAGAAACTATTTTAAGCGCGGATTATGTTGTAGATATGGGGCCAGGGGCAGGTGCTTTAGGCGGTAGAGTGGTAGCCGAGGGTACAGCCTTAGAAATTAAGAAAAATAAAAAATCTATTACTGGACAATATCTGTCTGGAGTTAAGAAAATAGAAGTTCCTGCTAAAAGAAGATCTGGCAGTGGCAAAAAAATAAGTATTAAAAAGGCTAGTGAATTTAATTTAAAAGACATTGATGTAGATATTCCATTAGGATTGTTTATCGGAGTTACTGGGCTATCTGGATCTGGTAAGTCAACTTTAATTAATGAAATCTTAGTTAAAAAACTTAGTAATGTTCTACATGGTGCTAAACGACAACCCGGCCAGCATCAAAGTATTAAGGGAATAGAACATGTAGATAAAATTATTAGTATTGATCAATCAGCAATCGGTCGCAGTCCTAGAAGCAATCCAGCTACTTATACAGGTGTTTTTACGGATATTCGTGAACTATTTTCTAAGTTGCCCGAAGCGCAAATTAGAGGATATACTTCCGGCAGATTTAGTTTTAATGTAAAAAGTGGCCGATGTGAAAACTGCCGCGGTGATGGGGTAATAAAGATAGAAATGCATTTTTTGCCTGATGTGTATGTGCCTTGCGAAGTGTGTCAGGGCAAGCGTTACAATAAAGAAGTTTTAGAAGTGCATTATAAAGGCAAAAGTATTTCAGATGTATTAGGAATGTCAGTAAATGAAGCTTTGGAATTATTTATTAACATTCCAGCCATTCAAAACAAATTGAAAACTTTACAAAAAGTTGGGTTGGGCTATGTTAAACTTGGTCAACCAGCCACCCAGTTATCCGGAGGAGAAGCTCAAAGGATTAAGTTAGCAGCAGAGCTGTCAAGACGGGCTACTGGCAAAACTTTATATGTATTAGATGAGCCAACTACTGGTTTACATTTTGATGATGTTAAACGACTGCTTTCGGTATTATCCCAATTAGTGGATAAGGGTAATACAGTTTTAGTAATTGAACATAATCTTGATGTTATTAAAATAGCCGATTGGGTAATTGATTTAGGACCAGAAGGAGGGGATAAAGGCGGCCGAGTTGTAGCTGTGGGTACACCAGAAGATGTGGCGAAGAATAAGAAGAGTTATACAGGGAGATATCTTAAGCGAATCTTAAAATAGAAAAGACCATAAGACATAACAAGCTGGTTGTTTGTCAAGGGGGATAAATTAAGTAACATTTTGTGGTTTATATGCATAAAAATAGCTCTAGGAGCTATATATTATTCATTGTTATAAACATATAACTATTGACATCATAGGGAATAATATGATATAATCAAACACATATGATATAAGTTTGTTATATAGGATGTTATGAATGATTATCACAATAATCAATCAGAATTAGATCAGGGCGACGAGTCGGTATTAGGTAAGGTGTTGGCGGAGACTCAATCTAAAGAAATTAGTGCTGTGCGTCCCTCTAAAATTGTGGCTAATGTGTTGAATCGACTTCGAGACAGAGGTCGTGATATTTTAATATCTAGATATGGGCTTGATTCAGCCAACACAGCTAAAGAAACTTTAGAAAGTATTGGTCAACGGTTTTCTATTACCAGAGAAAGAGTACGCCAAATTGAAAAAGCAGCTATCAAAAAAATAGGCAATAAATATACTGCCAACATTAAGCCTCTATGGAAAATGATAGATGAATATATGGTAGCACATGGTGACATTGCGAGCCTAGATCATCTAGTAAATTATTTAGGAATAGATAAAAATGGTGCGGAGTTAGAACAAAATGCTTTGCGTTTAGCTATGACAGCAAACTCTCAGCTTAAGGCTATTAAAAAGAAGAGTCTCTTTAAGGAAGGTTGGATTAAAGAAAGTGTAAATTTGGATAAATTGCTTGAAATTCAAAAAATGTTGATTCGTATTCTTGAGAAACAAACTGTTCCTATGGCTGAAGACAAACTGATTAATTCTTTAATTAAACAAGCAAAAGATATTGCTTCTGGTACAGTCAAGGGGGCTTTGAGGGTAAATAGTGGGTTGGGTATGGATAACAAGGGTCAATGGGGTCTGACAGCTTGGTCTATTATAGTTCCTCGTCGCATTCGAGATAAGGTATTTATCATTTTAGAAGAAGCGGCTAAGCCATTGCATTTTGAAGAAATTACTAAAAGAACCCAGGAAAAATTTGAGAGCAATAAACCAGTATTAAGTAGAACTGTCCACAATGAATTAATCGGCGACAAACGTTTTGTCTTAGTGGGTCGGGGTATTTATGCACTGAAAAGTTGGGGGTATGAACCAGGGGTGGTTTCAGATGTTATTAGAGATGTGCTTAAAAAAGCTGGAAAACCTTTACATGTTTCTGAGATTACCCAAGCAGTGCTGAAACGGCGCCAAGTAAGACGTAATACTATAGTTGCCAATTTACAAAATAAATCATTATTTAAAAAGACTACGAAGGCAACTTATACTCTATTTGATAATGCAGCTAATACTACTAACAGCGAAACGAAATGAAAATAGGGGTTATTAATTAATGCCTAATATGGTATGGATAGTGCCGCTAGAGAAATTATTTTATCTATAGTTCTAGTCGTAGGGTGGTCGGCCGTACTTGTTTTTTTAGTGGGTTGGTTTTATCGAGGCAAAATAAGCAGTTGGTTCAAGTCCCGCCGACTAAAATTACGACCAGTTGCCGATAATGAATCGGTATTACTGGCTATAGAAGTGCCAAAAGAGGATGAAAAAACTCCATTAGCTGCTGAAACCTTGTTTTCCAGCTTACATGGGATTGGTAATCAGCACTTGAGTTTCGAGATTGAAGCCACTGAAAAATCAATTCGTTTTTATGTTTGGGTGCCAAAAAATTTAAAGAGTTATGTTGAGGGGCAATTCTACGCTCAATATCCGGATATTAATGTGTTGGAAGCTAAGGATTATTCGATACCCCATGAAATCAAAGAGGATATATCGGTTGTATCTACGGAACTAGCCTTTAACAAAAAGGATTTTTATCCTATAAAAACTTTTTTAAATTTTACAGTTGATCCCTTGGCAGCTATTACTGGTACAATCAGCAAACTTGCACCAGATGAACGAATTTGGATTCAAATTTTAGTTAAACCTGAACCTGATAAATGGCGCGACAAAGCTATCAATTTTATTTCGGCAATCAAAGAAGGTCGATCTACTGAGTTAGGTAGTGCTTTAACTAAACAGTTAGTTGGTTTAGCTGGTGATGTAGTACGAACTGCAGTTCAGGGCGGGAGTGAAGACACAGTCAAAGAGGGAGTAAAATTGTCTCCTGGAACAGAGCAAGTATTAGCTGCTATTGAAGAAAAAAGCTCTGGATTAGGGTTTAGAACTAAAATTCGCCTGGTTGTTTTGGATAAAAACGAGACAACCGCCCGCCAAAGATTGCAATTAACTATGGGCGCTTTTAAACAATTTAATACTAATAATCTTAATTCTTTTGTAGCTGGACCACATACTAATAAACGAGATGAAATTTTATCTCAGTATCATAATAGAAAGTTTGGTCCGGGTGGTTTGATATTAAATGTAACAGAATTGGCGAGTGTTTATCATTTACCAAATAAAACTGTGGTAACACCAAATATCGTTTGGGCAGGATCAAAAAAGGGCGAGCCACCAGCTAATTTACCATTAGTGGATGATATACCAGCAGAGGAATTAACTGTGCTAGCTACAACTAATTTTAGAGGCAGTAATAAAAAGTTTGGGATTAAATTAAAAGATCGTCATAGACATATATATATTATTGGTAAGAGTGGTACTGGTAAGTCAACATTACTCGTAAATATGACCATAGATGATATTAGAGAGCATCGGGGAGTGGCAGTAATTGATCCACACGGAGATTATGTTGATGCAGTTTTAGATTATGTTCCTAATTATAGGGTTAATGACACAATTGTTTTTGATCCTGGAGATAGACAGCATCCCATAGCCATTAATATGCTGGAAGTAAAAGATCCTAAATATAAGGTAGTAGTAGCTTCTGGTGTAGTTGGGATTTTTAAAAAGATATTTGGTTATTCGTGGGGGCCACGTTTAGAATACTGGCTTAGTTCGGCCGTACTGGCCCTTTTGGATTATCCAGATGCTACTTTAATGATGATTCCTAGGATATTTACCGAGAAAGGATTTAGAGATAAGGTTATCGATAAAATTAAAGACCCGTTAATTAAGAACCGCTGGATTAATGAGTACAATAAACTGGATCAAAGACAGCAAAATGAAACCATTGCGCCAATTTTAAATAAAGTGGGGCAATTCTTATCTTCGCCGGTGATTCGTAATATTGTCGGCCAGCCAAAATCTACTATTGATTTTAGAAAGGTAATGGATAAAGGACAGGTTTTATTGGTTAAATTAGCCAAAGGCATGATTGGTGAAGACAATGCCGCACTTTTGGGTGCTATGATAATTACCCAAATTCAATTAGCTTCAATGACTAGGGCTGATGTTCCAGAAGATGAACGTAAAGATTTTTATTTGTATGTTGATGAGTTTCAGAATTTTGCTACTGAATCATTTCAAGCTATTTTGTCCGAATCACGCAAATATCATCTATCTTTAACTCTAGCTAATCAGTATATGGATCAATTAATACCAGAAGTTCGTGATGCTATATTTGGCAATGTTAATACTATTATTACTTTTCGGGTTGGTGGCAGTGATGCAGAGTCTTTAGAAAAGGAATTTGCACCAGTTTTTGATTCTAATGATTTAGTCAATTTGAGCATGTTTAATATCTATATTAAACTGTCAATTGATAATTTGACTACCAGTGCTTTTTCAGCTCAGACTTTGCCATCACCAATTGATAAAAATGATATCAAAGATAAGGTTATAAAAGCGTCACGCGAGCATTATGCTAAAGATGTTATGGTTGTCGAAGAAAAGATAACCAAGACTATAGAAGAAGCTATCATACCACCAACTAGGTCAACAAAGCCTCAGAAGTTTCAATCTTATTACAACAAAGACAGGGGAGCCAGACCGTCTTATAATCGACCAAAGAGCAATCTACCAGATCGACAGGTACCTTACCGTCCTGGGATGAAATTTGACAACCATCGTCCAAAATCTGAAGGAGTAAGTTCAACGGCCAATCAAACTAGTGAGAAGCCAGATCAGAAACCCAAAGAATCATTACTTAAAAAAGTTATTTCTGCTATTGAATCAAAAAAGCCTTGGGTACCGCCAACTGGCAAAAAGAAACAGAATTTAGTTTCAGATTTAGATAAAGATGAAAGTGATGTAGATAGGTTGCGGCGACAAAGGTCTAATGAATCAGGTGCCAAGAAAAATGAGTGGACATCGGCAGATTTGCAGGATGAAGAAAGTAATAAAGAAAAGTAGCTTGTTATAATAAATACAGGATGAATAAAGAGCAAGCTAAACAACGAATTGCTGAGTTAACTAAAGAGATTAATTATCATAATCGGCGGTATTATATATTAGACAAGCCGCTAATTTCTGATGCTCATTATGATATTTTGTATCGGGAATTAGTAAAATTAGAGAAACTATACCCTAAATTAATTTTGCCAGATTCTCCCACCAAAAGAGTAGGAGATAAAGTATCTGGTGATTTTAAAAAAATTACACATAGCAAAAGAAGGATGTCTTTGGAAGATGCTTTTTCTGTGACGGAATTAAAAGAATTTGAAAACAGAGCGAAAAAAATAACTAATAAGAATTTTAACTATGTATGTGAGCTTAAAATAGATGGTTTACAAATTGTTTTAACTTATAAAAAAGGCCTATTGGTAACAGCTGCTACCAGAGGAGATGGCAGAGTAGGAGAAGATGTAACCCATACTGTAAGAACAGTTAGGAATATTCCTATAAAACTCACCAAACCAGTTGATGTAGTGGTTTCTGGTGAGATTTATATTAGCAAGCAAGATTTTGTAAAGATAAATCGTGAGCAGATTAGTAAAGGAGAACCGATTTATGCTAATCCTCGCAATCTAGCAGCTGGAACGGTTAGACAATTAGATCCTAGGGTCGCATCTGCCAGAAATTTAAAGAGCTTTGTATATGATATCGAAGGCGATATTTTAACTGGAACACAGTTAGAAATATTCAAAGTTTTAACTGGATTGGGATTTTCTGTAAATTCTGATAATAAATTGTGTAAAAATTTAGATGAGGTTTTAGGATTTATTCGAAAATGGGATGGAAGCCAAGAGAAATTGCTATACGGAACGGATGGGGTGGTAATCAAAATTAATCAAATTGAAATAAGAGATATTTTAGGAGCTACAGCTAAATCGCCTAGATGGGCTGTGGCTTATAAATTCCCGGCCGAACAGAAAGAAACCAAAATTATAGATATAGAAGTGCAAGTCGGTAGACAAGGCACTTTAACACCAGTAGCTATTCTAAAACCAGTTAGATTAGCTGGTAGCACAGTTAGCCGAGCTACTTTACATAATGAAGATGAAATTAAAAGAAAAGATGTCAGGATTGGAGATACAGTTATAGTCCAAAAAGCAGGGGATGTTATCCCAGAAGTTGTGTCTGTTATAAAAGCTAAAAGATTAAAAGATAGTCAGTCATTTGCCATGCCATTAAACTGTTCGGTTTGTGGGGGTAAGATTATCAAAAAGCCAGGAGAAGTTGCTCATAGATGTTCAAATACTCGATGTTTTGTAGTGCAGTTGCGCAAGCTAGAGCATTTTGTTTCTCGGAAGGCTTTTAATATAGATGGATTAGGTAAAAAAATTGTTGAGCAATTATATAAAGAAGGATTGGTTAAAGACTATGCTGATTTCTTTACTTTAGAAGAAGGGGATGTGCAACCATTAGAAAGATTTGCTGAAAAAAGTGCAGTTAATCTAATTGAGGCAATCCAAAAATCTAAAACTGTAACTTTAGATAGATTTATCTATGCTTTGGGAATTTTGCATGTAGGCGATCAAACAGCCAGGGATATTATAAGGTTATTTAATACTTGGGATAAGTTTGCTAATGCCTCACAAGAAGAATTGGAAATTATTGAAGGAGTGGGTGAAAAAGTAGCTCAAAGCATTATTGATTTTTTGCATAACAAAGATAGTCAATTATTAATAAATAAATTATTTAAGAATGGGGTAAGCATTAGAAAATCTAAGTTGTCCATCTCTAATAAATTGGCTGGCAAAACTTTTGTAGTGACTGGTTCATTATCATCTATAAGTCGAGAGGAAGCTGAAGTTAAAATCAGATTATTGGGAGGCAAATCCAGTTCTTCGGTTTCTAAAAATACAGACTATGTAGTTGCAGGGGATAACCCAGGCAGTAAGTACGATAAAGCCAAACAATTGGGTGTAAAAATTATTACTGAATCCGAATTTAATAATTTGTTATAAATTGTGCAATTCCCCCCAGCTAAATAATCCTTTGTAGGACTGCTTTTTAAATTGACACCCAAATATAGTTGGAATATAATCCAAGTATCAACGGGGGCTCTGACGTCCTTTTATAAGGAGGTGAATAAAAGATGGGTTTAAGTCTTATGACTGCCCTGGAAATCTTTACCCATCCCAATGACCTATACCTTGGAGTGTTTCAACCAGAGGATTCAGAAAAATGGGGGATTATAATTGGTCGTGGTAAAGGCCATAATTACAAACCCCTACTTTCTAACGGGATAGACCGGAATCCTATTTTCGATGACCGTGATGCGGCCGTAGAAGATTTGATAAAGGTGTTATCTGACATAATAGAATCTTGCGGGCAGGAATTAGAGAATCCTGAAAAACTCCATAGCCAGATAGTCAATCCTGATAACGTCAAACAGGAAGATATGGTATGGGTTATCACGGAGTGGGACTTGGAAGAAATCCGAGAAAGATTCAAGACAGAAGATGTTATTGATACTTCCCAAAAGGGCTTAAGTCGCTTGGAGAATGTTGCAAGTAAATAACTTTTCTATTGCGCATGTCCTCATCTACACAACAGCCGGTGAAATCCCGGCTCTTTTAATACCCAAATCTAACCCTTATTCTCTAATATAAATTCTAACTTAATTAACTATGCTCCACCAATTTAAGAAGTTCTTTACTAGAGCTTGTTTTATGTTATATTAGAATATCTCTTTGACATTACAGATACAACAGAAAGGAGGTGCTTCCTATGGGAAGTATGCGTAAATTTGTGGAACTTCTTCCAGGTTTTTCGCCAGGTGTATTGGCATCAAAGGTTGAGCCGTCTGACCTATGGGAGTCCGGGATATTGTCACGGACGTTCAATAAAAAAGAAGCGGCTATGTTCCAAGATCCACCTCAAGCACATTTGGCCACATTTACTGTTCAGCTCCAACGCATAATAGCAGAGCTTACTATTGATGGTAGGTTGGAATATCTTCCGGAATGCCAAGTCCAACCTGGTGAGGATTTGTTAACAATGGAGCTCTGTGTGACAGGAACCAAAGAGTATCCGGCCAGAGAGCCTAATCAGTTGTTGCTCATCCAGGATCGTTCTTCCTTGGATGAATGGCTGGTGTGGTTTGCTGAAAATGGCATTCCCATGACTCACAAAGCATTGTTTGATGCTGACGACAAAGAAGCGCTTGTTCATTTGCAGCGGATTGCGGCTGAGCTTATAAAGAATGTCGAGCAGCTGAAGCCATTAATCGTTGCTGACAAAGAAGCCAGAGAAAAAACCTGGCGGGATAGAGCTGGCTGATAGAGAAGTTGTCCATTGTCCAACAAACAGACTGGGTAGTTTTACAACCGAGTCTGTTTTAATATCTAAATTTATAATTTAATTGATAGTGACTTTCCTTATCTAGAGGTGGGGTTTTAAGTTATAATAGCTGTGTTATGAAAATGCAAAAAGAAGTCATAGAACATATAGCTAAGTTAGCCAGAATTGAATTAACCCAAGAGGAAAAAGATTTGTATAGTAAACAACTATCAGATATTTTAGGCTATGTTAATGAATTGCAGAAATTAGATATATCAAATGTGGCTGATGTGGGTCAGATTACTGGGCTGGAAAATCAATTGGCTAAAGATAAAATAATTGAATGCGGGATATCCCAAGCAGATTTATTTAAGAATGCCCCAGATACAAAGGATGGGTATATTAAAGTTAAAAGTGTTTTAGGCAGAGAAACTTAATGAATATACAAGAAGCGAAAAAAATTGATTTAGGTAAATTTCTTGAGGTGGTCAATAAGGCTAGTAAAGAATTTAATATATTATTATCTATTGCCAACAAGCCTCCTGCAAAAACTGATAGTGGAAAACTAGCTGTACCATGTTTTATTAAAGATAATATCGTGACAGTTGATTATCCAACTACCTGTGCCTCAAAGATGCTAGAGCATTTTACATCTCCGTACGATGCAACTGTAATTACTAAATTAAAACAAGCTGGTTATTGGATAGCAGGCAAAGCCAATTTAGATGAATTTGCTATGGGTTCCAGTACAGAAAATTCAGCTTTTGGTGCTACTAAAAATCCACTAGATCCCAGCCGAGTGCCTGGGGGCAGTTCTGGTGGCTCTGCAGCAGCAGTGGCAACTGGCATTACTCCTTTTAGCTTGGGAAGTGATACTGGTGGCTCTATTCGCCAACCAGCGGCTTTTTGCGGCGTAGTAGGACTTAAACCAACATATGGTCGGGTTAGTCGTTGGGGATTAGTGGCTATGGCCAGTTCTTTAGACC
>CAYRIH010000013.1:0-15572 GCA_964424375.1 uncultured Candidatus Saccharibacteria bacterium | reverse complement strand
TTAGAAAAATATTTAAGCCTAATATTTTTCGTAAAGGAGCTCTAACGGGATGAAACACCAAAAATTTAAATTTAAAGTAAAAATTAAATGCGCCGGACAACGTTTGGATGTTTTTTTAGCTACTCAATTGCCTAATTGCTCTAGGCAAGTCGCAATTAGGCAAATTAAAAAAGGATTAGTTAAGATTAGCGGTCGAGTGATTTTAACTCCCAAAACTATTGTCAAATCAGGTCAGATTATAGATGTTCAATTGGCAAAAGATGTTGATAAAATAGTTCCAGAATCCATAAAATTAGACATTGTTTATCAAGATAAAGATATAATAGTTATTAATAAACCAGCTGGCATGGTAATGTATCCAGCTGGTCATCATCAACATGGAACTTTAGCTAATGCTCTTAAACATAGATTCAAGGAATTTTATTTAGTGCATCGATTAGACAAAGATACATCAGGTGTAGTCATCATAGCTTTAAAAGAAAAGATTAAGGAGTTTTTGTCCAACTTGTTTGCTCGCAGGGAAATCAAAAAAACTTATATAGCTTTATTAAGTGGCAAATTAACTCCTCAGATGGCTTATATAGATATGCCAATCAAGAGGGATAGAGGCGGAAGGTTTAAAATTTTAGCGGGCGGCCGATCAGCTAGTAGTTTTTGGCGAGTAAAAAAATATTTAAAAAACTTTACCTTGGTAGAAGTTCAACCAAAAACTGGTCGCACTCATCAAATTAGGGTTCATTTTAGTGCTATAGGTCATCCAGTAATTGGGGATATAATTTACGGTAGTCGGGAAGTAAATCTGCCCAGACATTTTTTGCATGCCTACAAATTAGAATTTACTGATTGGGCTGGAAATAAGCGTTGTTTTACAGTGCCTCTGCCAGTAGATTTAAATAAATTTTTAAATGATGTTGAAAAATAAATTTCATGGCAAATTAGTTGTTATCACTGGGCCTTCGGCTGTAGGCAAGGATGCAGTAGCTGAAGAATTAGTTAAATGGCTGCCACTTAAAAAAGTTATTACTACTACTTCGCGTCATATGCGGTCTGGGGAAAAGAGAGGAGTTGATTATCATTTTGTTAGTTACGAGAGATTTGAAGATATGATTGAAAAGGATTTATTGGTTGAATTTACCGAATTTAATAAAAATTATTATGGTACTCAAAGAAAAGATATCAGAAAACCTATTTTAGATGGGTTTGTGCCTTTGCTTTTGGTTGATCCTCATTACGCCTTAAAGCTTCAACAAAACAATCCTGAAGCTTTAGTTATTTTTATTAAGCCGGATTCGATTAATACAATAAAAAAACGCTTAATGGCCCGTGGAGGATCTTTAGATGAAATTAATAATCGACTAAAATCCACCAAAGAAGCGATGGCTAAGGAGCATATTTTTACTTATAGTTTAATTAATCGGGATGGTAAGTTAGCTGAAACAGTAAAGTTAGCTAAGCAGATTATTCGTCGGTATCTTGGTTTTTAGTTTTATCATCTTGAGCTTTAATTAAAGCCTGGATAATAGGATTAAGTTGGCCGTTTAGTATTTTATCTAGATTGTGCCAGCTTTTTTTAATACGATGATCAGTTACTCTATTTTGAGAGAAATTATAAGTTCTAATTTTTTCACTTCTATCTCCTGAACCAATTTGGGTTCTCCGTTGATCCGCTCTAGCTTTGGTTTGTTTTTCTATTTTCAAGCCAAGTATACGGGCTTTTAATACAGCCATTGCTTTTTCCTTGTTTTGGCTTTGAGAACGCTCTGTCTGACAAGTGGCAACCACTCCGGTAGGTAAATGGGTAATTCTAACTGCTGAATCGGTAGTATTAACTGATTGTCCACCTTTGCCGGATGAATGATAAACATCAATACGTGTGTCTTCAGGTCTAATAATTACATCAATTCCTTCGGCTACCGGTAATACTGCCACAGTAGCAGTAGAAGTATGGACTCTACCTTTGGTTTCTGTTTCAGGCACTCTTTGTACCCTATGCACACCGCTTTCGTATTGGAGCATACTAAAAGCATCTTTACCCTTAACTTTAAAACTAAATTCTTTATATCCACCACTTTCTGCTGAACTAGAACTAATATGTTCCCCTAAAGATAATCCTTGTTTTTTATTGCTTTCTATAAACTTGGTATACATTTTTACTAAATCCCCAACAAAAATCGCCGCTTCGTTACCCCCAGTCCCAGCTCTAATTTCTACAATAGCTCCTTTTTGGGGATTATTTTGAGACTTTGGTTGTGTGGTTTGTAATGTATTCATTAAATAATACTAATAGCAAGAACAGACTTTACGTATCTGTTTTTATTATATCTGATTGTGATTATTTTTTCGTGGGTTTTTTGCTAACTTTTCTAGATTGGGTTTTAGCACTTCTAGCTTTGAATTTTTCAACTCGACCAGCTTTATCAATAAATTTTTGTTTGCCGGTATAAAGTGGGTGACAGGCAGAACAAATCTCCACTTTGGTGTTTTCTACAGTAGAACCAACTTCGATAATATTTCCGCAGGCACATTGGATTTTGGCTTTTTTATAATATGTAGGGTGAATATCTTTTTTCATAATAATAGTTTACGAGCTTCTATATATATGTTGTTTGTATTTTATAGACAACAATCTGTACTAGTATTTTGACTTTGTCAGATTATCATTTTTGTTCCTCATAAGTCAATAATTAAGGTTATATTACTTGACATATACCCAAATTTAAAGTATAATAAACTAATACCCTAAAACAAAAATAAAATGCAAAAAAATTACTCATTAGATAATACTGTAACTCCCTGGTACCGAACTAAGGCTTTCAAGCTTGGAATGCTAATCTTAGCCATCTTAGCCATAACAGCCCTAGTCTTATTTAGCGATCAAATTGGAGATCTTTTAGAACTCTTTGGTCTTAGAGCTGCTCAAGAAAGTAAAGAAATACTTATTGATGTCACTGGTGGATCAGAACCAGGTCACTTTATGTTCTTTGAAGGTAATTACTCTGTTGATCCAACAGACAGCTTCAAGATAGAAGGTAACAGATTAATGCTTAATTAATATGAAGTTTATAGAAACATTAAGTCAGGTTATTAAACATCAACCAAAACCACAACCGAGTTGGGCAACTCACTTAGTTATTGCTCTAAGTTTTGTAATAATTGGCGCTGGTTATTGGGCCTATAATACTTATTGGGTAAAATCAGTTAAAGCGGCTGATGAGATTTCTATTATATCGCCGGCCGCAGATGATGTCTGGTTTATTGATGATGTTATAGGCACCATAGAATGGACAGCTATTATTGATGATCCACTTATAGAGATAGACCATTTTGAATTAGATTATTCATATCTTGATCCTAATACAAGCAGCTGGGGTAATTGGTTAGAAATTGATCATTTAGTTTTTCCATTTGAGCCTCCTCTTCCTCAAACTTATAATTGGACTATAACTGATATGACTCCCGGATTATATATGATTAAAGTAGCAGCTTATCAAGCTGGTGTGATAATCCCATTAGTTGAAGGCATAAGTGGTGCTTTCACTATTGCCGATAGTAATATTCCAGTCGAATCAAATACAGTTGAATTTGTTACAGATACTTCTAGCGTTGGTGAAGGTGCTGGTACTCATAGCGTAGAAGTTATCTATACACCAGGTGGCATGGTAGATCCTGATCCACCTGATGTTATAGTTACATATCAAATAACTGATATTACTACTGACCCAAATGATTACACTGATCAAGGCGCTGGGACACTTACATTTCCTGGTGGAGTATCTGGTTCTCAAATGATTACTTTTGATATTTATGATGATTTAGAGATTGAAGGGCCTGAAGATTTCATGATTACCCTTCTGACTATTACTGGTGGAATTTTAGGTGATTCTAGTACACATACAGTTACTATCCTTGATAATGATTCTTCAACATTAATGATTATCTCTCCAACTGAAATTGATCTTTGGTATATAGGGGATACAGAGAATATAAAATGGAAGATTCAGAGCCTTCCCCAAGATCCTGATCCAGATTATTATAATCTCTACTATATGTCAGAAGGAAATGATAGTGAATGGCTGGTTATTGAAGAAAATGTGATTCTGACAGCTGGAATGCCTCAGGTCTATACCTATCTTTGGGAGATCCCAGTTGTAGCCTATCCTGGAAGTAACGATTACAAGATTAAAGTGGAAGCTTATAATTATACTAGCGACCTTGACGCTCTAATTGCCAGTGGTATCAGCCAATTATTTACTATTGAGGGAGTGGCACAACTAAAAGGTACTTATTATTCACCAGAATATCCTATATATGACGGTGTTGCTACTGCTCATATACTTTCTTTAGATGGTTTTGACGCCCTAGCCAGTTTGTCTGATTTTAACTCTCAAGTTGAGTTTGCCATCAAACTTATTGATATCGATGGTAATTATTTGGGTCCAATTGAATTTGTTTCGCTAAATTATAATGAATCAGCCAGCGAACTGGCAGCTAAATTTAGCAGTTTAGATCTTAGTTTAGTGGATAAAGTCCAATTTAGGATTTATATGCAGACTGTTGATAATACTTATTACCCACCTTGGGTCGAGAGCTTGAATTTTAGATATATTGTTGAGACAGATGAAAATGTAAAAATGGGTGATATTGTTTTTGTGGGCGATAATCATAAATCAGTGGAAAGAGGAAATCAAATAAATTATGAGGTGATGCTTACCCCGATAGATGAATTTAAGGATATTCTTAATACAGTAGTGTTAACTATGGCAACCTCAGCCAGTGGTATTACTGCTGATCCTGTAACTATTAACTTTGATGGTTCAGGCGGCTATACTACAACCATTACTCTAACAACTACTAATGAGGCTCCTATAGCTAATGACATACCTTTCTACATTAGGACTATAGTTACAGATCCGGATAGACCAGACCTTTATACTGAACCGAATCCTTTGGAAGGTAAAATAGATATTACGGATGGCAGTGTAATTGGTGATTTTTCACTATTTCTAATAGAAGATCATAAAAATCCAGCTCCAGGCGGTCTGATAATATTTACTGTTAACATCACTAAAAATAGTAGTTTTAATGAAGGTATTAACTTTATTACCGATATAGAAACCCAGCTGGCTGGTATTGTTGATCCTGCTGGTACTTATTTTGATCCAACTGGAGCGATTCCGCCTACTGAATCGGCTGTGAATTTACATGTTAAAATTTTAGATACTATAGATCCAGCTAACTTGGATCAAGAATTTTCATTTACCATTACTGGTGCTTCTGTTAATAGTCAGATTACCCATTCTGTAATTGGTTATATTATGGTTTCGGAATCTGGTAATCCGTATCTCGCCATCACCCTTAATCTCACAGCTCCAGTAGAAGGGGGAGTATCAGATAATCTTAATTATCCTAGCTTCACCTTCCGTCTTTATGAAGAGAGTGAAACTAATCCAGATACCTATACTATCCAGGCAGATAATCTAACAGCAGATGACTACGATTCAAATACTAAAATAGCTAGCATTCAAGTAAACATTGAAACAGGTTATGTAGCTGATACCAGTACTTATGTTGGTTATCTTAGATCTACTAGACAT
This sequence comes from uncultured Candidatus Saccharibacteria bacterium, assembly GCA_964424375.1. Taxonomy (GTDB): domain Bacteria; phylum Patescibacteriota; class Kazan-3B-28; order Kazan-3B-28; family UBA10110; genus CAYRIH01. The sequence continues at coordinate 9,978 of CAYRIH010000013.1, read as the reverse complement.
CTCTGGAGGAAAGCCACTACTCCTTTTGCCGGCAAGATTACTATTGATGCTGATAATCCTACCTATGCTATGTCTTTCCCAGAACTAATAGCTGGAGATATTGTCCCAGCTCCCAGAGACAATATCATTAACTCCATAGACTACACCAGATTGACTCAAGACTTCTGGAGCACCATAGCAGGTCTATTGCCAGACTTTAATAATGATAATGTTATTAACAGCCTGGATGTCTCATTCTTATTTGGTAACTGGTGGAAAGAAAGTGAACTACCCTAATAATGGAGAAGAAAAGAAATAAAAATAATTTAGGTTTGCCAATTGGGCTTAACTCAAAACTGCCGAGATTTCTGGGAGTTTTAGTATCTGTGTCAGCCATTTGTTTAATTGGATCAACTTTTGCCTTAATTTATCCTGATAATTTTAACGAATATGTAAAGGCCTTTAGTTCAAATGTTTATGAAGAAAAAATCACTACTCAATCTACTAATCCAAATAGGCTGATATCAGTTCGTTATCAGGCCGTAAATACGCCTAAATCGGCTAAGATTGATGTTATGGCTTACCCAGACAATCAGTTAGTTTATTCTGCCTCTCAAGTAGATTTAAGCCAAAGATTAAGCTATTCCTTTAATGTAGATTTGCCTGGTGGAGATTACATTTTACGGGTATCAGCTCCTACTACCCAGACTCAAACAGTCACTTTTTCTATAGATAGCAACCGAGATTCTATCTTAGTTAATCTAGGCACATTCAATTTATTAGGAGCAGATTACTTAGGGGTTGAAGATATTAATCAAGATGGGGTAATCAATACTCTAGATATGCAAGCATTATTGATGGGTGTTAACTGATAAATGCCTCTTGACAGAAAGCTTAAAGTATAGTATAATAAAATAATAGAGCAAATAAAAACAAAATGAAAAAATTACTCACAATTAGTTTAGCTACTCTGTATTTAATAGGTTTGCCCATATCTGTAGGTGCTCAAACTGCACCCATAGGGTCTGGGACTAAACCGGCACGGCTATATTTCAGTCCTGCTTCTGGAACGATAGCGGTGAATGCTAGCAACCAATTTTCTACAGCTATTGTAGTAAATACCAATGGTGATTATTCATCTGGTGCAGATGTTATAATAACTTTTAATACTTCTGAACTGGAGTTTATTAGTGGTTCGTATGTAACTAGTTTTTATCCCAGCCAAGCAGTGAGCATGTCTTCACCTTCTACAGCTAATTCTAGCGGTCGAATTATGATGGCTCCGGTCATTTTAGCTCCTGCCGCTGGTGAAAGCGCTACTTATTCTAACGGCACTGGAACAATTGCTAATCTTACTTTTGAATCAAAAGTATCAGTTAACAGTGCAGTTACTTTAGACTTTGATTTTACATTAGGCTCTACTACTGATACTAATGTGGCAGGTTTTGATACCAATGGTGATCCTGCTGATATTTTAGGCGGGGTTACCTCAGCTACATATACTATTACTGCTGGTGATGATAGCCCAAGTATTAGTAGCATTAATCCAACTTCTGGGCTGGCTAACACGGATATTATTATGCATATTTATGGAAGTAATTTTGATACAACTACAGGCAGTGTATATATAGGAACTAGATCTGCCAGCATCACTTCCTGGGCTGATACAGAGATAGTAATAGTTGTTCCTCAAATTACCATTACTAGTAATAGTGGTCCGCATCAGGTAAAGATTAAAAGGACTGATAGCCAGGAAGCTATTTATAGTGGTTACACTTATTTAGTTGATGGGAATGGTCCTATTATTACCAGTATTGTTCCTAGCGAAGGTGAAAAAGGCACTGATGTGATAGTTGATATTTATGGTCAAAATTTTGGATCAGCTCAAGGAAATATATCAATGAGTTCGCTATCCTCTAGTATTATATCTTGGAGTAATAATAAGGTTGTTGTGAGGGCTTACTGTTCTAGTGTTAATATCTCAGAGGATAAATTATATCCAGTTACTCTAACTAGAACTGATGGTAAATCTAGCACATTTTATGGCTTTATGGTAAGAACGGGAATTGGTTTCATCCCTTTGTTCGGAGGCCTGCTCCTGTTTAATGGTGCTGTAGCCTACTTAGTAAAAAGAAAATGGTTTAATACCTAAACCTCCTTCTTGTCATTCCAGACCCCGATCCGGAATCTAGAAATAATAAAAAATATAATAAATTTAAGCTCTTTCCAAAATCGGAAAGAGTTTTTATATTAGTTTAATAGGTATAATAAAAATGTTATGGCATTTGCAGATGAAGTTAAGATAACAGCTAAAGCTGGCAAGGGGGGAAATGGCCTAGTTAGTTTTCGCAGAGAAAGATATGTTGCCAAAGGTGGTCCAGATGGCGGCAACGGCGGCAACGGCGGCAGTATTTATCTAACGGCCGATCATAACGAAACTAGTTTAGCTAGGTTTTTGCGTCATAGACATGTTACGGCTCTAGCTGGTCAGTCTGGCAAGCCTAAGAAGATGGCTGGCAAGGCTGGTAATGATTTAGAAATAAATGTTCCAGTTGGTACACAGGTTATATCGTTTAAAGAAAAACAACGGGGCAAGCGAGAAGAATATATAATCGCCGATCTTGATGAATCTGGAGAAAAGTTTTTGCTAGCTAGAGGTGGCACAGGCGGATTTGGGAATGCCCATTTTGCCAGAGCCAGTTTTCAGACACCTAGATTTGCAGATTTGGGGGAACCAGGCGAAGAACGAGAAATAATTCTGCGTTTAAAAATGGTAGCAGAAGTTGGAATTATCGGGTTGCCTTCGGCTGGTAAATCTACTTTACTGTCTGTAATATCTAATGCTAAACCCAAAATTGCAGAGTATGCTTTTACTACTCTAATTCCTAATTTGGGAATTGTGAATTTTACTGGTCATAGATTTTTGGCGGCTGATATTCCGGGGCTAATCAAAGGAGCCCATCAAGGTAAGGGGCTGGGAATAAATTTTCTCAAACATATTGAACGAACCAAGATATTGATTCATATAATTGATGCCACATCAACCACTATTAAAAAAGATTTTAATACTATCAATTCTGAATTAAAAAAATACAATCCTAAATTAGCCCAAAAGCCTCAGATAGTTGTTCTGAATAAAATAGATGTTATTGATAATAAAATGCTAGCAGGTATTAAAAGATATAAGTTTAATAACTGGCCAATACATTATATTTCTGCAGTTACCCACCAAGGTTTGAAAAACTTGCTTTATGATGTAATAGTTACTTTAAAAAAGATTCCAGATCCCGATCGAAGTATTAAAATATATACCATTGATGATCTGCCAATGAATCAGTTTGAAGTGAGTAAAAAAGGAAAACAATTTTTAGTTAAAGGAAATAAGGTAGAGAAGTTAGTTCAAAAAACAGATTTAAACCACCCTCAAGCGTTAGGTAGATTATATAAAGTATTAAAACGTATGGGAGTATTGGCAGAACTTAAAAAAATTGGAGCTAAAGATGATGATGTAGTAAAAATTGGGAAATACACTATTGAATATAAAGGAGTTTAAAGAAGTTTAATTTATTAAGCGTAGTATAAACGAAGTTTAATGTTAGCTGTTCCACATTTAATTACTGGTGCTGCGATTGCAGTCAAGATGGGCAGTTTTTCTTTGCCCACAGCCTTACTGGTGGTTTTATCTCATGTAATCTTGGATGCTATTCCACATCGTGATGGAGTGGATGAAAAAGGACTTTTGAGTATCAGGCAAATAATAGTTTCAAGTATTGATGTTTTAGTTGGCATGGCTTTAGTTTATTTTGTCTTTAAAGATAATCTGGTTTTAGCTGGTTTTGGAGCTTTTTGGGGATTGTTCCCAGATTTTATAAATCAATCTAGAATTATATTTCCTCAAGTAAAACAAAATAAAACTTGGCAGGTTTTTCATTATTATCATGATATTGTCCAGAAAATAAAACCTAATTGGTTTTGGGGATTGCTAACTCAAATAGTAGTTGTTGTTTTAATATTGATCTGGGTATATTATTTTTAGGTTATGGGCCTATAGCACAGTGGTAATGCACTGCATTCGCATTGCAGGGACGGCAGTTCGATTCTGCCTGGGTCCACCACTAAATTTCTAACGGGGCAAGTTGCGGGAAAAATGGACTGCCAAAATTTAAAACTAAGGCTGGTTTTTTATGAGAATCTGTCCTCGCTAAGCGGAGGTTTTCCTTGACTGGAAGCACTTTTTGCTGTATAAAGAAATTGCCTACTGTTCTCGTCCTTTGCTCTTTGAGCTTCCGTCTTCGCATCCGCCAGCTGGCGGGGCTGTGCCAGACAAGATGGAGGGCTAAGATAAGGTAGAGTATCTTAAGAAATAGAAGAAGGTGCACAAAGCATCCCAAGGAGATGAAATGAACACTTCATCTACGGCAAAATCTCTCGGGCTCATTTTAATAACCATATATACCGGAATGAGTGCGGTATTATGCATTTTCTCGTGTATGGGTATTATGTTTTTTGGTGTTATGGCTAGTAGTATAGGTACAGCAGAAGCAGGAGTAGGAGCAATTTTCGCCTTTATCTTGCTTTTACTGGGCGTCTTATGTGCCACCGCCGCTTATGGCCTATGGGCGCTTCTCTTGTGGGGGTATTCGTTGACAAGAGTCATCTACATTATTTCAATTCCGCTCGGCTTTGTTGCTCTTTTAGCTGATAGGACCGGAGGCAACGTCTTCTTACAACTTGTAGGAATCGGCCTAGCCATTTGGATATTGACGTATCTTGCCAAACCCGAAATCAAAAGACTTTTTTATGCCTAGATCATATCCAACTAAACCATGGTCGCCTCGCCGAGATTTTAACTCCTTGTAGGTCCACGCACTAACTTACCCGCCATTATTCGCCGGCGGGTTTTTTATTGTCCTGCGTAGCCTTTAGGCGAAGCACGGACTAATACGCCTGACTTTGCCACTATAAATGAAAAAGTGAAGACTGCCCTGCGTAGTTCTGCTGCAAAAGCAGGACGAAGCATGGGCTATAATTTAGATATGTACTCTATCAATAAAATAGCTAATATATAATTGAGCTATGAATAGTTTTATAAATTTTTTGGTCAGTTTCTTCATGGGAATTCTAATAGTAGAACCATTTTCTTTTCAATCTGATTCTACCTTAATTCAACTACAAAATTTTTTAGAAGAAAAAAATAGTCCAATTCCTGCTTATGAATTAGTTCAATATGATAATTGGCAGATGGTCTTAGCTATTTCTGCAGCAGAGAGTACTTATGGTCAGAATATGGCAGGGGAGTTCAATGCTTGGGGTATTAAAGATTTCCGATTATTCAGTAGTGATTTTGGTATTACTCGTAATTTTGAATCTTGGGATGAATCTGTAAAATATGCTTCTGATTTGTTATATGAATATGATCCAATAGATGGTATGCCCGACCCTCAAGCAATGGTTAGGAGATGGAAATTTGTTCTTCCATATCAACATTGGATTGATAATATCAATTATTCTCTATCCGAAATTAATCAGAAAATCTCTGTCGAATTATATGAACCCACTCTTCTTTTACCGATTCCATAATTTTTTATGTCATTCTGGGAAGTTCACTGGCTGGCGAATGATTCGGGGATCCATCCCTTTGTCATTCTGGGGAGCAGAGCGACTCCAGAATCTTATATATAACTAGATTCTGGACAAGCCAGAATGACGAGGAGAGAACTAGATTCTGGACAAGCCAGAATGACGAGGAAAGAAATAAATTAAAATAATATATAATGTAGATATGGACAAAAAGAAAATTATAAAAGAGAAGTTATTAATTAGTTTTTTGATTGCTCTTGAGAAAGCTTATGGTAATTGGGGATACCTAGCTGGTCGTTCTTTTGTGGCGGGTATCTTTGTAGGTTTAGGTGCCACAATTGGATTTGCTTTAGTAATCGTAATTGTCGGATACATTTTAAATGCTTTGGGTGTCATTCCAGTAATAGGGGATTTCTTTAAGCAATTGAACGAATTTGTTAATTCGGTAACCCCAAATATTTCTGCGCTTAAATAATTGGTTTTTTAATACAAAAACTCGGACCAAAATTAGTCCGAGTTTTGTGAGTATCTGATAAAAACTATAAGTCCAAGTATAATATAATCTACTTACGAGGCATAAATACTTCGTAAAGGCCGAATACGACATAGATAATACCTAAAATAACGGCCAAGGTAAAGCCCCATTCGCGATTAATAAAGACCAAAATCAGGTCTACTATACCAATCAAAAGATAAAGATATGGCATGTTTATTCCCCCTTTCTTATATGTATTACCTTATTTTCAAAATAGATACTATTATTATATCAAATTAGTCCAATTTTGAATTAATAAAGCCTGATTGTCCTAACAAAAAGTTTTTCCCAGACATAGGTTTTTTGCCTGCCAACTGGACTTCTATGAGTTTTAAACTGCCTAGGGATGTATTTACAGCAGGATATTTATCATCTGTCAGCCAAATTGTGCCAGGAGTTTTGCCAGTAGTTTTATCTATGGTTATAGCACTTACAATCTTGAGTAATTTATTCTGATATTTTGTAAAGGCTGATGGCCAGGGGATATAAGCTCTGATTTTTCTGGCTATAATTTCAGCTGATTCATTCCAGTTAATTTGTCCATCAGATTTTTTGATTAATTTTACATAGGTAGCTTGAGTGTTGTCTTGGGGCTGTGGTTTAATTTGACCTTCTATATATTTAGTCAGATTACTTATCAGCAGATTAGCTCCAATTTTGGCTAATTTATCAGAAAGAGTTGCAGTGGTATCATTTTGGCTGATTAACACAGGCTGGCTGATAGCTATGATTGGTCCAGTATCCATTTGGGCATCTAGTTTCATTAAAGTAACGCCAGTTTGTTTATCTCCAGCTAAAATACTGCCAACCACAGGGGAGGCGCCCCTATATTTTGGCAGAATTGATGCATGAATATTTACTGTTCCCATTTTGGAAATATCTAAAATTTCTTGAGGCAGAATTTTGCCATAGGCTACTACTACAATTACATCAGGATTAGCTTTTATAATTTTTTCTTTTATTTTAGCGTCACTTTTAATCTTATCTAGAGTAAAAACTTCTATATTATTAGACAAAGCTAATTCTTTTATGGGGCTAGGTTTTAATATCTTGTTTCTCCCTGTCGATTTGTCTGGTTGAGTAATCACTAAATTAACTTCTAAATTTGAATCATTTATTAAAGCTTGAAGTGAGGGGAGAGCAAATTTTGGTGTCCCCATAAAAACAATGTTGTATATGGATTTATTCATTTTATACTTCTTCTTTTTTTTCTTTAATTTCGTAAGTATAAAGTTTGTTTAAATCTTTTAGATGATCTACAAATAATATCCCATCCAAATGATCTATTTCGTGCTGAATTACTCTAGCTTCTAATCCTTTGGCACCAAATTTGATTTCTTTGCCATCCAAGCCCAGTGCAGTAACTTTTATATGAGTAGAGCGCTTAACTATGCCATAAAGATTAGGGAATGATAAACAACCCTCTTCATCTAACTCTGTTTTTTTAGAGAACTTTGTAATTTTGGGATTAATTAAAATTTTTAAAGGAATTTTTGGGCTTAGATTTTTCGATTTTGGGGGTTTTATATATTCATAAACTATAACTCTTTTAGGTTTGTCAATTTGGATGGCTGAAAGACCGATTCCATTGTCGTTTCTCATAGTATCAATCATATCTTTAATCAGTTTTTTAACAGAATTATCAATTTTAAGCACCTGAGTGCTCTTTTTACGTAATTTCTGATTTGTATATAAAACTATTTTTCTTTTCATAATCCTATTTTACCTTATTGATTCAAGTAAACCATTTAAAATAGAGGTATTATTAAAAGTATAAATAAAGAGAAGTGGCCACATTTCCATGAAAATGTGGCCAACAAGATTTTTAGAGTGTGGGAGGTTAAACTACGGTGTCCGAGGTACCTTATTCAGTAAACAGACTCCGTCCCGGCTCCCAGGGCCAACTTGTACTGGCTTTCACTATATACTTTATATAATTTCTTATCTTAGATGTCAAATATTCGCAGAACCAAATCCCTTGTCGAGATTTTTGCTCTGGGGTATACTAAAACATCTTGTACCTTAAGGAGATGAAATCTATGATTAAGCCTGATGAGCTGACTGGTGAAAAAGCTAAACGCATCGCTGATGAGAATTGTTGTACTGCTCCTGTTAAACAGAGGGCTGTCACAGATGGGAAAGAGCAAGCACAGCTAAGACGGCTATTCAAAACAAAGTGGGCACCCAAGATCCTAGCACGTGCCGAAGGTGGTTACTACAAAGCTACGTTAGTGGTGTACGAAACTTCTGGGGTTATTCCTGGGCAGGCTTCGAAATTCCTCCGCAACAAAGGGTTCTGGGCGAGGGTTGGAAAAACAACTTTACCCACATCTCGGGAAGAGAGTGGTCCCACCTTCACTGATATCCATGTTTGTTGGGACAAGCCCAGACCTAGCAACTAATCAATTACAACTTGTATTTGAATAAAGCCGTATAATTTACGGCTTTTTGTTTACCATATTTTATTTACTGAGTTCTTGTTTAATTTTCCACCAAAACAATTTAACAGAATTAGGGTCCTTGGATTCTTTTATTTCTGCTAAAATTTGTCTAACTTTTGTAATTCCCACTCGTTTAAAGAATCCTAGATAAAATCCGAACGATCCCTTACCCTTTTTAGCAGTTTCTTTAAATAAAATCCTGGTCTCATCTACCAACAGATGTAACTCGGAATGCAAATGAGGGTTTCTTCTCTGTTTTCCTTGTTTTAAGGATAGTTTAATATCTTCCATATTTATATTGTATCAGAGCAAATTTTGTAGTGATGGATAAAATAAAAGTGTTGCGCTCTAAACCAGGGTTTGCTAGTATAACTAGGTAAATAAAAAGTAATAAATCTTATTTTTTCAACAAATAATTTGAAGGTAATAAATACAATTAACGTAACTTCTTTGAACCAGGTATCTTTATATCTACGAGATCTTTTTTAAGTCTTAACTTAACCCATTTTCAAAAGTAAGGGTTAAGGCCCTTATTTTTTATTATCAAAAAAACCCAAAACATTTTTTATATTAGAGTTTGTAACTTAAAAATCAGGTAAGAAACCACAAATTAATTAATTTTTGTTTCTTGCGATTGCCGATTAAGAGTAAATTCTTAATCAAAAGTCAAGTTACGTAAGAGCTTTTGGTGGATGCCTTGGGAGAAGTAGCCGATGAAGGACGCAGCAGGCTGCGATAAGCCTCGGGAAGGTGCCAAGCAACCTTTGATCCGGGGATTTCCGAATGGGGAAACCCACTCTAGCAAACCTAGAGTACTTGTGGGCTGAATATATAGGCTCACAAGAGGTAAGTGTGCGAATTGAAACATCTTAGTAGCACGAGGAAAAAAGAAAAATTTTTATTCCCTTAGTAGCGGCGAGCGAAACGGGAAGAGTCTAAACCTTTTCTGTGTAATAGCCTACTGGCGTTGCAGTAAAGGGGTTATAAGGAAGTTATATTTTCAAGCAGTAGATTGAATCAGGAGTAAGAAATCATTTCTTTAGCAAAAGGTCTCTGGAAAGAGCAACCATAGAAGGTGATAGTCCTGTATGCGAAAAAGAAATGACTCTGAATAACTTTTCTTGAGTACGGCGGGACTCGTGAAATCCTGTCGGAATTTGCCGGGACCATCCGGTAAGACTAAATACTACTTATCACCGATAGTGAACTAGTACAGTGAGGGAAAGATGAAAAGAAGGGCGGAACGCCCAGTGAAATAGAACCTGAAACTGTTTGCGAACAAACCGATAAAGCCCCACTCTTTCTGTGGATAAACAAAAACTAATTTTGATCTAATAAGCCAGGATTGGGTTTAAAGACAATTGTAGTTTGTCCATTGAAAGAGCGGGGTGATATCGTGCCTATTGAAGAATGAGCCGGCGAGTTTTCGTATAGCGCTTTGCC
>CAYRIH010000012.1:0-16735 GCA_964424375.1 uncultured Candidatus Saccharibacteria bacterium | reverse complement strand
CTTGCATGTGTTAGGCACGCCGCCAGCGTTCATCCTGAGCCAGGATCAAACTCTCAAAAAAGAGAAAGTTTAATGCTTGATCAACCAACCAATAGTCTAAAACTTTGAAGATTTAAGACATAGTCAGCCTGCCCCATAGTGTTCTGCTGGACAGCAGAACTACTATCAGGGGATCAAACTTTCAAAAAGAGAAATCTGTTTATCTCTAAAGATAAACAAAAATCCAAAAAAATAAAAAGAATTAACAGTTACACTATTCAATTACCGTCTAAATTGTCAAAGTTCGAATTTTGTGGCTAAAAGAAAAACCGGACCTATAAAGGTCTGGATTTCCCAAAAGAATCATCTTATCAATTTGGAAATCCTTGCCAGCTTCTCCTTTTTAATTTAGATAATATACCTTGCAAGTAGTATTATATGGCAAAATCTTAAAACAAGTCAAGAAAAACCCCCCTAGTTATTTGGGGGGCTACGATATACATGGTCATCAAGACAAGTATTGTACCTCGATTCGCACTTTCTTCTTACATCTCAAGCTGCTTTTTATGGCGGAGCCACTAACTTGTTGAGGAATTTGATCATGCTAGCATTGACTGGCGCAACTTTCTGCAGGAAAACCTTTTCATCCATGTTATCACCCACATGATGACAACAACCCCCTATGGTGTCACTCAAGTCATCTCGCAATAAGGGTAAAAGATCTGTGTACTGTGGGCCCACCTCAACTGAATCACCAGCAAAGGTCTCCCACTTAGCAGCAGAAAAGTCCTCTGTGCCACCGCCTTCGGTAAGTATCTCCACAACACCCTTGAAGCGCTTTTTTAGGCCATCCATAGTGGGATAACCGGTACGAAGCTCCTCAAGCAGATCGTCCTGGAGCTCAGTAATCAATATGCCTGCGCCCGACTGATCAGAACCACTGCTATCGGTGTCTAATATATGTAAGTCTGTCATCAAAGATCACCCCGCAGGTTTGATAAGTTTAAACTAACATAAACCTAAATTTTATGCAATGGGACAACAATACTTTAACATTCAAACATTCAAAGTCTCACTCACTGTAGAGGTAATGGTTTTGTCTTTCCGCTCTTTATGAGTAACTGTAAAACCTAGATACTTTCCTAACATCAAACGAGTTTCAGCATCTAAAGCTGGGATAGATCCAAAGAATATACCAGAAATTGGAACTAATATCCATTGGGCTAACATTTCTATGTTTTTAAACTTATTATAACGTTTGGGTCTAGGCGGTAGCAGACTATAAGCAATAGCAGCCGAGATAATAACTCCAATCCAAGTGATGCTCAATAAATCCCGAGCTAAAACTGGGAGATTAAAAGCCAGTACTGTCATCCTAAAATCCGGATTAAGTAATAATGGCATCCAACCACCTAAAACAATTAGAAGAGAGGCTGTAGCCCAAGTGACATGTCCCTCAAACACTCTAAAAGGATGAATAATGCGTTCTTTAAAACTAAGCTGTTTCCTGGTAGAAAAGAACTTCTCCATTAAATATGGGAAGTGCTCTATCCCCCAGGCCCAACGGCGCTTTTGAATATATTGAGCTTTAATAGTATCCCATGCAGTCTTACCTAATACAGCGTCCATTGATACCGGCAAAAAAATCGGCACTACCTTATGGTTTCCATTGTAATGGAAATAGGCTCTATAAAATTGCCGAGAATCATCGGATACTATAAATCGATCATAAAAATCTACATCCACTAAAGTTTTAAGACTCATCGCTTGGGATGAAAAATTAATTAATCGATAAGGACGCGTTGATTCAATCATCTGCCAATATGACGAGCCTAGAGCCACTAGTCGATTTATTGCCGGCACATCCCAGATATTATTATTGAACAATGGTATTGGCTGATAGCTTCTAAAGGTTCTCTGAGGATTTATAACATAATTATATGTCACACAGGCTAGATATTCACGGTGTGGCACTGTATCAATATCAAAATAGTGAACTATAACATTATCATAATCAATACCTTTATTATCAATATAATCTTTCAATACTCGACCACCCCAATGCCCATTTGCGCCACAACCTTTCATCTCTCCTACAATTCCGTCAGGATGAACCGTCACAATAAAGTTAAAAAATTTATCTCTATATTCATTAGAAACTCGAAGAGCATCTTTCAGTACCTGTTCTCCGCCACGTTCTTCGATAGTTAGAAGAATAATAATTTTATCTTTAGAATAATTGCTAGCCAAACAAGCCTTAATGGAATTTGATATAATTTCGTAACTCTCCTTATAAACTGGATAAAGAAAGACATGATAAATATCGCGCCAATTCTTTTGTTTAGCGGGCAGATTTTTAATTTGTTCAATTTGTTCCCACTCTTCTTTTAATTTATGATGCTCAAATCCTTTGGCTAGATGAAATTTGTTCAGTAATTCAATCGACCAAGCAGGTAAATTTTCAGTTTGACGGCATCTATCCAACCACTTTATTCGCATACCTCGTTTTAAGTGAGAATGACCAGCAATCAAATGTCCACCCATAACAAAAGCTTTTATCAAAAAGTGAACATCAAAAATTATAATAAAACAAGCTACTCCTGCTGGCCAAATAAAAGAAAAAACAAACGGCAAAGCTAAAATAAACCATGAAGTAGCTCCTGGTAAAACCTCCCAAAATCTACGAGCAGATAATTGCATATCAAACAACTAATAATAATGATGAAACCACTCCCAATACAACAACTTGCATAAAAATCATCATCCCCAACAATAACCAAGCGGCTAAGATATCTTTAGGATATATTTTAAGCACCAGCCAGGTATTCAAAATTAGAAACAATGTATTAAATAAAGGCCATAAATAATCCTTTAGAAAAACCAATGAGCCCAAGTTAAAACCCAATGACACTGTTAAAGTTACTGGATAAGGAGTTATAAAAAACGCCCACAATAACCAAAAAATGATATGCAGCAACCAGGCGGCAGAAATAAAAAGCTGAAGATTTCTTTCTCGGCGTTTTAATCTATTCCATTGGTAAAAGAAATCCTGCCCCCCACTCCAATCAAAAAGTCTAATCCGCTTCATAATTTGCTAAACTACATAACCTTCTTTAAAAGAATTGAACAATAAACCAGTTAAATATTTACAAAAATTATTATTCTTTTCGGGCTAAAAATCCTGTCAATGCTATAAGCAATACTGGTAATACCAGCCACCAAGAATAATAATTAATTAATGGAGCAGTTATAAAAGATCCTTCTGTAATTTGATTTTTAGTATCCTCTGGCAAAAACTGTAATATCGAAGAAGCAATCAAAGCTGCGCTTAAAAAACTATAGCTCAACTGGATAAATAATCCCATCAAACCACTGCCCATAAATGAATGAGTTACCAGACCGCCACACATTGCAATAATTAACAACGTTACTGTAAATAGAATAACTTTAGCTGTAAATACAGATACATTGCCACTAATCCATTCACTACTCAATACTGACGATGATTGACCAGCTAAAAACCCTAGGGCGCTAGCTGCCCATTGATTGGCAACTACCAAACCAACATAAGCCCCCAGTAATGTTATAATCACCTTTTCTTGGCCCATTAAAAAACCATACACCAGACTAGCCCCCAAGAAAACCAACAATACTAAATCCCAAGTTGGTACCATAAACCCTAAATTAAACTAATTATTAAAACTAAATTCACTATAACAAGAATAAATCTGAAAGCCAATCTTAAAATTCTTCTTTTAGTTCTTCTAAAATCCGCTTCTGGCGCAAATTAAGACGCTTTGGTATATCAATTTCTACTTTAATGAATAAATCACCCTGCCCAGATTGACCAACCTTAGGTAAACCTTTGCTTTTTAACCTAAATACTTCTCCACTTTTAGTGCCAGATGGAACCTTCAGTTTTAAATCTTTAGTCAAAGATTTAACTTTAATTTCTCCGCCCAGCACGGCTGTTGGATAATTTAATATCTCTGTTCGATATAAATCAGATCCCTGGCGCTTAAAATCCAGACTTTCCAATACATGAATAACAATATATAAATCACCAGCTGGGGCACCTCTAAAACCAGCTTCGCCTTGATCAACTAATTTAATCGTTTGACCACTGTCAATCCCGGCTGGTATATCTATTTTAATCTGTTCTGTTTTATTTATCCGGCCATCCCCACGGCAATGGCGACAAATTTTCTCCGGCTTTTTACCCAATCCCTTACACACATCACAGATTTGCACCTGGGTAATCATCCCTAAAATAGTCCGACGATTAGAACGAATTTCGCCACTGCCGCTACATTTGTCACAGACCGTTAAGCGACCAGTGGCAGAACCTGTTCCATCACAAAATTGGCAAACAACTAACCTGGATATACCAACTTCTTTAGTAACTCCGAAAGCTGCTTCGTCAAAAGTAACTTTTAAATTAACTTCTACATCTCTCCCTCTTAATCTAGCCTCTGGTTTTTGACGAGCTGACCTAGTTCCACCAAAAAAACTTTCGAATATATCATTAAATCCACCCAAATCAGAAAAATCTTGAGTAAATCTATTAAAATCCTCAGGTCTAAAGCCAGAAAAACCACCGCCGGCAGCTCCCTCAAAGGTCTGGCCAAATTGATCGTATTGCCTACGTTTAGCTGGGTCTGACAATACTCGATAAGCCTCATTTATTTCTTTAAAATGTTTTTCACTTTCCTTGTCTCCCTTGGTTTTATCAGGATGATATTTTAAAGCTAGCTTTCTATAAGCTTTCTTTATATCCTCCAAATTAGCATTTGAACTAATCTCTAATATCTTATAATAATCTTTATTAGCCATAGTTTCTTATAAAATATAAGTTTGCCAAACAAACAATATATCCATCCAAAAATTTAATGATATTTTGAACTCACTGCCAACACCTACTTATTATCCAATCTGAACTGTACCGGTAGAAGCATTAACTATCCAATTCTGTTCCTGATTATTGATCTCATCATAATACGAAATATACCAGTTCAACACACCTCCTACAGGCTGTATTAATAATAAGGTAACATTATAATCATTATTATAATCAATTCTAAAATTATATCCCCCAGCGCGCTCTACAATTTCTAAAACCTGCACAAAATTTATTTTCAGATATTCTTCTGACCATAAGCTTGGTTTCACTCCATCAAATAAATCCTGATCTATATAAGCCTGGGATAAATTCTTATCTGTTTTTGAGCTGCTGACAATTAAATATTCATTGTCACCCTGGTTGGAAAAACCAAAAATATAATTGTAACTTTCCAAATAATCATAATTTAAACCATTATCAAATTCCATAGAAATAGCTAATAAGTCAGTATTTGGAGATTGAATTTGAATCATATTTTTAATACTTTTTAATTCCTGCCTAAAAATTGAATCTTCTTTGATGTAGTCCAATGACAAAAAACTACCAGAAGCAAAACTAGGTATAATAGAAGTCGAATCACTACTAGTAAAGTAATTGAATAGGCCCCACCAGATTCCAAAACCAGATAAAATTAAAAACAAGGCTAAAAATATCTTTTTATAGCTCATATTAAATTATTATTTGCACTTCGCCAGTATCGGCATGCACCTGAACCTGTAAAACACCTCCTGAGCCATCTGTAGCTTTATAAGTAATCGACCAGGTTAAATGTTGCCCCACTGGAATTGCCAAAATTGTTGAAACCTCAAAAGTCTTATGATTAGCTCTAAATTGAGATCCACCGCCTTGAGTTTCAGCCAAAAGTAAAGCCTTAATACAATTAATACTCCAATACTGAAAAGGAACAGGTAATAAATCAAAATCTAAATCAAAGTCCTGAACTGGCATCAAAAATCTTTTCATTGAATCTAAACCATTTCTGGGCACATTTACTAAATAGTAAAAATTGTGATCAGATGCTGAACTGAAAATGTAATAATTAGTGCTTAATCCAAAAGTGTTAGACAAAGAGTTAATGTACTTAGCAGCCACTGCTATTAAAACTGTATCTGGTTGAATGAGTCTGATAAAATCTGTGGCATCTTGAGTTTCTCGAGTTAATACAGCCTGATATGTGTCTGGATCGGGCAAACCACTGTCTAATAAAGGATCAGTGCCAGGATAGGGAGTAAAGTCAGGACCATTATCTCCATTGATATCATCATTTGTTTGATCATCTTCGCTAGCATCTATTGTATTATCAATTGTGTTATCACGGGGCGTAGCTCTTTGACAACTAGCCGCAGTCAATACTACTACTAAAACTAGCGCTAAACCAATCCATACTAGGTTTTCTTTTTTCATTACATACCCTTTTCAACTTTCTTTAATATAGCATGAATTAATTATTTATTCTCATCAGATGAATCATCTTTTTTATCATCTTCGCTAAATTCACCTTCTTTAGTTTCGGAGTTATTGTTTGTCGGTTCAGACTGTGTTTGATTTTTAGCTTGGTCTTCTGGCGCCTGAGGCTGGGATTTGTATAAATCGGCTCCAATTTTAGATAAAGTACTGGATAATTCTTCTATAGCCTTCTTTAATTCATCTATATTATCAGATTCTAGTAAATCTTTAACTTTTTTAATTTTATCCTCTATTTCATCCTTAATCTTGGCGTCTAATTTGTCCCCCGCATCTTTAATAGCCTTCTCGCTAGCATAAATTAAACCATCTGCCTGATTCTTGACATCAATTTTTTCTCTCTTCTTTTTATCTTCCCCTGCATGCTTTTCGGCCTCTGCTGTCATTTTTTCTACTTCTTCCTTAGAAAGTCCCGAGGATGCGGTAATAGTAATCTTTTGTTCCTTACCGGTAGCTTTATCCTTAGCCGCTACATTTACAATTCCATTAGCATCAATATCGAAGCTAACTTCGATTTGCGGAACACCACGAGGTGAAGGTGGAATACCATCTAAAATAAATTTGCCTAAAGTTTTGTTATCTACAGCCATCTCTCTTTCGCCTTGCACAATATTTATCTCTACCGAAGTTTGATTGTCTGCTGCTGTAGAAAATACCTGAGTTTTATTAGTTGGAATAGTAGTGTTTTTTTCAATCAATTTTGTTGCCACACCACCTAGTGTTTCTAGCCCTAGCGATAAAGGAGTAACATCTAAAAGTAATATATCTTTTACATCACCTTGTAAAACTCCTGCCTGAATGGCTGCTCCAATGGCTACGGCTTCATCTGGATTAATACTATGACTAGATTCTTTGCCAAAGAAATTCTTAACTTTTTCTCTAACCAAAGGCATTCTGGTCATCCCTCCAACTAAGAGAATTTCATCAATATCACTCTTTTCTAAACCAGCATCTTTAAGAGCTTGTTCCATTGGAGCAATGGTTTTTTCAACCAAATCTCCAATTAGTTGTTCTAGTTTAGATCTAGATAGTTTCATCACTAAATGTTTAGGGCCAGATTCGTCTGCAGTTACAAAAGGAATATTAATTTCGGTTTCGGTAGAACTGGATAATTCTTGTTTGGCTTTCTCGGCAGCCTCTTTTAGACGCTGTAATGCCAAAGGATTATTGGTTAAATTAACTCCTTGATCTTTTTTAAATTCTTCTACAATCCAATCAATAATTCTTTGATCAAAATCGTCTCCGCCCAAATGAGTATCTCCATTAGTAGATTTAACTTCGAACACAGCTTCTCCATCACTGTCTCCAATTTCTAAAATAGATACATCAAAGGTTCCGCCACCCAAATCGTAAACAGCTACTTTCTCATTTTTCTTGTTATTTTTGTCTAATCCGTAAGCCAAAGTAGCTGCTGTGGGTTCGTTAATAATTCTTTTAACTTCTAACCCGGCAATTTGCCCGGCATCTTTAGTAGCTTGTCTTTGAGAGTCGTTAAAATAGGCTGGTACTGTAATAACTGCCTCTTTTACCTCTTCTCCCAAATATTTTTCGGCATCTGCCTTAATTTTTTGTAGTAACATAGCCGAAATTTCTGGAGGTGTATAATCTTTGCCTCCCATTTCTACTAAAACTCCTCCATTGCCTTTCTTTATTTTATAAGGCATATCTTTAACATCTTTTTGAGTTGCAGGATCGTCAAAAGAGCGCCCAATAAAACGCTTTACCGAAGAAATTGTATTTTCTGGATTAGTTACGGCTTGGCGTTTAGCTATTTGCCCAACCAATCTTTCACTGTTTTTATTAACAGCAATTACCGAAGGAATAGTGCGATTTCCCTCTGCGCTTGGTATAATTTCGGCTTTACCCCCACGCATTACTGCTATAGCACTATTTGTTGTCCCCAAATCGATTCCAATTATTTTATTCATTTTTATCTCCTTTTACTCTAATTAATGTATTCATTATAAGATCCTGGACTAAGCCAGGATGCGCTTGGCAATTATTTGCCTACGCGCACTTTAGCTGGTTTTATAATTTTTTCTTTATATTTTAATCCTGCTTCAAATTGCTCTATTACCGCATCCTCTTTATATATATCGTGATCTTCGTAAGAAATTGCTTCCATTATATTGGGATCAAATTTATCTCCAGGTTTTACGGATATTTTTTCTAATCCTTCTGATTTAAATATCTCATCAAACTTTTTTTCTATCGCCTGCACACCTTCTTTTACATTAGTTGGAATATCATCCATATTTACCACTCGATTTAAATCGTCATAGACGCTCAAAAATTTATGCATTAAAGTTAAGCTCATAAATTGGGTCATTTCACCCCGCACTTGCTCTTGTTGCTTTTTATAATTAACTAAATCTGCCATAGCTCGCTTCGCCACATCCTCCCAATTAATCTTTTCCTTGCTAACAATCTTCTTTTTTGGCTTATCTTTTTTATTCATCTAATATCTTTTTAATATAATTTATCAACGGTAAGGCTTTTTTATACTGCATTCTGGTTGGCCCAATAATACTTATAATCTTTTTGCCTCCGGGGCCAAAATTAGAAACTACTATGGTGGCTTTTTTAATTTGGGGATTATCACCAATTACTACATTAATATCTTTAAAATCTAGTGATAATGGTAAATTGCGTATTAACTCGTCCGGTTGTTCTAAAGCCTGGATTAGATTGACTCTAAATGATTCGTCACTAAATTCTGGCGACTTAGCCATATTGCTTAAACCCGACATATAAACTCTCTTTGTGTCATCCATGAGAAATCCTACGCTACCGGACAACTCTGCTAATAATCTGGCTGCTAATTGATATTTTTCCTGCAAATTTTTTAAATTTTTAAAGTGACGCTCTAATATTTCCCTTTGCCTTCTAGAAAGCTCTTTTCGTTCCTCGGTTAGAATTTTTACATAATGCCTATATCCCACATCAGTAGGAATTCTGCCAGCTGAAGTATGAGGCTGGATTAGTAATCCTAAAGCTGTCATTTCGACCATATCATTTCGGATAGTTGCAGAACTAATTTCGTAAGGCAATTGTTCAGCAATTTGCATTGACCCTACTGGTTGATTAGTATGCACAAAAGTTTCTACTAAAAATTTGAGTACATCTTTTTTTCGAGTATTATTATCCATACCAATTTATTTAAATATAACTTGGCACTCTTGTCAACAGAGTGCTAGAAAAAATCATATTATCCTGTCTACAAACAGTTTATTTATTTCATTAATTTCAAGAAAGCTTCTTGGGGAATATCAACTCTGCCTATAGATTTCATCCGTTTTTTGCCCTTAGCCTGTTTTTTTAACAATTTATCTTTTCTGGTTCTATCTCCCCCATAAAGCTTTGCCAGCACATCTTTTCTGTATGGAGGAATATCATCCCTAGCAATTATCTTACCTCCAATAGCCGCTTGCAAAGCAATCTTAAAATTTTGCCTGGGTATCAATTTTTTTAATTTTTCAATGATAGATATACCCAAATTTCTGGCCGAAGGTCTATCTACGATTATGCTTAAAGCATCTACAGATGCTTCCGCAACTAAAATATCTATTTTTACTAAATTCCCTTTTCTGTATTCTAAAAATTCATAATTCATAGACGCATAACCAGACGAAATGCTTTTTAATTGATCATAAAAATCTACAATAATGCTACTTAAAGGTATTTCATAATTTATTAAAACTCTATTTTGATCTAAATGCTCAATATTTTTTTGTATCCCCCTTTTGTTCTGCAATAATTCTATAATCGCTCCTAAATACTTTACGGGAGATAGAATTTCTAATTTAACCCAGGGTTCTGATATAAAATTTAGTTTGTTAGTTGGTGGTAATTCGGTTGGATTACTAATAAAACTTTTAGAACTATCATTTAAAGTTATTTGATAACTAACTGTGGGAGTGGTGGCAATTAAATTTAGATTAAATTCCCTTTCTAATCTTTCTTTAATAATTTCTAAGTGCAATAAACCCAAAAATCCACATCTAAAACCAAAACCCAGCGCAGGAGAATTTTCTGGTTCATAAATTAACGCCGAATCATTTAGTGCCAATTTTGAAAGAGCATCTCGTAATTTAGAATAATCATTGTTATCTACTGTAAAAATTCCAGCATAAACAAAAGGTTTAACCTGTTTATACCCAGATAATAGTTCTATATTAGTGGCAGTAGACAAAGTAATGGTATCTCCTACTCTCACTTGACTGACATCCCTTAAACCAGATGCTATATAGCCAATTTCACCTGCTGCTAAAATATCTGATGCTTTTAGCTGTGGATTAAAGATGCCAACTTCCAAAACTTCTGACACAGCTTTGGATGCCATCATCTTGATTGAATCGTTAACTTTAACTTGGCCATCAATTATTCTAATATAAGCAATTACTCCCTTGTATCGATCAAAAACAGAATCAAAAATCAAAGCTCTTAATGAATCTTTATCATTCCCTTTTGGCATTGGAACATCTGATATTATTCTATCTAATAATTTTTCTACACCCAGACCAGTCTTACCAGATACTTCTAAAATCTCTGACCCGTTTATATTTAAAAGATTAAGCAATTCTTGTTTAACAGCCTTGATATCTGCCCCTGGCAAATCTATTTTATTGATCACTGGAATAATTTTTAGACCTAGGTCTTTAGCTAAATTCAAATGGGCTAAAGTTTGAGCCTCTATTCCCTGGCTAGCATCAACTAATAAAATAACACCCTCAACTGCAGCCAAAGAGCGAGAAACTTCGTAACTAAAATCTACATGCCCAGGCGTATCAATTAAATTTAATAAATAACCTTTGTATTGCAT
Source organism: uncultured Candidatus Saccharibacteria bacterium (assembly GCA_964424375.1). Taxonomy (GTDB): domain Bacteria; phylum Patescibacteriota; class Kazan-3B-28; order Kazan-3B-28; family UBA10110; genus CAYRIH01. The sequence continues at coordinate 5,570 of CAYRIH010000012.1, read as the reverse complement.
TCGTACTGGCTGCAATTTTATAGTGATACCACGTTCTCTTTCTAAATCCATAGTATCTAAAAGCTGATTTTTCATTTTTCGCTTTTCTACAGTTTTAGTAATTTCCAAAAACCGATCAGCCAAAGTTGATTTACCATGATCAATGTGCGCTATTATACAAAAGTTTCTTATTTTGTTTTGAGTCATATAATCATTGTACTAAAAATATATTAGCTATAATACAATTTCAGCTCTCAGAGCAAGAATATTGACAAACCTAATGAACAATGTATAATGCAAATGATCTGAGGGTCTCCCTTTTAGGGCCATCTTAGATAGCAGCTAGAAGATGAGGCCCTTGGACATTTTTTTATATATCAAAAGAACTCTCCTAAACATATGGCCCACTTCAAAGCCCCAACACTAAAGTGTTGGGGTTAATTTTTTATTTAACCAGCAACCAAACACCAAACAACATTAATAAAGCCACAGCTATGCGCATAGATAAATGTTTCTCTTTAAATAATTGACCACCCCAAATAGTAGGGATCAGGATAGATATTTTTTTCAATGGCATAACTAATGACAGATCTGCTAGATTTAAAGCTTGAGCATAAGTTAGACGTGACAAAATAGTTAATACAGCAATACCAACAATCATCCAACCCAAATGATCAACTCTAGCTGGTATTTGTCTAATATCCCCTACCACTGCCCAATATAAAATTAAATGATTAATGAAAAGAAAAATGCTAATCAAAAAGATAAAAGTAATAACATCAATACGAGTTAAAACAATCTTATCAAAAACAGTAGCTAAACCAAAAAGGAACATCGATAAGATCAAAAACAGTTCAAAAAGCCAAATTGTTTTCTTATTAAACCATTTCCCAATCTGAAGTTTAGCCGGCAAGCCAAAGGAATGAAAAGATACAAAAGAACCTCTTACTAGTATCACTCCACCTAAAAGCAACACGGCTACTCCTATCCATTGATTCCCAGTAAGAACTTCATGAAGGAATAAATAGGCAAAGAATAAAGAAAAAACAGTAGTCAGAACAGTTTGGGGAGATACAAAAGAAACTTCAAGATGACGTAGCGCCTTAGCACCAAGCCAAATAGCTATTGAACCTAAAGCTGCAGCTACATAGGTATAAACAATACTCAATAAATCCAAATTACTTAAGCGTACCCAAGGCCAAAGGAAAAAAGCAATAATCATAGTAACTAAAGAAAAGGCCACTACATAGTCAAGAGAATGCTCTTTTTTTAACTCAGCTTTCTGTAATACAGTCTTAACTCCAATAAAAGCAGCAGAAGCCAGCGCATAAATGTACCATGGAATTCCTAATAACATAATCAAAATCTCTTAATCAGGGCTTGAAATGGTTTCATTACTATTTTAACCTCTGGTAGATTGAAATGACGAGTCATGGCCAAATATGATAAGACTGCTACTGCTACTGCTATTAAAGTTTGAGTTAACAACCCCCAAAAAGTATGTGTATTTACTACCCAGCTAGCGGCATGCAAAGCACCATAACCCAATCCTCCCATCACTAAACTACTAATTATTATCTTAGCTCCCATATTCATCAATGGCTTAACTGACAACCCATGTAGGCGACGATTTAGTATTAAAAACAAAATAACTGCGTTAACAACAGCTGCTATAGAAATAGCCAAAGCTAACCCAACTACATTAAGATATTTAATTAAAATAAGAGCACCAACTACATTAATAGTCAAAGCTGCTAAACTAGTCAAAAATGGAGTCTTAGTATCCTGCAACGCATAAAAAGAACGAGCCAAAAGTGGAATTGTGGCCTGAGCTGCCATACCGAAAGTTAAGAAAGCCAACACCGACACAGTAAATCTAGTGTCTTCCCATCCAAACTGCCCAGCTCCCAAAATTAGCCTGACTATTTGAGCTCTCAGCAGCCAATACAGCATCATTGTAGGAACAATCAGATATAAAATTTGGCGCAAAGTTTGGATAAAATCTTGTTTGAATTCATCAATTTGCTTGAGAGTATATCTTTCAGCCAAAGTTGGAAAAACAGCCACAGCAAAAGATATACCAAATATACTAACCGGCAAACTGTATAAATTGTCCGCTAAATTTAGAACTGCAATACTACCCACAGCTAATGTAGAGGCAATTATAGTATTAACTAAAATAGATATTTGATAAGCAGCAATGCCCATGGTTCTGGGTATCATTAAAACAGCTATTCGACGTAATGCTGGATGTCGAAAATTAATATGCATCCTATATTTATAACCCAATGCAAATACACTGGGTAATTGAATAAGCATATGTAAAAAGGCGCCTAAAACTACACCATAAGCCAATCCCATATAGCCAAAAATTGGCACCAAGAAAATTACGCCAAAGATAATACCTAAATTATAAGCAATGGGTGCTATAGCATAAACAATAAAATTCTTGAATGAATTAAGAATGCCACCCGCCAAATTGCTTAGGCCAAAAAACAAAGGAGAGAGCAACATTATTCGCATCAAGTTAGCCACCATCATTTGTTTATCCGGCTCGAAACCAGGTACTATAATTTTAGCTAAATGAGGAGCAAATATAGCAATAAGCAGCAAAATGCCAGTTAATAATACTATGCCAAAATTAACTAACGAATTAACTAAGCTCCAAGCCTCATCTTTACCATTACGCTTAATATAATCTGTAAACACTGGAATAAACGCTGATGACAATGCGCCCAAAATTAATAGACCAAAAATTAGATCAGGAATTTTAAACGCTGCAAAATAAGCATCTAAAATATCCCCTGCCCCAAAATGCGCCGCTAAAGTTCTATCCCTGATTAATCCAAATAAACGACTAACTAAAGAGGCAACAGCCAAAACTACTGTTGCTTCTAATACACTAGAACGTCTATTGATAAGGTTACGAATCATGGATTAATTATCATCATTCTTGGTGGCAGTATCCGGAAAGAAAGCCTCAAAATCTTCCTTCTCTATAGTCTCATCCTTAATCAATCGGGCAGATACAGCATCCAGTTCCTTGCGATACTTTTTTAATACCAAAACTGCCTTATTTTCAGCTTGATTAATGATAGACGAAACTTCTTCGTCAATCACTGCTGCAATTTTTTCACTATAATTTTTTCTCTCATGAATTTCTTTGCCCAGAAATATTACCTCGCCACCATTACCAAAGGTAATAGGTCCAAGCTTATCACTCATACCAAAATGGGTTACCATCTTTCTAGCCAGTTCAGTAGAACGATTCAAGTCATTTGACGCGCCTGTAGTCATCTCTTTAAAAACTAACATTTCCGCCACTCGACCACCTAATATAATTGCCAATTCGTCAATAAATTGTGATTTAGAATGAAGATACTTATCACTAGCAGGCATATTCCAGGTGTATCCCAAGGCCATACCTCGAGATATAACCGAAACTTTATGCACGGGGTCTCCGTGCGGTAAAATATGCGAAACAATGGCATGACCCGCTTCATGATAAGCTGTAATTTTTTTCTCTTGATCACTAAGAATTTTGTTGTGGCGCTCTGGTCCCAACAAAACTTTCTCTAAAGCATTGTTTAATTCCAACTGACTAACTCGTTTTTTATTATGTCGAGCTGCTAAAATTGATGCTTCATTAACCAAATTCTGCAAATCAGCTCCAGTAAAACCAGGGGTCTGAGAGGCCAGAATACCTAAGTCTACACTATCCTCTAATGGCTTATTGCGAACATGGATTTCTAAAATAGCTTTTCTATCTTTAACATCTGGTTTATCTAAAATTACTCTTCGATCAAAGCGTCCAGGCCGCAGAAGGGCAGGATCTAATACATCAGGGCGATTAGTGGCAGCTATAATAATTACATTGGTATCTGTTTCAAATCCATCCATCTCCACTAAAATCTGATTGAGAGTTTGTTCTCTTTCGTCATGTGAGCCACCTAAACCAGCACCTCTTTGACGACCCACTGCATCTATTTCATCAATAAACACAATGGCTGGTGAATTACGCTTAGCTTTAGCAAACAGATCTCTAACTCGAGAAGCCCCTACACCAACAAACATTTCGACAAACTCGGAACCAGAGATGTTGAAAAATGGTACCCCAGCTTCTCCAGCTACCGCTTTAGCTAACAATGTTTTACCAGTTCCTGGAGGACCAAGCAGTAAAACTCCCTTAGGAATTCTTGCCCCCATACTTAAAAATTTGCTTGGGTACTTTAAAAACTCTACTACTTCTAAAAGTTCTTGTTTAGCTTCATGCACACCAGCTATATCTTTAAAGGTAATCTTGTTTTTATCGTGTTGTGATGTCATTCTGGCACGGCTGCGACCGAAAGACAAAGCTTGATTACTGGCTCCTTGAGCTTGACGCAACATAAACCACAAAAATCCAAAAATCAAAATAAATGGTATTAAAGATGTAATTAAACCTAACCAAATAGCATTGGCAGAATCATCTTGAACTTCAATAATGACTTTTGTTGGATCAATACCAGCCTCAATTAAAGACGTATTGGGCTCCTTGCGTGACAAATACTCCACTCCATTACTACCAATTATTGTCAGTTCATCACCATTAATAATAATCTTATCTATCCTACCAGTTGACGCATCCTCTATAACTTGACTAAATGGAATTTCTTTAACCGGACTGGCATCAACACCAAAAAGACTGTATATAAGACTTGCACCTAATATAATAACCAGGCCATAGCCAATAATTTTATTTCTATTGAGCTTCATAAACTTATAAATTCTTAGGTCTGCGACGACTAATAATAATCGTATCACACGTCTTTATCAGGAACAATTTAGATGGCAGTTGCTTATAGGATTCCCTCTTAGAACTTTTGATTACCTTCATCATTTCCTGCAAGTGAATTTTCTTAAAATCCTGCCTATCACCTTGTAGTACCTTAATTGCATATAATAAAATTTCATTTTGAATAAATGGATGTAATTTACCAAAGGTATAATTATCTAAACTAACTAAATTTTTAGTGGCTTTAGATAATACTTTACTATATACCTGTTGTACATAGTCATCCAAAAAGTTTTTCAAATCAGTATAAACTTCGGCATTTCTCAAAATAACTTTTAAAACCCCTGGATTAATCTGTAATAATGTTGGAATTAATAAGTGGCGAATTCGATTACGAGTATAATTTAAATCTTTATTACTTTTATCTTCTTTGTATTTTAAACCATATTTTTGGGCAAACTTGAGGAGTTGTTCTTTGCTTAAACCAAGCAATGGCCGCCAAATATTATTCCCTAACTCCTGCATCCCGGCTAATCCTCTAGTAGACGCTCCTCTTGATAAATTCATGAGTATGGTTTCGACCTGATCATCAGATGTATGAGCAGTTACAATTGCTTCTGCTTTGTATTTTTTAGCCACATTTCTCAAAAAATCATATCTGGCTTTCCTTCCAGCTTCTTCAAGTGTTAGTTTTTGTTTCTTGGCCAAACTTAATACAGCAACTTTTTTAGTTACAAATTTCAAACTCAAACTCTTAGCTAAATCAGAAACAAACTTAGCGTCCCTATCCGCTACCTGGCGTAAACAGTGATTTAAA
>CAYRIH010000011.1:14830-19987 GCA_964424375.1 uncultured Candidatus Saccharibacteria bacterium | reverse complement strand
GTTAATGACAGTAGATTATAATCTTAATCGAGTGGCGCAAATTCAGAACATTATAGTGCTAAATGTTAACGAATTAAATAATGCCTTACGACCAGTAGTTCTACCTGGCGAAAAGTTGCATATCAAGTTAGTTCAAGAAGGAAAAGATAAAAACCAAGGTGTTGGATACTTAGAAGATGGAACTATGGTAGTGGTGGAAGGAGGACATAAGTTTATTGGTCGCGAAATTGAGGTATTGGTAACTAGGGTATTCCAAACCATTGCTGGCAAAATGATTTTTGCTATTCCTAACAATCAGCAATCTGAACAATAATGAGAGTAGTATTGCCGGATAAATTTTTTAGTCGGTCTACTTTAAAAGTAGCCGAAGATTTATTGGGCAAGGTTTTGGTGCGCAAACTGGGTTCCCATGTTTATCGATATAGGATAATTGAAACAGAAGCCTATTGTGGCCAAGATGATTTGGCTTGCCATGCTCACAAAGGTAAAACTCCGCGGACGGAAATCATGTTTGGTCCAGCTGGATTTATATATGTGTATTTAATTTATGGAATGTATCATTGTCTTAATTTAGTTACTTTTTTACCGGGTGAAGGGGAAGCAGTTTTAATTAGAGCAATTGAGCCTTTATTTAAAACCGATCAGCGAACTAATGGTCCAGGTAAATTATGTCGAGCATTAAAAATAGATATTGAATTAAATAGGAGAAAGCTAAGTAAACAAACTGGGCTTTGGGTAGAAGATGATGGTTTTGTTGTTAAATCGACAGATATCGGGACTTCTTCTCGCAGGGGAGTAACTTATGCTAAACATTGTGCTGATTATCCCTGGCGTTTTTTCTTAAAGAAATTGACGTTCATCTCTTGACTAACATACTTTTTTATGGTATAATGAAAAGAATATCTTTTTATTATGCTAAAACAGATACAAAAAACATTTTTTAAGATTTTAGAGAAAGAACTGATGATAGTTCTGGCTGTTTCGGTAGTAGTTTTAGGAATGTTTTTTGTACAGGCTCAAACTGATCAGACAGATTTAACATTTAGTATAATTCCCGAAGGCGGAAGAATCACAGTAACTTATCCTAATGGTGGAGAAAGCTGGACAATCAATACCACTAAGACTATCACTTGGACTACTGAAGGTCCGATAGATGATGTAAAGATAGAATTACAGAGAGCAAGTGGGGGAGATTGGGAAGAATTAACTGAATCAACTACTAATGATGGTGATTTTCCTTGGTCAGTTACTGCACCGACTACTACCCAAGCTTTAATTAAAATTTCCAAAGTAGGTGATGATTCAGTTAATGATACTAGCAATGCTGTTTTTACTATTTCTACGGCTGGCGGAGGCGGCGGAGGCGGAATAATTTATAATCCAGCTATTGATACTGTAGTGCCCAGAGAATTCAGTAATGCTATTGCTGTAGATATGATTATTACTGGATTTTATTTTGAATGGGGAGCTAAGGTCTGGTTAGATAATAATTATCTGCAACCAAACTATGTCTGGTCTTCAGAAATTTCTGTGACTGTACCAGCTGATTTTCCAACAGGGGAATATGCGTTATGTGTTCAAAATCTAAATGGTGGAGCAAGTTGTTATCATCTACCGATTATAGTTTATGAGGAGGAGATTATTGAGCCAGAAGAACCCGAAGTAATTGATGAAGAAGAAATACTACCACCTCCTACTGGAGATGAGGAAGAAATTTATTCAGCCAAGTGGCTTAGACAATCATCCTATCCTACCCTTGAGATCGGAGAGAAAGCAACTCTCTGGGTTGATTTTAAAAATACAGGTAATATGCCTTGGTTTGCTTATGGAGATTATCCAGTAAGATTAGGTACTTCTGAACCATTAGATAGAATTAGTGATTTTAAAAATGGTGATTGGATATCTGATAATCGGTTAGTATCGGTACAAAACAATGGAATATCTTGGTTAGTAACAGATGAGGTTGTTCGACCTGGCGAAATAGGCAGGTTTACTTTTACTATTACAGGTTCTAATCCTAATAGTCCTGGAAAATATCGTGAATACTTTAGACCCGTAGTTGAATATAAAACTTGGATGGAAGACTGGGGTGTTTATTGGGATATTACTATTGAAGATTCAGCTAAAATTAGACTTCCTGTTACTGGGGGAACAGTAGAACCAGAATCTGTTAAAGAAGAGACAAAATCTTCTGAATATAAAGTATTTATTGATGTAGAAAAACAATACCCAACTTGGTTAGGCTGGTTACTTAGTTGGCTGGGATTTATTTAAGCATTACCCAAAAATTTCTTTTGTTATGCTAAAACAGATACAAAAAACATTTTTTAAGATTTTAGAGAAAGAACTGATGATAGTTCTGGCTGTTTCGGTAGTAGTTTTAGGAATGTTTTTTGTACAGGCTCAAACTGATCAGACAGATTTAACATTTAGTATAATTCCCGAAGGCGGAAGAATCACAGTAACTTATCCTAATGGTGGAGAAAGCTGGACAATCAATACCACTAAGACTATCACTTGGACTACTGAAGGTCCGATAGATGATGTAAAGATAGAATTACAGAGAGCAAGTGGGGGAGATTGGGAAGAATTAACTGAATCAACTACTAATGATGGTGATTTTCCTTGGTCAGTTACTGCACCGACTACTACCCAAGCTTTAATTAAAATTTCCAAAGTAGGTGATGATTCAGTTAATGATACTAGCAATGCTGTTTTTACTATTTCTACGGCTGGCGGAGGCGGCGGAGGCGGAATAATTTATAATCCAGCTATTGATACTGTAGTGCCCAGAGAATTCAGTAATGCTATTGCTGTAGATATGATTATTACTGGATTTTATTTTGAATGGGGAGCTAAGGTCTGGTTAGATAATAATTATCTGCAACCAAACTATGTCTGGTCTTCAGAAATTTCTGTGACTGTACCAGCTGATTTTCCAACAGGGGAATATGCGTTATGTGTTCAAAATCTAAATGGTGGAGCAAGTTGTTATCATCTACCGATTATAGTTTATGAGGAGGAGATTATTGAGCCAGAAGAACCGGAGGAACCCGAAGAGCCAGAAGAACCCAAGGAGCCCGAGAAACCAGAAGAAGATGTAATACCGCCTTCTACTGGCGGACCAGCATCATTTTGGCCAGCTCCTATATTTGGCCCTATTTTTGACTATTTTAAATTACCCCGAAAACCACTCGAATATGAGCTTATGCCACGATTTGATCCGATTGAAACAAGAACATTTACAGGTGAGGTTGAAGGACAATGGCTTTGGTGGTTATTGTGGCTTTTACTATTGCTAATTCTGTTGGAGATTACAAGGGAGACTTTAGAAAAAAAGCGAAACAGAGAATTTAGACATTAAATTTAAACAACATCACATCGCCGTCGCGAACTATGTAGTCTTTGCCTTCTTGGCGGACTTTACCGACCTCAGTAGCTTTTTTAAGAGAACCTATTTTAACTAATTCATCATAATTAATCACCTCGGCTTTAATAAAACCTTTGGTAAAATCAGTATGAATAACTCCACCAGCTTGAGGGGCTAAAGTGCCTTGTGGGATAGTCCAGGCTCTGGTCTCAGTTGGTCCAGCAGTAAAGAAAGTAATCAAGTTTAAGAGTTGATAGCTAGCTTTAATGACTTTGTCCAATCCGGGTTCTGTGAGTCCGATTTCTTTTAAATAATTTTTTTGTTCTTCAGGATTTAGATCTACTAACTCAGCTTCAGTTTTGGCATTGATTGGTATAATTTGAGCAGTATCTGTTTCTATCAATTTTTTTAAAGGCTCTAGTATATTAGGGTTTTGTATTTGTACATCATCTAAATTAGCTACATATAGTATTGGTTTAGATGAAAGCAAGTTCAGTTCTTTTATAAACGTTTGATTATCAGGATTGATTGTCAAAGTTCTAGCACTTTTGCCTTGTTCTAGGTGTTGTTTAAGTAAATGATAAAAGTTTACTTTTGACTGCAATTTAGGATTCTGTGTAGCGTTTTTTACATCTTTGTCTAATCGCTTTTCTACGGTTTGTAAATTAGCCAATAATAGTTCTGTATTAATAGTTTCAATACCGTCCATAGGGTCAATAGCGCCAGTTATATGAGTGATATTGTCATCAGCAAATAAGCGGATAACTTGGATAATAGCATCTACTTCTCTAATATATGACAAAAATTGATTGCCCAAACCTTGGCCTTGGTGGGCTCCTTTAACTAATCCAGCGATATCTACAAATTCTATTGTGGTCGGAATAGTTTTAGCAGAGTTTTCTAATTTAGTTAGAATTTGCAGACGATTATCTGGTACTGGCACTGTACCGATATTTGGTTCGATAGTACAAAATGGAAAATTGCTGGCCTCAGCTTGAGCTTTGCCCAACAGTGCATTAAATAACGTTGATTTGCCGACATTAGGCAATCCTACAATACCTATTGAAAGGCTCATAACTAAAATTTTATTGAACTCGTTCTATATAACTGCTGGTTCTAGTATCTACTAAAATAATATCATCTACTTTGACAAATAGGGGAACCTTGATTTGTAGCCCAGTTTCTATAACAGCGTTTTTATTGGGGCTGCTAACTGTATCACCTTTAACTGCTGGTTCAGCTTGAATAACTCTGAATTTCATTTTTATTGGCAGGTTTATGTTAATTGGCAAATCTTTAAAGTATCGTATATCTACTTTTTGTCCTTCAGTTAAAAAATTGATATTACTGCCCAAAACACTTTGATTGATAGTAAATTGCTCAAATGATGAACTGTCCATAAAAATATAGTTACTACCTTCTTGATATAAGAATTGAGCTTCAGATCTTCTAATATCTGCTGGTGTAAGTTTAGCATCACCCTTAAAAGTCTTTTCTATATTGGCTCCGGTTATGAGATTTTTAAGTGTAGTGCGTAAAATCCCGCCACTTCTACCCAATTTGGCATGTTGATATTTTATTACTTCAAATGGTATGCCATCCAGGTCAATGACAACCCCATTTTTAAGATTTGTAATACTTAGCATAGCAATTATTTAAGCACAAAAGGAAGTAAAGCCATATGCCGAGATCTTTTAAGGGCTTTGGCCACTTGCCGTTGATGTTTGGCACAAGTTCCACTTCTTCTTCTGGGCTCTATTTTCATGTAGCGAGATAAGTATTTAAAC
>CAYRIH010000011.1:0-14820 GCA_964424375.1 uncultured Candidatus Saccharibacteria bacterium | reverse complement strand
TCTATCTCCCCAATTTGTTCATACTACCGTTATTACTGCTCGGTTTTCTTTACAAAAATGACAATGTTTTGTGGTGGGCAAGTTGTAGCGGGGGAAAGTACTGGGTTTGAATGATTTTTTTATAGCCATAAATACGGTTGAATTTAAAATGGGATATCTTCTATGTCTACTTCTGGTTTTTCAGCAGTCGAATCGCTGTCAGATTTAATGCTTGTATCAGCTGCGACTGATATTGGTTCTTCAGCTTTCATTTCGGTGGCGCTGGGAGTTTTTTCAACTACTGGGATTTCTTGGTTATTCATATCTATATTGGGTGGTCGATCTAATACAATTAGGTCACTGGCAATTACTTCAGTTTTATATCTTTTTACTCCATCTTGACCTTCCCAATTTCTGGTTTGTAGACGACCTTCAATATAGGTGCGGCGGCCTTTTTTAAGAATTTGACCAGCTATTTCGGCTAGTTTGCCCCAAGCTACAATATCAGTATATTCAACTGCGGTTTGCAGTTCGCCAGAGGCATCGTTCCATCTGCGGTTAGTGGCAATAGCAAAAGAAGCTACATTTTGTCCACTAGGGATAGTTCTAATTTCTGGATCTCTGGTCAAATTACCGATAAGCATTACTTTATTTAAATCACGCATATTCCTAATCTTTAATTAAATAGAATTTTTATTTAAGGTTTTATTCAATATCTTTTTTCAAAAGTTCGTCTATTTTATCGCCGATTTCTTTTTGTCTGATTTTTTCATCTGCCTTAGAAATTTCTTTTTGTTTTTCTTCTTTGTCATCTTTTGAAACTTTTTCTTCAGCTTTACCAGCTGGTGGACTAGGCTTGCTTGCTTGGCTAGGAATCCGAGAGTCCATTTTTTTAACTTTAACTTCTGGTTTGGGAGTTAATTTTTCCTTAATACTTGATGATATCATAATTGCTTCTTTTTCGGGGGTAAATAATTGATCAAAAGTTATGCCTTCTTTTTCTAAACATATAATTAAATATCTGATAATCTTGGGATCGAGCTGTAATTCTTTGATAATAGGATTAACAGTTTCTACTGCCAGTTCGGCAACAATGGTATTATGAAAACCAAATTCTATTTTTTTGATATGGTAGGCAAGCTGTTTTTTGCCCCAAGAATGTTCAGCAATTACCTTGCCTTTATGTGAGGTAATTAGTTTTTTAACTTTATCAATTACTTTTCCTAAATCAAATTCTGATAATTCAGAGTCGGTTAATATGGTTAATTCATAAGTGTTTATAGTTTGTTCTTCTTCCATAAGTAAATAATTCCTTTCCCATGGGGAATCCCCTTCGACGAGCTCAGGGGAGAAAAGGTTGAGTTAATAATGTAATATGAATATATGATATTATTGTTTCTAGGTCAAGTAAAATATGATTAACAATTTTGGAGAGGTCGCATAGTGGCCTAGTGCGCTCGCTTGGAAAGCGAGTATACCTTCACGGGTATCGAGGGTTCGAATCCCTCCCTCTCCGCCATTAAACTTCGTTAGCACTATGCTTAATGTGTTAAATAAGTTGAAAAACGGAAGAGTAATTAATAAAACAAACGGCTCATAGTGTGAACCGTTTGTTTTTTGGTTTGAAGTCGATTTTTTAGAATCTTCCTCTGTCTCCGCCGAATCCACCACTTCTTTGAGGTCTGTCTTCTTTGGGACGAGCTTCATTTACCACAATAGTTCTTCCATCTACTTCTTTGCCATTGAGTGTTTCGACAGCTTTTGCAGCTTCTTCATCGGATGCCATTTCGACAAATCCGAATCCTTTGGAGCGGCCACTATCTCTATCAGTTATGACAGTAGCTGATTCAACTGTTCCTGCTTCTGCAAACATTTCTTTCAGTGAATCATCTGTAGTGGAATAAGGTAAACTTCCTACATATAGTTTCTTAGCCATATTTTTCCTAAATTAAGATTGATATTTCTGTAAGACGGTCCCTTCGTTCAAATTTCTCCTCAGTCTTACAAAAACATTGGAGTAAACCAAAAATCATAACGAAAAACTTACAAACGGTATGTTATATTAAAACTGATAAAAAAGCAAGCTCATTATGGAAAATATTCAACAAAGGACTAAAATTGCAGTAGATTTAGATGAAGTATTATGCGAACTGATGCGGGTGTTTCTTAAGTGGCACAATCATCAATATAAAACTAGTTATAGATTTGATGACGCGATTGATTACCACTGGTCTAACTTTATGGGTATTTCTAGCGAGAGAGCAGTTAGGGAATTTCATAATTTTGCCAGAACTACTGAATATGCTAATTTACCTATAATAAATGGTTCTGTGCAAGTCATGGCGGAGCTTTTAAAAAAGCATGAACTTTATTTAATTACGGCTAGACAAACTGTTTTTGAGGAAGTAACTCGAAAATGGGTTGATAAATATTTCCCAAATGTTTTTAAAAAGATTGTTTTTACGAATCATTATCCAATGGATGGGACACCATCATATAGTAAAGGCGAAGTTTGCCATAAACTTGGCTGTAAAATATTAATAGATGATAATCCCTATAATATTCAATCATTGTTAGATTTAGGAGTAAGTGTAATTTTATTAAATAAACCTTGGAATAAAAATCAAAATTTCCCAGAATCTGTTATTAGAGCTGATAATATAAAAGAAATTCCAGGTATTATTGGAGAATTAGTTCTATAATATACAGTTAGCAGTTTAAGTAATTTATTATGTCGGAAGTAGATGACATAAAAAGTAGATTGGATATAGTTGATGTAATTGGCCAGTATATGCCCCTGAAAAAAGCGGGGCGTAATCATAAAGGATTATGTCCATTTCATAGTGAAAAAACTTCTTCTTTTCTGGTTAGTTCAGAAAAGCAGATATTTCATTGCTTTGGCTGTGGCAAGGGGGGAGATATCTTTAGTTTTTTGATGGAAAAAGAAGGTTTAAGTTTTTCTGAGGCCTTAAATCAATTAGCCGAAAAAGCGGGGATAGAGCTGCAAAGCAAACCACGTGATTGGGGATTAAAAAGCAAATTATTTTCTATTAACGAATTGGCAGCTAAATTTTTTGAGAAATCCTTAACTGATAGTCAAGAAGGCAGACAGGCCATGAATTATTTAGTTAAAAGAGGAATTAATAGAGATACAATTAGAACTTTTAGATTAGGTTATGCCTCGTCTGGCTGGGAATATCTATTCAAATTTTTGCAAAGAAAAGACTATGTGCAAGAAGATATAGAAAAGGCAGGGTTGATAGTACAGCGGCGCAATGGGTATAGTGATAAATTCCGTAATCGCATTATTTTCCCAATTACTAATGTCATTGGCAAAGTAGCTGGATTTACTGGGCGAGTATTAAATCTGGAGGATTTGCCTAAATATCTAAATTCTCCAGAAACTCCAGTTTTTAATAAAAGCAAGATTTTATATGGCTTGTCTGTCACCAAAGAAGACATTTCTATCAACAAAACGGCTATACTAGTCGAAGGTCAAACAGATGTTTTGTCATCTTATCAAGCTGGAGTAAAAAATGTGATAGCTTCTTCGGGCACAGCCTTAACTTCGGAACATATTCGCTTGATTAGGCGATATGCTGAAATTTTAATCTTAGCAATGGATGCTGATAATGCTGGCAATGAGGCTACTAAACGAGCTATCGAACTGGCTTCGGTGCATGATTTAGAAGTTAAAGTAGCTTTATTGGGGAAGTATAAAGATCCAGATGATTGTATTAAAGCTGGGATAGATATATGGAAAGAAATTATTGCCAATGCAGTTCCAGTTATAGATTTTTATATTAAATCTGCCTTAAATAAGTTTGGCCAAGATTCAATACCAGCTAAAAAAAAGGTGTCCGCCGAAGTGTTATCAGTTATTGCCTTATTGGATAGTCCAGTAGAGAGAGACCAATATATTAAAAAATTATCTACTATTCTGAAAATTGATGCTTCAAATCTATACGAAGCTTTAAGCAAGGTTAAGAATAAAAAATTGCCTCAGAAACCTACTATTCAACAGAACGATAAGCCTAAAACCCAAGATACTTATTGGTTAGAAAAGAGAATTTTAGGTATACTTTTGTATAAACCTGATTGCTTTAAAGGTGTTCAAGACGAGTTAGAAAAAATAAAATGGCCAGATAAACTCTCAGAGCGGATTTACGGCTGTTTTAAAGATTGTTATACTAGGAAAGAATTTTCACTTGATGCTGTAGTAGAGAAATTAGATTACCAGGACAGAATTGATATTCTAGAAATGATGATGGTAATAGAAGAGCATTATTCTGATATGTCTCAATTGGATATTGCACATGAACTGGATTTTTATCTTAATTTGCTTAAACAGAGTAGTACTAAAATGGCTATGAGCAAAATGGCAGAAGAAATTGCCCAAGCAGAAAAATCTGGTAATCACGATAAACTCAAGGAGCTTTTAGAAAAATTTAAAGCGTTTTAATGAATCTATGGCTAAGAATAAGAAAACTACAATTAGGAGGATTAAAAGTAAGTCAGCTAGAATTAGCAAAAAGAAATCTCAAAGAACTGCTTCTAAAAAGAAGATAATAAAGAAAACAGTAAAAACAATGGTCAAGAAAACTAGTCGTAAAGTGACTAAAAGTCTTAAAAAACGAACAAAAAAAGTTATTAAATCGACTAGAAAAGTTGTTAAAAAAACTTCAACCTCAAAAACCAAGATTAAAGTTAAGAAAACTATTAAGAAAGTTTCTAAAAAAGTTGTCAAGAAGATAAAAACCAAAGGTATTAAGAAACAAATACCCCAAATAAAAGGTTTGGGCACAAAAGATGTTGAAGATATTAGGCAGAGGTACAAAAAATATAATTTTCCTGTAGAGATAGAACATTTGTTGTATAAAGGCCAAGATCAGGGTTTTATTACTCAACAAGAGTTGTCTCAGTCTTTTCCTGAAGCAGAAAAGAATGTAGAATTGTTAGACAAATTGTATGAAGTGTTCTTTGAATTAGGTGTAGAGGTTGTAAATGTTAGAGATGACTTAATTTGGCAATTGGATGCTGAGCCAGTGGAAACTAAAAAAACCAGAAAAGGCTCGAAGGCAAAAATAAAATCTAAAGCCAAAGAATCAGATGTAACGGCTGGAGAAGACTCGGTAAGGATGTATCTGAAAGAAATCGGTAAAATTGATTTGCTCAAAAAACATGAAGAGGTAGCTTTGGCTAAACGAGTGGCGGCAGGTGATAGGACAGCGTCTAAGCAATTAGCTGAGGCCAACCTGCGTTTAGTGGTGTCTATTGCTAAAAGATATATTGGCAGAGGGTTAACTCTTTTAGATCTTATACAAGAGGGAAATATCGGTTTGATGAAAGCAGTAGAAAAGTTTGATTACACTAGAGGATTTAAGTTTTCAACCTATGCTACTTGGTGGATTAGACAAGCTATTACTAGGGCTATTGCTGATCAGGCCAGAACTATTCGTATCCCTGTTCACATGGTAGAAACTATGAATAGATTAGCTAGAACTCAAAGGCAGTTAGTTCAGGAATTAGGTCGAGCTCCTTCACCAGAAGAAATTGCCAATGAAATGGAATTAGAAATAGAAAAAGTTAACCATATTCTTAAGATTTCTCAAGAAACAGTTTCTTTAGAAAAACCAGTAGGGGATGAAGATGATAGTTTATTAGGTGATTTTATTAAAGATGAAGATAGTTTAACTCCAGAAGAGCAGTCAGCTTATGAATTGTTAAAAAGTGATATTGGATTGGTGTTACATCTTTTAACCCCCAGAGAACAGAAAATTCTAAAAATGAGGTTTGGTTTGAGTGGTAATTGGGCTCATACTTTAGAAGAAGTTGGTAGAGAATTCGGGGTAACTCGTGAGCGTATTCGTCAAATTGAAGCTAAGGCATTGATGAAATTGAGAAGATCAAAAGACAGCAAAAAACTCAAAGATTATTTGGAATAGAATTGGAATAGAATCAGTAGGTATTTTAATAATCCGGGGTAGCTCAATGGTAGAGCAACTGCCTGTTAAGCAGTGGGTTGCCGGTTCGAATCCGGCCCCCGGAGCCAAGAGAAAACGAGCAAAGCGACCCAAGTGCCTTGTCAATAACATATTAGAATGATGGGAGTATTTGTAGAGATTGTAGCATTAATTGTCGGAATATCTTCTTATTTCTGGATTTCCAGACTAGGAGGAGTTTTGATATTGGTTGGTTTTTTGTTATACATGATATCAAAAATGTTGACGATTAAATATATCAACAATAAATGCTCCAGGATTGATAGATATTGATTTAAAATTTCCGCCTCCACCTGCTAAACCTTATTTTTGGGAAGATACAGCTGGAACCGGCGTTGTGCCTAAATGGGTATCTATGGTCGGTCTTATCGGTCCAGTGTTGGTTATCCTCGGAGTTATATATTCATTAGCTGTGTTGGTCCTATGATTAATGAGATTGCTGATAAAGTTCAGCGAATAATTGGGAAGAGCACTGAACTTAGCGAAAGTGAAGTGGTGCACTTATTGACTGTGTGCTGGAAGGCTATTGAAAGAGATACCCTTGAGGACAAGTATCAGGTACTCAAGTTTTTCCGTGATTGGGCGCAACACACTAACATTGAATGGTCCAAGCCCGGTTTGGATATGTTACTTGAATTACAAAAAACAATTGTTGTAGTAGATGGTCTGCACGACCATGATGCTATGTTGCGTACTATATCAAGCGTCTTATCCCTTGAGCAACTCAGATCTGAATTGAAGAGAATGCTTGTACATCTTAGCGTTTCCTCGAAAATACTTGATTCTGATGGTTGGTGGAGAAAATTTATTATTCATTTGGTCTCGATCTTAAAAGATTGTCCAATACAATTTCCTAAGCAGTTAAATTCTAATGCTAAGTATGCAAGGGATATCTATAAACAAATTATGGATATACCATTATTTGGTAAGCAGGACGGGGTCGTTGGTCTTTCGGTAAAAATGTTGGATGGTAATATCTATAACCGTCCTGAATTAGCAAACCGGCAAGTGCCAAATTTAGCTATTAAACTTAAGAGTACCACCACCATTATGTCCCCCTTAACATTGGGGAAGCAGCATTTAGCTGTCTAAAGTTCTACAATTAACCCATCTGCGTTCCGACCTATCCAGAACCCCTCAATTACCTCCTTTGGTGGTGGTTCTGAACCCGTCTGCTGAGCCAATCGTTAGTTTTCACCCTTTCAGCAATGAGGGCGAATGGTTTTGTGTAGGTTGTTTTATTGTTTTTACTACTTTATTTTAGTTTGCAATAATAACTGTCCAAGCTAGCATTTTATAGTATTAGAAAACGCCTGTTATATCTGGAAAATCTAAATAAGTATTGATTTGAAGGGTCTCTGTCTGGTTAAATAAAGGTAAGGGAGGATCCAAGTAAACTCTGGAAATTGCTCGGTAATGGCAAATACATCTTATCCCTCAACTGATAATCTATGACCGAGACAAAAACTTCAAAGCAAACCTCTAAAAAGGTTACGTACCAGGACGTAGCTAACTTCTTCTTAGCTTTTGCTGATGATAAAGGCGAAACCATTACGAATCTTAAATTGCAGAAACTGGTCTATTATGCTCAAGCTTGGTTCTTGGCAAACCATAAAAAACCCTTGTTTAAAGGTGATTTTCAGGCTTGGGTACGCGGTCCAGTCTTGCCTGAGCTTTACCAAACTTATAAGGAGCGAGGTTCCACTCCCATCCCTGCCGATATAACTATGCAAGAGATAGAAAAACAGTTAGACCCTGAGGTTATTGCCTTTTTGAAAGAGGTAGCCCAAGCTTATATGCCTAGTGGTGCCTATGAGCTTGAATTGATGACCCACCAGGAAGACCCTTGGATTGAGGCTCGAGGCAATCTAGCTCCAGATGCTAAGTGCAATGTGGTTATTTCTATAAATACAATGAGGAGTTACTACAGTGGGAAAATCAAAGATCCGGCCAACTAAGATTCAGTTTGCTTCAGATAAGGTTGTGTTGTCCAAAATCAATAGAGATACACTCGTCTCTTTTAATTTTCGTAGACTGAGGACAGAGGGAGAAAAATTTAAGTATAAAGATAAAGATATCTCTTACTTTAATAAGCTTGTAGAGAGATTAAAAGATTTGTGTTGTATGACGAAATTGGATATGACTATTAGGAATAGTGATGGTTTAAGATGTCATAAAATCGACTTTTCAGATACTCGGGTTTCTGAAGATGGATTTGGGAATGTTGGTGAAGATGTGGCTGAGGATGCCTGGCAGTTTCAGCTTTCTTCCAATAAACACGGCAGAGTACACGGATATTTTATTGATAATGTATTTTATGTGGTTTGGCTAGATCCGAAGCACGAACTCTGTGGACAAGCATAGCCTTAGGTGGCTTGAGGTTGAATATGGTTTAATTTCTCTAGAATAGGTTGAGGGCCTTGAAGCTCTAATGTAATTGTCTTCCAACCCAAAGTTCGAAAATCGCTTGAGAAAGCGAGCCACGAATAAATTAGTCGCTACAGGAGCGGGTTTTTGTGAATGTGTAATAATGTATATATGAAAAACTTTAAGCATAAAGCAAAAAAATTACAACAAGATAAAAAAGTGGTTTTTACCGCACAATCTTGTAAGAATTTTCATCAGAGAATGTTAATTTGTAAATATGTTTTTGAACAAGGAGCTGTACCGATAAACCCCTTTAATGTTTTTGGTTATTACCTTTATGAATTAGTAAACAGAGATTTAGTCAGAAATGGTAATAACAATCTAATAAAACGATGTGACGAATTATGGGTATTCGGGGACTTAAGTGATGGGGTATTAGCTGAAATCCAAATGTTTAAAGAATTAAAGAGACCAATCAAATATTTCGATATTTCGAATTTGCCAAAAGAAATAAAAGAAATTCCAAAGACAAGAGCAGTTTTAGAAGGCGAAGTTAAAGAATTTCAGAAAGTCTTGTAGTTTACTGTAATTCATCCATCTCTTTTCTTATTTTCACCCAGTCCAAAGTTCTGAACTCGTCCAATAGGGGGAGCCAACAGAGGAAAAAACTCTGAGAGCAGATTTTTTGATATGATAAATAAATGAATAACTTAAAACAATCATCTTTCTATCGAGAAAAAAAGCAGCAATTATTGAAGACAAAGAAGAATGCTTATGATGCACTGAATGCTAAGAGACCGAAATTAAGAAGGATACCTGGGACAAAGAAAAGAAAGTGAAGTTGAATTATTACTTCAACAATAGGTAAAACAGGTTCTAAGTCTGTCCAGTAGGGGGAGCCAACCATGGAATAAGTTTGACTGAGAACTGGTTTTTTGATATAGTCAAGCTTTCAAGGGTTTGACATCCAGTACACCACAAAGGAGGGATATAACATGCCCGAGCAACCACAGCAAGATGGTGGAGATGAATTGGTCAGCCCACAGAGTGTGCGGCAGGCTGCTCACTCTGATCTCACCTATGTTGAGGAGATGGAAGAAGCACAGCGTTTGGGCATTTGTCCTGTCTGTCCTGGTGGCAACATTAGAAAAGATCCCCAGAAGTGGGATGCTTACAACCTGAAAGAGACTGCCTACTGGACGGTGCGTCAGACACCTTACTCTTCGTCTGGGGCAGAGTTCCACTTCATTATTTTTCTTAATCGACACGCCACTCGTACAGATCAGCTGACAGCCGAAGAATGGATAGATCTACATGAAGTGATCAACTGGTTGACATGCAAGCCCAAGGAGATTGCCACCCGGTTGTATGAGCTGCGACAGGCTGGTCGATGGGATGGTCAAGTTGACTATCAAAGCCCATCTGGATATGTTTTTTGGATGCGCAACGGAAGCCCATCAAGGACTGGTGGTGCCATGGCCCATCTCCATGTTCAATTTGTTGTGCCCGCAGAGAACGAAGCAGTGAAGCCGATCTTTGGCCAGGAGCAGCCAGAGTGCTAAATTTTCTTATTATTACTACTGGACGCCAAATCCTATTGTAGGTTCTATCCTACACCCGTGTCTAACAGACACCAAAACACCTGGGTTAAGGGTGTTTTTTCTTATATAACTGCTCGAAGCTCGTCCAAGACGGGAAGCCACACAAATAATCTGCTCTTGAAGCAGAGTATTCTGTATATTCATAAGCTAAGTTAGAATATTCTAGCTATTTTTTAATATATATATTATTCTGAAATATCACATTGACAAGGAGGCAAGATTGATGAAGCAAGTTAAAACTTCTTTGAAAAACAGTTTTAAGTATGACATAAGAATTGCCAATGAAACTATTAAAAAAACTGAGCTACTGCAACAACAGTTAGAAACTATTAATTTTCGAAAAGCTACCTACAAAGTTAATCTGCGTTCTATGTGGGAGAATGAAGGTGAGCCGAGTACGGAAACTATCTATATAGGGACTATTAAAAACGCGATTTCTGCTGCCGAAGCCGAATTTAAGCGAAAGAATAATCGTTCAGATGTTCAGGCTTGGTATACGGTCTACATTCTGATAGGCGAAGCCTATGTGAATGTTCCCAGTGCGTGCTGGAAAGACTACAAAGAAAACATAAAGGAGGTTAACCCATGTTGACAACAGGTATTGTTCTGGTGATTGTCGGTATTCTTGGGGTAGTGGTTACATGGATTTTTGTAGCTGTTAAAGCTATGTCAGACGATAGTGCCGATAACCGTCAGAAATTCATGAGTATTGGCATGATTGTCCTTGCCATTTTTCTGTTTATTTTCATTGCAGGGGCATTCACCATCGGTTTTCACTTCCTGTACAAAATAAATGAGACATTAACTATGACTGCCTACCTAGGTGGTCTTTTTTTTGCACAAAATATGTTCTAATTTCAGCTAATCAGGAGATCTGACTCCAATCAAAAGTTCTAAGTCTGTCCAGTAGGGGGAACCAAGACAAGATAAACCGCTTGTAGAGCTGGTTGTTTTTGATAGAATAGGGGAAAGCGGTAATAGAAGGTGTAACACACTGAGACCATGCTCGCTCGGTACGGTTCAGGCTCTGCACCCTGACCAACCTGGACGTCTAGATCGCCGACTTGGGTCGCCCATCTACTATGTAGTATATGGGTTGGGGTGATAATCCGGGCTCTATTACCGCCCTTTTCTTTCTTGTATTACAGTCACCTTTTAAAGGTGGTTTTTTATGTGGTTGCCAAGGTTCTAACATCATCTATCCAGGGAAGCCAAATAAGGAATAATTAACTCTGGGACTATAAACTTTTGACAAGAGTAGTTTTTTAATATATGTTTTTATTACAGTATTTACTGAGTGAAACTTGAAAAAGGAGGTCTCCAAAACAATGCCTAATTCTGATCGGGCAGTAGAAGAGTCAATTCCACTTGCTGAATTTTTTGAGGAAAGGGAATTTGACCGGAGGTTAGGGCGCAAAACTGTTAAGGTTGCAATCAAACCAATGACTGAAGA
The DNA here is from genome assembly GCA_964424375.1 of uncultured Candidatus Saccharibacteria bacterium. GTDB lineage: Bacteria > Patescibacteriota > Kazan-3B-28 > Kazan-3B-28 > UBA10110 > CAYRIH01. The sequence continues at coordinate 3,418 of CAYRIH010000011.1, read as the reverse complement.
GCAGGGAAGACAGGCATATCCTTACAGACCAAGATCGAAATATTCAGAGTCATATTTTGGTGGGGATGCCTGTGAAGACGATACATGTCTGCTTCTCAATAAGATGGCAACCCGATGCAAGATGTGCAAAGCTGCTACGAAGAATGGACACCTTATCAAAGGTGTTTGTCCTGACTGTGATGGTCGCTCTGAGTACAATGAAATCGATCCTCATGACCCTGACCCTCGTTAGTGAAGGCTGTAGAAGTTAATGATTGAATTGTGGCCACCCTTAAGTGGGTGGTTTTCTTTTATTTTATTATGATGGTGGGGTTTTGAAACAGAGGTAAATCAAATTAACATACTACACATAAAGCCCTCGACAAAGAGGTTGGTTTTGTGTAGATTAGAATATCAAGTTCTTTGAAATAAATCAGATCAGGAGAGATGATTATGCGTCAACGTCATAAACATGATCTAGACAAAGAAGAAAATAAAATGCAAGATGATGCTAGTAATTGCCTAGGTTGCACGATAGGCATCTCATTGATAATTGCTGGTTTTATTTGGGGGGGTTATGAGTTGATTATTTGGGTTATTTCTTTGTTTTCGTAATTTGGCACCTGTTTGCTACTGGGTGCCTTTTATTTAATTAAAACGCTTTTTGTCAGCGAATAATTAAAGAAATTTTTTTTTATATATTAAAATATACTTAACTGGACAAGTAATTATTTGTTTGATAGCATTACAGACGACATCGCGGGGTGGAGCAGTGGCAGCTCGCCAGGCTCATAACCTGGAGGTCGTGGGTTCGAATCCCACCCCCGCTACCATAGATGAAAAGTGAAAACTGTGTCCTGCATAGTTCTGCTGTACAGTAGAATTGATTTGTAATTTTGTAATTTAGTTTGTGATTTTGGTGTTTTTAATCCAGGTAATCCCTAAGACGGTTTGTATTTGGGCTGAGCTTTATTTGTAATAAAACTTTTGCTTCGATTTGACGAATGCGCTCACGAGTTACGCCAAATACTTTGCCAACTTCCATTAAAGTTTGTCGTTGTTCTCCATTTAATCCAAACCTTTTTTCAATTATTGATTTTTCTCTGTGGTCTAAATCTAAGTCATCAAGATTTTGGTTAATTATATCTTTAAGTGTTGTATTTAATGTTTGCTCCTCAGGATTAGGGATTTTTGTATCTGGTACAAGAGCTTTTAAGTCAGCATCATCCCCGAACAACCTTGATTGTCCTTCTGTTAAGGGCCTGTCAAGTGAATCTGTATACTTCATAATGTTTAATATTTTTTCCAACTCTTCTTCACTGCTTATTTTTGTATTCAAAATAACTTCTATAGCTAACTCATCTCTAGTTGGCTGTCTGCCCAATTCTTCTGTCAAAGAATTTCTAGTTTTTCTAACTTTATTTATTTTTTCTACTACATGTACAGGCTTTCTGATAATATCCTCTTGGTCAGCAATACCTCTATTTATAGCTTGCCTAATCCACCAGGTGGCGTAAGTGGAAAATTTGAATCCCTTAGTTGGATCAAACTTTTTTACTGCTCTCATTAAACCAAGGTTTCCTTCTTGGACTAGATCTAGAAAATCTAAATGTCGAAATTTATATTTTTTAGCAATAGACACAACTAGGCGTAAATTAGCCTCAGTTAATTTTCGTTTGGCATCTTTGTCTCCTTCTCGCACGAGAGTGGCACATTTATATTCTTCTAGAGGGGATATTAAGCCCGCTTTTTGTCTAAGATCGTGGTCAAGATAAATTCGAGCTGAGTTAGTGATATCTATTTTCGGTGATATCTCTAAATTGTCTGATGGTTTATTATTATTTTGTCTTTTTTCTAACAGAGCATTCAATAGAGGTGTTTTTTGTGGGTCTGTTACTACATATTTTCTTCTACGTTTTGTTCCTATCGATTTAGCTGGGGTAGTGAGTAGGTTTATAGAATTTGTATCTTCTTCTCCATATAAAGCTGTTATTGTTTCGCTAATTTCTGCAATTTTATCAGTGTCGCCTTTGCGTCTGGCTGTTGTCAGTTCCTGCTTTAAAAGGGCTCGTCCGTTATCTTGAGGTGAACCATTAGCTTTTTTAGTTTTCTTTTTTAGTTCTTTTCTTTTTTTATCTGGTTTTGATATTTCTTGTTCTTTATATAAATCAGCAAGTAATAATCTTGTAAATTTAATTTGTTCTTCATCTTTTTCTGCTTGGACAATTTCTAGTTCGGCTTCTAATAATTGAATTTCTTCTTCTGCCCAATTTTTTTCTAGCGTAAGATCTCTTGCATCGCCAGTTGGTTTTTCGATGATTGCTGTTGGGTTTTCTGGGGTTTTGTTACGCATTTAGATATATAAACTCATATAATAATGTAGTAAAATCAATCTAATATAGTTGTGCAATATTAGGAGTCTTACTGTAAAAGAAGCAGTAGATGAAATAAATTTTGGTGGGCTCGGCAGGATTCGAACCTGCGACCAACCCCTTATGAGGGGGCTGCTCTACCGCTGAGCTACGAGCCCCAGTTATTATACTTTAGTAAAACTGATTTTTAGTTATATATCAAGATTATATCAAGTAGTAGTCAGAAATTAGCCAAAAATGTAATCCCACCATTTTTGAGGATTGTTGTCTGAATTGTTGTCTTCCATATCTTGAATATCTTTGGTTTGACCAGATTCTGTACTATCAAAGTTGGGTTGAGGGATAGCTAATACTTGTTCATATGGTTTTCTATAACCTAGTTTTCTTCTAGCTTCCCGTTCTTTAAATGATTCAGTGCCTCGATAAGCAATTAAGTGTCGCAGTTCTTGTCCTTTTTTTTGAAGCTGAACAATTTCAGTTTTTAGTTTGGTTATCTCGGTATTAATTTTATAATTTTGCCAGATAGCTTCAGTAGTGGCAACTAACATATATATAAAGATAGCAGCTCCAATTATTAGGAAGATTTGGGAGCGCACTTTTTTTCGTTTTTTGAATTGTTCTAGTTTATCAGTCTTCACTTTTTTATTTATAATGGCGAAGCCAGGCGTAGTTCTGCTGTACAGCAGAACGAAGACTGGTGCCAGGGGTGAGAATTGAACTCACGACCAACAGCTTATGAGTCTGCTGCTCTACCACTGAGCTACCCTGGCAAATAATCAAAGGATATTGATAAAGTACAATTATAGAATAGCGTAATTTAGGCTAGGCAAAAAGGCAATATTTATGAGTTTTGTTTAAAATCTGATTTATCTGATTATAATAAGTGTGCAATGAAATTAGTGAAATACATAAGAGATAAAGTTGAACTTGGAGGATTTCCGGGCAGAAATTCAGTTTTAGTAGTAGCTGTATCTGGGGGGGTTGATTCTGTGGTACTGTTACATATTTTACTGCCCTTAGCTGGTCATTATGATTGGGAGTTAATTATAGCTCATTTAAATCACAGT
>CAYRIH010000010.1:8901-22516 GCA_964424375.1 uncultured Candidatus Saccharibacteria bacterium | reverse complement strand
CTTTGGTCTGATTCACGCGTCTGTCCGTCAGAAACGAGTAGAGTTTGGTTCATTTTTAGGAATAGCTACTAAAAATCAAGAATAATATCAGGCTATGCTCTTAGGATTGGGTCGTATCCAAAAAATTATTGGTGATGAAAATGTTGCTAAAGAAGTGAATGTAGATATGTATTCTGACAGTGAACTTATTATTAAGCAGCTCAAAGGGGAATATCGAGTTAAAAACAAAGCACTAAAACCAATGTTTGCCAAGTTACAAGAATTAATCTCTAAATTCAATCAAGTAAGTTTTCAGCATGTTCCTCGCCACAATAACAAAGAAGCAGATAAACTAGTTAACATAGAATTAAATAAACATACATAACATTAAGAATTGTATTTTTCTTTATTGTTATTTATTGTCATTACGGACTACCTCTTGTCATTCTGGGGAGTCCGCCAGCCGGCGGACGACTCCAGAATCTGTTTTTTTATAATAGAATAAGGGTATGTTAAAAGTAGGATATGTTTATATAATGGCTAACAAAAGACCGACTCTTTATACTGGTGTGACAAGCAATTTAATAAAAAGAGTATATGAGCATAAAAATAAAATAATTCCAGGATTTACTTCAAAATATAATTTAAATAAACTTGTCTATTACGAAATCATAGACACTATCGAACAAGCTATTGTAAGAGAAAAACAGATTAAAGATTGAAATATAATAGATAAATTAAAGCTAATTAACAAACTTAATCTTAAATTTGAGGATTTATATAATAAGATTCTGGACAAGCCAGAATGACAAAGGAGAGATTCCTTGACGGAGTTTATCCCGTGCTATGATACGGGGATCGGGGATCCATTTCCTTAATTTTGTATATGTTCTTTTTTTTTCTGGATTCCCGTTTTCACGGGAATGATAAGAGAAAAACAGGAATGACAAGAAATATAGTCAAGATGACACGGAATTTTTTTTATTTAAACTTGAGAGTAAATTCTTTGTCGAGGTTTTGATATTTTCCGCTATTTTTACCATCGGGATCGGCTGCATATATGGCATAGGTAATATCGCCAGATATTTTAGATCTAACATTAAATGTAACTTGACCGTTTTGGTTTGTTTGATAAAAAGCGCGGTTTGGTTCCGGACTATACCAGCCAAAGTATGACAAATCATCAGTTGTTTGAGTTGGGTTAACAATATTTAAACCTACCCAAATATCAGATAGCTTGGCATCATTTTGATTGTCTATGATTGTAAAACTAACTATGCTGAAATCTTGTCCGTTAGCTATTAGCTCATTTTTACTGATAGTTAAGTCAGTAGCCACTATAGTAGATTGAGATAAGGCATGACTACCAATAAGTCCCCAGACTAAATAACTCAATAACAATAATATGACCGCTATTACACCCAAATATATTATTCTGCTTTTAGTTATTTGCAGATTTTTTGTCTTCATACTATTAGTATATACTTTTTTACAATATTCTTATGCCTCTTATTTACCAGGCGATTCTTCAAAATGAGTTTTTTCGTAATGTTCTACCATGGCCAAAGCCACTGCTGATATTAGTATCAGACCAATAAATAGCCATTGGATGCCGTTAGGTCCAGTGGAAGGCAATTGCCCTGGTCCGCCATATCCAACAATATCGGTTATCCTAACAGTAGCCGTAGTATATTTTATTTCTCCATTATAATAAGCCGCAACCATAACTGTGTTGTGGTATGTGCCTAATATATATCCAGCTGTGAAAGTGGCAGTATTAGTTCCGGTTTTGGCAATGGATCCACCATCAGCAATAACATACCAGCCAAACACTAATTCTTTAATTTCTTTGCCATCAGCTTCATATCCCTTGGTACTAAATGATGTAAAACCTCCAGGGAGTACGCTGACATCTTTTGGATTAATTACCAAATAAGCCAATTTTTTTCCAGTATCATCTTCAACTATTTCTAATTCTTTCTCAAGGTCTATATCTTGATCCTCAAGTGGCAGTATATTGATTGTTTGGTTGGCACCGCCAGCTGGTATAGTAGTGCCATTATTGGCAATTATTATATTACTGATGTTGATGCCATAATCTTCATCTACAGTAATGACATAAGGTCCTGGGACAGAATCTTGATAATACATTGTAGCTTGCAGAGTATCTTCTGGTACTGACAAAAGATAATATAATCTGGTTTCTCCATTGGTTTGATAGATGGCATATTGATCCAAAGGCAGTTTAAATTGATTAAAGAATATGCCATTAGTTGAGCTAGTGCTTAACAAGAAGGTTGTTCCAGCATCAATTGGCACGATATGGCCTTCTGGGCTTCTAATCTCAAATCTGATTGGATTACTCAAGCGATTAGCGGGTACGCTTTGGGTATCTGTAGTAAAGTAAATTTGATTCTGCCCTGGCATTGCACCATCTATGGTAGTAACAACTGGTCTAAATCCTGCATAAACCAAGTAATCTGTATATGGCGCATAAGTTACCATCTTATAAATTATTGGAAAGGTTACAACAGAATCTGTGTAATAGAAAATTATGGCATCTTGTCCATAAGGCATTAATATGTCTATAGAATTATTAAGGAACTTTCCGTTAATGGCTCTATCATATCTTCCAGTTTTGCTGGTACTCCATAATTTAACAGATATTCCATCTTCTTCCTCAACTTGATAAGGCGCATATATTGGTGAGATAGCTTTTGGATCGTCATAATTTATCCAGTCACCCAGCTTGACTGTTATTAATTCACTAACAGTCCCAACTTTCAAGTTAAGAATAGCTTGGTTAGTAAAGTATAATGTTGGTCTGACTGTAGTAAATGACCAAGTATTATCTTCTATTGGTCCGTTTTGTCCTAGATGTTGTCCTTGAGTGTCGAAAGCATCAGTAATTTGTATAGTATATTCTGTCCCAGAAGCTAATGGCTCATTGGGACGTATAATAATTACTGAACTGGGTTCGGTCTGTTCAATTTGCCAGTTGCTTGTATCTATCTCCTTATCATTTACAGATACTGTGTAAGATAAACTGCTAGGAATGATAATATCTGAGAAAGTTAAGGTAATTGGAGTATATAATTTAACACTAGTTTCATCTACAGCTGGATCCACATCAATTAAATAAGGATTATGTGGATGTGGTCCTCCACCTTCACCTTCATCTATGATAACGGTAGTAGATGATTGGACCGAGAAATTATCGTCAACATCCAGAATCACTGCCTCGTTAATAATAGTGTCATCTTCGGGTGGGAATAGATTATCTAATTTACTAATCAATACTTTAAAAACAAATTCTTTATTTTCATTTGGTGGAACATTGCCGAACCAACTTAGTTGATCTTTGTTTTCGTCATAAACAAATCCACCCGTAGCGCTACCTTGCACATAGGTTGTTCTAAATGGAATTAAATCGTTTACAAATACATTAATAGCTTCTGTGCTACCAGTATTTTCTACTAGAACAGTATAATTAAGTGTATCTCCGGGATAAGCAATATGCGGTGGTCTGTTTGGATTATCATTCTCATCTTCTTTGTAAGAAGTTTCCCAGTCAATTTCTGGTTTGACTAAAGTCTCGGCATATCTAAGCAACGGTTCATTTATGCCATCATCAATAGTAGCTTCATCTGTAATTATAGTGCCATTGGGTACGGGATCATCAATCTGCACCAGAAACATAATAGTTTTAATTCGCTTAGCTTTAACAATTCCAGTCCAGATAATGGAGTTGCTATCAATATCATATGTAGCTCCAGAGACATAGTGAGCATAGGTAGTATTTTCTGGGATGGGATTAGTAAAGGAGACATCAGCATCAGTTTTCAAACTAGTGTTTCTAATGTGTGCAGTATATATTAAAAAGTCTCCTGAAATAGCTAAGTCTTTATCTACTATAACTTCCGAGGTAGATAAATCAGGGTCTCTAGCACTAACTGTTTTAAACCTCCAAGGATTAGGTACAGCTCCACTAACTAGGGGAGCTCCTTTAAGAGTCTTAGCCACTAAGGTATCTACATATGTTTCATATTCTGTCAGATATTCTAAAGTTCCACCTAAAGCTGGAGTAAAACTGACAGTTCTATCTGAATCAGTCCAAGTAGCATTCCAAACTATATCATTAGGTTCTCCATCAATTCTAACTACACTAAAAGCTTGTTGAACTAAAGCTCTATCCATAGTCTGATCAAAGACTATTCTAATGTTAGGTATAATACTAACTTGTTGTTCTCCGGCCATTGGAGAAGTTATAGTGATATGAGCTTCAGGGGATTGAATGATGGTTTCGGCTATTCTGCTAATTTCTGGATTTATCCCGTCGTTAATTAAAGCTTCGTTAGTGATAATAGTGCCATTAGGCAATGGCATATCAACCCTAACTCTAAAGCTAATAGTGTGAGTTTGATCAATTCCTAAATTACCAGACCAAGTTATTCTATTGTTTGATTCATCCCAAACAGCATTCCAAACATAGTTATCATATACAGTGTTATAAGGAATATTATCCAAGAAAGTTACATCAGCAATTTTATCTCCAGTATTTTTTATATAGATAGTGTAAGTAATGGGATCTCCAGCTGGCACTATATTTAAACTAGACACCTTGTATGAAGCTGTAATATCTGGGAATAATTCTTTAGTAGTTTTAAACCTCCAAGGATTAGGTACAGCTCCACTAACTAACGGAGCCCCTTTAAGAGTCTTAGCTATTAAGGTATCTACATATACTTCATATTCTGTTAGATATTCTAAAGTTCCACCTAAAACTGGAGTAAAACTGACAGTTCTATCTGAATCAGTCCAAACAGCATTCCAAACTATATCATTAGGTTCTCCATCAATTCTAACTACACTAAAAGCTTGTTGAACTAAAGCTCTATCCATAGTCTGATCAAAGACTATTCTAATGTTAGGTATAATACTAACTTGTTGTTCTCCGGCCATTGGAGAAGTTATAGTGATATGAGCTTCAGGGGATTGAATGATGGTTTCGGCTATTCTGCTAATTTCTGGATTTATCCCGTCGTTAATTAAAGCTTCGTTAGTGATAATAGTGCCATTAGGCAATGGCATATCAACCCTAACTCTAAAGCTAATAGTGTGAGTTTGATCAATTCCTAAATTACCAGACCAAGTTATTCTATTGTTTGATTCATCCCAAACAGCATTCCAAACATAGTTATCATATACAGTGTTATAAGGAATATTATCCAAGAAAGTTACATCAGCAATTTTATCTCCAGTATTTTTTATATAGATAGTGTAAGTAATGGGATCTCCAGCTGGCACTATATTTAAACTAGACACCTTGTATGAAGCTGTAATATCTGGGAATAATTCTTTAGTAGTTTTAAACCTCCAAGGATTAGGTACAGCTCCACTAACTAACGGAGCCCCTTTAAGAGTCTTAGCTATTAAGGTATCTACATATACTTCATATTCTGTTAGATATTCTAAAGTTCCACCTAAAACTGGAGTAAAACTGACAGTTCTATCTGAATCAGTCCAAACAGCATTCCAAACTATATCATTAGGTTCTCCATCAATTCTAACTACACTAAAAGCTTGTTGAACTAAAGCTCTATCCATAGTCTGATCAAAGACTATTCTAATGTTAGGTATAATACTAACTTGTTGTTCTCCGGCCATTGGAGAAGTTATAGTGATATGAGCTTCAGGGGATTGAATGATGGTTTCGGCAAACTTAGAAATGCTTGGGTTTATTCCATCATCAAAAACTGCTTCATTTAGAATCACTGTGCCATTTGGCAGGGGAGACAAAATCTGCACTCTAAATTTAATAATGCGAGGTCGACCCTGTCTTAAATTACCAGACCAATATATTTGGTTATTAACCCGATCGTATTTAGCATTGCTCACGTAGTTGTCATACACAGTATTAACTGGAATAGCATCTGTAAAAGTTACATCAGCGCTCTTTGTATCAATATTTTTTAATTCAATAGTGTACATTAATCTATCTCCAGCTGCCGCAATATCCATATTCACTTTTTTAGTGGATGTAGTTAAGTCTGGTGATTGAGCTAAAGCTGTAGCAAAAAGCCAAGGATTAGGTTTGGTACTTTGACTGTCTAATGGTTCTCCGTAAATGCTTTTAGCAATACTAGGATCTACCCAAGCTTCATATTCCGTGTCATATGAAAAGTTGGGGATATGAGAAAAGACTACAGTTTTATCTAGATTAGACCAATCGGCAGTCCAAACTATATTATTAGTCACTCCGTCAGTTCTAATTACCCTAAAAGCCTGCTCAACCGAAGCAGTATCCATAGCATAATCAAAAACTATTCTAACATCAGCATTTACTCCTACCTTAGTTTCGTTATGCATAGGCGAAGTAATAATAATCTTAGGATTAACTACCGACACTAAAGTAGTAGCATCATATGGCGCGCCGGCTGGCCACCAGCTTTTGGGAATAGTTTCTATATTGGGTGTATCAGCGTTATCAATAGCTACAGAATAAAAATAATATCGTCCACTTCCACCTAGATTTTCTGTATCAAAATCCCATGTCCAATAATCTGTCCCAGATATTGGGGTTAATGTTCCTGTTCCGTAACTTTGATAATCTCCTGTTGATTCTTGACTCCAAAAAAGTTCTACTTGTTTAATCCCTGACTCATCTTCTGCTTCTGTCACAATTGTAAATTCAGATTGATGAATAGTATCTGGCATAGGGGATATAAGAGAACCATCTTCTGAAATTCCAATTACTTTTGAATTAGGCGGGATTTTTTCTATATTAGGATCAGGTCCACCACCAGGAGTTTTTATCGTAAACGCCTGCAGGTCAGTCATGTAGATATCATAACTAACACCAGGATCATTACGATCATCTTGCCAAACTATCCTGTCACCAGAGATGACAGAAATAAATTGATTATTACTATCCGTAGTAATCCGAGTTTCCGTAGAAGTTGAAATATCATACATGTATATGTCAGTGATAGAACCAGGATCATCGCGATCATCCTGCCAAACTATCCTATCATCAGAGATGGCAGAATAAGTTTGGCTATTACTATCCGTAGTAATCCGAGTTTCTATAGAAGTTGAGATATCATACATATAGATATCTCCAGCATCATTGCGGCCATCATGCCAAACTATCCTATCATTATAGATGACAGGAGATTCTTGATTATAGATATCTGTAGTAATCCGAGTTTCCGTAGAAGTTGAAATATCATACATGTAGATATCATTAAGGCCATTACGATTATCATGCCAAACTATCCTATTACCATATATGGCAGAATAAAGTTGGTCATCACTATCTGTGGTGATTTGAGTCTCCGTAGAAGTTGAAATATCATACATGTATATATCCCAATTACTATTGCGATAATCAACCCAAACTATCCTATCATCATAGATAGTAGGTTCAGCTTGATCATAACTATTTGTAGTAATCTGAGTTTCAGTAGTAGTTGAAATGGTGTACATATAAATATCAAAGGTAACACCAGGATCATTACGATCATCCTGCCAAACTATCCTATCACCATAGATAGCAGGAGCATATTGTTTATTAATATCATTAGTAATCCGAGTCTCTGTAGAAGTTGATATATCATACATATATATATCGCCAAGATCATTGCGGTCATCCTGCCAAACTATCCTATCACCAGAGATGGCAGACATAATTTGATTATTACCATCCGTAGTAATCCGGGTCTCTATCCCCTCACTAGTTTCTATTGGCGTACCTGGGCTTGCACCTAAATATCCTTCTATTTTTATCCTAAAATCATCTTCTCCAGCTCCATTAACAGTTGGTATTTTCCAACCATAGCTTTGTGGACTTGAACTAGCTATTACATTGCTATCTATGCTAATCCAATTGGCACCATAATCTTCAGAATAATAAAGTTCAAAATAATCAGCGGCCTCACTATGTGTCCAGGTAATTGTATGATAATTACCAACTATCCATATATCTGTGGTGCTAGGGGATGTAATAGTAATTGGTAGTGCGGCTTTTGCTTTCTGAATATCAAAATTAAATAAAGCTCCAGGTAAAACCACCTGCATTATTAAAGCCAAAGTAGTGATGATAGAGAAAGCTTTTTTTAGTTTACAAAACTGGTTTATTTTTTTCATTTTGTTTTTATTTTTCTCTGACCTGGAGATCGCATTTGCGATCAGGAAGGTGCCTTTTGTTTATGATATTTATATGTACCGAGAGAATATCATTTCATTATACTCCATAAATTCCTTTTTGTCAACTGTGCTATATCTGTTACTTATCCTTTTGCGTTAGCCCTCCATAGCCTGAAAGGCGACGGATGGGTCATTCCCGCACTCCTCTGTCATTCTGGCAAATGAACGAAGTGAATGCGCCATGCCCTTCCGTAGTGATATCTATATTGCGAAGAGAAATAATAATCTATTTCGCAATGAGATTGAACGCAGGAGGATCCAGAATCTATTACAATAAAAAATAAAAGCAGAAAATAGAACATACAATTTATCCTTTCCTATAGCCAAAAACTTGACAAAGTAGCTAATATAGTATATTTTTAAACGTAGATTATGTATTATTGATAATTTAAAGGATAACTTTGCTCTAAATCCAAACACAGGGCAGAGTACAATATTTCTCTTGTACAGCTTCGGTGCCGACAAGAGAAAAGTCAGGCAGACCCTGGCAAAGGAGAAAGTCATGCGACTTTCAAGTTTCAATTTGTTAGGCGCCAGGGTCTGCCTAACCCTGGTGATTCTATTTGCTATTAGTATTGGTGCTTTTGGCTGTTCAAATGAAGGACCCATTGCCCCTGCTAATATGGGGTTGGCATTCCAACAATCACCATCCGGCGGCCAGTGGATCTCTCGCCAAGAAACTACTATTTCCTGGGAAATAGATCCCCAGTGTGGAAGCGTATTTGAATCGTTCAAGATTCACTACTCAGTAAACTCTGGTGATTATTGGTTTCTAATAGAAGAAACCAAAAACATAGCAATTAATTGGATAATTCCTTCGGAGATTAATTCAACTAATTGTTTGGTAAAAGTGGCGGGATATTTGAGTGATTCTATCCCAATTGCTGAAGTGGTAAGTGAACCATTTTCAGTCATTCCTTTTGGAATGATTGATCACTTTATTGTCAGTGCTCCAGATGTGGTTATCCATAGTACTAATTTTGTTTTGTCAGTTACTGCGAAGGATCAATATCATAATACTATTATTAATTATAACGATATTTTGTATTTGTTGATTGATGACATGGATTTCCCATCTGATAATCCTCCAATTATAGGTGACGGGAGTGATCATGGTGTCTGGGTTAACGGTATAGTGATTAATTGTGGGTATGGCATTGATTTTGCCAATATCAATCTAGTTGAAGGTCCCCATACAATTGGGGTAGTACTCTTATATGACCGTAATATTATTGGTGTGACTGATATACAATATATTTATTGAAGAGATCAGCTAATCTGATTAACATGGAGCGGATTTTCCGCTCCTTTTTAATACTATAAATATCAATATGGTTTTATGCTCCTATAGCCAAAAACTTGACAATCTGGTTAATTTGGTATATTTTAAAGTGTAAATTATGTATCTTGATAAAATAAGATGATAAACTTTGCTCTAAATCCAAATACAGAGCAGAGTACAATATTTCTCTTGTGTAGCTTCGGCGCCGACAAGAGAAAAGTCAGGCAGACCCTGGCAAAGGAGAAGGTCGTGAACATAAGACTTTCAAAACTTAATGGCGCCAGGGTCTGTTTGGCCCTGGTTATCAGTATAATCATGCTTTTTAGCGTGATTGGCTGCACCAGTAGTAATGGCACTGTTTTCCCAGATTTACCACTTGATGATGGCATTATTCTGGTGCCAAACGAAAGCACAATGTGGATAGTTGATGAAAATGCAACTGTCATTTTTACATTGTCTGCTATTTCTGTCCCTATAACCCATTATGAAGTATATCTATTATCAGATGATGGAAATGAGTTAGGTAGTTTTCGTTTATCTGATGATCAGGTTTGTGAACTCAGTAATAATCGTTTGTCATTTGAATGGATAACGCCGAGCGAATCTGGAATGTACTTAATGTATATTCAAGGATGGAGTAATCAAATTCTTATGGTATCGACTGAGCTTCGAGAATTTGGAGTCTATCATGTTAGTAAGATATATGGGATAGAAACCCAGATTACTACAGATAGCAACACTCAGGGATCTCCTGTTATCTATGGTGATAGGATAGTTTGGCATGATAATCGCAATGGCAACTATGATATATACATGTATGATATCTCAACTTCTACAGAGACCCAGATTACTGATGATGTTAATGATCAACGATATCCTGCCATCTCTGGCAATAGGATAGTTTGGGCTGATAACCGCAATACTCACTGGGATATATACATGTATGATATCTCCACTTCTACGGAGACTCGGATTACTACAGATATCTATGATCAGGAATCTCCTGCTATCTCTGGTGATAGGATAGTTTGGACTGATCAGCGCAATGTTGACTGGGATATCTACATGTATGATATCTCCACTTCTACAGAGACCCGGATTACTGATGATAGTAATGGTCAATTTTATCCTGCCATCTCTGGTGATAAGATAGTCTATGCGGATAATCGTAATGTTGCTGATGATATCTATATGTATGATATCTCAACTTCTACAGAGACCCGGATTACTACAGACAGCAATAATCAATATTTTCCTGCCATCTCTGGTGATAGGATAGTTTGGGGTGATAACCGCAATGGTGCTGATGATATCTATATGTATGATATCTCAACTTCTACAGAGACTCGGATTACTACGAATAATAGTGATGGTCGGGCAAATCCTGCCATCTATGGTGATAGGATAGTTTGGGATGATTTTCATAATAGTAATGGTGATATATACATGTATGATATCTCCACTTCTACGGAGACCCGGATTACTACAGATAGTAATAGTCAAACTACTCCTACCATCTCTGGCAATAGGATAGTTTGGGAGGATAACCGCAATGGCAACTATGATATATACATGAGAGACCTGCAGGCGTTTACTCTCGAGTATACTCTGTAGTTTTTCTTTTTCTTGTTGCTATCCTTAGCGTTTAAGTAAGTTCAATATGGAGCGGAATTTTTCCGCTCCTTTTTTATACAAAAACACCAATATGGTTTTATACTCCTAGAGCATAAAACTTTACAAAAGTACTGATTTGATATACTTTAAAGTGTAAATTATGTATTTTGACAAAATAGAGGATAATCTTTGCTCTAAATCCAAACATAGAGCAGAGCACAATATTTCTCTTGTACAGCTTCGGCGCCAACAAGAGAAAAGCCAGGCAGACCTTGGCAAGGGAGAAAAGTCATGACATGGCTTTCAAACAATATCGGCGCCAGGGTCTATCTGGCCCTGGTGATTAGTATCATTTTCATTCTTTTTGTTGGTGGCTGTAATGGGGGGAGCAACCCGGTCGCCCCCGCTCCTATTGGGCAAATCCACATTGAAGCTCCCAACGAACATACCTCTTGGTATGTGGATGGGATAGCTGTGGCCATCTGGGAAGTTTTTTCAGTAGCCCCAATTGACCACTATAGGGTTTATCTGTCGAATGATGATAGTAGTCATTGGGTTGAAATTGCTACTGGACATATCTCTTTAGAGGATAACAATAGGGTTGTTTTCCATTGGGCGATTCCAGTAGACTTTGAACCCGGTAATTACTACCTGCGAATTAAGGGTTATTCGGATAATTTGTTGGTAGCGGAGACTACAAGCCCCTCTTTTCTCATCCAACGTTTTGAAGTTGAATATGGTCCGGTAGCAAGTTTCGCTATTGATGTGCCTGACCAGATAGTTAGTAGTTTAGATTTTATGATGACGGTTACCGCAAAGGATATAGATGATAATGTTGTGATGGATTACAACTCAGTTATTTATCTCTTCTGCGGTACCATTGCTGATGAGTTTGGTATGTATTATATTGGTTGTACCATCGGCGATGGCCTAACTACGGGGATATGGAGTAATGGAGAAGTTAGCCACTATGGGTTTAGTGAATGTTTTTTAGGGATGACTCCAGATACAACATATTATCTATCTGTCGGCACGACGATGGACAATCCTCTGCCTGGCTTCGCCGAAGTGCTATATGTTGATAATCTGGAATGATTAAGGCAATTCATTCTATGTTGAATGGTTATCAATAGGAGCGGAATTTTTCCGCTCCTTTTTAATACTATAAATATCAATATGGTTTTACGCTCCTAGAGCATAAAACTTGACAATTGAGCCAAAATGTATTAGTATTCATTTACACTTAAATTATTTTAATTGTGCCAAAGCACATTTACATAAAGAGAAGGATAAGGACTATCCTTATAGGGCATGGGCTTAGATGGTATGAATCGATGGGATTCCAATCCAACTAAGAAAAGGGAGGTCCAAAAAAATGGATCTTGATCTCAATTATGCATTTAGTGCATTGGCCACGAATTTTGGCTATGCGCTGATAGTGTTTCTCGGTGTCATCTGGATTATTTCGTTGTTGATAAATGACAGAGACGCCCGAGTCTGGACAATTAAAGGTTCGGCTGTATTCTTGATTGTTTCTGCACTCATATTGACGTTCTCAATGGGAAGATTGCAGTTTCCTGCAGTTGATAATTTTGTTAATAATGTATGGCAGTCTGGGTTATCACTTACTACTGCCCAGGCAAGCCAATACAGCCCCAATGTGAATGTGCAGATTGATGTGCCACCGCCTACTGTGATTACACAGAACATAGAGGCGGCACCGAGTGCATTAGAACCCGCAGATACAGTTGAGCCAGTTGAAGCAATGGACGAATCAACTGCAGAAGTTATTTCAGAATCTGAAGCAGAAGAGTCTTCTATCTTTGATCTTGGGAGTGTCGTTTCAGATGGATTGTTTGAAGATGGTGTTCCTTATTTTATTCACGAAGTTCAATCTGGTGATACAATATATAATATACGCCACAGATTTGGCTTGAGTGAAGCTGAATTACTGGATCGAAATGATCTTGATATCCGACGTCCAATCATAATTGGGCAGGATCTCAAGATCACAATTGTTGAATAATTCTGACAATTTAATCGGTCCAAGTGACACTAGACCCGTTCTAACGAACGGGTCACTTTTTTATTTATATTGAATTTTTATAGTAATTGTTCTAATATATCGTTGATAATGTTTTGGGGCTGTATAGCTTCGACCCTCCTTCGTTCAATCTCATCACAAATAGGTCATTTGCCTCTTGTGATATAGATATTACTACGGTAGGGTAAAAATACAGATTCGATTAATTTGTATGGTTTAGTAAATTTTTCAATATTTTTTGTTTTGGGGCTGTATAGCTTCGACAATGAACTTTAATTTTTATAGATTGCATATCGTTAATGTTTTGCAACGTTAAACTAAGCAAAATTATAAATGCCAATAAAGCATTTAGCGGACTTCGGTTCGCGCCAGCATTAGCCTAATTGCTGATGCCATCGCCTAAAAGTTTGCTCAGAAACTTTTAAACGCGGTGTCATATTTTCTGAGCTGCTTTTTTGTTGGCTACTGACGAAAACTAAGATTAATGT
>CAYRIH010000010.1:0-8891 GCA_964424375.1 uncultured Candidatus Saccharibacteria bacterium | reverse complement strand
AGCTTAACCTTTTGTTACTTTGTTTGTTTGAAGGCAATAGGGGATAATTTCAAACAAACTAAATATGTAGATGTTTATAAAAATTGTTTATTGGACGGGGGTGCGATTCCCCCCAGCTCCACCAACCTTCGCTACCTTAAATATTATATAAATGATAATGCGAAGGTTGCCCTCCGTAGCTTGAAAAGCGAAGGATGGGCAGCTACGGTTGGCTGCGCCGCTCAAGGAGTCCTTTCGGACAATCTAAATAAGGTTTTGTTATAAAGTATGCGAAGGTTGCCCTCCGTAGCCTTTAGGCGAAGGATGGGCTTACAATGTAGTTATGTATTATGTTTATATCATAAAGAGTTTGCGGAATAACTCACGGATTTATGTTGGTTATAGTACAGATCTAAAAACAAGAATTAAAACTCATAATTTTGGCCAAACAATCCATACTGCTAAATACAAACCTTGGAAGCTAATATATTATTGTGCTTTTTCGGATATGGGCAAAGCTAAATTATTTGAGCAATATCTTAAAACTGATTCAGGTAAAGCATTTATGAATAAAAGATTGATTTAGATTTATTCTCCCTCAAACTATAAAAACTCTTTACAGGAGCTGATTTTTTGGTATACTATGCATATAAAAGCGAATGCCTTTTTAGGTAAATCTAAACTGCTTAGCACATTGAGGACGGTGTATCCTTATGCCCAATATCAAATTAGTTGGTTTTTCTCAAGAAAAAGCCGATGAATTGATACCTCGCATTGCCGAAGGGATCAGAGAGAAAACTGACCTTGCCGATAAGGCAGTTATCACTTACTACCCGAGTACCTGCGTGTCTGCTGCAGATACTACCAAGCAGATGCCTTACTTCTGTATCTGTAACACCGGCGAAGGAGGCACTGACGAGGAGTTCAAACTACTGATGGAGATTCTCAAGCCATTCGGCTATGACATCGAATGGGGAGATATCAATAAGTTTTTTCCCACATCCGATTTCTAAGAATGGGGGGGCAGTAGTTACCTCCTCTTACAGTGATTAACTACCTGATAGCAGAAACAGCCGGTGAAACCCCGGCTCTTTAAACACCTAAATCCGACTCATTTTCTCTTGGGATTATTTTCTGCACAGGAAATAAAGCAGTTAAGAAATTGCATTTAGGGCTTGACAGCTTTGCTATAGTTAAAGTAGAGCTTTGTTTAAACGATTCTAATAGCTTACGGAGGTGTCTTGTTATGAGACGTAAGTGTTTTGCGCGTTTAACAGGCCACGTAGTTGGACACGTCTGTTCCAACTGTGGCGGCTAATGTTGCCCCAAGGACTCTTTATTGAATTTTAAGAGTCCTTGGGGCTCTTTTTTTATTCTTTGTGTTTTAGTTTGCGTTGGCGGAGTCTTTGAAATTCTTTGGCTTTAATTTTTGATCTTTTGTCATATTTTTTTAATCCTTTAACTAAACCTAACTCTATTTTTGCGTTATTCTTCTTTATATATAAAGAAAGGGGAATTAAACTTAATCCTTTTTCTTGCAGTTTGCCGACTAATCTTTTTATTTCTGATTTGTTTAATAATAATTTACGTCTTCTGAGGGGATTATAATCAGTGACTGAACTTTGTTTATATGGAGCAATGTGAACATTTGTTAACCAAGCTTCGTTGTCTTGAATTCTGGCATGACCTTCTTTAATACTTACTTGACCGTTTCTGATTGATTTAATCTCACTACCCAAAAGAGCTATGCCTGCTTCTATTTTTTCTAGGATTTCATAGTTGTGATATGCCAACTTATTTTTAGCAATGATTTTCATAGAACCCATTATTTGTATTTTTTAATAATAGTTTCTCGGCTATAACCTAAGAGTTTACCGATTTTTCTATGTAATGATTTTTTCTTTTTGTTCTCATGAACCATTTTGAACAGAGATATTAATTCTTCAACTTTCTTTTTATTGCCTTTTGTATATATGTAATATATCCAATGCTTATTATTTTTTTTATCAGTTAGATTAGGGTAGGGTATAATTTGTAAATTGTAACCCTGAACTATGTTTTTGATCATAGGAAAGTATTTTTGATGTTTGTCAGTAGTCCAGAAGGGCATTAACAAAGAAACATCTCGTACGCCTTTGCTGGTTAGGTCACAGTAAGTATCAAGGACACCTAAAAGATAGGCCAATTTTTTTTGACGCTTGAGGTAGAATTTAATTAGATCTTTTGAATCTTTTTTCATAATGAAAAGCCAACTCTATTATACAAGCTGGCCTGGGTTTTGATATTGGTTGATTAATTTGTTAGTCTTCCTCATCTTCCTCGTTAATGCAGTAGAAGCAGACAAAATGTTCCCCAACCTCTTTGCCATGCTGGTGACAGGTTGGTTCGCTGCAACTGGCGCAATCGTCATAAGAGATGTTATCACAGCCATCAAAATGACATATATCTGACATTTATCATCACCTACCTTGTTGGTTTGTTAAGGGACTGGTTTAGGTTTTCTTTTTTATGTCTGCCCGCTTCGCCGAATCGAGGCGAGGATTCCCTCCGCCAGCTGGCGGATTCGCGGGAATGACAATAAAAAACCCGAGAATGACAAAAGTAATATGGGAATGACAGGGAGGAATTTTTAGATTTCTAATAAATAGACTTGGGTTCCGGACAGAATCCACAAAGAGTCATTTTCTTCGCTGACAAAGATATTACTAGGGTTATCTATGCCAGTAAACATGTATTGTCTTAGATACATTCCATTTTCTTTATCAAATACCACCACCCGGGAATTATCGGTATCTAATATATATAACCCTTCTGTCAATGAGTCAGTGTAAATATCTTTAATAGCGCCCACTAAAGCACCAGTATGTTCTGGTACATCGCGTAGAACATATTCTACTTGCTGACCTACGGTGTATTTGCTAATTAATCCATTTATAAGGATATATACATCACCATCGATGACAAAATCGGTAGCTCCACTTAGATTTAGGTTTTCATTACCTTCGAAATATGCGGCGATTTTTGTGTATCCCTCTGAAACTTGTTTATATTTCCAGATGTTATTATTTTCTGTATCTAAGAAATATAATTTATCAGTGTAGGCAATGAGATCATTGGCGTTATTCCAATTGCCAGTGTCTAAAGATATGCCTTTCATTGTATTTTCATTGAGATCCAATGAATAGACACCAGCCGGGATAGAGTAAAATATCAAATCATTGCCAGCAATAGTCCCTAATTTAATTTTCTTTTCCTTGCTTACTAAAGAGTTAACAATTCCAACTTCTCGGCGACTGTCATTATATTTAAATATCTTATTGTGTTCCGTATCGTAGGTGTATATATCATTACCTACTGCTAAAATGTCATTAATATTTATACTAGCTTCGCCCCTGCCTTGAATTTCAATTTGAGAAGCTAAACTAGCAAAATCTACTAAAGCGTAAGGATTGTCAAAACGTTGTACTCTGCCAACCTCATCAAGTTGGGTATTGATTTCTGCTAGTATTGATAGAGCTTCTGTTTCGGTAGCTTCATTCTTGGTTGCAGCCTCTGCCAAACCATAAGCCTCAAATAATAAAGTGCTGGCTTTGGCGTGATCTTCATATATAATGGCGGCTTTGGCGGCATCTCGCTTTTGGATAGCAGATTCCAATGATTCTACTGCCACTTTCTTACTAACTCTAGTTGCCTGACTGCGAGATAGCGCGAGAGTTGATACTACTACAACAACAACCAATATACCTACAGTGGCCATTAATATCTTGTTGCCATTTGGTCGTCTTTTTATATCATTAACCCAGTTGCTGACAAAATTGACGGTTAAATCTACAATTGCCAGAATCACTAACCCAGCATATTTTAGGTAACGCAGCACAATATTGCCGGTCTTTTTAAATCCGGGACTGGCAGCAGCCGTTTTTATTTTGCCAGTTATATTAGAAATGCCTTTAGCATAATTTATTTTTGGCATAGTTATTGGTTGATGAGTCTTGGGTAAATCGGCTGGTTCTTCTTTGATTTCTAATTCCTGAGCCATTTCATTCATTGTAGATTGGCTATCAACTTGATTAATTGGTTCTGATGTTTCTTGATTACTATCTGGTGCCGAAGCTGTGATGGCTGGTTCCTGGCGTACTGAAAACCCACCAAAAAGTGGTTTTGATTTCGATGAGCTGCTGGGTTGCTGTACGGTTACACCAGTTTGTCCAATCCAGTTATCCTCAGGAATAGTCTCCTCTTCAAAGTCTATTAGTTCTGGGAGGGAAAATTCGGCAATAATAACGTTAGTTTTGGTAATATCTTCTTCGTTTTTTAACTGCTGAGCAATTTGCTGAGCAGCACCAGCTGGAGAATAACCTTCTACTATGCGTTTGAGTTTTTCTACGGAAAGATAATAGAATAATTCGGCTGTGCTTAAAATTAGTTTATCACCTACACTCAGTTCTCCTTCTATGATGTTAATCAAAGTTTCATCTGCTCTGTAAGTTTCTCCTGGAGTATACATTCCTTCAGATAAATGCATAATTTTCCCATTACGCCAAAGATGTATTTCGCTTGTGCCTCGGACTACAGCCAGTAGCTTATTTTCTGTAATAGTAGCAATAGTAATGTTAGTTTTCCCAATCCAGCTTTTTTCACCTTCTTTGGCAATAGCGGCAAATTCTTCATTGGTCATCTTCAAAGCACTTTCAAAACTTTGAGATGGCGTTTTTGATAGATCACGGTAGTATTCTTCTTTAATAATATCTATCAAATTATAGCCAATATCCGGCGATAGCGGTGAACCGCTGCCGATATCAATTACAAAATAAAGACTACCATGTTTTTGTTCTTCCGGCTTATCTGGGACATAGGACAGAGTTATAGAAAAACCTTCACTCTTTGAGCTTTTTGACAATACTTTTCCTATTCGAGTGATATACTTTGGTTTAGTCTTTAAGACAATGTTTTCTTTTAGTTCTGTCATTTGTGCTTGATTAACAAGGTTATTATAGACTACAAGACTTTAACATATCAACTTTCACCCTTCAGTTCTATACTTTCTTATGTCTTGTCTCTAGTATATCGTAGTAAGCGTGAAGAGTAAGCTATTCAATCAGTTGGGAGGGATTATTACTGTTATTATTTTAATAGTAGCAGTGTGTTTGTGGTTGACTCCATATTTTAAAGGTTTATTGGAAATTAATCCAGTTGCATTCAAAATCGGAGAACTGACTGTTTATTGGTATGGTTTATTATTAGCTACAGGAGTGTTATCTGGCTTGATGTGGTTAAATTGGAAAGTTTCTGATAGTAAGTTTAAATCCCACATTATTAATATCGCGGCTCTGAGCATTGCTAGCGGTGTAATTGGTGCCCGCTTGGCTTTTGTAATATTAAAGTGGTCCGAATTTTCTGGTAATTGGGTAGAGATGATTAGTTTACATCATGGCGGCATGAGCATACACGGAGCATTGATTTTAGGCGCTTTAGCTGTATTGATATATGCCAAAGTGTATAAATTGCCGATATTAAGGATATTTGATCTTTTAATACCACCAGTATTAATTGGCCAGATAATTGGTCGATTTGGCAATTTTTTTAATCAAGAAGCATTTGGTCCGCCAACAGACTTGCCTTGGAAAATGTTTGTTAAATCTTCATTACGCCCAGCTGGTTTCTCAGAATTTGAGTTTTTTCATCCCACATTCTTATATTCAATTATTGGGTTAATTATTATTTTGTTGATTGTCTTGCTCTGGCAAAAATTAAGATCAATTGAAGGATTTACTTTATTTATATATATAGCCCTGTATTCGGTTCTGCGGTTTGTAATAGAATTTTTTAGGGTGGACAGTGATTATTGGGGAGTGCTAACTATAGCTCAATGGGCAAGTTTATTAATTGTTAGTATAACTTTAATAACTGGTTTAATATTAAGATATAAGATAAAACTAAAATTATGATAACTGCTTTAATAGTTATAAGTATAATAGCTCTAGCTTCTTTAGGCTTGGCTGGCTGGCTTATATATCAACAACAAACTAAAAAAAATGACGTACCTGTTGATTCGGCTCTTGGTAAAACCTTAGATTTACTATTTCAAGACACGCAAGCTCTAAAGACTGACCAGAGAGTATCTCAGGAATCTGCCAAAGGATTTACAGAAGAAATGCGAAAATTATCTGATATTCTTGCCGAATTTAAAAACCGCCAGGAAGAGCGAGATAAAAAAGAAGAAGACTATAATGTAGCCATCAAAAGCTCTATTAAAAGCATTGAAAGCTTATTTAAGGGTTCTAAAACCAAAGGAATGGCTGGGGAAAATGTTTTGAGAGAAATATTTAAATCGTTCCCTCCAGAATTAATTGTTTTTGATTATCGTATTGAAGGCAGGCCTGTAGAATTTGGTTTAAAATTACCAGATGGCAGAATTATGCCAATGGATTCTAAAATGGTGGCTATAGAAGAAATGAGTAAATTAGAATCGGAGCAAGATGAAGAAATTAGAAGTAGATTGATTAAAAAAATAGAAATAGAGGTTTCTAAAAAAGTCAAAGAAGTAGCTAGCTATATTCATCCTCCCATTACCTGGGATAAGGCCATAATGATGGTACCAGATGCTCTCTATTCAATTCTTAAAGAATCATTTGCCAAAGCGCACAGCCAGTCGGTTATCTTAGTTCCCTATAGTATGGCAGTACCATATATATTAACTTTTCTAGATTTACATAAACGCACTCTGGCTACTTATGATGAACAACAAATAAAATCGTTCTTAGAAAACTTAGATAGATCTTTAAACGAAATGGAAACTGTATTGGAAAATCAGGTTGCTAGGGGTAGTGCCATGATTAGCAATGCTTACACCGAATACAAAAAAATTATGGGAAAAGTCCGAGGCCAAATGACATATTTAGCCGAAGCTGAAAAACCCGCTTTGGATAAAGCTAAAGATAGACAAATAAAAGAAGGTTAATTAAAATAATTAATAAAAATGGATGATGGGAGTATAAAAAAAACTCATTTCTGGACTTTATTATTCTTGGTAATTGGGCTTATAGTTATAGGTTCAGCTGGTTATATGATAATAGAAGGCTGGAATTTCTTGGATTCTATATATATGGTAGTTATTACTTTAGCTACCGTTGGCTATAGAGAAGTACATACTTTAAGTCCAGCTGGGACCATATTTACCATTCTTTTGATTGTCTTTGGAGTATTTACTTTATACTATGTAATAAGAGTGTTTAGTGAATATATTTTGGTTTCTCGGTTTGATGAAGATTTTAAAAATAAACGAATGCATACAAAAATACAGAGTTTAAAAGATCATTATATTATTTGCGGTTTAGGTCGGGTTGGCATAAAAGTAGCCGAAGAATTTTCTAAGGAGGATGTTCAATTTGTATTAGTAGAAATTGATCCAGATATTGCAGAAGACTGCAGGGGCAAGGGATGGATGTGCTTGGTAGGAGATGCTACTAATGAAGAAGTATTACTAGAAGCTGGCATAATGAATGCCAAGGGTTTAATTTCAACCTTAGGCCGGGATAGTGATAACGCTTTGACTGTTATTACTGCTCGAACTCTAAATAGCAGACTTTTTATTGTAGCGCGGGCCAATACTGATACGGCAGTAGCTAAATTGATAAGAGTTGGTGCTAATCGAGCTATTTCGCCATACCAAATCAGTGCTTTCAGAATGGCTACCTTTGCTCTTCGGCCAGGTGTGGCAGACTTTGTCGACAATGTTTTAGACTTAAACAAGAGTGAAATTCAGATTTCTGACATAACAGTTAGTTCTAATTCACCTTTAGTTGACCAGCCACTGGAAAAATATTTGGCAAATCGAAAGTCAGGAATTTCAGTATTAATTGTTAATCGAGCTGATGGCCGTGCTATTATAAATCCGGTAGGCAATACAGAAGTTCAATCTGGTGATCGGCTTATTTTGATGGGTACTCACGACAATTTACAAAAAATAGAAAAATTATTTAATCGTTAAATTTATGAACAATAGTCCGTATAGTCAAGAATTTATTGAAAATCAGAAACAGAGACTCTTGGAAGATAAATCCCGCATTAAACAGGAACTTTTAAAGGTAGCTACTTATAATGAAGAAGAAGATAAATATATACCTAAATTTGAAGAATATCATCCTGGTGAGGGTGAAGATGAAACAGAAGCTGCTGACGAAATAACTACTTATGATGAACATACAGCTCTAGCTAATGATTTAGTTAAACTCTTAGAAGAAAACAGAGCCGCTCTTAAAAAAATTGAAGAAGATAAGTATGGATATTGTCAAAATTGTGGTAAATATATTTTAGAAGATAGACTCAAGGCATATCCAGCCGCTCCTATTTGTGTAAAGTGTGAAGAATAAATCAGCCTTTCAAAATATTTCTCTAAAAACATTACTACTATTTTTAGGGGTAATTTTAGTGGTTTTCTTTGATCAAATTACTAAATATCTGGCTATCCATTGGGCTGCTATTGGAGCTGGGGGGCTAAACTGGATAACTTTTGTAGATCATAGGAATTATGGTGTATCATTCGGCATTGAGTTACCAAGTTTTTTGGCTACCAGTTTAGTTATCTTGTTTTTGATTATTTTGTTATATCTATTTTTTATGAATGGCAATTATCCAAATGTTTATTATTTAGGTTTAATGATTAGTATTGGGGGAGGGTTCAGTAATTTAATAGATCGTTTAATTTTAGGTTTTGTAAGAGATTTTATATCTATTAGCTATTTGCCTATTTTTAACTTGGCAGATGTGGCAATTGTCATTGGGGTTAGTTTAATTGTAATGGGTATTTTTATTTATAATCGGGATGAATCCCGTTAGAACTCTGACCAAGTGGTATATTCAATTACAAACAGTCAACGAATACGGGATTAACAATTAATACTATATAAAGT
>CAYRIH010000009.1:19056-25693 GCA_964424375.1 uncultured Candidatus Saccharibacteria bacterium | reverse complement strand
GATTAGAATTGCTGCATCGTCAACTACTTCCGGTAAAGAAGAAATATTGGAGGTAATTACTGGACAGCCAGCTGCCATAGCTTCTAAAACTGGTAAACCAAAACCCTCATAAAGGCTGGGGAAAACAAAGATTGAAGCTGACTGCAAAAGAGCAATTTTTTCATCTTCACTGACAGAGCCAGTAAAGATCACCCACTGAGTAAGTTCTAATTTTTTAACCTCATCAAAGATCGTATCCGATAACCAATTTTTAGCCCCAGATATCACTAACTTAATCTTACCAAATTGCTCAGATTTAACTTCATTCTTTAAATAATATAAAGCCCGAATAATTGATATGATATTTTTTCTAGGCTCTAAACTACCTATATAATAAACAAATTTTTCTGTAATCTTAAACTTTTCTTTGGTCTGATCAACTATTTCATGGGATATGGGATATGAATAATTCTCATCTACTCCTTCATAGATAATTTTTATCTTATCGGAATCAATGCTATATAATCTAATTAAATCTTTTTTAGTACTACTGGAAACAGCAATAATCGAATCAGCTTTGCGAGCTAAATAAGAATAGTTCATTTGCCACTGCCACAATTTAGACTGCCAAGTATAAAACTGGGGAAATAGCTCAAAAACCAAATCGTGAAAAGTAATTACCAGCCGACAAGCAGAGCTTACCGGCAACAATCTGGGACTGGGTAGCCACATTACATCTAACCCCCCGCAGATTTTATCTACTTTGGGCCACTCTAATGGTTTCCAAAGAGCATGTAGTAGCAATGGGATATTTATCCATTTTAGAGTTTTAATTTCTACATTATCCTGTTTTAAAAAAGGAGCTTCTTTTATTAAATTTTGCATCCTCTCGTCTAAGTTTTTGTAAGATACATAAAACAGAACATACGTATTGTCTCGATCGATCTGAAGCAAATGTTCTATAAGTTTTAGAGTATATTGTTCAACACCACTTCGCTGACCTGTTAATAATCCCCTAATATCTATGCCTATTCTCATCTTTTATCCCGTTAGAGTTAATTCTGCTGCAAGAGCAGAATGGGTATTGGTTGATATGTGTTTTAGATAAAGCATTATAGTTTTAGTAATAATTAAGTTATGTAGATAAGCTTAAGGTTAACTCTAACGGGATGAATCCCCATAGAGTTTTAAATATTCTTGCCAATTCTTTTTTACGAAATTTTTGATCTGGCGACGAAAAATACTTATGTCAAACTTAAGAGCATGTTCACGGATAACCTGAGGCTTCCATTTCATTTTTTGAAATTTATGTAGAGCCTCAACTAAAGATTTAGGAGTTTGATCTGCAAAAAATATGCCGGTCACCCCATCAATCACAGTCTCAGTCGCCCCGCCAGCTTTATAAGCAATCACCGGCCGCCCCGAGGCCATAACTTCTAAAGGTACTATACCAGCATCCTCTTCCTGAGGAAAAACCAAGGCCTGACATCTAGACATATATTGCCCTATTTCCTTATCTGATACTCGTCCCAAAAATTCTATATTATGTCTAGCCTTAAGCATCCATTTACGCAAAGCTGGGCCACTACCAATAATTTTAAGTGGCAAGCCCAAATGATTAAAAGCCTCTATAGCAACATCTGTCCTTTTGTATCCAGTTTGCCGACCAACTATTAAATAATAATCATCAACTTCTTGGCTAATACTAAATCTATGTGCATCAACTGGCGGATAAATAACTGTTGATTCTGTTTCATAATATTTAGCAATCCGAGATGCAGTAGTTTTCGAATTTGCAATAAAAACATCTACTCGATCTGCAGCTACCCTATCCCACAATCGCAAACGATGAATCATTCTCGGCATTAAAAACCTAACTAAAGGATTTAAAATGCCATATTCTGGATTGTTCAAATAATAATGATAATGACTCCAGTAATATCTAATCGGTGTATGACAGTAACATACATGAAGCGTTTCGGGTTTAGTGATTATCCCTTTGGCCTCTGCGCTGGCTGAACTAACAACTATATCATAATTGTCTAAATCTAATTGCTCAAAAGCCCGAGGACGCAAATGCGGCCACATCTGATGCTTTTTACCCAAAAACATATTTTGTAAAAAACTAGTATAAACTCTTTTTTTTGATAATTCAGGAAAAGCTTTAGGTTTAAAAACTGAAGTAAAAATATCAGCTTGAGGAAATATATCAGTTAAAGCCAGCACTACCTTCTCAGCACCACCACGAGCAGTTAGCCAATCAGCTACAATAGCTATCTTTAAATCTTCAAACTTTTTATTCATATTATCTGTAACATAAAGAAATTAATAAGCTCCCTTGCCAGCAATAACCAGCCAAACAGTTTTAAGAATTATTTGAATATCCAGCCAAAGTGACCAGTGTTCAATATAATACATATCCAATCGCAAATATTCTTCAAATGATGTATCACTTCGTCCAGAGACCTGCCACATTCCTGTCATACCTGGTTTTACTAAAAGACGTCTAAATTGTTTCTTATTATACTGCGCCACTTCATCTAGCAATGGTGGCCTGGGTCCAACTAAACTCATTTCACCATTAAGTACATTAAACAATTGAGGTAGTTCATCAAGACTAGTTTTGCGGATAAATCTACCAAACTTGGTAATCCTGGGATCATTTTTCATTTTAAACATTGGACCTGAAGCTTCATTGCGAGTAGCTTTAAGCTGCTCTCTAAACTTCTCTGCCTGATGTCCTCCATATTGTCCGCCTGTTGATAAATGAGTATACATTGATCTAAACTTATAAAAATTAAATGTGTGGCCAAACTGCCCAGGCCGTTTTTGAACAAACAAAGCGGAACCTAATGAATCCAAGCGAACCAAGATAGCAACTAAAATCATAACTGGAGATAAAATAATCAAGGTCAAAGCAGAAAATATAAAATCAAATAAACGTTTTACAATTCTCCCCCAACCATCAAGCGGAGTAGGTCTAAGTTCAATTAACGGATATCCTCGAACTGTGCCAATAGAGGCATTGGCAGAATATAGCTCAACTAAATTGGGTAAATATCTAAATTTAATGCCATTAGTTTCACAAAAATTAATTAAATCTAAATTAAGGCCGAGCGGTAATTCGGAAGTTAAAATTATCTGATCAGTTCGATTTCTATTAATCAATTTACTTAAATGAGAATTATTTATCATTTTTGGATCAATCATAAAAACCTGCGCCATCTTTTCTTGATAAAAAATACTCAGCTCATTAGCAACTTGATTGTTGCCTATAATAACAATTTGCTCACTAGCTATTTTCCATTTGGCCAGCAATTTTTTAATATATATTAGCATCACACGTCCAAAACAGATTAACACAATAGAGATAGCCCAAGCATATGCTGCAATTAAACGAGAAAAGAAAGTCTCTTTAAATCCAAATAAAACGATAATAAAAATCGCTAAACTAACTGATACAGCTACAAACACTCGATTAAAAATTAACCAGAGACTATCGTCAGATCTTGAACTATACATTCCAGTTAAAGCAAACACAATTACCCAAAAAATTGACACTAGTATAACCAAATGAAAATAATTCGGTAGGGGCATAACATAAATCACTTCCGGCGCTAGAATATTTTGCAACCTTAATTGATATGCCAATAAAAAAGCTATTACAGTCATTGCAAAATCAATTGGGACTTTAAAAAATGTAAATAAGAGTTGAAATTTTCTCATCTTGACCAAAATAACTATTTACTACCTATTTATTATATATCGAAAATCTAACACACATTTTTGTTAGCTGCCACTGCTCTATAAATTATTAAAAAATCTATATTGACGAAATAGCAAATTTATGATATAATAACTAAATAATTAAAAAATACTTAAAACAAACATAAAAGATAAAAGATGAAAGATTTTTTAAAGGATTCGTTATCTAAATCCCCTAAAAAAAGTTCTAACCCAAAACCTAAACTACCGCTAATTAAACGTATTGTAATTGCTGGTGGAGCTGCCCTTTTTCTGATTGCGGTAGTTTTATTTAGTCAAAATATCGATACTATTTTAGATTTTTTGGGTATTAGAGCAGATCAAGCCACGATTGAAATTAGTTTAGACCCGCCAGAAGGTCCACCTGGTGACCCCCCTGTTGGACCAACCCAGAATCTAGGGCCAAACGAATCATATACCTATTATTTAAATACTAAATCCATATGGGGTACTCATCCAGTTACAGGCGATCCTCAACCATTTAAGGGAAAAGTCAGATTTATCCCTCCTGATTTAGTCAGCTTGTACCCTGATTTTATAGAGAGCGTAGTGATAGAAGTTCCAGAACATCCAGATACATTAGGCAGTCCTAAAAATGACCCAACAAATCCAATGATTACTATTACTGACAGTCCTGATGACTGTCCTATGCTTGGTATATGTAACTGGCGTCCGCCACCAGCTGATCAAGAATTTGTAGACCCGCCAGTTTACTTGACTATCACTACAAAAGATTATGATCCATTAATGGGTGACTTCGAAGTAAACTTCGAAGTAAATGTAACACTTTATTATAATCCAGCCATTGGAGTCGCAAGCATCCCTGACCCAGACGACCCGCCAGGCGAAATACCTCCACCACCTGCAGCCACAGGAACTATTTACTTAGAAGGCGGAATTCCTAATCCTGATTTTACTTTAGAAATTCTACCCCCCAAGGATCAAGATGTAAATGCCGGAAGTAATGCATTTTATACAATCCGCCTTACTACCAACGAATATTTTGGGATAGCTGATGATGGACAAATTACCTTAAGTTCAGCTGAATTAGATGCCGCTATTGGCAATGATTATTTTAGAGATCCATTCTATACTTTTGGGGATAATACAGGACCCGGAAACTATATAGCCCTTATAGGACCTGACTCTCTGGTTGACGTACCTTTAACTATATATACTGAGCCAACCTTAGGCTCTCAGGTTACTATCCCCTTTACTGTTCGAGGAATGAGTGACCAAAGTGCTTCATATCAATCTGTCGGTGGAATGGGGATATATATAGTAACTGATGAAGACTATGGCAGTTTAACCATAGACCCAGTTCCAGACTTCTCAATTATATTGGGGGATATACTACCCAGTACTACTGCTTACGAAGATGAATTATTGCGAGACATAGTTGTACCAGGCAGTTCTATTTCGTATAACGTTATTTTAAATAGAATTAATGGGTTCTCTGGTGATATAATAGTTAATTCTATTTCATTAGATAACAACTGGCCCACCGAAATTGCTTCTTACGAATTTGATAACGAAGGTTTGTTTACTTTCCAAGGCACCATCTCTCAACCAGCTGTATTAACTATCTATATTACTGATACAGTTGACACTCAAATAATTGATATTACAGACTTTACTATAGATGGTTATGGTGATATCGATGGAGACAGCCTCCCGGAACATAGAGAATCAAACCCCAAAACTTTTAGCATTGTAGATTATACCCTTACCATCCAAAACACACCTCAAACTGTAGGAGCCGGAAGTGATGCTACTTATACTGTAATTATAACTTCAGAAAATAAGTTTAACGATTCGCTCTACCTTAGTATGGTAGAAGATTTAGTTGCTCTTTATCCTGAACATATTACCGGCGTTGATCTATACCCAGGTGTAATAATTATAACTGCTGATGCCACCAGCATAAGTTACGATTTGATTATTCATACTAACCCTGCTTCTCCAGGAACAAACTTAGACGGAATACCGTTCCATGTCCAAGGCGATTCCGTAGGACTAGAACGTCATGTAGAATCTAATGAAGGCATTCTACATATTACTAGCCAGCAAGATTTTACTATTCAACTTACTCCAATTAAAAATAGAATCATTCCTGGTGGTGAAGCCACCTATGCTGTGACAGCTACCGGCTTATTAGGTTTTTCTGACCCTATTGATTTATCGACTTCTTGGGATATCCCTAATATGCCTAGTTATATTGCTTCCATTAGTTTTGATGATACAACCATTCTTCCCGGTGATTCCATCCCCGGCACATCGACTATCTTACATATAGTTACTACCCCCAATGCTCCACCAATTAGTTCCCAGAATCCTGAAGGCCAATTCAGAGTTATAGGAACCTCCGGAACCTACCCACCTAGGTTTGCCGATGGCAGGTTAGATATCGTTGATTTTACCATCCAAATTACTGATCCAGCACCTGATATAAACGGTGATAGTATAAAAATTATCTCCCCTGGTGATGAAACTACTTATACAGCCGCTGTTACCAGGCTTAATAACCTTACTGAAGATATCATCTTAAGCACAGATTTGATTAGTATCAATGGATCTATTAATAATTTAATCTTTGAGGGACCAGAAGTAATCTTTATAGCCGGAGAATATATTTTACGATACACGGATTCATTAACTCAATTCATCACCTTAAGAGCATCTATAGATGATCCAGCTCCTTCAGAAACTATTTATTTCTTTATATATGGAGATACCACCACTAATGAAGGTGATGCTTTTCAACGCCAAAGCAACCGAGGCGTGCTTATAATTACCAACGACCAAAATTTTAGCATTAGAGTAACTCCTGATTTACTTACCGTAGGACCTGGTGGTGAAGCTATCTATACAGTAACCCTCAATACTTTCTTTG
>CAYRIH010000009.1:0-18956 GCA_964424375.1 uncultured Candidatus Saccharibacteria bacterium | reverse complement strand
CCCTGATGGTATAGCTACTCGCAGAGAAGATAGTGCTAATCTAGTAATCGTTAACGCAGAAGACTTCAGTATTACCATGGCTCCCAATTCCATAACCGTAGGACCTGGTGGTGAAGCTATCTATACAGTAACCCTCAATACTTTCTTTGGTTTCAATGGTCCAGTTCTTCTAAGCACTAATGCTGAAAGCTTTACTGGGATAGCTACAGCAATATTTGGAGTTAATTCATTAAATGAAGATGGTGATAGTACTACTCTAGCCTTAACAGCTACTAATCCAGCAGATAATGCTACCTATACCTTTACGGTATATGGTGATGGAAACCCTGATGGTATAGCTACTCGCAGAGAAGATAGTGCTAATCTAGTAATCGTTAACCCACTTGTCCTCGACTTCACTATCTCTATTACACCAGAAACTAGAACTGTAGCTCCGGGAGGTATAATTTCCTACACTGTCAGCCTTACTAGAATAAACGGATTTAATGAAGAGGTAAGCTTACGTACAGATCTAATGTCTCTAAACTCTGATGTCAGCTCAGCAATATTTGCTCTAAATCCCCTACCACCTGGAATAGACGAAACCACTCTAACAGTAATTGTTAATGATCCCGCCAGTAATTCAACTACTACGTTTAGTGTCACTGGTACCAGCTCTATTTTAGTCCGCAACGATACTGCTGAATTAGTAGTTTACCAGCAACCAGCTAGTGGAGGCGGGGGTGGCACAGTTTTGGTCGGTGGTTTCACCATCTCTGTATTTCCAGAAAGTTACACTATAACACCTGGAGGAATAGCCATCTACAATGAAGTAGTAGCCAACTTAACTGGTTCATTTAGAGGAGAGGTAGAATTAACTAACAATATTATAGAATTCAATCCTGATGTTGAATCAGCTATATTTGAAGAACTGATACTGAGCCAGGCCAATAATTGGATAACATTCTTAACAGTAGTTACTAAACTTACTGCCGATCCAAGCAATACCACTTTCAATGTCTACGGTACTGGCCAATTTAACAATATAAAGATAACCGCTCAAGATTCAGCACTTCTAATTATTCAAGAAGAAGAAATTGTAGAAGAAATTATTCCAGAAGAGGAACTGCCTTCTACAGGTCCTGAATTAACTTGGTTATTGTTTGGTCTAGCCGCTCTATTAATAACAACTGTTACTTATAATCAATTACAACTTAAACTGAGCTATCAAAAAAATAAATAAAGGATTTAACCTAAATTAAAAAACCTTTCAAATTTGAAAGGTTTTTTAATGCTGTTTACAAACTATAAGCCGAGTTCTGTATCTTAAATTTAGCTTTCAGCAACTAAAATTAAGTGGCAATCATCTATCTAGTCCTGCTGTCGCCAGCAGGATCAAGCGTTGGGATCTTCTCTTATCCGCTCTTAATCCAATGCGTTAACGATAAGCAAAGCCCACTCCAACTTGCACCGAATAGGGTTTACCAGAACACTCTACTCACATAGAGGCCTTGTGGATAGCTAGAGGAGCAAACCCCTGGGTTTGGCCCAGGTTATTTACATATTTCTCTTACACTCCACAACTTTTCACCTTTGTCCCTCCCCAGTTTTGAGAAGGAATAGTATAGTCTCTGTGGCACTTTCCCTATTTTACTCTTTTCAGAGCAAAACGGTTCCCGTTAGGAACTATCCAGATTAAAAAAGGTGCTCGGACTTTCCTCCCCCCACTTTCTGAGCTTTAGTCTTGAAGTCCAGAAAGTGAGGGGCGATTACCCGTTTGCAAACAACGGCATCAATATACAATAAAATGAGCTTCTAGTCAATGTTTATTAAATTTGTCTAGCAATTGATATATACTATACCTATGGAGAAAATAACTAAACCATTTATGATTGCCATAGCTGGAGGAACTGGTTCAGGTAAAACTTATATTGCTAAAAAATTACAAGAGGTTGATCCGCAAAATATTATTATAGTTTCACATGATCATTATTATAAAGATCAATCTCACATCCCAATTGAAGATAGGAAAAAAGTAAATTATGACGAGCCAGCTGCTTTAGATAATCAATTATTTCTAGATCATTTGAAATCTTTAAAAAATGGGCAAAGTATAGAAATGCCGCAGTATGATTTTTCTACTCATACTCGTATAAAAGAAACCATGACAGTTTCCCCTACTCCAATAATCATTGTTGAAGGAATTTTAATTCTGACTGAACCAGAAATTAAAGATACGTTCGATTTAACAATTTTCATAGAAATAGATGCCGATCTTAGATTAGCTAGAAGATTAGAAAGAGATGTAGGTGAAAGAGATAGAACTTTTAGAGAATCTATTAATCAATATCTAATATCAGCCCAGCCCATGCATAATAAATATGTTGAGCCTGGCAAAGATGAAGCTGACTTAATTATTAATAACAATAGAGATAAAGAAGAATTAGAAGACGCCTTAGAAACCGTTCAAGCTAGAATCAAAGAAATCCTTGGCAATGAATAGGGCGGTTAGCTCAGTTGGTTAGAGCGCATCCTTGACGTGGATGAGGTCACTGGTTCGAATCCAGTATCGCCCACCAGTAAAAATATATAAGATTTTAGATAAGAAAAACCCCCGGTAAAGTTGTGGTGTGGCCATTGAACCACTACTTTATTATCCGGGGGGTGTTCCTTCACCAAATCTGGTTATTTTGTGCCAGTCAATCAAGACTCAGCTGATAACAGTGTTGAAACACATCTTAATTTCGTAGCACTGTAGCACCCAAAGTGCTTAAAGTGTTTTGGCGCCCCCAAAATCATAAACGATATGGGTTGGCGCTTAAAATAGGCCACTACCAGAAATATGAAGGAACTTGAAAGAACATAGGCTTTAGCTTTAAGCCTTGTATCTAAGAAACTACATGATTTTGCCTTTTCTGTCAACACTTTTTTAAAAAAGTTGAATTATTATTTAAACACCACAGATAATAAAATGGAAATATTAACATAAATCACCTACAATAATGTTATGGCAAAGCAAAAAAGAATTAGAAAAATAGATAAAAAACAAGATTTAGCAAAAATCCGTCATTCGACTAGTCATATCCTAGCAGAAGCAGTGGTCAATTTATATCCCGATGTTAAATTAGGATTTGGCCCAGCTATCGAAAATGGATTCTATTATGATTTTGAATTTAATAAACCTATTACTGATGCTGATTTAATAAAGATTGAAATTGAAATGATAAAACTACTAAAAGAAAAAAGAACTTTTAAAAAATCAACAAAGACTATTAGTTCTGCACTTAGTTGGGCTAAAAAAAACAAACAGCCCTATAAAATAGATTTAATCAAGGGTTTAAAAAAAGCCGGACATAAGCAAGTTTCATTTTACATCTCCGGCAATTTTACAGACTTATGTGAAGGCCCTCATGTAAATAATAGTAACGATATAAAAGCATTCAAATTACTTAGTTTAGCTGGAGCTTATTGGCGAGGCGATGAAAATAATCCTCAACTTACTCGCATATATGGCACTGCTTTCTTAAATAAAAAGGATCTAAATCAATATCTGATTACAATAGAAGAAGCTAAAAAAAGGGATCATCGTTTACTAGGCAAACAATTAGATTTGTTTTCGTTCCATCCTGAAGGCCCTGGATTTCCTTTTTGGCATTCAAAAGGACAATTTATTTTCAACAAAATACTGGAATATATGAGAAACATATTGAAAGAGTATGACTACCAGGAAATCAGTACTCCGATTGTTTTAAATGAGGGTCTATGGCATAAATCCGGGCATTGGGACAATTACAAAGAGGATATGTACTTTACTCAAGTAGATAATAAAAAATATGCTCTTAAGCCTATGAATTGCCCGGGTAGCATTTTGATATTTAAAAATTCACTCCATTCATATAGAGACCTACCTTTAAGAGTAGGAGAATTTGGGATAGTCCATAGACATGAACTATCTGGTGTCCTGCACGGTTTATTTAGAGCTAGATCATTTACTCAGGATGATGCTCATATATACTGCACACCTGATCAGATTAAAGATGAAATAAAATTACTAATCCAGATGGCTCAAAAAGTCTATAGGGATTTTGGTTTTAATAAATATCGCATAGAATTATCTACCCGCCCCGAAAAATCAATTGGCTCCGATGCTATTTGGAATAAAGCCGAAAAAATACTCAAGCAAACTGTTAAAGATAGTAAACTAGATATTATCATTAATGAAAAAGACGGAGCTTTTTATGGTCCTAAACTAGATTTTCATATCCAAGATAGCCTAGGCAGAAGCTGGCAATTAGGCACAATCCAACTAGATTTCTTTATGGCTGAAAGGCTGGGAGCAACTTATATAGACAAAGACGGAAAGAAAAAACATCCCATCATAATTCATCGCACCATTATCGGCAGTGCAGAACGTTTTATCGGTATTCTTATAGAGCATTATGTCGGTTCGTTTCCATTTTGGTTAGCACCAGTTCAAGCAATCATCCTGCCAATCAGCGAAAAACAAAATAATTATGCCGATAAAATAATGGAAAACCTAAAAGAAGTTGGTATAAGAGTTGTAATTGATAAAAGAAATGAATCTTTAGGACGTAAAATTAGAGATGCTGAATTGCAAAAAATCTTCTATATGTTAGTAATTGGCCCTAAAGAGGTTAAAGCTAAAAAGGTTGCCATCCGAGATTTAGTAGCCGGACATTTAGATACTAAAAGCATACCTGCTACAGTTAAATACCTATCAGATTTTCATTTTCCCCATTAATCCATAATGTTATGTTGCCCCAAGCTAAAAATAACAACTTAGACCCTCATGCCAAAAGAAGGGATACTAAGCTACGAAAAAAATTACAACCTAAAGATAATCGTAAAAGCATCAGATTAATTGCCAAACTTTCTTCCAAACCCAAACGTAAGTGAAAGAAAAACTCAAAGTCATCGTCATCTTAGGACCAACTTCCTCTGGCAAGACAGAGTTATCTTTAAAATTAGCTAAAAAGTTTAGTGGTGAAATTATCTCATCCGATTCCATGCAGGTATATAAAGACATGGATATTGCCACCGCTAAAATTAAAAAAGAAAACCAGCAAAACATCCCCCATTATATGATTGATATTGTTAATCCAGATGAAAATTTTACAGTTAGTTTATATCAAAAAACTGTATATAATCTACTTGATTCTATTGCTAAAAATAATCTCAAAAAAGCTAAAAAAATTATTCCTTTCATAGTTGGCGGGACAGGTTTATATATAAAATCTGTGGTTGATGGATATAAAATCCCTCATGTTCCTCCTAATCAACAATTAAGGGAAAAATTGGAAAAACTATCTTCAGATAAATTGGTAGCTAAACTCATAAAATTAGACCCCAATACTCTAGTTGATACATCCAATAAAAGACGGATAATCAGAACTATTGAAATAATCAACGCGATTGGCAAAACAACTCCTAAATTTCAGGCGCCTAACTACAATTTCTTGCAAATTGGCATAGACCTATCAAAAAACAAATTGAATAAAAAGATTGAGGACAAAGTTGATAAAATGTACCAAGCAGGACTAATTAAAGAAACCAAAAAACTGATAGATAAAGACTATAATATGAATTCACCAGCTTTCTCTGCATTAGGATATAAATATATTCATGCGTATCTAAAGAAAAGAATAACTCTAAAACAAGCCTTGGAATTGATGAAACGAGACACTAAAAGATTTGCTAAACGCCAATTAACTTGGTTTAAAAAAGATAAACGAATCCATTGGATTAAAAATTACCCAGAGACCGAAAAACTCATCCAAAATTTCCTTCGATAACCCTCTTGCGCTAGCCCTCCATAGCTCTACTGTATAGTAGAGCGACGGATGGGTCATTCTAGCTTGATTAGAATGATAAGGAATAGAGTTTTATTTTTTAGGTAAAGGATTTCTTTGGATGTAGCCAGCTTTAGAGTAATCTCCTTTTAATAAATTCAACTTAACTTTAAACAAATCCCTTAAAGTTCTTATAGCTTCGCGGCCAGTTCGAACTTTGCTTTCGGGATCGTTATACCATTCTATGCCAACTTCTTTGAATTTGTAGCCTAAGTGCCTGGCAATTACCAGAAGTTCAAAATCAAAACCAAAATGTTCTAACTTAACATTAGAAAAGATATTTTGACCAGCATTACGTTCGAATAATTTAAAACCGCATTGAGTATCATAAATCCCTGGCACTGCTAAAATGCGAATTAATAAATTACTAGCTCGGCTCAATAAAATCCTGTGTCTAGATTGAGGAATATGAATTTTAGCTCCTGGACAGTGACGCGATCCTATCACTATAGGATACTCATCAGCATATTTAAATAGCTTGTCTACTTGTTCTATAGGGGTAGCATTATCTGCGTCAGTAAAGAGAATATATTTTCCAATAGCATTTAACATCCCCTGTTTAACTACAGCTCCCTTACCTCGATTGACCTGATTAACCATGATTTTTAATTGCGGCCAGCCTTCGGCAATTATATTAACTATGCCACAGGTTGTATCTGTGCTTCCATCATCCACAACTAAAACCTCATAATCATAATTTTGTTTGTCCAAAAAATCACGAATTGCGGTTAAGGTCTTACCAATTCTCCTTTCTTCATTGTAGGTTGGGATAATTACCGATAAATATGTCATATCAGTATGTTTAATTGGATGAATTTGATTATTTTGCATAAAAAACCCAAAATTTAGAGGCTAAAAAGTTCCAGATTAAAACTATTAAAGCTGATACAGCTTTAGCTATATTATAGTGCCAAGCAAAGGTAAGTCCCAAATCATAAGTTCGAAATAATTCTAGTCCCCCATATATTAATAAGTTAGATAACCCTAATCCTATTAAACTAACCCCTACAAAGATAGAAAATTGCTTAATATGGATAGGTTGTTTATCTCTAAATGTCCAATACTTATTTAAAAAATAGCTATTAATCACAGCTAAAGAAAAAGAAACTGTATTAGCAGGTAAAACCGACCAAGCAAAAATTTGGATTAGAAAATTCAAAATACTAAAATCAATTATAGTATTTACTATTCCAATAATAGAAAATTTAATTATCTGCCGTTTCATTTTTTTTAGCTAAAATTACTATACTGCTGCCGAATGGAAACGAAATAAATTTTAATAACCAAGCTTCTGTCTTGCTTAAACCGATTAAAAAATTATTAATTCTATTTGATACTTTAGTATAACCTGGGGTTACATTAAAAGCCCGAGAAGCTATGCGCTGAATAATAAATACAGGAAAAGTACACATGAAAAAATATGAAGCAAAAATTGATTTAAAACCTACTTTTTGTAATTTTTCTGATAAATTAGATATTAAATACCTTCTATAATGCTGTAATTGTTTGTCATGGGGACTAAACAGCCATTGATAAGCCGGAACTGTTATATATAAATATCCGCCTATTTTTAAAACCCGATGCCATTCTTTTAGTACTACCTTATCATTGGACATATGCTCTAAAACATCAAAAGCTGTAACTAAATCACAACTATCGTTCTTGAATGGTAGATAATCTGCCTGGCCCCATTTAGCATTACCGTATTTTTGGCAAAATTTTACTGCTTCTTGGCTATTATCTATACCAATCACATTTCCAAATTTTTTTAACCACTTTAAATTTGCGCCTGTGCCACAACCAATATCTAAAATATTTATTTTTGTTTTTGTCTCTGGACTCTGCTGTATAACAGAATGGCAGTGGAAAAATCTTTTTAAAACAGATTTTAAAATAAATCGGCGGCTAATATGCCACCAATAATTCTGTTCCTGTTTTTGCATCTCCGCAATATCCGTGTTTTTCATCCCGTTAGAGTTAATTCTGCTGCAAGAGCAGAATGGGTATTGGTTGATATGTGTTTTAGATAAAGCATTATAGTTTTAGTAATAATTAAGTTATGTAGATATAGTTAAGGTTAACTCTAACGGGACACGTAGAATCAAGCTAAAGTAAAAGTAATAACTCCTCCAATATAATCTCCTGGCGTGCTGGCATTATAAATCCTCAAGGTTGGTAATATACTAAATCCACCCAATCCATCCTTGGCATTTCCAGAAACTAAAACAGCAGTTACAGCACTACTCATATATTCACCTGAATTACCACTCATATTAGTAGTTGGAGCATCATACAAACCAGTTATAGGATTAGTAATCCAATACATATCACTTTTGGGTATAGTATAGACCTCTCCGGGATAGGCAGTAAAAGTCCAATAATCTCCTGTCTGGTGTCCTAATGCATTAGTGAAAGTTACAGTTACACCGTTATTCAAAGGCAGACCTATAAGTGGAACTATAAGATATCCTGTTCCATCCCAAGTAGAACCACCATCATCTGACCATTTGAAAGTATTGGGGTTGTATTCTATCGTTCCTGTTTCATCTGATACATAGGGAATCGTAATATCAACATTGTTAGCATCTATATAGATTAGATTATCATTTTCAGTATAAGTTCCATTATAGTTTGTAGTGTTGGTTACCTCAATTGCTTGAAATGAACCAAGTTCTATTCCGTGTCCTGGAGAGTTTATTCTGACAAATAATCCTGACATGGTAAAGGAAGCTGCAGCATCATAGTGAGAATCAATCTCAATCTTATAATCAGTATCTACACTTCCATTAAATGCGCTACAATCAGCAGACATATCATCTGTACCACTACCAGTAAAGCTAACACTACTGCAATATGCTGTTGATACTGTATATATTAATTCAGTTGTAATGTCAGCCGACAAAGACCAACCAGAACTGCTACCAGCAATCTGCCCTCTGTTATCCCGCATATTTATTTCTTCACCACTCGCAAGAGAGTTAAAGGTATAACTATGATATTCACTGCTGCCAATCTGCCAACTGCCTAAATAAACACTCGGAGGAGCAGTAGTAGTTAGAGAATAAGAACTAGCGGTAGTTAAACTAGGAAAACTCTTACCAGAAGCCAAAGTAATTAAACCAACTGTCTGATCTTTCAAACTAAAATAATAGGTAGTATTGGCAGCCGCATCATAGTTTTCTATTGTATACTCATGCTCAACTACAGCATTAGCGGCATGATCAGAATTGCTAGGACTATTACTATTGCTTTCGTTATGTATACCTCTAGCAGTAGTACCCGTTAGAAGTGTAGATGCATTAACTAAGGCATCAGCAACTCCTCCTCCATCATAATAACGAAACAATTTATCAATATCAGTAGTTTCCCCTACCAAAGTCCACGGGCCAGTAGTGCTAGTAGCATATTGTAATTTCTTTCGATTATTATTCTCCGCTTGTCCACCAACCTCTGTAAGATTAATTCTTAATTTAAAGCCAATACTCTTTCCCATCTCTATCTGGGGTGGAGCTGTATTTTCAACAGCATAGGCAGTACCAGGAGTAGTATCCTCTTCATCAGCATACCAGCGCCAATTATTAGACCTTGGCATATAGTTAAATAAAGTACTAAAAACCGCAATACCTCTACCTCTAACTAGCTGATCAACTCCGGCAATTTCCTTAGCATCTAGATCAATATCATGACTACTAGTAGATGTCATAGAAACTACATTTGCTATATTACTAATAGTTCTCTCCGTAGTATCGTAGCTGGTTTTTCCTCCCCCGCCGCTAGTCCAGGTCCACCCTGTTGGCATAGGAGTAGTACTATCGAGTGTTAAGCGATCATCAGATTGGGTATCAGCAGCAGCCACATCATTCAAATAGCTAGCATAGACTATCTGATTACCAGTAACAGCTGGTTGATAAGATAAGGTGGTAATTTCAGTAAAAGTATTACCTAAATTTACACCCACAGAAGACCAGTGGGTTAAATGGCTGTCAAAAACATTAAGATTGAAAGCAAATATCCTACTCTTAGTATGATCATTAGCGGCGTCAGTATCATCCCTCACTTGAATGGAATAGGTTGTTCCCCGTGCTGTATCATCAAAGGCTCGATACAAAACAAAGGTATAATGTTCAATATTATCCTCACCCTCTTGAGAGCGAGACATATGACCAGCAGCTCCATCA
Source organism: uncultured Candidatus Saccharibacteria bacterium (assembly GCA_964424375.1). Classification (GTDB taxonomy): domain Bacteria; phylum Patescibacteriota; class Kazan-3B-28; order Kazan-3B-28; family UBA10110; genus CAYRIH01. Next base: position 8,929 of record CAYRIH010000009.1, on the reverse strand, counting down.
TAGATTTGGGCTTCAGCATTCACATTAGTAGAATCAACAGTCAGATCCTCCATTGCCCAAACCATCCAGTCTTTTACTCCATCAGCGTTATTTAAGGTTATACTAGCTTTGCTGGTGAAATCAGTTGTATGTTGGGCGGCAGAAGTATTTTCATTGTAGTAATAATCATAATTTTCTATCAACTTATCTGATAGATCTATAGCTGTAAAAGTAGCATTCGCAGTAGCGGCAATAGCTCCAGCTGTACCACTCTTAAACCCCACCGTAATGGCAACAGGCGTAGCTGGTTGAGTATATACATCTATCCAAGACACTTGAGTAGCATTATTGGCAGTGGCATCACAGGGTTCAAGCGTCCCAGTAAACTTTATTGTACCGCCATATTTTATCTGATAATTAGCCCTAGCAGTGGCAGTATCAGATCCTAAGCTCATATGAAAATACATAAAATATTTATGATCGCCTGTGAACTGATCACTAGCAACAGTCAATTTATCAACATATGTTACAGTACTATCATTAGTACTCAAAGCAATGCTATGAACTAAAACTGAAGTTAACTCATCAGCATAAGCACGATCGATAAATCTCCCATTATCATTCTGTTCAACACTATCTTTTTTCAACTGATCAAATGGCAAAAAACCCAAGACAAGGCCTAAACTAATAAGCAACGACAAAAAACAGGAAAATACCCCACTAAGTCTGTCCCGTCCAGCTATTCTGCTCCTTCTTATCATTATTTTTTCTTTCTTCGTTGTCTCTTAATTCGCTTTTTAGACAAAATCTTTGGTTTAACAACTTTTTGATTTTTTTTAATTTCTGAAGATACTTGAACCGGAATCAATAATTCCTGTCCTTCTTTTAATCTATATGGCCAGCGTAAATGATTAAGCTCAATGATTTCCTTTACGGTAGTATTGGCAAATTCTGCTACATCCTTAACAGAATCACCCGGTTCTACAACAACTGGTTCTAATTTAATAGAAATCCTTGGGTCAGTTTTAGTAGATTTACTAGCCAATCTTTCTGTTTTAGTCATCATCCCCAAAGGAATTAATAAAATATCATCTTCATGTAAATCGTATGGCCATTTTAATAAATTAAATCTAGCAACCTTTTTAGCGTTTATATTATAGAGATTGGCAATAATGCTTAGATTTTCTCCTTTTTTGACAGTATGCCTTTTAGTTTTAGTATTTAATCTTTGCTGGATAGTCAGCCATAACCATAAATTACGTAAGAAGTATAGCAACACTACTATACCTAGCCACATCAATATCTTAATCCAAGGAATTATCCAAAATACATATCGAACATCTATATATTCATCCAGTACATAAGCACCTTTAAAATCTTTTTCGCCATAATGAATTCTAAAATCAGCTACAAATCTGCCAAAAGACGGAATTTTGTTCTGCCATGGAACTCGTGAAGTAATTGTCCCACCTCGCAAAACCAAGCCATATTGAGATTTTTCCTGTGTCCCAATCTTGCCAAAGATACCTCGGAGAGTAATATCTGTTTCGGGTGTTAACTGAATATTTCCTTTATTATGAAAAGTCATCCAAAAATATAGGACACCACGATTAATAGAATGACGCACATTCTCAACCTCAAGTTTCCGGACGATATCCCCTGGTACAGTCAGATACATTCTAGCAGCAACTCGAGTTACTATAGTTATCTGCTTACCTTTTCTACTACTCTCAGATGGTTGTTCCCAAATTACTATCCCTCCAGGATGACTGCCAACATCTGCACCTTCTGGTACTGTTACTGTAAAACCTAAAATAACACTAGTTTTAGGAGCTAAAGTAACCTCTTCTTTCTCAAGAGTCACCCAAGTACCTATATCTTTGTTATTCTCCTTGCTGCCAATTAAAGTATAGCCACCACTACCGGTAACCGCGCCATCTAAAGCAGCCACAGTTAAGGTTTTAGTCTCATTAGTATTGTTACTAATTTTTGCTCGGTCTTTAATTATCGTTCCGGGTTCAGCTTCATATACAAACCAAGAGCGGGCGCTAGGATAATCTTTAGTCGTAGTTGGCAAAACACCAATACCATGACTTTCCATGGCACCTACAAAACCAATATTCGATAACAACACAGCTATCACTAAAGATAGAACCTGGACCTTGAAAAATAATTTTGTTCCCCTCATATTTCTTTGAAAATAGGTATCAAATATAGTATAACATCTGTTGTAATCTTATTTGGTTGAATAATGTCTAATTTACATCATTAATAGAATCTATTCTTTGGAAAATAAGCGCTAACGAATCCCCATAAACCAATGTCCATTTATCATTGTGAGATAAAAAATAATTTTTAAAAGATCTATCTTTATACATCAATGCTAAATCAATCTCATATTTATCCAATATAGCAGTAGTATCTTCATCTATTGTTGGTATCTTAGATATGGCCCCCGACAATACTAAATATTCCTCAAATATATTTTGATCTTCGGTTCGCCAAATTGCCATTCTTCCATCAATAAACACTTTCTTTTCAGGCAACTTCCAAATTAAATAACCCCCCCAGTTGTATTCATTAAACATTTTGCCAGGCAATTTATTCTCTTTGATATATTGAACAGCATTATAAGGATATCTCTGTATAGTATTAAAAAGTGCCTCATTAGTAGATAAAGGCACAACCGTATGATAACGATCATAACCAACATAAACCAACAAAATAACTGCCAGCCCAATCATCCAAACAGAACGTAAATGATAATAGATTCCTTTTGGAGATAGAGCTTCAATCATTTCAGAAAGCAAAGGTAAAGTTACTAATGGGAATAAAGGCATATTGCGCCAACTACTCAAAGAGATCAAAAGAAAAACTGCTCCGATCCATATTTTAGTAGAATCAACTTTTTTCCAAGAAAAAATCAGAAGTACAGTAATAAAAACAATATATATTATCAGATTATAGCTTTGAGGACTGTTAAAAGTAATCGGCAGCCATTCAGAGATGCCTTGTCGGACTAAATCATTGAAAACAGTTCTAAATAATTCCTCATAGATTCGCCAAGTATAAGGATTAATAAAAGTAACAGCAAACGAAATAATACCTACCCCAATTAATTCCCAAAGCTGGACAGGAGACATAGTTAGACTAACAATTTTAATTACTTTAAACCTCTTGAATAAATATTTGATTAATTCAATAGCCCCAAAAACACCCATTAAAATCAGGCCAGCTGCAAATCCTCCATGCATATTTACCCATACCAACATCAAAGGAATCAGCCAATAGATTAACTTACTTTGAGGATTATCTCGCCAGCGAAAGAGAATCCAGAGAACAATTGCTAAACCTAAGAGAGTTAGCATTTGAGGTCTAATACCTACAATTGGCAGTGCAACCAAGGCTGCTATCAGTACAGTTATAAGAGTAGATTCTATTCTAACCTTAGCTACCCGAGCAGATATGAAATAAGCAAAAAAGGCAATCAAGGCAAATGCTAAAGAAAGAAAAATCAACCCTAAATAATGATTTGACAGATATAACAAGACATCAGTCAGCCATTCATGGGAGATCCAAGGATACCCAAACATAGTATGGGAATAAAGATCTCCTTTAGGTACACCAAATCTTAAAATATCCTGGCCATTTCTGATATGCCAGCCTAAATCTGGATCCCCGGGCGGACGCGCCAGTAATAAGACTACAAAAATAAAAGTTATAATTGAAAATAGGCCAATTTTAAAATTAGCTTTAAGTTTTGGCATCTTCATCCCCCCCTATAAATCTGACATTTCCTATTTTCTCAACTAACTTTCTAATATCTAAATTAGTCAAATCATAATAAAGAATTTTACCCAGATTATTTGGTATTATTACTTCTTTCATAGATCTAGAGCTAATTGACCAATCTGGACCAACGATAATCATCTTGGTATCTGTAGGATAGATATCTACAGTATCTATTAATGTAAGTTTACCAGTATATGACATAGACCAACTTTTGTTATCCGGATTATATACTCCCCAAAGAACTCGACTATAAGTTTGATACTGAGGCAGATAATACTGAAAATGTGACAATCCCCAAGTTAGATATGGCTTATTAATACCTACAATAGTGCCTTGAGGATTAAACTCCCCTCTAATAGTCGGAATCAGCTCATCCCAAATTCGATTCATGCTATCAACTGTAAAATGAGTTGGTTTCCGAAATTCAACCACTGCTTTTTGATCAGGTACTATATAGAGATAGATATTAAAACCTACAATAAATATTACAATAGTAGATAACAAGGTTGTTGGTAATAGCGATTTTTTAAGTGGCAGTTTACTAGGTAAAACTTTAATAATAGAATTCACCACCACATCAATTACTTTAGCAATCACAATAGCCAAAGCAGGAATAATAATTAAGATATAACCTGAAAGAGTAAAAATAACCAAAACATAGAAAAGGACAGGAGGTAAAATCCAAAGAGTCCAAAATGATAAATTAGTTAGATTAATCTTTATATCTTCAAGACGAGGCACAGCAAAAGAAATCAGCCACAAAACAACAAACACTAAAGCCAAGCCAAAATTCAAAAGCAGATTATTAACTACCATATTTAGCTGTTTCCACATCGGTTCTATCCCGCTGATTACAGCAGAAAAAGAATAGAGGCCTGATTTATTAAAAATAAGGCTCTGAACAGTATTCCAAAAGCTTTCAATACCGCCACTCAACAATACAGCTGGTATTAACCAAGCTAAAGTAACAGCCAATATAATACTAGAATTGATCAAAAAAAGTTTTACACTCCTGCGACGCAGAATTATCCATAACCATAACGGCAGCATAAAAATTACCAAAGTAGGCCGAAAACCCCCACCAATAGCTAGAGCTAAACTAGCTTTAAACAAATTTGATTCTTTGGATTGCTTTAATGAATCATAGGCATAGATTCCAAACAAAGCTGCGAAGAAAGCATCTGTTATATAATTCAATGCCACTTGGCCATGGAACCACACCAACGAACCAGTAATAAATAATAAAACACTAACCCAGGCAACTTTACTGCCATAGATGCGCTTGGCTAAATAAAATACTGTATATAAAGCCAATACCGAAAAGATAATACTCACAACTATCAGAGCAAGATTAGCATCACCAATCAGCCAATAAAAAGGTTTAACAAATAAAATATAGAGAGCATACCCAGGGGGATGAGGCTGATGAAGAGTAACATCATATCTATCCAAAGCCAAAGCATATCTAACGGAATCAGACAAATACAAATATTGCATATGCCCAAGCCACCGGCTAATAATTACCAAGACGGCTAACACCCCCAACCAATATCGTTCTGATCTATTAGCAAAACAATAATATATATCTTGAATTTGAGGTTTCTTCAATGACTTCAATAAACCCAGCACAGAATTCATAATTATATTGTAATTGACGATAATATAATTAAAAAGCAGTTTTCCTTAGAAAACCACTTTTAAATTCTTCTATAAACAATAAATAATTCTGGCTGTTGTTTAACTTACGAAAGAGTAAAGGTCATAATAGCTCCATAATCACCTTGGGCTACCGAATCACTAACAACTAAATTAACAAAGCCATTATCAAACTGAACTATACCCGACGCCTGGGTAGAGCCATTTATCAAAGTCGCACCAGTATCATTAAGAGTACCATTACTACCGATAGCTATATAGGCATTAGTAGCAGAGTTTTCAACATTATATAATACCCCCTCTGTATCTTGATAAAGAGTTAATTTATCAGCATCGATAATATTACCCCCTGATTCTTGAAAATTATTAGTAGCCACTGCCACTGACCAGGCTGTGCCACTACCTCGATAATCAGTAACCTGAGGACCATTTACCCATTCGTTACCTGTAACATTAGCAGCAACACCATAGACCTGGCTAGCAAATTCCATAGTAGTAGGAACATTAGCAATAGTGAAACCACCTTCTGTTACGTTAAAGGTTAAATTGGTTAAATCAGTCTGTGCATGAATTAAACCAAAACTATTAATTAACATCAATCCAGCCACTACCAACATAAGAGTCCCGAACAACTGCTGCCTGATTTGATTTTCTATTTTTTGAATAATTGTGTTTTTCATTTTTATTTTTAATGAAAACTATTTTTCATCATTATTTTATTATATCATAGTATTAAAATACTGTCAAGACTTTTTCAATTAATTACTCTATACTTTAATTATGTTAACAAAAGAACAAATTAAAAGACTATCTAAAAGTCTACATCTAACAGCAGTATGGCTAATAGGTATAATCTTAATTCTCGTACCTTTTTTGTTCACCCAATCAATTTTTATTGGGATGATTTTTTTAAAAACCATGCTCTTTTACAGCTTAACTACGATATTAGTCGTTATATATTCCATCTTGATATATTTTGATCGCCAATTTATACCCCGATTTAGTAAGATTGGATGGTTATTTCTAGCTTTAATATTAGTATTTACATTATCTACTATCCTCTCGCCTCAACCACATACCAGCCTATGGGGATCATTTAACAGAATGGATGGCCTCTTAACCTGGTTCTATTATTTCGCTTTCTTTGTAATAGTTTCTGGTGTAGCAAGAAATAAAAACAATTGGCAAACTATCATCAAGATCGCCATATCAGGGATAATCATCATCAGTATCTATGCCCTTTATAAGCTGTGGTTTATAGATGATACATCAATAAACTATAGAGCTAATGGTAGTTTGGGCAACCCTGTATTCCTGGGTGGATATTTAGCCATATCCTTACCCTTAGTCTTATCATACATTTTAAACAAAAAGCGCTCGGCCTTTAAAATTATATCTTTTCTAGCTTTAATTTTAGGCGTTACTGCTTTATTCTTTACATTTTCTAGAGGTTCTTGGATAGCCGCCTTCCTGGCAATATTATTAGTATTTTGTTTATACTTCTATAAATACAAACGTCAAATCTTTAATCTAAAAATAATAAAAGTAATATCTGTAGTTTCTTTATTCTTGGTTATAATAATTGCTTCATTGTACATAAACTTACTAAACAGTCCAGGCAGTGAATCCTGGAAAAATAATATTATAAGCACCACTTCTATAGAGCGTCGACTACATACTTGGTCAATTGGATTACAAGCTTTTAAAGAGAAACCTATTATCGGTTGGGGACTTGAAAACTTTAAAATAGCATTCAATAAATATTATAAACCAATCTCCGGGTCGAAGAATATATCTTTTCAAGAAACACATCTCGATAAGGCTCACAATGAATATATTGATATGGCTGTAACAGGAGGAATAACAGCTCTAATAATATATCTACTGATTATTTTCTTATCATTAGCCATAAATTTAAAACAAATATTCAAATCCTCTATCAAAGATAGATCTAATCAATTATGGATAACCATAGGATTCACTGGTAGTATATTGGCCTATGCGATATATGCAATAACAGCATTTCATTTAGTTGTAAACATTCTATGGTTATTATTAGCTTTAGCTTGGACAAATAACTTGATATTAAAATCAATTACCCCATCCACCACTAGCATTTTTTTCAAAGCTATATCCCCTATTATTCTAATTACAATTATAGCCCTCTCATATTACTCAATTATCAAACCTGTTTTAGCTGTTGATACTGCCAGCAAAGGAGTTATAGAATTTTATCAAGGTAAGGTTGATAAATCTCTTAATAGCTTTAAACAATCCTTATCTTATAAATCTTTTGTTTCTAATACTATACGAACACAAATGGCTGTCTTGGCACTCAATAATCCCACTAATAACCAGGAACAGACACTAGGTAATTTTTACAACTATACAAATGAGATAATAAATGACAATTTCATTACAGAACCATACCATAGTTATTACCACTTAATGTTCGGCATTTATTATGGTAGGCTATCTAAATCTTATCCTAATCTTTTAAAAAAGGCTGAATATCATTTTCAGAAATCTGCTCAACTTTCGCCCCGAAACGGAGAAGCATACTTCCATTGGGGAAAGATGTATATTGATTTACATGACAAGACTAAAGCAAAGATCAAATTAGATAGAGCTTTATTGTTAATTCCTAATAACAAGGAATTATATGCTTTAACAGGATTCTTTTATATATCAACTGGAGAAATTGATAAGGGAATAATGTTTACGCAAAAAGCTGTTGATCTAGGATTTGACCCAAAAAATATTAAACTATTATTAGATAAACTAACAAAACCAGAAGAAATACAGAAGGTCGAACAATTTTATCTGGACATTACAAATTAAATTTGGTTAAATTACACACGCAGTATATTCATCGGGGTGTGGTTCTGCTGGACAGCAGAACTTAAGGCGCAAAGTTGGAATTCTTATTAAACATTGATGTATATTGGTTAAATTACACACGCAGTATATTCATCGGGGTGTGGCCTAGTGGCTTAAGGCGCCGCGTTTGGGACGCGGAGATCGGAGGTTCGAATCCTCTCACCCCGACCAGTCTTCGTTCTGCTGTACAGCAGAACGAAGCATGGGCCACCCTTGATGTTCTTAATAAGTGGCAGGCTACGTGAGATGTGTGGGACGTTCGACGTCCCCAGTAATAAAAAGCTCTATACAACATGAATATAGAAAAAACCCGGCAAGATTTCCCCATATTACAAAAAAAGATAAACAATAAGCCGATTATCTTTTTTGATAATGCTTGCCAAACACTCAGGCCTCAAACAGTAATTGAGGCAATTAATGATTATTACAAAAATTATTCTACTTGTGCTGAACGTGGAGTTTATAAGTTGGGTAAAAAAGTTAGGGAAAAAACAGAGGCATCCAGACAAATAATTGCTAAATTTATTGGAGCCAAAAGGAAAGAGGAAATTATTTTCACCCGCAACGCCACAGAAGGAATCAACTTAATAGCTAATTCTCTAGGACTAAAAAAGGGAGATAT
>CAYRIH010000008.1:10874-27106 GCA_964424375.1 uncultured Candidatus Saccharibacteria bacterium | reverse complement strand
CCCTGATCAATTTTGGAATTAGGCTCTACTGCCACAGAAATGACTGGATTAGGAAATTCAATTGATTCTAAAATTAGTTTATCACCTACACTTACCAGAGTATCACCAGTAGTCACACTTTTAAGGCCAACCATGGCTCCTATTTCACCGGCAAAAATTTTTTCTACATCCTCTCTGTGATTACTGTGCATCCGCAATATTCTACCTACTCTTTCCTTTTTAGCTTTAGTAGAATTATAAACATAAGAACCAGCTTTTAAAGTTCCCGCATAAACTCTAAAATAAATCAATTTCCCTACAAATGGATCAGTAGCTACTTTAAAAGCCAAAGCTGTAAATAGTTCATTATCATCAACCTGACGGACAATTTTTTCTTCGGTGCCAGGTACTATACCTTCAACGGGCGGAACATCTAAAGGAGTGGGTAAATAATCTATAATTGCATCTAATAGCTGTTGTATGCCTTTGTTTTTAAGTGCTGACCCACAAAATACTGGTACTAATTGATTACTAATCACTGCCGCTCTTAAGGCTTTTTTGAGCTCATCAATAGTCAAAGTTTGATCTTCAAGAAATCTTTCTAGTAAATCTTCTTCTGTTTCAACAATTTTCTCTAATAATTTATGCCGATATTCCTTGGCTTTATCTTTAAGATCATCGGGAATTTCAGTTTCTTTTATTTCTTTACCTAAATCATCTTCAAAAATATATGCCTTTTGAGTTAACAAATCTACAATCCCTCTAAAGGTTTCTGCACTCCCAATAGGAATTTGAGCTGGGATAGCATTAGCCCCCAAACGATCAATAATGGATTTAAAACTAGTATAAAAATCAGCACCCATTCTATCCATTTTATTTATAAAACATATTCTGGGTACCTGATATTTATCAGCTTGGCGCCAAACTGTTTCGCTCTGAGGTTCTACCCCAGCTACACCATCAAATATTACTACGCCACCATCTAAAACTCGAAGGCTGCGTTCTACTTCTACAGTAAAATCAACATGACCTGGAGTATCAATAATATTTATCCTAAAATCTTTCCAAAAACAAGTAGTGGCGGCAGAAGTGATGGTAATACCACGCTCTTTTTCCTGTTCCATCCAATCCATAATGGCTTTACCTTCATGTACTTCACCTATTTTATAAGTTCGACCTGTATAGAATAGAATTCGCTCAGTAACCGTGGTTTTTCCAGCATCAATATGAGCAATGATGCCAATATTTATAGTCTTATTTAAGGGATAGTGTCTTTCAGTCATAGCTTTTTTCTAAAACCTGGCAAAATGGGAAAATGCTCGATTAGCTTCTGCCATACGATGGGTTTCTTCTTTTTTCTTGATAGCTCCTCCAGTATTATTAAATGCATCAATTAATTCGGCAGCTAATCTCTCACTCACAGGCATGCCTTTCCTGCTTCTAGATGAAGACACTAACCACTGTAGTGCTAGGATAATTTTTCTGTCTGATGACACTTCTGTAGGAATTTGATAATTACCACCGCCAATCCTGCGACTTCTTAATTGAACCATAGGTGAGAGATTATCTAGAACAGCTTGGAATATATCTATTGGCTCTTTGCCCAATTTTTTGCTGGCAGTTTCCAGAGCATCATAAACTATTCTTTCGGCTACTGTTTTTTTACCCCGGAGCATAATTTTATTGATTAATTTTTGTATTAAAACACTACCGAACTTCCTGTCGGGGTCAATGCTTCTCTTATCTGCTGTGCCTTTGCGTGCCATAAGTTTCTATTTTATTAGTTTTCTGATTTAGTTTCTTCTTTACTCACAGTAACAACTGGAGCAGGAGTTGATTTATCTTTTTTAGCTCCATATTTACTGCGACCCCGCCGGCGATTTTCTACTCCAGCAGTATCTAATGATCCCCGAACAACATGATAACGTACTCCAGGCAAATCTTTCACTCTACCACCTCTAATAGTCACAATAGAGTGTTCTTGTAAATTATGTCCAATACCAGGAATATATGCTGTTACTTCCATTCTATTAGTTAATCTGACACGAGCCACTTTACGCAAAGCAGAGTTTGGCTTTTTAGGAGTAATAGTAGTCACTTTTATACATACCCCTCTCTTTTGAGGTGAACCTTTTCTGGATTTTGTAAATCTATTCTTGATTGTGTTAAAACCAACCTGCATGACAGGCGATTTTGACTTTTTCTTACTCCTTTGACGCGGCTTACGTATTAATTGATTAATAGTTGGCATAATAATAAATGAATATGATTTAGATTTTTTGCACTAATTTATTTAAACTCCAAGTTGTCTATCTGTCAAATTATTCGCTACAAGAATTAATTTTTTGATTATTTAAATATTGTGACTAGTTTCAGATTTAACTTTAAAACCTGTACCAGCTGGGATAAGACGACCTATAATCACATTTTCCTTTAAACCCAAAAGGTGATCCACGGTACCAGTAGTCGCAGCTTCTACTAACACTCTAGTAGTTTCTTGAAAAGAAGCTGCCGACAAAAAACCCTCTGTATTAAGAGCCGCTTTTGATATGCCCAATAAAAGTTTTTCAAATATGGGCAATCTTTTACCAGCAGCCTTTAGTTTGGCGGTTTCATTTTCTAATGATAATGTGGATATAATTTCACCAGCCATATACTTGCTGTCACCTTCGTCCTGAATGCGAGATAAACCAAACATTTTACTAATAACTAACTCTACATGTTTATCATCAATATTCTGCCCCTGAAGAGAATATATTTTTTGAATTTCATGAATAATATAACGTTTAGCCTTATCTTCGCCTTTAAGTCTCATTAAATCTTTAAGATTGTAATGCCCTTCTGTCAAACGATCCCCTTTCTCTATCTCATTTCCATCACTTACCCGAGGCATCATATCATTGGTAATTGGGTATTCAAGAAGCTCTTTTTTGCTGTAAGTAATATAAGCTTTCCTGCCGCTAATAGTAACAACTCCTGCCACAGTAGCTTCTATTTTGTCTCCACTTTTATTATCTTTGGCTAGTAAATCACCTTTTTTTACTTTGTCACCATCTTTGACTTTAAGAACAATATCTTTACCAAATGGGATATCAATAGTCTTTTTGACTGAGGCGATTAACTGAATGAATTTGCGAGAAGCAACCTCTACAATTTTGATTTTACCAGCTTGTTCAGCTAATAATGCTTCAGTTTTAGGATTTCTGGCTTCGAATAGTTCTTCTACTCTAGGCAAACCTTGAGTGATATCTAAAGCACTGGCTACTCCTCCCGTATGAAAAGTTCTCATTGTTAACTGAGTGCCTGGTTCACCAATGCTTTGGGCAGCCACAATCCCAACAGCTTCTCCCAACTCTACCAACTTAGCACGAGCCAAATCAATGCCATAACACTTTTGACATACTCCCCGATTAGCTTTACAACCTAGGGGCGAACGAACTGTAATAGATTTAACATTGTGATTAGATATAAGTTCTGCTAATTCTTTGTCTATAAGTGTATTTTTTTTCACAATAACTTTATCTTTATCTTTAACATCCTTCAGGACAAATCTGCCCAAAACCACAGAAGCCAATGTTTCATTAATTTCTTCTACATCTTTAATCCAAATGGTTCTACCGACAGAAGTTTTACAATCTTTTTCAGTTACTACAACATCTTGAGAAACATCTACCAACCGACGAGTTAGGTAACCTGCATCAGAAGTTTTAAGAGCAGTATCTGCACTACCCTTTCTGGCACCATGAGTGGAAATAAAGTATTCCAAAGGAGTTAAACCTTCTTTGTAATTGGATTTAATTGGCAACTCTATTATTCGGCCAGCTGGGTTCACTACCACTCCTTTTATTCCAACTAACTGATTTAATTGTTCAGTTTGACCTCTGGCACCGGAATCAATCATGAGATGAACTGGACTAAAAATGTCGTCTTTCTTAGAAACTAATTCTTCTATTTCTTCTTTGACTATACCCCAAAGTTTCGTGGACAATCTGTACCGCTCATCAGCTGTAATCAAACCATCTTTATATTGTTGTATAATTTTATCCACTTTTACTTCAGTTTGACGGATAAGATCATCTTTTTGCGGTGGGACCTGAAGATCTCCTACACTGAATGTCGAACCCGAAATAGTAGCAAAATTAAACCCAATATCTTTTAAGTCATCAACAAAATTAGCAGTAGTTTTATTATCAAATTTCTCATAAATCTGATTAATAATCCTCTTTAAGGTTTTTTGAGTTATTAGATCATTAATGAAGCCCAACTCTGGAGGAATAATCTTATTAAAAAGTAATCGACCTAAAGTTGTTTTGATTAACTGCCCCTCTATTTTAATATTGATTGGAACATGATAGGCTAACTGACCATTAGCCTGAGCTAAGAGAGCATCTTTAAGGTCTTTAAAAATTCTTAGCTTTTCATTTTCAGGATGAGGACGCATTAAAGTAATATAATAACAACCCAAAACTACATCCTGACTAGGAACAACAATAGGATCTCCAGTGGCTGGCTTAAGTAAATTATTAGTTGAAATCATAATCTGCCCTGCTTCTTCTTGGGCAGGACGAGATAAGGGTAAATGAACTGCCATCTGATCTCCATCAAAATCAGCATTAAAAGCAGTACAAACTAATGGATGAAGTTGAATTGCATTACCTTCCACTAATATCGGCTTAAAAGCCTGAATACCTAATCTGTGTAAAGTTGGAGCCCTATTCAAAAGAACATAATATTTACCAATTACTTCATCCAGGGCATCCCATACCTCCGACACCTGCCTCTCTATCATTTTGCTGGCAGTTTTGACATTATGAACCACTTCATTTCTTACTAGTATAGAAATCACAAATGGTTTAAAAATTTCTAAGGCAATGGGTTTAGGAATTCCACACTGGTCTAATTTAAGAGTTGGTCCTACTACAATTACACTACGCCCAGAATAATCAACTCGCTTACCCAAAAGATTTTGTCGGAAACGACCTTGTTTGCCTCTAAGTAAATCAGCTAAAGATTTAAGCTTACGTTTACTGGATGTAGAAGTAGATGTTTCACGAGCAGTTAAATCAAATAAAGCATCAACAGCTTCCTGTAACATTCTCTTCTCATTGCGAGTAATCACTTCTGGAGCACCAATATCCACCAGTTTTTTTAACCGATTATTACGGTTGATGACTCGGCGATATAAATCATTTAAATCAGAGGTGGCAAATCGACCTCCATCCAACTGTACCATTGGTCTCAAATCTGGGGGGATAACGGGCAAATTTTTAATCAACATCCAATCTGGTCTCAAGTTTGCTTTATTAAAACCTTCTAATAATCTTAATCGCTTTTGCAAACGTTTACGCTTCTGCCCAACTGCATCTTTTAATTCTTGTCTAATTATTTTAATATCAGCTGGTAAATCCACTTGGCTGATTAACTCGAAAATTGCTTCAGCGCCAATGCCAGCTTCAAATACCGAACCATACTTAAGTGAGAGATCTCTATAATCCAACTCTGAGATAATTCGATGAGCTTTAAGATCATTGATTTCGCTCATAGCAGTATGATAAGCAACCTTAAATCTATTTAATTTATCAGTTAGTTCCTTACTTAAATTTACTCGGGCCTTAGATTCAGCTTCTGCAATAATTTTTTTATATTCATTCTTTAAAGATTTAGTATGCTGACTATACTCTAGCGCTAATTGGTTTAGAGCATCAGTCTTAGCTTCAGCACTAACCTTTGTAATAATATAAGCAGCAAAATATATGACCTGCTCAAGTTTTTTAGACTGAACATCTAAAGTTAAAGCTAACCTAGAAGGCGCTCCACGCAAATACCAAATATGTGAAACAGGTACAGCTAATGTGATGTGACCCATTCGCTCACGACGAACTATGGAACGAGTTACTTCTACACCACACTTATCACAAATTATTCCCTTATAACGAATCTTTTTGTATTTACCACAATAACATTCCCAATCTTTGGTGGGACCAAAGATTCTCTCGTCAAATAAACCATCTTTCTCAGGTTTCAGCGTACGATAATTAATAGTTTCAGGCTTGGCAATCTCTCCATGAGACCATGATAAAATTTGTTCTGGCGAAGCTATAGAAATTCGTATAGCCGAAAAAGCCTCTGGCTCAGGATTTTTCTTAGACGACCTAGTAGTAAATTTTGATATTGGCTGCATAACTATCTTTTTTTAGGCTTAGATTTTTTAAATGTAGTTTTGTTGATAGCTTTACCATCTTTGTCTAGAAGTTCTATATTTAAGCCCAAACCCTGCAATTCTTTAGCAATAACATTAAATGCCTCTGGAGTTTGAGGTTTTTGTATTTCTTCGTTTTTAATAATTGCTTCATAAGTCCGAGAGCGTCCCAGGACATCATCAGACTTAATAGTTAACATCTCTTGTAAGGTGTGAGCTGCGCCATAACCTTCTAAAGCCCAAACCTCCATTTCCCCTAATCTTTGTCCACCTAACTGAGCTTTGCCCCCTAATGGTTGCTGAGTGACCAACGCATACGGACCAACAGATCTAGCATGAATCTTATCATCAACCATATGAGCCAACTTCAGTATATAAATTACTCCAGCTGTAGTTTTTTGTTCAAAAGGCATCCCGGTACAGCCATCATAAAGCTGAACTTTACCATTTTCGGGTAAGCCAGTTTTTTTCAATTCTTCTATAATACCTTCCATATCAATACCTTCAAAAATTGGATTAGCCACGTTAAATCTCTGTAGAGCTGCCGCCCAACCTAAATGGGTTTCTAAAACCTGCCCCAAATTCATGCGCGAGATAACTCCTAAAGGATTTAAGATAATATCTACAGGTGTGCCATCGGCCATAAATGGCATATCAGCTGGAGGCAAAATTCGAGAAATTACTCCCTTATTACCATGACGACCAGCTAATTTGTCCCCTACAGAGATTTTGCGAAGTTGAGCAATATAAATATAGATGCGCTTAATCACTCCCACTTCCAGTTTATCTCCTTTGTCTTTGTCAAACACCTTAATATTAACTACTTTACCGTAACCGCCATGCGGTACTCTGAGAGAAGTATCTTTGACATCTTTTACTTTCTCGCCAAAAATAGCCCGCAATAATCTTTCTTCAGCAGTTAAGTCAGTTTCTCCTTTTGGAGTAATCTTACCAACTAAGATATGATTATCTTTTACTTTCGCCCCGATTCGAATAATGCCATTTTCATCTAAATCAGCTACTGCTTCTTCACTAACATTAGGAATATCACGCGTAGTAATTTCTGGACCTAATTTAGTTTCCCTAACATCAATATCTTCTCTTTTAATATGAACTGAAGAGTAAACATCATCTTTGACTAATCTATCTGAGATAACAATTGCATCTTCATAATTAAAGCCGCCCCAAGGCATAAAAGCTACCAGCAAATTCTGACCTAAAGCTAATCGACCATGTTTAATAGATGGACCATCACATAGAGGATCACCCCTTTTAACTTTTTGACCTTTCTGAACAATTGGTTTTTGGTGCAAATTAGTTTCATGATTAGATCTCTGAAAATTAACTAAATTGAATTTGATTGTTTTTTTATCAACTCCTAATAACTCAATCGTTCTAGCGTCTACATATTTAATAGTGCCACTAATTGGTGCTATGATAGCCCATCCAGAACCTATGGCTGCTGCTGCTTCCATACCAGTGCCAATAATTGGAACTTGTGGCTTAATTAGTGGCACTGCTTGACGCTGCATATTAGAACCCATTAAAGCTCTTTTGGCATCGTCATGCTCAACAAAAGGAATTAAAGAAGTTGCCACACTCATAATTTGTCTGGGGGAAACATCAGCATAATCAACTCGTTTAATAGATGAAGTGGCTGGCACACCACTTTGACGAGTTACAACCATGTTTTTGGTAATATTGCCAGCAGCATCACACGGAAGACCAGCTTGAGCAATAATCAATGATTCTTCTTCATGAGCATCAAGATAATCAACTGATTTACTGGTTTTTGATTTAATTGGGATTGATTTAAGTTCTTTGTATTTACGCAATATCCCCGCTGTACTTGCATTGATAACTTCACCTGACTTAACTAATATCTTTTTACTTGATGGGGCAACAATATCTTTGTCAGCTATACAATCTATCGCTGATGTACCGTTATTAGATACAGAATGAATAATTTTAAGATAAGGAGTTTCAATAAAACCATAATCATTTACCTTAGCAAATGACGCTAATCGTCCCACTAAACCAATGTTCTGCCCTTCAGGGGTTTGGATGGGACAAATTCGACCGTAATGAGATGTATGAACATCCCGAACATCAAAACCAGCCCGCTCACGAGATAACCCGCCTGGACCCATGGCTGACAATATCCTCTTATGTTCTAATTCAGCTAAGGGATTTGTTTGGTCCATAAATTGTGATAATTGAGAACTGCCAAAAAATTCCTGCATAATGGCAGTAATGGGACGAGCATTAATTAATTGAGCCGGAGTAATAGTACCAATATCTGAAACACTCATACGATCTTTGATAATTCTCTCTACTCGGAGTAATCCTGTGCGAAATTTAGCTTGAACTAATTCACCAACTGCCCTCACCCTCCTATTTTTAAGATTATCAACATCATCAGCCGGACCACCAGTGTTATTTAAACGAATAATTTCTTTAGTAATAGCAATTAAATCAACTAAAGTTAATACTCTAAAACCTTTCTTGTTAGGAATATCAAGGCCTAATCGTTTATTAATCTTATAACGACCAACTGCACTTAAATCGTAACGTCTAAAATTATCAAAAGTATTAATAAACAAACTTCTGGCATTATCTACTGTAGCTAAATCCCCTGGCCTAACTTTTTTATAGATTTCTAAAATTGCCTGGTCACTAGATTTAGATGGGTCTTTGTTTAAAGTATTTTTGATAAAATCCTGTTTAGGATTAATGTTAACATCTTTAAAAGTTTCAATAATTTCATTGTCAGTATTCAATCCAAAAGCTCGCAGCAGAGTAGTTAAATAAGTTTTTCGCTTCCGATCAATTTTAACCGAAATAACTCCTTTACCATTAGTTTCCAGTTCTAACCAAGCTCCTCGCTCAGGTATAATTTTTGTTCCATATTGACCATGTAGCAAACCATTAGTTCTAGTAAACAAAACTCCAGCCGAACGAATCAACTGGGATACAACCACTCTTTCTACTCCATTAATCACAAAAGTGCCTGAATTAGTCATAACAGGAATATCGCCCAAAAAAACTTCCTGTTCTTTAATCTCTCCCGTCTCCTTATTAATTAACCTGAGTTTAACTCGCAAAGCTGCTTCATAAGTAGTATCCGTTTGTCGAGCAGTTACCTCATCAACCCTAGGCTCTTCCATATAATAATCTATGAAGTGGAGCTCGAGATTTTTTCCAGTCAAATCTTCAACAGGAGTAATTTCATTAAATAAATTCTCAAGCCCTTTGGTAAGAAACCATTTGTATGATTCCATTTGCAAAGAATTGAGGTTTGGCAGAGAGACAACATTCTTTGATGAGGCATACCATTTATAATTAGTAAAATTAGTATTATCTGTTAATGGAATGTATGACTTTTCTGATAACATAAAAAAATGACCCTTTTGACGTTATATACCAAAAAGTTGAATCTGAGCTTTTATAATTTTACTACTGGAGCATAGATAAACAGTAACAATTACTACCGCATTTGTCAACAATTTGAACTACCCTGTTATCCCCAATCAGTCGAAAGTGGATAAAACCAGTTTTCAACTGATTAAGAAACAGTAAAATTTCTGGTGGTAACTAGCACATTATCCACATAAATACTTACTTTATAAGTGCCGGTTGGCCATAGCCCACTAGGCCAAAGACGGCTAAATCTACTTAGACTAATTTCAAAAGGCAAATAATCGGCGCCACTAAAAGGCACAGAAAAATTCGTAATAACCCTATTGGTATCTAAATGCGCCCAACTAGCCTTAATAGTAGTACCGGCTGGAACATTACGGAACAAGGCCACAGCATAAATTTTTTCCTGGTCACGAGCAAAATTATCGCCTGGAACAGCTATCTGATTTTCTTTATTAACCATGCTCCCTAAATATAAATTCTCAAGCATAGCTTTTTTAGACAACTGATCAAAATCGCTATCATTAACTATATTAAAATCAGCCCTTTGAATAGCTCTGTTATTTAACATTATAATCACTTCATAAGAACCAACTAACCAATTGATATCTGAAAGTATTATTCGAGAAGAGAAAAAACTAGTTGTGGGTGATGTCCCAATAATAAATTCGTGAGGCTTATCACTACTGCGTTCACCTTTAAAAATTTCTGTGGCTATTGTTTGATCACCAGTAACATAACGCCACTCCACCTGCACTTTAGTTCCTTTAATCGCATCAATAATCTGAGTTGACAAATAAATTTCTGGGGCAGTAGAAATAACAACTTGCTCAAAATTGTTGAAAGGAGAATTGTCATTATTTATAGCAGTGGTTATTCCAAATTGCCCTAAGCTAGCTGTATCACTAGTCTGTCTACAACCAGTAGCAAAAAAACTAAATAACAGAACAGGGACAATCAATAAATAAATAAATTGTTTAGTTATCATATTTTTAGATGGTAAATAATAACCACAACATAAGTATAAAGTATAGCTTGTCTAATTTCTACTTATAATAAAAATTGAAATTTCATTTATCCACTTCTAGTTTTGGGTAAGATTCATATTGTTCAATGCCTGAATTCTTTTCTCTAGCGGTGGGTGAGTAGAGAAAAGCTCAGCTATATTTATATTTGTATTTTTAAATGGATTTACTATATATAAACTGGCTGTTGCTCGACTAACAAAGCGAAGCTGTTTCTTATCTAAATTGATTTTAGTAAGAGCATTAGCCAATCCTTCAGGATATCGAGTTAATAAAGCAGCTCCAGCATCTGCTAGATATTCTCTTTTTCTGGAAATAGCAAGATGAATTAATCTGGCCAAAATTGGAGATATGACAGCTAATAACAATCCCATTAAGACTATTGCCCCACTAGCGTTATTGCGACTATGCCTAATAGTGTAGCGAGACCTTAGCAGCCAATCAGATGCTAGCACTACCACGCCCAATAAGGTAATTACTATTGTAGCCAATAAAATATCATAATTTTTGACATGTGAAAGTTCATGAGCAATTACCCCTTCTAGTTCGACTTTATCTAATTTCTCTATCAAACCAGATGTAAGAGCAATGCTGGCATGTTGGGGGTTACGGCCTGTAGCAAAAGCATTAGGAGCAGAATCATTAATAATATAAATATTGGGCTGGTTTAAACCTGCGGTTATACATAAATTTTCCACCAAATGCAGAACTTTTCTATGAGTAAGATTTTGCTGAGGTTTAATTGGCTTGGCACCAGATATAGTTAAGATAGTTTTATCGCCATTAAAATAACTCCACCAACTCATAACAACACTTAAAACCACAGCCCAAATTAAAATTGAGGTGCTATCAAAATAACTAGCCAGACTCCAACCAATTGCAATAATAAGGCCGCAGAAAATGACTACTAAAAAGATCGTCTTGCGACGATTAAGAGCAATTTGTTCATACATAAATAAATCTAAAGTTAATTATTGGAACCAGTAAAATCTACTTTAGGTACTTCCTTTTCTGCCACATCCTCTAGTTCAAATAACTCAGCTTGTTTAAAGCTAAACATTTTAGCAATTATGCTGGAAGGGAAAATTTCTTGACTTGTATTAAAGTTTTTAACATTAGTATTGTAAAATCGCCGAGCTGAAGTGATTTTATTTTCTGTGTCAGATAATTCTTCCTGCAAAGCTAAAAAATTCTGATTAGCTTTAAGTTCAGGGTAATTTTCGACCACCGCAAACAAAGATTTTAGAACTCCGGTCAATGCATTTTCAGCTTGAGCTTTATTGGCTAAACTCTGGTCAGAAGCCCCCATGGCCAAATTTCTAGCTTGGGTAACCCTTTCAAATAATCCACTTTCGTGAGTAGCATAACCTTTAACTGTATTCACTAAATTAGGTATTAAATTATGGCGACGCTTAAGCTGGACATCAATATCACTGAGAGCTTCAGCCACCCTATTTTTCCAGACAACTAACTTATTAAATGCGCCTACAGACCATATAGCAATTATCAATAATATAATGATTAAAAACCAAACTAGATTTAACATAGGAATCTCCCTTAATGATTAATTTTTTACCTGCTTATTATACGCTTTTATTCTTGGGGTTGAAAAGGAACTATCCAGCTATAGATAACTTTTTTCAGTTCACTTAAAGTCAATTGTCTGGCCCAGGCATTGAACCACCAGCCATTCTTGCGCCAAGCGGAATCAGAAGCCGAATGGTTAATTATTTTTACCGGCAAATCACTTAAAACTTTTTTAAAAACTAAAGCGGCTCTTCTTTGATGATAAGGGGAAGTCACTAAAATAATTTTATTGAGCTTATACTGTTCTATAATTTCTCTAGTCTTAACAGCATTACCAAAAGTATCAACAGCCTCTTCTTCTACTAAAATATGGTCTGGCACTACTCCTTGTATAACAGCTATTTGCTTCATAGCTACAGCATTAGCTATACCTTCATCTCTAGCTGCACCAGACATAATCATTAATGGCGCCCAGCCATCCTGATAAAGTTTAACTCCTTCAGCTACTCTTTGTTCAGTCTCTCCCCCACTAATTACAATAATAACGTCACCAAGTTCTAGTGGATCTTGAGGAGATAATAAAAAACCAATGCCGACTATAGAACATATCATTAAGACAACAATTGCTAACAAAAATAATAATATCTTCTTCATCTAGAGCAATTGCAATACTTGGCCAACACTAAGACTGTAAGGTGGTTCAATGTCGTTAAGACTGGCAATTTCCTGCCAATCTTTATCCAGTTCTAAGCTAACTGCATATAATGTGTCGCCAGATTGAACTGTATATGTATCACCACTGGCTTGGGGTTTTTGGATTTCGGCATCATTGTTTGCATTCGGCTCATCATTGTTTTCTTCAACTATATCTAAAGTATTTTCATCAGAAACAGTAAAAGAATTATCTACATCTATTTTTTTCACAAAGTTAGCAGCAATTAACCCTCGAAAGGCAAAAATCAAAAATATAGCACTAAAAAACAATGCCCAAAGAATTATAAAGGCAAATGGATCCTGCCTATATTTTCTACCCATTCTATAGGCATACTGCCTAGCCTGTTTTTTGATTCTGCTCATATTTAAAATTATACGATATTGGTGGGACACATCCACATCAGAACATCTCGTGGTGGCGCGGGTGGGAGTTGAACCCACACGCTCTTGCGAGCACATGAACCTGAATCATGCGTGTATACCAGTTTCACCACCGCGCCCTGGAGGCCTGGAGCGGAATCGAACCGCTGTACGGGGTTTTGCAGACCCCTGCCTAACCACTCGGCCACCAGGCCAGAACTTATTATATAGAATCCTCTGAAAAATCTAACACTATCTTCTTATCAAGCATATTTAGCTTTGTACACTTAATCCCTACTTTATCAATCATATACTTAGCTGCTTTATTCATGTCTAGACCAAAATGCTTATCAGATAAATATAATATTTCCTTAATACCAGATTGAATAATAAGTTTAGTACATTCATTGCAAGGAAATACTGTAGTATACATCTTACACCCCCGCAAATTTTTAGGATTTGCAATTACAATGGCATTCAGCTCAGCATGGCAAATGTATGGATATTTCATATCAGCATAATTACCTGTTTTGATTCTCCATGGAAAATCCTCATCCGACAAACCAATAGGGGCTCCATTGTAACCAATGCTAACAATCTTATTGTCAGAATCCACAATACATGCACCAGTTTGAGTTACAGGATCTTTGCTTCTTAATCTAGCAAGTAGAGTTATGCCCATAAAGTATTCATGCCAAGAAATATAATCTTTTTTCTTGCCACCAATTTCTTTTGGTTTAAATTTGTCCTGCAATATTGTTTGATCTTTCATATTATTCTAATAAGTTAAGTGATAATAACAATTCATCCACTTTATTTTCCAACTCTTCTATTGTGCCATTATTTTCTATTTTTGTATCTGCCATATCTATTAAAATCTGTAGTTGCTGATCAGCCCCTGTGCCCTGCATTTCAATCTGTTCTTTATTCTTAAATTCTTCTAAACTCATACTTTCTTCCCCGACCTTATGGCCAGATCTGCCCTTACCAGCACTAATCACCCTCTGATACCTTACTTCAATTGGCGCATCAACCGCTATTAATATAAATTTAGCTGATTTTTTAAATGGTTCAACCTCTGCTGGATTCCTGATACTTGTCACGATAAAATTATCTGATACTTTATTCAGAACTCTCTGGGACAGATAATCCAAACCTCTTTCATTCCTAATTTCTCTGGCGAATTTAATTAGATTATCTCTGGTTGATTCAATATTTCTTTCTTGACAGATGTCCCTTAATTCATCAGATAAAGAAAAATGTGACCAACCTAATTTTTTGATTAAAATATCAGCTACCGTATCCTTACCAGAGCCATTTGTTCCTGTAATGCCTATTATCATAATTTATACTGGTTTGGAGCGGCAGACCGGGGTCGAACCGGCGACCTTCTCCTTGGCAAGGAGATGTTCTACCAACTGAACTACTGCCGCCTGGTGCCGCGAGAGGGATTCGAACCCCCGACGCAGGGCTCTTCAAGCCCTCGCTCTACCAACTGAGCTATCGCGGCGCAATATTATAGTATCAAATATCCCCCTATATTTTATATTATTCTGCAGAAACATGGTGGGCAGGGAGGGACTCGAACCCTCAAGGAGTATTACCTCCAACGGATTTTAAGTCCGTCGCGTATACCAGTTCCGCCACCTGCCCTGGTGGGCAATAGAGGATTCGAACCTCTGACCTCCCGGATGTAAGCCGGATGCTCTGACCAACTGAGCTAATTGCCCTATAAATTTTCAACTGTGGTGGGCGAGAGAGGACTCGAACCTCCACAGGTGTTACCCTACATGGCCCTTAACCATGCGCGTCTACCAGTTCCGCCACCCGCCCTATTAATTGTTAATTATATTAAAGCTATTATTCTGATTTGTCCATCTCCTTTTCTGCCTCATCTGCAATAGCTTCTTCCCCATCTCCTTCCTCTGCTTGCTGACTAGTTCTCTGATACTTTATATACCACTCCCCTATGTTAATAAATCTGTCGCTTATGCTTCCAAAATTAATTTCATCTGTTACCCCTTTTACCTTACTATCTACAAGATAAACAAAATTTGGCTGATATAAAAGAATGGCAGGCAATTCTTGGGCAAATGCTCTTTGAAAGCGATGATAATAGTCAATTGCCCGATTTAAATTAGATGATAACCTAGCCAGCTCTAAATTGTTATCTATATCCTTATCATACATTATAGAAAGCGCCAATCCTGGATCATTGGTTTGACTGCTATGCCAATAAACATACGGGTCAGAATCAGAACCTAAATTCTGGCCAAAAATAAGCATATCATAATTTCTGGGCCGAATAATCAGATCAAATAAATCTATGGGTGGCACAGGGTTAAGTAAAACTTGAATACCAATAGCCTCCCAATCTGAAGCTAAAATCCCAGCAATCGCATTATTGGTCAAATCTTCCTTAAAACTAAGAGTAAACGATAGTTTGATATCTCCTTTTTCCAAAAAGCCATCACCATCTGCATCTTTCCACCCACCCCGATGCAAAGCATCTCTAGCCGCTATAAAATCGAAAGGATACACCTGAATGTCAGGTAAATGTCCCCAAAAACCTGGAAGAATTGGACTATCTACTAAAGAGGCGTTGCCATCAGCAACATCACGAATAATCCTTGATTTATTGGTCGCTAAAGCTAGTGCTTGACGAACTGATTTATCAGCCAAGGCTTGATTACCACCTAACTGATTAATAAATACGGCTTTATATTGAGGTAATTGATAGATATAAGTATTAATGTTAGTTAAATCTGCCTCCAAACTTTCATTCAAGAAAGTAAAACCTCCGCTAGTTACAGTTCCATTTCTTAAGGCATTGAGTAATGATTTCTCATTATCATAAAAATAAAAAACAATTTTTTCAACAAATGGAATCTGATCATAATAATCATTATTCATTGTCAAAGTAACTGAATCTCTCAAATTAGCAATTGAAACAATTGTTTATGATCAATAACACAATTGCTGAGAGTTATTACATGGATATCCAAAAC
>CAYRIH010000008.1:0-10864 GCA_964424375.1 uncultured Candidatus Saccharibacteria bacterium | reverse complement strand
CCCAATTGGCTTATAGTTATGACTTGGGTCACCAATATTAACTACTGGTAAATGAGCAAATAGGTGAGCTGGCAATAAACCTATAGTGGCTTGGGAGAGGAAAAAAGTAGAGGGATTGGGTAGAGTAAACTGAACTGTATTCGAATTGAGAGCAGTTGCCTCTATATTAGACCAATTTTCTTTGAGTACCCCCTGGTAACTATCGCTTTGGATGACTCTAATAGTGAAGACTACATCATCTGCATTAAATGACTGACCATCATGCCAAACTACATCATCTCGAAGATTAAAAATATAAGTCTTGCCTTGATTCAAAACACTCCAAGAGACAGCTAAGTCTGGTACGAATTCCCGCCCGCGACCCATTTTAACCAAGCCAGAAAAGACTAATTTAACAATATCTTGATCAATAGAACTAGCCTGTGAATAAAGAGGATTGATAATCTGTGGATATCCCACCACACCTTCAATAACACTACCGCCCTGAATTGGCTGAAAAACAGTTTTATCCTCACTAGATATTAACCGCCAACTCAATGCCACAACGATAATTAATAATAAAAAAACAATAACTATTTTTTCTAATCTAGAAAAACGACCAGTAAATTGCCTAGCAAAACCTTTAAGCCGAGAATTAAAAAATTGAACTCGAGTTAAAATTTTCAGAGCCCCATGAGTTCCTTTCAACTTGTCTGGGCCAAGACGTTTATAAACACGAAAAATATTAACCTCCCTGCTTTAAATGAAACGACAAATCATGCTTAGTGGCTTAAATATCATTTCCAAATCGAATTAAATAAATAAGCTGACTAAAGCCAAAAAAACAAATAATATTGCTAAACTGACAGTGATTATAAATAAATATTTTTCACTCCCCCGCCGCGTTCCATGAAATGTACTGCTACCACCAAAAGCCTCCCCCAAAGATGTCCCCCTAGATTGGACGAGAATGCTAACCACTAGTAAAATCGCTACAACTACTTGAATAATAATTAATATATTATTTAAATTCATCATAATTAGATTATCTATAATGGGACGCGTAGTAAAAAGTTACGCACCCATACTAACTTGGAGGTAATTAAAAGTAAAGTATAGCTATTTAATTAAAATTATTCATACCTAAGTGCTACTATGGGATCCAATTTTGAGGCTTGGATAGCAGGATACATCCCAAAAACAACTCCAAATAATACTGTCATTACTAATGGCAGGGCAATAGCTAATAAACTAATATGAAAACTCCAACCGCCAACTAGTGATACGATTAAGGCTCCGCCAATACCAATTATAAAACCTATAATTCCACCTACGCTAGTTAATAAAATTGACTCTAATAAGAATTGCCATAATATATCTCGTCTTTTAGCTCCCAAGGCTTTCCTTAAGCCAATCTCTCTAGTCCGTTCTGTAACCGATACCAGCATAATATTCATAATTCCAATACCACCAACTAACAGAGATATCGCTGCAATAGCAGCCAAAAACATAGTTAAGGCTCCAGTAATCATCCGAATCATATCTAGCGCATCTTTAATAGTTCGAACAGTAAAATCATCATTATCTGGATTAGTAATATTATGTCGATCTCGCAGTAGTTCCTGGACATCTAATCTAGCTGCCTCTACTCTACTTTCATCAGTAACCTTAACCATTATTTCCATTAGGTAATCTACACCTAATATTAATTTCTGAGCTACAGTCACAGGCACATATGCCCACTTGCTCATATCTATGCCTAAAGTAAAACCTCCACTTTCATCTAACACCCCTGCTACTTTATAACGATAATTGTTAATCTTAATTTTTTTACCAACGGCATCATCAAACCCAAACACATCTTCTTTCAAACCATGCCCTATAACTACTACTTTTGACATAGTTGCAACATCATCATCATCAAACGCCAAACCAGATTCAAATTCCAAATTAGATATATCAAAATAATTAGGTGTTACCCCATAAATAGTTGTAAAAATATCTCCATCAATACCTTTAATAACTGCCTGACCACCAGCAGAAAATGCCCCTACTTCTACTACATCCGGAACATTACGCTTGTCAGCCAAAGCATAAGCGTCATCTAAGGTGAGTGTAGTTATCGTAACACCCATTATGGCGGCTGGGGGACCCATTTCCTCACCTTCTGATCCACCTGGAGTAATACTCATTATATTAGTTCCAAAGCTCTGAATCTCGTTTAAAATAAATTGCTGAACTCCTTCTCCAGAAGCTACGATAATTACCATTGAAGAAATTCCAATAACTATGCCTAATAAAGTTAACATAGAACGAACTTTGTTAACCCATAAAGCCGTAAGAGCCATCTTGATATTGATTAGATAATTCACATCTATACTATTAATTGTTTATGGCTAACAACATCGCTTTCTAATTTGCCATCTCTTAATCGAATAACTCGATTAGCAAATTTGGCTATCTCTTCTTCGTGGGTAACTAAAATAATTGTTTTGCCAGCTTTGTTTAATTTAGTTAGAATGTTCATAATTTCTAAACTATTTTTAGTATCCAAATTTCCAGTAGGTTCATCAGCAAAAATAATTTGAGGGTTTGGAGCTAAAGCTCTGGCTATAGCTACTCTTTGCTGTTCACCACCAGAAAGTTGATTAGGCGCACTGCCCACTTTAGGCAACAAATCTACTTTTTCTAAGGCATCCATAGCTAACTTGCGTCTTTGGTTATTGGACATATCTCTATATAACAAAGGTAGTTGAACATTTTCTAAAACTGAAGTTCGTGGCAATAAATTAAATGACTGAAACACAAACCCCATTTTCTGATTACGTAAATAAGCCAGTTGATTCTCTGTTAGATGATCTGTTCTCTTACCTTCTAATATATATTGGCCGGAAGTTGGCTTATCTAAAAGTCCTAGAATATGCATTAAAGTAGATTTGCCAGACCCTGAAGAACCCATGATAGCCAAAAAGTCTCCTGAATTAATATCTAAATTGAGATCAGACAAAGCCCATGTTTCGTAAGAGCCCTGACCATATCTTTTGGATAGGCCTTTTATTTGAATTTGTGGCTGATTCATCAATTACAACTCCGCCAAAATTATTTGATCATTCTCTTTAAGTCCAGAAATAATTTCAACTTCACTATCGCCTATTAAACCAACTTCTACTACAATTTCTTGTTTGCCATCCGAAGTTAAAATATCAACAGTATATTTATTGTCTTGTTTTGATAAAACTTTACGAGGTACAAAGATTACATCTTCTTTCTTCTGAGTTAAAATATCTAAATCTGCTGTCATTGATGGTCGCAGAATATCTAAATTATTTTCTAGCGCAATTGTAATTTTGTAATTAATAATTCCTAGTATGACTGTAGCTGCGGGATCTATGCTAACTATTTCGCCTCTAGTAATCAAATTATCAATGGCATCAAATTGTATTTGAACATCTTGTCCAATTTTTACTTGTTCGATATCAAATTCAGAGATATTAGCTTCAATCAACAAATCATTTATCGTTTCTAAAACTATAACTGGACCAGCCAAACCGCTTAACTCCCCTGCATGCAAATTAACAGCTGTAATCATTCCATCTACAGGAGCTTTGATACGACTCTGAGAAATCTGAGCCTGAATAGTACCCAAAACTGCTTGGCTAGATTTAATCTGGGCACTGGCTGAATCAATATCGGCGCTATGAGCTGGTGAAACAGCCTGATTATATCGCGCCAGAGCTAACTCGTAAGCAGATTGAGTAGAACTCAAAGCATTTCGAGCTGAATTAATTTTGACATCACTGCCCATCAAAGCTGCATCATAAGTATTGTGGGCCATTTTTAATTGAGAATAAACAGCATCTAAGTTAGATTGGAGAGCCATCTTTTCAACACTAACTTGATACAAAGTCGCGTCATAACCAGCTTTAGCACTTTGGTAAGCTGCATTAGCATTACTTAAGGCTAATTGAGCTTGTTGAAGCTCAAACATTGTAGCCTGACCAGTATTATACAAATTAATCATCAAATTATAATTTGCCTGAGCCGAAGACAGAGCGGTTTCAATATTGATTAATGCCACTCTAGCTACCTCAGCCGATTGGGATATAGACAATTGAGCAGCATTGTAAGCATTAACAGTATTATTGTAAGCAGTTTGCGCACCATTAAGAGCAGTTATGGCGCTGTTTATGTCTATATCTTTAGATTGTTGAGCATCCCATAAATTACTTTGAGCCACATCTAATGCTATTTTGGCTTGGTTAAAAGTTTGACTTAATACATTTCTATCAACCCCTCTAAGACTATTTTGAAGTTTATTTAACATGGCCCGAGCAACCGATACATTAGCCGCCGCAGAAGCTGACTGCTGTCTAAGCAGAGTGCTATCTAAAGCTATTAAAATATCTCCTGCTTCTACTCTGTCGCCAACCGATACATAAACTTCTTCAACAATTCCAGGTGACAAGAAGCCTAACTCTAACTTCTGACGGCTGGTAATTGATCCTGATACAGAAATAGTTTTAGCTACCGTTCCTCGACGCACTTCAAAAAGATCATATTGAATTTGTTGATTAGAAGCCTGAGTCCAGAAAAAAACTGTGGCTGCCACCAAAACTATTAAACTAACTGGAATTACTATATATCTCGCTTTCATAACTAAATTTCTAGCTTTATATGCAAGATAACATTATATCTAAAAATATCTTCCAGTCAAATAATTATGGTCTCAGACCACAATTTTATATATGCAACAAACAAAAAAAATTTATTGGCGGAAATAGTATATTGCATTATAATATCTTTGTTATTAAAGTATGACTATGGCTAAAGATAGAAAAGATTTTGCTAACTCTGACCAATTAGATACCTTGATTGGCAAGGAAGTATTGGTGGAAGGCATCCTTAAAAGCGAAGGTGATATTCAAATAAATGGTTATTTCAAAGGTGAAATAGCAACCATTAAAGATGTGGTGATAGCAGAACGCGCCAAAGTTAAGGCAGATATTAAAGCTGATAATGTATATGTAGCTGGAGAAGTTGATGGCAATATTACTGCAACCCAACGACTGGAAATACTAGAAACCGGCCGAGTTAACGGCAATGTTACTAGCCAGGCATTATCAATAGAACCTGGTGGGATTCTTAAAGGCAGCAGTACAATGAAAGAAACCGAAGAAAATGAACCAGCCAAACCAGCTTATGAAGTGGAGGAAGAATCAGAATAAATATGTATCTTCTCCTAGTCAATACCAAGGCCGGAAACAATCGCTATCAACATATTGAGCGATCTTTTAAACGAGTTCTGGATCAAAATAAAATTAGGTACAAAATTGTAATTATAAATGATCTATCTGATATCGCTGACTTGCTGCATAAAAACATTAAAGACAACACTAAGGCAATAGTAGCAGTTGGAGGCAATGGCACAGTTACCAGTATCATTGACGCTATGGCTGGTTTAAATTTGCCACTAGGCATTATTCCAACCAGTCGGAGCAACCAATTGGCCACTATGCTCGGGATTAAAAATTGGCAAATAGGGGTAAAACTATTAGCCAAGCATCAAATATCAGAAAAACGATTGGGTAAAATCGGCCAGCGCTACTTTGTTGGTAGTTTGTCAATCATCCCGAGACGAAATCTACTAACAGATATTTTAAATAAACAAAATTGGTTCAAAAGATTTTTGGGTGTCAATTTATCCAGAAATGTAAATAAAGCTCATGATGTTGCTACTCATCTTAAACTAGATAATAATCTAGAAGTAAAATGCCAAGTTAGCAATATCAATCTCCATTTGGAAGATGCTTTCGAGAAAAAGATGAAAATTGTCATAAACACATCTAATAAAAAACATACAGAACAGAGTATTTTTAGAACTAACAAGCTAGAGATTACTAGCAGTCTAAACTTGCCAATTTTATCTGGTAATGAAATCTTGGCTAATACCCCAGCAATTATTCAAGCTACTGGCAAAACTATCGCTATGATTCAACCTTGTCGTAGTGAAACTAAAAAAACATCTATTTGACGTGTTAATATGTATATGTTAGTTTCAATCTATATTTTTTGATGCCCAATAAAAGAACCAGAATCAATCATCAAATCAGGCTGCCCCAAATTTTTTTAATTGATGAAGTTGGCAATAAGGTGGGCATTGTACCTACTACAGAAGCCCTGCAGAAAGCTCAAAACCTAGGGTTGGATTTAGTAGAAGTAGCCCCTAACCTGCGACCGCCTGTATGCAAAATTCTAGATTTTGGTAAATATCAATACGAGCAGTCCAAATCCCAAGTTGGGCAAAAGAAACATAAAACCAAGGATACAAAAGAAATCCGTTTAGGATTAAAAATTGATGAGAATGATTTAAATATTAAAAGCAAGAAAGTATCCCAAT
Organism: uncultured Candidatus Saccharibacteria bacterium; assembly: GCA_964424375.1. GTDB lineage: Bacteria > Patescibacteriota > Kazan-3B-28 > Kazan-3B-28 > UBA10110 > CAYRIH01. The sequence goes on along the minus strand of CAYRIH010000008.1, from coordinate 4,488 downwards.
TTCTAAGTAAGGGACATAAAGTCAAAGTAACTATAAAATTTAAAGGGCGAGAAAACGCTTATCCTCAGTTGGGCAAAAAACTATTAAACAAATTCTTAGATACTTTAGAAAAATATACTATAGAAAAGGAGCCACTAAAACAAGGTAAACAACTAATTACATTTATTGCTCCCCAAAAATAGCTAAATTTAACAAAATGCCAAAAATTAAAACTCATAAAGGTGCTAGCAAGAGAGTCCGCGTTACTAAAAGCGGAAAAATTAAACGTCGAAAAGCATTTCAGAGCCATAATCTAGAAAAGAAATCTGCTACTCGTAAGCGGACATATCGCAAATCACAAAACGTAGCTAAAGCTGATGTAAAAAGGATTAGAAGACTAATTCAAGCGTAAATTATAAACCATGACCAGAATTAAACGAGGTATATTAACTCAAAAAAAACATAAAAAACTGCGCAAAGCAGTCAAGGGTTTTCGTACTTCCAGGCGCAAATCAATAAAACTAGCTCGCCAAGCCTATATGAAAGCTCTTTCTTATGCCTATCGAGATCGGCGTGTCAAAAAGAGGACTTGGCGGAGTTTATGGATAACTAGGATTAATGCCGCTCTTGGACCTTTAGATATTGGCTATAATCAATTCATTGCTAAATTAAAAGAGAAAAAAATCGATGTAGATAGAAAAATCCTAGCCCAACTCGCCCATCAACATCCCAAGATATTTGAATCACTAGTCAAACAAGTAAAATAAAAAAAATGCCTTGAATCTCAGGGCATTTTTTACTAGACTAATTCTAAATTACATTTGAACTACTCGTCTAACTGAGGTGGTTTAATAATAGTGTCATCTTTTTTAACTGGTTCGCCACCGAATTTTTCAAAAGCTCTTAAGACTTCTAAAGGTATGGCAAAAACGATGGTGTTGGATTTATCAGAACTAATATCATTAATAGACTGCAGAGTTCTCAAATGCAAAGCTCCGTCAGCTTGAGATAGAATATTTGCTGCCTTTGCCATATTCGCTGATGCCAAAACCTCTCCTTCGGATTTAATAATCAGAGCTCTTTTCTCTCTTTCAGCTTCGGCTTGCTTACCAATAACTCGCTTCATTTCCTCTGGCAAAATCACATCTTTTAATTCTACATTATTCACTTTAATCCCCCAGGGATCCGTGGCTATGTCAATTATTTTTCTAATACTTTCCGACACTTGCTCTCTTTGCGATAAAAGCTGGTCTAAATCTACTTGCCCAACAGCATCACGCATAGTGGTCTGCGCCAATTGAGAAATGGCATAATAAAAATTTTCCACTTCTAAAATTGCTTTGTCAGCCTGATCAACTCTGTAATAAATTACAGCATTTACAGTTACAGACACATTGTCTTTGGTAATAGCTTCTTGGTCTGGCACATCCACAGCTCTAACTCGCATATCAACTTTTCTATAAAACTGAAAAATTGGCCAAATTAATCGCCACCCTGGCTCCATCAATCCGCCATACCTACCTAAAGTAAATTTTACTCCTTTTTGATATTGATTAATCTGTTTTATCGAAATCAGGATTACAAAAACAACAAATGTTAATACTGCCCATACTATATTCATCATAATAATCAACAATTAATAATAAGCCTTTCCACCCTTATCAATACTACTACACCCATTTAAAAATCGACAAGAAAAATTAACTAGTATATATGTTTTTATAGTCTGGGTTTACATTTTTAGCATCATTTGATATCCTGACTATACCTTGAAAAAACAAATTGGAGGCTTAAGCCCATGAACCGAGGTCAAAGTCCGTGGATTAATTTCTTTAACCGACCTATCCTTTGGGGATGGGCAGCCGGCACGATTGTAGCAATAATACTGGGAGCTATCATATTTTCTCCACCAGTTGCAAAAATTGGACTCCTGGAAATAACATTCAATATCTTCGAAGAAGATAACTTTACTCTAAAAAATATCATTTCTCTCTATTTAATGTCTTTTGGAGTAAAAAATGTAGAAATGGGTATTAGTATTATAGTTCAGTCCAGCTTAACGCTATGTGTAGTGATCATACTGCTCTCTTTCTTAGGAGTAATTGCTTTCACTAAAGAAAGTAATAGCAGTATATATATTCTTGGACCACTCTTGGTCTACAGTATAGTAATCATTATATATGTGGCTACTGATACGTCTGATTCGAATGCAAGCTTTATTTTCCTGCCCACTTTAGGTAAGTTAATAATTTGGTTAATTGTCACAGGATTAATAGCCAAAATGTTAATGAAGCTGGCCGAAAAAATTGGGTGGATAGAAGGATTAGATGATGCTAATCATAATCAGCCAATCAAATTCAATCCACCGCCTATTCTTGCTACTGTCGGAGCTATGGTAACGGAATCAGTAAAACCTATCCCGACTTCACAAGCTTCCGGTACAACACCTAAAGGCATAACTAAAATTGGCCACAGTGCTAATTACTGTCCATATTGCGGCTCGGATAAGCTTAGAAAACGAAGTAATGCATGTGTATGTCCTGCTTGTGACAGCATCAACTTTGGAGCTTCCCCTGTAACAGGCAACACAAAGCGCAAATGTTTACAGTGCGAGGCAGGAATTCTTCAAAATGCCCAATTCTGCTGGGATTGTGGCGAGTTATTGGCAAACCAACAGGATGTCCAACAACCAGAACAGCCAACAGAAGTTGATGCAGAAGAATGTAGATATTGCTCATATTGTGGGGCAAAAGCTCCTTCCGATGCCAAATTCTGTAACCGTTGTGGCAAAGCATTGGCAGACCAATTAGAAAGTGAAAACGATTGGTAATAAAGTTGCACTTTCTAAATCAAGAAACTAAATAAACCACTCTTAAATAGAGTGGTTTTTATTTAAAAGCCCAACGTTCATAATAGGCATCTAAATTTTAGATGCCTATTTTTTATAAATCGGAATAGTTAAAACCTCATCTCGAATAAATTGATCAGAAAACAGAGTGTTATATTCCTGATCGTTTCTCTCATTTAGACTTAAATTACCACTGACTTCTATCTGACTTTTAAATAAAGTTTTTTTAATACCAGGCTGTTTCTGAATAACTAGCCTATATTGACCAACATCCTTATCGAAATCAATTCTAAAAGGCAAAATATACTCTAACTCTATAGTGCTAGACTCTCCCGGAGAAGTAGTCACCCAAAAACCAACAACTGTTTTCCCATCCGAAGTATCAATATCTATCTGTGTGTCCATATCGTAACCTATTGTCTTGCTGATTCTACTGCCCTGCGGCAAATAAATTCTAAGATAATTTTTATTAATCCCGTCCGGAAACTCGTCAGTTCCCTGATGGCTATAAACTATCTTTAGGCTATCTAAAAGAGCTCCATTAGAACTCACCAATGTATGGTGACTAATCTCGCGCACCAATGATCCACTGCTTTTATTGCCGCCTAAATTAGATTCAACAATATATAAATAATCTGTTTGAGGCAAAATATCTGGAATTTCCCCACCCCAGCCAACTGTAGAAATTACTGACTCTAAACCAGGATTAGAGAAATTTAATAAAATATCTTTTGTCATAAGCCTTTGTAGCAATTTTTTACCAATTGCATTAATCTGGCGACTGTCAGCATCAAACAGTCTAGTCACAATAATTGGCGTAACATCAACTAAAAGCTGTTTAGGATTATAAGTGCCTTGAGCATCAATTTCAATATGCTTTTGCAGCCTACTCGCAAAATTGGTAGCAGTTAAATTAATATCATATTCATCCATATAAACTGGACCTAAAACTTCCAGACAATCGGCGATAACATCAGGAGTAATAGCAATCATTCCATCCACAGTTCCACCACCCGCCTGCTCATAAAGTTTTTGGATAGTTCGAACAGAAGTTGGAAAGTTTGGCTCCCAATTAGCATCTCGAATACCATAATAAGATGTTACTTCTTCTAAGGGCTTTGGCAACACTTGATCGTTGTATAAATTTTGTCCATCAATTCTTTGGGTAGTATCTACGAATACATTATCTAATTTGCCTTTGTATAATTCTAAAAGAGCATAGCTGCCAATAAACCCACCGGTGGCTCTAGCTTCATTAGAATTTTGATTAAGTAAGAGATAATATTGAGGATTATCAAAACCCATTGCCGGCGGCAAATTCTTAGCCAGTAAACCAACTGTTTCCAAAGCCTGTTTGAATGCCGTAGTTTTTTCTTGAGCATTTATAACCAACTCGGCATAACCAGCTACTGTATAGTTTGGATTTACATTACTAAGCATCTGATCCGCCAAGGCTACTTCTTTTAGAGCCGAATCAATTTTAGATGTGCTGGTTATAAGCAGTTTCCCTATTTTATTTCCCACATTCTGCAAACCATCATTTAAAACATCTGGCGCTGACAAGTAATCTACTAAGGGTATCAGCGCTTCCGTAATATCTATACCAGCCTGGGACAAATGTTGGCCGCTACCTACCAAAGACTGAGCCTGAAGAATCTGAG
>CAYRIH010000007.1:29909-43748 GCA_964424375.1 uncultured Candidatus Saccharibacteria bacterium | reverse complement strand
GTGCTAGTTTTTCCTTGACCATAGGAAGTACTTTTTCTTTTGACATTCCTTCTTTTTGGCAGGTAGTTTTTCGCATGGTGCCCAAAGCATTATTTATAATGGTTAAATTTTTTAAGCCTAAAAAATCAATCTTTAAAAGACCTAAATCTTCTAAAGGAAACATAGAATATTGAGTTACATAAGAGATTTCTCCCTTACTGGCAGTCTGCAGAGGAGTATAGTTAACCAGATCTTTGTCAGCAATTATCACACCGGCGGCATGAACTGATGTATGACGCACTACCCCCTCTAGTTTTTGAGCTAAATCTATTAAATCTTTTGTTTTAGAATCAGTATCATATGATTGTTTTAGCTCATCTACAACTTTTAAGGCTTCTGCCAATGAAACACCCAAAGGAAGTAACTTAGCAATCTTATCTACTTCGGTATAAGAAATCCCCATTACCCTGCCCACATCTCGAATAGAGGCTCGAGCGGCCATAGTTCCAAAAGTAACAATTTGAGCCACTTTGTCTCCACCATACTTATCTACTACATATTTAATCACTTCATCTCGTCTGTCGTCTGCAAAATCAATATCAAAATCTGGCATCGAAATTCTTGATGGGTTTAAAAATCTCTCAAAAATTAAATCGTAATCCAGTGGATTAATATCAGTGATGTCTAAAACATACGAAACTATACTGGCTGCTCCACTTCCTCGACCTGGCCCCACTACAATCTTTTGATTTTTTGCCCAGCGAATAAAATCTTCTACTACCAAAAAATAAGATTCGTAGTTCATTTGACTAATAATTCTTAATTCATACTCTAATCTTGTAAGTATCTCTGAGCTAGGCTTGTCCCCAAATCGATGCTTTGTACCCGCATCCACTAATTTTTTTAAATAGCTTTTGTGATCAACCTCATCTTTGGGCAAGTCAAAGATAGGCAGAATAATTTTGCCCAGCTCAATTTCCACATTGCATATATCAGCAATCTTTTGGGTGTTAGTTATGGCTTCTGGTACATCCGCAAAAGCTTCGGCCATCACTGCTGGATCCATAAGATTAAAAACCTCGCCTTTCATACTGAAACGATGTTCGTCTGAAAGCTGAGAACCAGTTTGCACACATAAAAGTGCTTCATGGGCATCAGCATCTTCAGGATGTAGATAATGAGAATCACAAGATGCTACCAAAGGCAAATTAAATTCTTTGGCAAATACCTTAAGTTGATCATTAACTCTTAACTGATCTGGTATATTGGGATGATGTTGCATTTCCAAATAATAATCATCGCCAAAAACTTTATGATGCCAAGTAATCACCTTACGAGCTTTATTTAAATCATCATTTAAAATTGCTCTGGGCACCTCTCCTTGCAAACAACCTGACAAACACACTAAGCCTTGACTATGCTCTTTTAGAAAATCATAATCGATTCTAGGTTTATAATAATACCCTTTCAAATGAGCCTGGGTGGTTATTTTCATTAAATTAATATACCCTTCACTATTTTTAGCTAATAAAATTAAGTGATAAGGTTTTACCCTGCCCCCAGTTGATGCTCTATCTTCTAAACTACCTTCAACTATATAGACTTCGCAACCAATAATCGGCTTAATTCCGGCTTTTTTGCATTCCTTATAAAACTCAATGATGCCATACATAACACCATGATCAGTTAACGCCAAAGCATTACTGCCTTGTTCCTTGGCCATCTCCACCAATTCAGGAACTTTGCTTAAACCATCTAATAGGCTGTAATGACTATGAACATGTAGATGGACAAACTTCATCCCGCCACCCTCTTATATAAAAAATAAATAGCACTTTTCATTGTAGCAAATAAATTAACTGCTACTTTCGTCTCCCCTCAAAGAAAAGCCAGCTAATAAGTGCTATACCTAAAACTACCCCCAAAATTAGAATCAGCCACCATATCCAGTTTAAGACAAAATGAGTTAATCCAACTGATAGACTTACCAACCATTGTCCGGCAGTAGTATCTGCCAAAAACCAAACTCCGGCCAAAAAAACCAAGGCCCCTACAAAAATACTACGCAATATTCCAGGATGAGATTGACCAAAATACGTCATTTCGTTAAACATCTTTTGCCAAAAACCTTTTTCCTGATAATCCTTGCCCATCATATCTAAAATAGCCTGAAGATATATTGCAGTAACTTGTTTGGCAATTTTTTTATCAATAAAAAAACCAGGGACTTCAACTATATCTTCATAAACTCTGCGGGATTCTAGCAAACCTTTCATATTTGAGAATACATCCGATGCATTTTGAATCGCTTCATGAACTGTTTCACCCATACTTACAATACCTAACACCTCACGAAATAATTTATCAGCTTCTATTACCGCCATATTGCAAGCTAGGTTGCTAGACTGAGATAACAATCTTTCAATTCTATCCCATTCTTTTTCGATGACAATTTCTTCTTGTTCTATTTCTTTGTTAGCTTGTTTTTCTTCATCCATTCTTAACCACAAAATTAATCACCCGACCGCCCACATAATAATATTTTGTCTGGTCAGGATTGCTAATATATTTTTTAACAGAATCTAACTTAATAGCTAACTTTTTTATTTCTGTTTCTTTAGTATCAAAGCCAACTTTTATTGTCCCTCTTAATTTGCCATTTACCTGCACAGCTATTGTCATCTTGTCAGCTTTGATTAGATTAGGATCAAATTCTGGCCAATTAGACTTAAATATACTTTTTTTATTGCCCAATTTATAATTCATTTCTTCTGCTATATGCGGAGCAAACGGAGCCAGTAAAATGATGAGTGTTTTAAGAGTCTTTTTGGTTATGCCCTGTTTAACTGCTAAATTAGTAAACTCCATAAAAGAACTAACTGCTGTATTAAAATGGGTTTGCTCAATATCTTTAGTGACTTTCTTAATAAGACCATGAATGGCCCGATCGGTAACCAAAGCCTTGCTTTGAGGCACCAAACTCCAGACCCTATTTAGAAATTTGCGAACTCCTTCAATGCCAGCTGTATTCCAAGTTATGGATTGATTAAACGGACCCACAAACATCTCATAAATTCTTAAAGCATCCGCACCATATCCATCTATAACTTCATCTGGATTAACTACATTACCTTTTGATTTGCTCATCTTATATCCATCTTCACTAAGAATTAACCCTTGATGACGCAATTTGATAAAGGGCTCATCAAAATTAATCAAATCTAACCTATAAAGTACTTTAGTGATAAACCGAGCATATAATAAATGACTGGAAGCAAACTCAGTTCCCCCAATATATATATCCACTGGTAGCCAATAATTTAATTTCTTATTATCAGCAAAAGTTTTAATATTTCTAGGGTCCGCATAACGCATAAAATACCAAGCGGAGCAAACAAAAGTATCCATCGTATCAAATTCCCTTCTTACAGCACCCATTTTTTTATACTTTTCCGGAATTTTTCTAAATTCTTTAGAATCTATTAATGTAGATTGGCCGGTAGGCTTAAATTCTACATCTTTTGGTAGTATTACTGGCAAATCTTTAGTTTCTACCAGAATTGGTTTATCATTTTTATCGTAAAAAATAGGAATCGGTGTCCCCCAATAACGTTGACGCGAAATTAACCAGTCGCGCAAACGATATTTAGTTGTCATTTTCCCTTTAACCTCTTTAGTAATAACTAAAGCCATCTTATGAGAATCTTTACCGCCAAACTTTCCAGAATTTACTAATTTACCATGACCAGTATAGGGCAACCTGCCATTAGGCACACTTATTACTTCAACGATTGGTAACTTATGAATTTTGGCAAATTCAAAATCCCGTTCATCGTGAGCTGGGACTGCCATCACTGCCCCCCAGCCATAGCTAGCCACTACGTAATCTGCTACCCAGATTGGGATTTTTTCTCCATTGGCTGGATTAATAGCATAGGCACCAGTGAAAACTCCAGTTTTATTTTTGTCATTTGCTAATCTCTCTAATTCAGTTTTCTGTCTGGCCACCTTGATGTATTTTTCAACTTCCTGCCGTTTATTTGAGGTAATAATCTTATCTATATCTTCATATTCTGGAGCCAAAACCAAATAAGTAGCTCCAAATAATGTATCCGCTCGGGTAGTAAAAACTTTGATTTCTAAATCAGAATCGACAATCTTAAAAATTAGATCAGACCCAGCAGATCGGCCAATCCAATTTCTCTGTAATTCTTTGGTGCTTTCCGGCCAATCCAAATCATCCAAATCATTCAATAATTCTTCAGCAAACTCGGTAATCTTAAAAAACCATTGTTTTTTCTTCTTTTGCACTATCGTAGCTCCACATCTTTCACAACAACCATTTACTACCTGTTCATTAGCTAAAACTGTTTTGTCTTTTGGGCACCAATTTACATAGCCATCTTTTTGATAAGCTAATCCATTTTGATAGAGTAAGATAAATAACCATTGAGTCCATTTATAATAATCTGGATCAGAAGTATTGATCACTCTGCTCCAATCATAAGACAAACCCAACATCTCTAATTGGCGACTAAACCTTTTTATGTTCTGCTTAATACTATCGGCTGGATGTATGCCAGCTTTAATAGCTGCATTCTCAGCCGGTAAACCAAAAGCATCAAATCCAATTGGATGTAATACATTAAACCCTCTTAATCGATAATAATTGGCTAAAACATCACTGCCTACATATCCTCTAGGATGACCCACATGCAATCCTTTACCAGAAGGGTATGGAAACATATCTAAAATATATAATTTATCTTTCTTAACATCATTAGCTTTAAAAGTTTTATTCTTTAGCCAAAACTTTTGCCACTTGGCATCAATTTTTTGATGATTATATTTCTTTATATTTATTTTAGGCATATATTGTAAATTTTATTGTCTCGTAGTCTAATTTTAACATAATAAAAAATCCTCAGTCATAATGCTGAGGATTATAATCATCGGGGTCTTGGTATTCGCAGTCTTCCGTATCCATATACAAACAATCCTTGATAAATCGGTTTTCTGTATCTAAATCGGCGGTGCACATATAACAAATATGGTCTGTTCTCATGTTGGAAAGAAAAGTCAACATAATTAGAACACAGATCGAAAGCCACAAGGGAAGCCCGCTGATGAAAGAGATAACATAAATTATTGAATACGTTGATACATATAAAAGAATGCCAGAATTATGCCCAATATTAATATCTATCCTAGCAGAATCCAACATATAATTCTTTCCTTTTGCAACTGAGAATGGAACTTTGTATGTCCTCTCCAGATATTTAATTTTTTTCACAAACCAAGTTTCTTTTCTATTAAACCACACCAGAGTAAACAATGCCGCTGCTAAACCGACAAAAAATATCAACCAATCGAATCTTTGGACAAGGATATCTGTTTTTTGGTAGCCATTAATAACTATATCAATGACTACTGTTAGGATACTGAAAACAAAGCCCGGCCAGACATATCTGTCAAAGGAAATCCAAAAACTATTTATAGTCTTTGGAAACAGTTCTTCCGTCATTGAGACACCTCTATTTCAATGTTCTCTGCCAAACACTTCGGCAGGTGATTTTATTATACCTTGCAACAGATTTAATCCACAAAATTACTTATCAGTATTGTTAATTAATTCTGTCACTAATTCAGACATTGGATAACCAGCTGCTTTAGCAGATTTAGGATATAAGCTTTCTTCAGTCATACCAGGCATAGTATTAATTTCTAAAACATATAATTGATTATTTTTTAATATCATATCTACCCTAGATAGATGTCTACACCCACATAGCTTATGAACCCTCAGGGCTAATTGTCTAGCTTGTTGTTGTATATCTAAACTGATATATTTTGGCGGCACATTTTCTTGTGTAGATTCATTATATTTATTTTCATAATCAAACCATTCACCTTTAGAGGGGATAATTTCTACCACAGGCAAAGCTTGATTGTCTAAAATTCCTACAGTTAATTCCTGCCCATCTATATATTCTTCAGCTAATAATTTTTCCGTAATATCTAATTTACTCAAATCGTCTATTGATTTAGCTACAACAATACCAATGCTAGATCCTCCCCTAATTGGCTTTAAAACAACTGGATATTTAATTTTTGAAATATCTTCTTTGGATTTAATTAAAACCCACTGCGGAGTATTAATACTGTTAGTTTTTAAAACTTCTTTAGTGGCAACTTTATCAAAACATAATTCTGATGATTTAGCTCCAGAACCTACATAAGCTACCTTTAATTCATCCAATCTTTTTTGAATTTGTCCGTCTTCGCCAAACTCACCGTGCAAAACTGGAAAAACTGCATCATATTTCCCAATCTGGGATTGCAGTTTATTTAGATTGTCTTTGGTTAACTTAAAACCCAAGGCATCTAATCCTGCCTTTTTACATACTTGCAAAACTTGTAATCCAGACCTCTCTGATACTTCAGCTTCTCGCGATAAACCATAACCCCCATAAATAACTAGTATATTCATGGTTACATTTTACCAAAATGGTGAGCCCATCGAACCATGGTGGAGCATAGCAGAAGAACTTTGCTCAAAATGCTGTTCATCAACAATTTCTAGATTAGACTAATCGCAGGTGAGTTAGAACTTATTTACTAACTAATTCGTTTACAGTAAATTTATCTAATTCAGCTCCATCTTTATTAAAATAGAACTCTCCTTCTATCTTTTTGCCATCTAAAACCTTAGGTAACCAGTGCGGGTCATCAATCCACATCGCCTCATATGGTATTTGGTCTTTTTTATACCACTTTGGAGCCATTTCTTCGGATTCTATTGGCTCTCCTTGCCACTGATTTATAAAATAGATGTGCATTTGTTGGTTCCAGTCTGGCTTCTCGTTGAAATAAAATTTAATATTGCCCATATTCTCTAAGTCGGTAATATTGGCATGAACTCCAATTTCTTCATAAAGCTCTCTAACAGCAGCTTCTTCTATAGTTTCTCCTTCTTCAACTTTGCCTCCAACACCATTCCATTTTCCAATACCAAAACCTTGTTTTTTCATAGCTAAACAAATCTCATCACCTCTAAGTAAAAAACAAAGTGTTACATTCCTCATGTATTAATTATACAAAATTACAATTTAAAACAGAAGAACTGTTTATAATTTTGTGGTGGTCTATTTTAAACGAAGTTAGAACTTATTTAAGAGAATATGGATTATCCCCTCTTCCTCAATGCAATAGTTAACCATTTAACACCCTTAATCTCTTGGGTGTCTGAATAAACTACTTCGTACATACTATTAGCTAACTCTGTAATGTCTTCGATGATATATAGATAATATGTGGAAGAACCAAGCTCATCCTCTTTTTGTTTTTGTTCATATTCTCCATATTTGGTAGAGATATAGAAAATACCTTCTTTGGCGATAGATTGATGAGCTTTGGTTAAGATTTGTTCAAACTGTTGTTTATCGAGATGCAACAATGATGCAAAGGCGAATATAATATCTATATTTGATGGAAATGGGTAATTAAGTATATCTGCAATTATGAAGTTAGCGTTTGGCAGAGCTTGTTGAGCAAGTTTAATCATTTCTTCAGAAACATCTATGCCCAAATAATCATTAGTTCTCTTTAGGATTTCCTTGGCATCTCGTCCATTCCCACAACCTAACTCCAAAACCTTAATATCTTTGTTTTTCGAAATATAAGAAAACGCTCTTTTTACATCATCCGTACGAGCACCAATAGAATTAAATTTCTTTGCTAATTCTTGAGCTCCTTGGTTGTATCTTTGAATATTTTTATCCATAAATGTATTATCTCATATTAAAAACCAGCTTTGGTAAAGAGTTTTTATTATTCTTTTAACGGCTCATGAATGAGCCGTTAAATTTTTACACAAAAACAACTTAGTGTAGCTCGCTACGATGCAGTGGTGGAGCATAGTTAATGAAGTTGGAACTTGGCTTCAAGAAAATAGATTAGATTTGGGTATTAAAAGAGCCCCTTTCGGGGCTTTATAATGTTTCCTGATATTCTATCGATTAAGTGGCCCCAAGATCTATTAAGCTTTGGTTCTCTTCTGTTTTTTTTGGAACTGTCTCTCCTTTTGGTACAAAAAGTGGTCCCAAATTTCTGATAATACGACGAAGGTCTTCGCTCTCTGAGCCTTGCTCAAGCAGACAGTCAAAAGCCTTTTGCTTAAATTCTGGGGGCATATCAGGATGTTCGATAATACTGCAGAGTTCTTCGTCCTCTACTTCAGTCTCGATAAGACCATCCAATGCCTTTTCTCTTATTTCAAAAGGTATTCCTGTATCCAGAACGATACGACAAAGGTCTTCGCTCTCTGGGTCCTGCCTAAGAAGACAACCTAAAGATTTGTGCCTAAATGCTGCGGGGATATCAGGATGTTCGATAATATTGCAGAGTTCTTCGTTCTCTGCCCCCACCTCATCAACAAGAGCAGTCAAAGCATTCCCTCTTATGTCAAAGGGTAACCCTGCGTCCAGAACGATACGACAAAGGTCTCCGCTCTCTGGACCCTGCTCGAGAAGACCACTTAAAGCTTTGTGCCTAAATTCTGCGGGCATATCAGGATGTTCGATAATACTGCAGAGTTCTTCGTCATATGATTCTACCTCCTCGACAAGAACAGTTAAAGCCTTTCCTCTTACGACAAAGGATAGTCCTGCGTCCAGAACGATACGACAAAGGTCTTCGCTCTCTGGGTTATCCTGTTCAATAATCTCGGTTGCGCTTTGCTCTTCTGGGTTAAGATTCACTTTTATCACCTCTAAGTTAAGGAGCAAATCCCTCTTTGATATGTTAATACTATCACAAAACAAGCTCTGGTAAAGAGTTTTTGTGTGCTGGTGGACCTGAGGGGATTCGAACCCCTGACCTCCTCCATGCCATGGAGGCGCTCTACCAACTGAGCCACAGGCCCTATTATTATATAAAAATATAGGTTATCTAGACTATTGGCAAGATTAAATTTTGAAATTTTTAGACAAATCCCACAAAATGGGGATTTTTCTCTTTTTTCCCTTAACAGCAAAATAAATACCAACAATACTTACCCCTGCAAAAAACAGCCAAACTAGTTTATATAAAAATGCCACAAAAGAAAGCGCTCCAAAGGAAAACAGAGTAATTAATAAAGATTCTATTAAATATAAAATAAACCATGCTATAAGTTCTGCAAAAAACAGAACTAATCCTTGGCGAACATGAAATTTAACAAAAACATCATCTTTTTTGACTACCCATGGAACTACAAACAAAATTGATAAATAACTCAAAGCGGCAAAAATCTTTGAATCAAGTTCTAAATTAACCTGACCATTGCCAGCACTTAACAATCTTGATGCCTCACTACTACTTTTCTCCAGCAATTTATCAGGTTGCTTTATAATATTGTTTTCTTCTTCCATAAATCTATATTACCTTATTTACTTTTTTATTATATCCCGATCTTAAACTAACAATAACTATTAGAGCTAGAACTACAAACCATAATAATCTACCTTGTTGTAATGTCCAAATATAATGATCAATCATACCCAATAATAATATCGAAGACCAGGCCAAAAGGATTGTGCCGCCCAAAAGAGGTCTATAACGGACAGTATTGGCAACCAAACATAATGCACTAACTATAATCGATATAAAAATAATTAACCCTACAATACCTAATTCAATTAAAATTAATAAAAATATATTGTGTACTGGTTCATACATACCAGTTTCATTATCTGGATTATATACCCAGCCCATTAAATCACTTCGGTAATGCCAGCCTTGATTTTCTTTATTCAATTCCTGCAAATAAGGAATATATTGCCCTATTCCGATGCCTAATATCGGATATTTAGAATATGTCGTTTTAAAATCGCTCCATTGCTGTAGACGAGAAGTTATTGATATTTGTTCAAGAGGCTGATTAAAATCAAAACGAGGGATCACCGCTTTATACTGACCGATTGCCAGAACTGCAATTGCCAGAGCTATAAGCAAATTATAAAAAATGGCCGCTTTAAATCTTTTGGGACGTCTAAACCATATCCAAATACCCAGCAACGAAACTGCCAGCAAATATACCAGCCAGGCACTACGCGAAAAACTCAGTAATAATCCCCAACCGCCAAGAATACATGCCCCCAAAATAAAATAGTGCCGCCAATATTTTTTTAACGAATAAAATCCAGCTGATAAAATTATTAAGGCAACTGCCAAAAAACCGCCCAATATATTAGCATGCGGCAATGATCCATGAGCTCTGAGCTGCCTGACACCTTCTACTATCACTACTGGAATACCGGATATCTTTGGATCTAACACCGATTCTCCTATCCACTTCAACCCCAGAGAAGAATTAGAAAAATACTGACCTAATGCTAAGACACCCTGAAAAGCCACTCCCCAGCCTATTGGCAAAACCAAATCTCTTAAGTTTTTGACATTGTTAATCAAATATAGGTAAAAGAAACTAAATAAAGTAAATTTGGCTGCTGTCCAAACACTTAACCAGCAATCAGCATTAATACTGCTTGCCCAAGTTACTGATACCCACATCCAGGTTATAAAAACAGCTAAAGACCAGAACAAAAACTTTGGCCCTAATTTAAACTTTCTTTTCCGAATTAATAATGGCAGCCAAATTATCAGTAAAGCGATAATTAAAAGGTCTGTTAAATATACACTAGTGGAGGCATACTCTACAAAACTATCTTCAAAATATACTGGCTTTATTAAATATCTGGTTTGCCACGGCAAAACAAATAAGGTAAGCCACAGAAGATATTGATTAAGTGTTTTCCAAAGTTTCATATATCCTTTTTTCTATAACATCACGCACTTCGGCTCGGCGATCATTAAAATGCAACTTAATAATATCTTTATCCACAACTACTTCTGGGTTAACCCCTAGACGCTTCAAATTATGTTGAATAATTCTGCTTTGTATACTGCGCAACTTTTCTTCTAATATATCGCCCCATCTGCCAGATAAAAACCTTTCCATTAGCAATCGGAAATAAGATGGCTTTAATGTAGTAAAAGGTTTGATTTTAGGACTGCGCCAAGCAATAGGTAAATCTTCTTTAAACCAATAATTAGCTCTTTTTAGCAGTGTACTTTCACTATCTGGCCATATTGATACCAAGTCTGCTAACCAAAAAGATAAATAGTAATCATTATCTAAAACAACTTTTCTTAAGTTTAGAGCCGCCTCACTCACAAAAAATTCGGGTGAAAATTTGCCATACCTATTTATACTGCGCACTCGCCAACCAAGTAAGTTAAGCCCTAGCAATAAAAAAGCTCTGGCAGTCCACAACCTTCCTTTTTGACCAACTATAAAAATATCTATATCGCTATTATGGTGCACATTATTATAAGCCAGAGTATTAGACACAAATACCTGTTTTATAAACGGGACATTAGAAAATACCCAGCGCCGGCACGCTACCCTACTCCAAAACTTACCAGCTATTTTTTCTCTAAGATCCCTATCTAATTTATGATTATCATAATAAATTAAATCTCCCCTAATTTGCACCCCTGGCAATTGTTTAATTATTTGCTGTATCTCTTCTAGAGATAATTCGCATCGCCATAAGTATCTTCTTAATTCTTTAAGTGTTAAGGGAAAATTAAAAAAATTAAAAAAAATTATTGGCACCAGCACTGATTTTTTCTTTTTATCCATATCTTTACCTCGCATTCATATTATATTACAGTCAGCCTTACTAATAAGCTAAAATTATGCTAATTTTAGCTTGTATGAAAAAAACAGCTCTTAGTGGAATACAACCTAGCGGCACTATCCATATAGGTAATTACCTTGGAGCTATTACCCAATGGGTAGAAAACCAAGATAAATATAACAATATTTTCTGTGTAGTTGATCTACATGCTATTACTGTCCCTCAAAATCCAAAAGAGCTAAAGGAAAATACCTATCTTACTGCCGCCACCTACTTAGCCGCTGGGATAGATCCTAAAAAATCAATTATTTTTGTGCAATCTCATGTACCCGCCCATGCTGAACTAGGCTGGATTCTAACCACAAGTTCTAAATTAGGCGAACTCTCCCGTATGACACAATTCAAAAATAAAACTTCATCCAGCAACAAAGATAGTATAAATACTGGCTTACTAACTTACCCTACTTTAATGGCAGCTGATATTCTCTTATATAACACAAATGTAGTGCCAGTTGGCAACGACCAAAAACAACACGTAGAATTAGCTCGAGATTTAGCTCAAAGATTTAATAATCGTTTTGACAAAACTTTTGCTATACCCGAACCACTTATTAGAAAATCTGGAGCCAGAATCATGGGATTAGATAATCCAGATAATAAAATGAGTAAAAGCGCAATTAATTCCAATAATTATATTGCCCTAACCGACAAGCCAGAAGTTATTCGCAAAAAAATAATGCGAGCTGTAACCGACTCTGGTAAAACTATAAAATTTGACCCCAAACGCAAAGGTTTATACAACTTACTTATCATATACAAACTTTTCTCTGGCAAAACCGAATCTCAAATCGAAAAACGCTTCAAAAACAAAGGTTATGGAGATTTTAAAAAAGAATTGGCAGATCTAGTTATAGAGAAACTCACTCCTATTCAAAAAAAAGTTAATTACTATATGAAAAATAAAAAATTATTGGATAAAATTTTAGCTAATGGAGCTCAGCAAGCCAAAAAAATCGCCGATAAAACTTTAGCTAAAGTTAAAGATAAGATCGGATTTATAAAAAACAAATAATGAATACCACTAGCAAATTAATGATAATTCTTGGGGGGCTGATATTAATCCCAGCTATTTTATTAAGTAATAATTTAGTCTCAGCTCAATGGTTCTCTACTATTAACTCTACATCAAACAGTATCCCTGAGCCGTCAGATACTAAAGAATCTTTCAATACAGAAACTGATGATAGTCAACCAGTCTCCGATAAAAATCAAGCTCTTCCTAGTTTTGGTACAGAAATCGATACCTTTCCAAGTCAAAACTTTATAGACAACTTTCCATTTATAGACAGTTTCCTTTCTTTAGATAATTGGCAGCAGATTTTTCCTCCCAATATCGTTACTGATAATAATCAAGATATTCCCGATGTTCCTGATTATAGCCAACCACCATCTAATTTGACTGGCTGGTTTGAGCAGTGGCAAAAAATTGCCAACCAACCAATAGGTGTTGATATTGATACGCAAGAAAAAGCTAGAATTTTTCAAGAAAGAAAACAAGTTTTTGACAGCTGGTTTGAACAAGAATGGCAGCGTCGAGAAATCCAAGAAACCCAATGTCAACAATGGTGGTGTATCACAACCCCTAATTGGGCAAAAAATCTATCGTACACCTTTTGGAAATTTGATTTCAGTATCGATTGGGCTTGGAATCAATTCAAAAAAGATCACTTGGATAATTAGGCTCTAGCTAAAACTAAGGCCCATATTTCTTTAGCACCATTATTTTTCAAAACTTTGGCACACTCTTTGAGTGTAGAACCAGTAGCTATAACATCATCAATCAAAACTATTGTTTTGTTTTTAATAATAGCAGTTTTTTTGAGATTAAACCTAAATATTCCATCTACATTCTGACGGCGCAAATTCCTGCTTAAACCAAACTGTGGTTTAGTATTTTTGGATCGGATTAATAAATTAGCAAAATTTACTCCTAAAAGCTTGGCTATTTCTCTAGCCAATATATCCGCCTGGTTAAATCCCCTTGCCCATATTCGGTTTCGATGCAGAGGAACCGGCGTTATAATAACATCTTTATCACTGCTGAATTTAAAATAAGTTACTGCCATTAAAGCTCCAAGTTTTTCTGCCAGCACATGCAATTTATGATATTTAAGAT
>CAYRIH010000007.1:583-29899 GCA_964424375.1 uncultured Candidatus Saccharibacteria bacterium | reverse complement strand
TTAAGATTGTCGACAAAAACCTTCAATGGATTTTGCCAATGAGCACAGACAATTACTCTCTTCAAAGGAAAAGAGCCGCGACACTTTGAACACACTTTAAATTCATCTGATAATTTTCCACATCCATAACAAATTGGTGTATTGATTATATCTATTGAATCAAAGCATTTATGACAAATCCAATAACCCGCTATCCCACAATTTATACACTTGGGCGGAAAAAATAAATTTAAAATATGTTTATAGATATTTTGCAGCTTAAACAACCTTTATATCCACTCCTGAATAAAAGAATTTAAGAATTTGATCATACGACTGACCTGCATGAGCCATGTTATAGGCACTCCATTGTGACATACCAATACCATGACCATTGCCTTTGCCCTGTAGTATAAAGTTGGGTGCATTAACAGAACCTTCTTTGATTACTTCAAAATTCATACTTTTAACATAGGTGCTGTCTGTTAAATAATCAAAAGTTGATATATCCATAGACACTTGTTTGCCTGTGCTAGTAACCAAAGAAATAGTTTTTAATCTGCCCGAAGGATAACGTTCATTAATTATCATATCTGTTATAGTCTCAGACACAGCCCCGACCTTTCTGAGTTGATCGTCGAACCTGTCTTGTGTATAACTCTGAGATAGAGTAGCTTCCCAGATTACAGGCTTAGCCCATGGATCTATTGTAAATTTAAGATAAGGAAAAGCTTGACCGCCCCAAGCATTTTCTACACTTTCAGTAGCACCACCGCTATCGGAATGATAATAAGTTAATGCTGGCTGCCCCCCATAAATAACAGCCATGCCAGTAGTAGCTGTCACGGCTTGAACAATCCCTGGCTTATTAAGCTCATAATTATATCCATAATAAACCTGATCGCGAGTATCGTCATAAATATCAAAAATATCAGCTTTAGGATCTGCTATTCGACGCAGAGCAAAAGTTCGGGCAGCTATTACCTGAGCTTTGCGGGCTTCGAGAGGCCAGCCATTGGGTACTTCAGCTATTCCTTTAAGATAATCTTCCAGTTCTAACTCATTAACCAACCAAACTCGCCCACTCAAAGATGACCGTCTAACAATTACTAATCCTCGAAAACAATTATAATTACTACTAACCTGCTCATTATTCACAGACAGAATTGAATTTTTGAGTGGCACAAAGCGTAAATAATCATTAATGTTATAACTTCCTGTCGACGTATTAACTATATAACCACTAGCAGTAGGAGTAACTTTTATTGATTGATTATCTGATATACGAGCTATCAAATCTTTTTGGTCGCCTTCTCTAATCACTACTCCGTTACTACTATTAATGGTAATAGGAGTAGTCACAGCACTTAGACCAACTTTAATAGGATCTATTAAGACCAATTCTTCGTTAACAACAATTTCCCAACTAATCCCTAAATCATCCATCCAGGTAACATATTCTATAACTGGCCTAAAATACTCTGTGTAAGTATCTATTTTATCTGGAGCTTGGACAATAAATGAAAATCTGCCGATTTGACCAGGAAGTGTCTCTGTTTCTATTGTGGTTATTCGATTAGGAGACAACCAACTGGAATGGTAGAAATTACTACTTCTATCTAATGGCTTATCTGTCCCTAGTTTGGCAGTTCTATCACCATCTTTTTGCCAAATAGTATTGCCTTCATTACGCAAGTCCACCCATAAAACCGCTTCTTCACCAGGAGTCAAAATTGGATCAGGAGATTGGCTCACAAATGAAGCTGAGTAAATAGCTGGCTCTACTTTAATATCCAATTCAAACACCACTCCCTTTAACCAAGCTAATCTTTCTATCACTATTCCAAACTTCTCAACATATTCACCAACTCTAAGCGGCGCCACTATCACAAAACTGAACTCCCCCACTCCACCAGGTGGTATATCAGTTTTAGGATTAGCCACTCTATTTTTTGATAACCAGCTTTCGGAATAAAAAACACTGTATCTATCCAAAGGCTCAGCTGTACCAATTTTAACTGCATATGCCCCACTATTCCTCCAGGTTGTGTCACCTATATTCTTAAGACGCAGAGACAATTCTTTAATCTCGCCTGTTTTAAACACAATCGTATCATCGCCCGACACTGATACAATTTCTCCTTCAAAAACAGCTGGTAGAACTTCTATTTCTACAGAAAAATCAAATTCATCAAACCAAGCAATACCTTCTGTTACTAAACCAAAATATTCTTTATAAACTCCTGGGGGTAGACCAGCAGTCACTTCAAATACAAAGCGACCAATCTCACCAGGATTAATTTCCTCTTGCTGAGCTGTAGTTAAACGATTCTCACTCAACCAGGAATCACTATAAAATGCACTATGCCTATCTCTTTTTACGGTAGTGCCCAATTTTACTGCATTATTGCCAGTGCTAGCCCAACTAACAGTACCAGTATTTTTTATTTCTACCCAAATAGATTCAGTCTCACCAATCTTTATCGAAACCGTTTGAGCTTGAGCCATCCACTGAGCCGAGTATTCAGCTGCTTTAACCTCTCTTGCCGGGAATCCTAAAGTCATACCTACCAGCAAAAAAGTCCCCAAAATATATAAATACCTATTTATAAACATCATATGTAGTATAAACATTATACTAAATAACTACAGCACTTTACTAAAAATACTCTAATTGCATCTCAGGGTTTATCTGTAAGACATATATACATATATAATAAAAAGGAACTCATAAAAAATGGTTAAAGAGATATCTGTCTCAACACAACAGTCTGGCGATCAATACTCTATCCGTCTAGGTACAACTAAATTGGACGATAATTTATCAGACGAGTTTGAACTGCCAATAGACATAGCTCGACGTGGTCGACAGCTTATCATTAAAGCACCCATTGTTGGAGCTATTGCAGATGATATTAGCATTACTATAAATAATGATGTTTTATTTATACATAAATCGACTTCTAGCCAAGACAGTAAAGTTGATAATTACTACACTAGAGAATGTCATTGGGGGCCTATTGCTCGCGAGGTTCACCTGCCATTATCAGTTGATCCCAACAAAACCAAAGCTACACTTAAAGATGGAGTTTTAAAAATAATATTACCAATTATTGAAAAGAAGAAAACTAAAATTATTAAAATCAAGTAATTCCTAATGCTATACTAAAGAAGTATTAAATGTTATAAATTTATGAATACTAAACTAATTCCATTTCCATATATTGTTTTAGGGATGGCTATCATTGTTATCTTGGGTGCAGCTTCTTGTAGAAGAAGTGGCTCTGATAATGGTGATGATTTCCGCATTGAAACTAAAGAGCCTGTTGTATTAGAATACCTTCGCCTCTGGGATGAAAGCGATGTGCTAGACGAAATTATTCAGGCCTATCAAGAAGAGCATAGTAATGTTAGTATTATTGTCAAAAAAGCCATTTTACGACCTGACGAGACCATATATGATTATCAGGACAATTTAATAAAACAAATTGCTGATGGGGCAGGCCCAGATATGTTTATGATTCATAATGATTGGCTGGCTTATCACAAGAACCATATAGTTCCAGTACCCAATGCTTTAATGACTGTGCAAGATTATGCCAATGACTATCCCCAAGTTGTAGTAGATGATTTTGTAGATAGCAACAAAGTTTATGCTATCCCTTATTACATTGATAATCTGATATTATTCTACAACACCAATATATTTGATGAACTTAAGATTAGAAAACCGCCGCGCACCTGGAGCGAAGTTACTGAACTTATCCCCAAACTAACTATATACGGACCAGGAAATAAAATTGAGCGAGCAGCTTTAGCTTTTGGAGTAGCCGATGGCATATCACGCAATGCTGATATACTAGCATCTATAATTATGCAATACGGTGGAGAAATGACCACAGCTGACCATACTAAAGCCACATTTAATTTGCCAGCGCCAAATTCCAGTTCCGATCAACCTTTCTTTTCCGGTCCGGAAGCATTAGCGTTCTATACTAGCTTTGCTGATCCTACCAAGGCTAATTACACTTACAATGATAATAAAGATAACCAAGATAACCGAGAACTGCCAATAGACATTCAAGCTTTTATGGAAGGTAAGGCTGTTATGTTTGTAGGTTATGCTTATCAAGTAGAAAATATCAAAAAATTTGCCCCCAATCTCCGTTTTGAAACAGCTCCCTTGCCTCAACTTAGATTAGAAAACCCTGTAGTAATTGCCAATTATTGGGGAGAAGTTGTTTCTAAAAATTCTCAATATTCTGATGTAGCCTGGGATTTTATTAATTTTGCCGCCAAAAGCCGGTCTAATAGCAAATATATTCGTGCCGCAAAACGTATTCCGGTCAGGGAAGACTTGCAAGAATCATATGCTGACCGTCAGTACTATGGTGCTGTCTCCCAGCAAATAGATTTCAGCAAATCATGGTATCGCAACAACACACCAAAAGTGGAAGAGATATTTGCTCAAATGATTAACAGTGTCTTGCATTATGGAATATCACCAGCCACCGCCATTGATACAGCTGTAAGAGATATTAATCAAATTGACTAAATTAACATGGAGAATCTTAATAAACTAATCATTTCTCTTGAAACTTATGTTTACAATTTTGGCCAAGATTTTCTGCTACCATTGGCTGGGATAATTATTGTTATTATGATTATCTGGGGGGGGGTGCAATACATCCAGGGCAATGCAGAGGGCGGTAAAAAAACTCTGATAGCTGCAATCATTGGATTAGTTATAATTGCAATAGCTAGTCTAATAATCCGAGAAGTGGCCGAGATTGTTGCTATGTAACAGTTCTCGTTTATCAAACAATTAAGTATAATAAATAAGTTAAATATAAAATATAGAAAAGGAGTAACTTTATGAAGAAAACAAAGATATTTTTATCGTCCTTAGCAACAACTGCTGTTATTTTATTTAGTAATGCCGGAACAGCTTTAGCTCAAATAACAGCCCCAGACATAGGTCAAGTCGGAGGCAGTAATCTCAAGACTGTTATTATAGGTATCGGTAATTGGGCCTTGGGCATAGCTGGCGCTATAGCTGTTGTTTTCTTAATCTATGGTGGGATTCTCTATATCACCGGTGGAGAAAAAGGCGCAGAAGCCGGCAAAAAGCTTCTCATTAACGCTATCATTGGATTAGCTATAATCGCATTAGCAGGATTGATAGTTAGAGTAGTAATTGGTGCCCTCGAAACAATTTAAAAATTATCTAAAACAACAAACTAACAAAACTCCCCTAAAGGGAGTTTTGTTCTGGAATAATTTATGTATAAAAAAAGGACTGGCGCGCTCGGAAGGATTCGAACCCTCGACCTTCTGGTCCGTAGCCAGACGCTCTAATCCACTGAGCTACGAGCGCATATTATAACAACTAAATATATTGCAAATTATACCTTTAAAAACTTATTAATCTTATCAATCCAATCTTCTCCTTTATTTTGCGACTCTGGTAAAACTTGGCTTAAAGCTGTTCTAATCTTATCTTTCATTTCCGCTTTAATCCAAATAGAAATAACTGGCATCAATCTAAAGATAGAAATCAAATTTAACCTAGTAATTCTATCTGAATCTGAAAACCAAAAAGTCTTAAGTTTGTTATACTTAAAAACTCTGTCACCCACTTTAACTCCTTGACTATCAATCATATATTTAATGATTCTAGGCTTGAGCCTGCCAGATAAATATAATACTACCCCTACCATTACAACTACTGCACTTAAAACCCAGTGGCTAATCCATATAGTATAAGCTAATGCCAACAATAAAATACAGCTTACAATTATATACCACTTGGTATCCCTTGCATGCGTTTCAAACTCTTCAGCTTCCCACTGGATAGGTTCGATTTTGTCTGATTGTAAATTATTTTGATTCATAATTATATTATTACATTTTTAAAATAAGTTTGACCTAAAGTATAAAACATTAATTCTACTGTCCGGCTGGCGGTGAGGGTGGGATTTGAACCCACGATATCCCTTGCGGGATATGCCAGTTTTCAAGACTAGTGCCATAAACCACTCGGCCACCTCACCACAAAAATTAGTTTTCGGTCTACTTTTACTAAATGGAGATAAGCCATGAATTCTGCTACACAGCAGAATGGCGGTGAGGGAGGGATTCGAACCCTCGCGGAGGATTTCTCCCCCCTACCGGTTTAGCAAACCAGCCCCTTCAGCCACTTGGGTACCTCACCAACAATTACCTAAACAGTAATAATAAACGAAAAATGCCAAATGTCAAACTCTAATAAAGCAAGCTCCTCACCTGCCTTATTATACCTTGAGAGAAAACACAACAAAAGAATTTAGAAAGCTATATGTAAAAAGTCCTTATAAGTAATCTTCTTACCTGCTTCACCTTCATAAATTATGATATCGCTCGCGAAAAGATTATGCAAAGACAATAGATTACCAAGTATATTAGTATTAAATATTAGCTCTCCTGCCTGTAACCAAGGTTCAGAATCAATAGGATCGGGAGAATTAGGTGGATAAATCAATTTATATATATAGTTAGTCCCATGCTTGCTAAAAACACCATTATCAATGGGGTGATAACTAAAATGAAGATCCATATAATCAAATACCCCGTCATTGCCAGAAGTATCTATACCCACACCTCCTACATCAACAGAAACTATACCTTGAGGAAATATATCCAATCTATCAAGTCCATTGTCTAGATCATCCTCAGGAGAAAAGGTAACAATTTGTTTAACTATTAGATTTTGATCAAATAATTCGGGCTCACCAGATAATGAGGTCTCTCTTGGCATTTCTAATAATTCTTTAATTACTTGGCGTACTTTATTTCTTGCCTCATATGCTTTCTTCCATTCTAAATTACCATCTAGTCTATCTTTATTCCAATTAACCATATTGGCAACTTGAGTTGCTTTATAGATATAACGAGCTCCTTCACGAATTAACTCTGTACATTCATTTCCACCCAAATATCTAATTATATTCACTATTTCATCTATAGACATCAAGCTCGGATCGCTAATATTATCATTGATTTCAATAAATACATCTTGAGCATGACTAAAATAGTCAACAGTTCTAGAATCCATACCATCTAAAGAAGAAAAATCACTAAAAAATCGTTCTAATAAAATTGTAATACGTGAAATCTTTTCAAGAGTCTCCTCATACAAACTATATGCATCTGGCCTTTCTAGATATCTTTCAAATCTCTCTGCTTCAAGATGCTCCCTTTTTAAAGCCACTACTTCTTCATAGGCAGGAATCTTCTCATCAAGAAATCCCACACTATAAGCCAATTCTTCCCAAGTCGGTCGTATCATTTTTTCTGAAAGAGTCTTCTGCCAATTAACTTCAATGGGTGTTTTAAGGAATGGTCCGGACAGTTCATCTATTTCAGAATAATCAATAGCTACAATAGCTATAGCTTGCCCATTATAAAAAGCTGAAATAGTTTCTTTAATCATTCTCCCTTCTTCATCTTCGTCACTATATTCTGCCAGCTCCATTAAAAAACTTTCTCTTAAAAGATCTGGAGCTCCAGTTTGTAATAAACCTATCTCAATTAACTCATGACGATCTGTTAGATAATCTAAGGTTTTCAATATGCGAATATCTAGTTTATGAGTACAACTCTCTATTTCAGTTTCTTCGCCTACCTCACATTGCCAATCAATATCATTTTCACCATCCTCATAAATCACCAACTTATGAAATGGATTATGCCCATCTCTTTTATCCTGAAGACTTTTTACTATTCTTTGATGTTCAGAATCATCATATTCAGAATTAACTACAATTGAACCACCAGCCGAACTACTAATTTTAGACTGGCCGCCCAAAAAAACAGCAACAACAATAACAATAATAATAACAATGATAACTAACCACCAATAAACCACAACAAATTTTGCTAACCAAACAGCAGCTCGGGCAGCCATCTGAGCTGCCGTTACAGCAGCTTTAGTTGCAACTATAGCTATTCTTGCAGTTGTTTGTGCTGCAATCTGAGTTGAGCGAGCTGCTGCTCGAGCTGCAGTTTGACTAGCCCGAGCCGCAGCTCGAGCAGTACGAGCTGCCGCCTCAGCAGTTTCTCGAGCAGATTTAGTTATCTTCTTGGCTGCTTTGGCAACTTGTTTACCTTGTCTTCCTATTTGCTTAGGAGCTTTTTTAAGTTTCTTTAAATCCTTTCTAATCCTCTCAGTCTGCCTTCTCTTTTCTTCTATTTTCTCCCTAAGACTCTTTTTTTCTTTTCCGTCTCTGCGCTGTTCTCTATCTTCTTCTGGCTGTTCTTCGTCATCTTCAAGTTGGTCAATATTCCCCTCTTCATCGAGAGGAGAACCAAACTCCCACTGTCGAGGCTCATTATTCATTTTTATTTTGGTTTATACATCAAGACTGAGAATTCTTGATTCTTCTATAATAAAAAGTTTTTTAGATAATCGGGAATAGAACAATTCTTTCGGAGATAGATCACCAACAGAGCTAACAAACTGCACTGGCCATTTGCGGCCATTTAAATTCCACTTTTCTAGCGTATTGTCGGTTTTGGCTACAATCACATTTTCATCTGTTTGCCAAACATAAGAAATGACAGATTCATCAAATATATACTCTCTACTATTAATAGCAATATTCCAAACAGCTAATTTCTCCGATTCATCTATGTTGGCCAGATATAATATCCTAGTGCCATCAGGAGAATTTTCTATACTAGTACCTGAAATTCTATCGGGCATAATCTCTTGAAAATCTTTACTGACCACATCAAAAAGTTTATCGCTAGCTGCCCCATCATCAATCAAAAGAACATAGCGATCATTATTTAGCCACTTTAGTGTAGGATTAACAACATCTATCTTAGTAATTAATCTTTCCCACTCCCCGCCATCTGGATGGGCTGTAATTAAAGATTTCTCTCCATCTGCTGTCTCGTAAAAATATATGATTCTGTTTTCGTCAGGAGCAAAACTAATTCCCCGAATGCTTTCATTTAATAAAATTGGCTGCCAGCCTTGGGCGATACGCCGAGAATCATCAAACAACCAAGTGCTAATCCCATTATTGCGCGGCAAACCTTGTGTTGGTCTTTCACCCAAAGGAATAAAGCGACCTCTTACGTCGCGATTGTCATAAGTATTGGCTAGCTTGGGAAATCCCTTTATTTTAACTATGGCTCGCGGCTTACCTGGAGACCAAATCACTTGCTCAACATTAGTAAAATTCCCCTCAAATAACTCTATATCATTGCCATCTGTTGCAATAGTATCAAGGCTAGCCGCTTCAAAAGTGTTGTCAGCATTGTTCATATATACCATTGTATTTCCGTTCCTAATCAAACCAGCAAAAGCCATTGAGCCTTCGGCTAATAATTCTATGTACGGAATAGGTTTCAATTCTATGTGCATATTGGCATCCTCACTTGGCACAAGCTCAAATTCTTTTTCAAAACTTAAATAACCTTCCTTATTTATTTGGATTATATGATCTCCGGCTTTAAGTTTAATAGATAGCGAATCGACAGATTGTTTATTAAATTTCCCATCAATAATTATATCTACACCAGACGGATCAAAAGTAAAATTTATAGAACTTTTGTTAAAACTTATTCGGCTCAGAACAAAATAGATAGTAAAACCAACCAACAGCACCACAAAAACACCTAATCCCACCCATATCCAAGATTTATTAGGTTTAGGAGAAATATCTGGAGAAATTACATCTTTATTTAAATTATCTGATGCCAGATCTTGATTGCTTGAAGTCTCTATTGGAACTTGCAGACCATCGTCTAATGAATCTATATCACTAGTTTGGGAAGATGGGTTGTCTTTATCTAATTCGGACATAATATTAAAAATTTACAATTACAATTTACAGTCTTAATAAGATTATATAAATAGTATAGTATATTTTTACATTATATCATATATCAACTACTTTGTAAAGAAATATATTATTTACGAAAATAGTAGTTTGCCCTTGACTAAAATCAGTTTATTTGATATAATGAAATAATAAATCAGGAATGAAAATAAATTTCTAACCCATAATTTATAATGCAGAAACAAAAACAAAAACTAATTAAAGCAATCTTATTGGGAATATCCTTAGCCAGCCCACTACTTTGGGCAGCTCCTGCACATGCTGGCTTTTGGGAAGGGGCAGGAAGAGCTTTTGTCAGCCTACTAACTAGAATAGTTGGAATCTTGGCAAATGTCTTATCCGATATACTTGTTCCCTTGCTCAGAGGAATTTTAAATAACCTATTGGACTATCCTAATTATCTATTTACCAACGTATCATTTACATATGATTTATGGGAAGGAGCAATCATCGTAGCTAATAGTTTCTTTCTTTTAGCTCTTATTATTGCCTCCATAGCCATTATTTTAAGAGTCAACACTGGGATATATAATATTAAAAAAGTACTAGGTGGTTTTATTACTGCAGTGATCCTGAGTAATCTAAGCTTCCTTATTGTAAAGGTATTACTTGAGGTAGGTGATTTGCTTACCAACACAGCCTATGCCCTATTCTCACCTTTTAATATCGACAAGGAGATTATTCACAAATATCTAGGGCTGATAGAAGATGGTGGTGAATTTAGAGGATTAATGGGAATCAAAGTACCAATAATAGGAGGCGAACTCGATGAAGCAATAGTTTCTTTAATCATACTCATACTCATATTCTGGGTTTTACTTAAGTTGACTCTAATATTAGTTGAAAGGATGTTTTGGTTATTCATAATGGCTATTGTAGCCCCAATTGCCTTTGCCTTAAGTCTATTACCTACTACCCAAAAACTCGCATCACAATGGTGGGAAACTGTAATTAAATGGATTTTAGTATTTCCTCTCACTGTTGCTCTAATTTCCCTATCAGTAACCATATTACGAGCTATGCCATCTATTGACACACCTCAAAAACTAACAACAGCTTTATCTGGCTTTAGCTCGCTTAAAGATCTAGTAGTTAACCCAGATATACTACTATTAATTTCGGGTCTAGTAATCTTATATCTAGCTGGAACTGTCGACAAGATGCTAAAGATTGGTGGATCTCTCAGCGGTCTAGTAGCTACTCCTAGTGCTATGATAGCTACAGGGAAAAAAGCATGGACAGGAGCATATAGGCCTGTCGCCGATACAATAACTGGCAGAACCTGGATAGGTAAACAAATGGGCAAGGCCGGTCATCGAGGCTACGATATAGCTCTAGGTACCAAACCAGGTCAGAAATTTGAAGGATGGAGACAAGCTCAAAAAGGTTGGGTGGGACGAGTATTTAACCCCAGAGGAGAAAAAGCCCGCATTGAGGCCGACAGAAAAATGAAGGTAGGTAGAGCACGAGGTGATGTGCTGCTTGAAAGAGCTCAAAAAAGTCAAGGACAACTTGATGACATTGCTCAAAACTATGGAGCAGAAAGTTGGGAAGATCTCCCTTTTAAAACAAGAACTAATCTTGAAAAGAATAGATCTATTGGAAATCTTCGTAAAAGTAGAAATGAAGACCGCGGTGCAGCAGAATTTTTCATTGGGAAAATAGCTGTAGAAGTTCCTATACACCAGGTGCCTTCTATATCCTCATTAGAAGAAACTGCTCTGAAAGATCCTAACGCCAGTCCAAAAGAACGGGCAGAAGCTTTCTTTAATATACGTAGAGTCAGTCATAGTAGAGATCGATTAGATGAACGGAAAGAGGCACGAGACATTTTAAAAAAGAGTGGAAAAGAAATAGGAAAAGTTGGTTTAGATTATAAAAAATATGAACCTATGGAAAAAAAATCCAAAGAGAAAGAGAAGGTTGATATAGGAGAAGCTGGTAAAAATGACGAAAAATTAATAAAGGCTAAATATGATTTAAAGAAAGCTAAAACTGAAAGTGAACAAATATCTACAGGATCTAGACTTGAAAGTGATGAAATCGATACAATCATAAACGAAGAAGCCATTTCAAGATCTCCAGCCCCAGATGTAGCCAGTTTAAGGAGTATTGAAACAAATACTTTAGATATACTTGAGAGTTCAGATGTTGACACTAACGATGCTGGAAGAATGGGAACTATACTAGCCAACAGGGATGTCAACGAACCAGAAATACAAAGGACTGTTGAATTAATAATAAACACAGGGATGTCACCAAAAGCTCTTAAAATACATAAAAAACTGCAAGAAGCAGGCAAATCACCAGAAAATATAAGTGATTTAATAAGTAAAATTAAATCAGCAGCTAGTTCAGAACAGACAGCTAAGTCAGAAATTGATAGTGCAACAAGAGAGCTTCATATTGATACAGAAGGGGCCAAAGAAACTCATACTAAAACCATCAAGGCATACATAACCAGTAAATCAGTAGAATCTGGAAAAACTCAAGTCGAAATCCGACAAGAACTAACAAAAGAATTTAAAAACTCCTATGAGCTAGTAAGCGATGAATTAAGTATAAATGAAAACACTGCTGGAACTAGAGCTAATGTTCTGGGTTCAGATAAACTCGAAGAAATCATCCAATTAGCCGACAGAACTGGATTGAGAATGGGACGCCATGCCAACATTGGAGACATGAGAGAAAAAGCTACACTAGGAGAATTAGCAGCAATGTTAAGAAGAGGTAGAGCTACCACTAAAGATATTAAGTTTGAAACATAAACAAAAATCAATATGGCTGTAAAAATACCACAAAATGTAGACAAGGAAGACAAGCTAGTTGGTCCTTTAACCCTAAAACAATTTTTGTATGTCTTGGGCGGATCTGCTTTAATGTTTGCTACCTGGCAATACCATCTAGCAGGCTACTTGTTCTTTATAGAATTCATTTTGATATCCCTGGTTATTTCGGTTTTAATGCTAACTTTAGCTTTTGTTAAAATTAATGGCCGGCCATTTATCATATTCTTATCTAATGCTTTTATTTATATGTTTGCTCCTAAACAAAGATTTTGGTCGCGCCACAATCATATATCTATTAAAAAACTTAAAATTGCAGATACTGTCCTATCTCCCACTAAACCACAAACTAATGAGGGTGAGGTTACTTATGGAAAGTTAGAAAAACTAGCCCGCATATTAGATACCGGTGGTAAAATAGACACAGACAGCGAAATAGACAATCACGAAATCAACACCATTGATCAAAAAAAGACTGACCCCCAAGCCATCGAGGACAATTTGGAAATAGAAGATATTTTAGCTCAAACCAAAACCTAAACCATGGCCAAAAAACAAAAATCTCACAGCACTCAAAAATACCTGCCTTTTAAAGCAATTAAAAAAGGTGTGGTTGTTATGAAAGACGGCAGCTTAAAAGTAGTGCTAATGATTAATTCTATTAATTTCAATCTAAAATCTCGGGACGAACAGACCGCTATTCTTAATTCATATAAAAATTTTCTTAATTCTTTATCTTTTTCTATTCAAATTCTAGTTCAATCCCGCACCCTAGATTTAGATGAATATCTTAACAAGCTAGAACTTGCTCGCAAAAAACAAACCAATGAACTTCTGCAAACGCAGACATATGAATATATGGCATTTATCAAAGAATTAGTGGGCATAGCCAATATTATGAGTAAAACTTTTTATATCGTTATCTCATATAATCCTCATCATCAAATAAGGCAAGGGTGGCTGTCTCGTTTATTTAATAAAAAACCTATTACTCCGGTTGGCAGATTCAAGGAAGCTAAAGATGAAGCAATGAGCAGGGCAAGATTAGTCGCCAATGGTCTATCTCCTATGGGGTTAGATAGTATCCTGCTCAATACTGAAGAGTTAATCGATCTATTTTATACTACTTATAATCCAGATATAGCTAGACGACAAAAACTCTTTAATGTTAGCCAAGTTGATGCAGATATTATTACCACTTTAAACCAAGAAAGGTAAATAGATGTGGTGGTTTAAAAAGAAAAAAAAGACTGAACAACAATTATCCCAGAAGAAAGCGCAAGAAATCTTAGAACGGGGGCTATTTTCAATTAGAGATTTGATTGCCCCCACACTACTGGTCTTAAAACCAAACTATCTGCAACTTAACAACAGATTTGTTAAAACTTTATTTGTATTAACCTATCCGCAATATATTGAAACCAATTGGTTAAATCAAATCATTAACTTTGATATTAGTTTTGATATATCAATGCATATCTATCCAGTAGATAGCGCTGCGATTATGAAACTATTGCGCCGAAAGGTTACCGAAATGGAATCAAGTCTGCGTATAAATGCTGAAAAAGGCGCTATTCGAGACCCAGAATTAGAAATTGCCCATCGAGATGCTGAAGAACTTCGCGATAATCTGCAAAGAGGATTAGAAAAATTTTTCCACCATGCTTTATACTTCACCATCTATGCTAAAAGTTTAGACGAACTAGATGCCGCTACAGACAAAATTGAAACAGCTCTGGGCGGACAATTAATTTACACCAAACAAGCTCTAATGCAAATGCAAGCTGGTTTTGACTCATCTCTTCCTGTTGGAAAAGATGATTTGAAAATTGTCAGAAATATGACCAGTAGTTCACTGGCTACAACTTTTCCCTTCATATCTTCTGATCTAACAACTAATGAAGGAGTGTTATACGGGATTAATCGTCACAACAACAGTTTGATTCTCTTCGACAGATTTAAACTTGAAAATGCTAATATGACTGTATTTGCTAAATCTGGCGGTGGTAAAAGTTATGCAGTTAAATTAGAAATCCTGCGCAGTATGATGCTGGGCACAGATGTAATTGTTATTGACCCCGAAAATGAATATCAAACATTAGCCAAAGCAGTCGGAGGAAGCTATCTGTCAGTCAGTCTTAATTCGAAGAAGCGCATCAATCCGTTTGACCTGCCAAATATTGGATCTGATACCGATGGAGAAGATAATCTGCGGTCTGTTATTATTGCCTTGCTTGGATTAATGAATTTAATGTTAGGCAAACTTACACCAGAAGAAGACGCTGTCATGGATAAGGCTATTCGAGAAGCTTACGCCCTCAAAGACATCACTTCTGATGTAAAGAGTCAAAAAAACCAACCACCTACTATGGAAGATTTGCATAATGTACTGCAAAACATGGAGGGAGCAGAAAGTTTAGCCCAACGGCTAGATAAATACGTACATGGAACTTTTGCTGGTATCTTTAATAAGCCCACTAACTTTGATTTAGATAAAGGCTTGGTAGTTTTTAATATCCGTGATTTAGAAGAAAGCCTGCGACCTATCGCTATGTATATTGTGCTGAATTATATTTGGACTAAAATTCGCTTCGAAAAAAGAAAACGTCTATTGGTCATTGATGAGGCATGGGTCTTAATGCAACACGAAGATTCAGCTAAATTTCTTTATAGCATTGCCAAACGAGCCCGCAAATACTGGCTGGGATTAACTACTATTACCCAGGATGTAGAAGATTTCTTGGGTTCTAAATACGGCAAAGCTGTGGTATCTAACTCTTCCTTACAACTTTTATTCCGACAATCCCCCGCCTCAATTGATATAGTAGCTAAAACATTTAATTTAACCGAGGGAGAAAAATTCCTGCTCTTAGAATCAGCTGTAGGTGAAGGATTATTTTTTGCCGGCACTAATCATGCCGCCATAAAAGTAGTCGCCTCTTATATCGAAGATAAGATAGCTACTTCAGATCCTGAACAACTTGCTCAGATAGCTGCTCTTAGCAAGATAAAATAAAAAAAATGAAACCGATAATTATTGTCATAACATCTACTGTCGTTGGAGCAATTATTATTGCTTCAGTTGTTTATCATTATCAAAGGGAAACTACTTCGATAGAAGACAAATATACTAACAGGTCCTCTGCTGAGATAGATGATACCTATCATCAATCTTATCTAGACTCTACATTAATTATTGAAGATGCATATTATAGTAATAACTTGGTTGGCAGTAGTGAAGTTTATCACGCTTATTATGGTCTTGGTGGCGATTTAGATAATGATGGATTAACTAATGCTCAGGAATATCAATACGGAACAAATCCCAATAAATCAGACAGTGATGATGACGGAATATCAGATAAAGACGAAATTAACGATGGAACTGACCCTCGCTCTCCCGATACTGATGGGGATGGTGTAATAGACAGCCAAGACACAGAGCCTAACAATCCAAATATAGGCGGCACATCCCCTCCAGCTATTCTTCCGCCTCCAGCTGATCCTGAAACTGGGAGATTAATTGTCAGAGATTTTTATAAAAATGTTCGCAATATAAGCCAAGGTGATACAGAATGGAGTAATTATATAGACACTAAGCCTAACGATATTCTAAGATTCTTTATCTATATAGAATTGGAAAATACCAGCTCTATTTCCGAGACAGCAACTCTATATGACATCCTTGAGGAACCAGAATTAGAATATGATGATAGTTTACAGATTATAATTAACGACATAGAACAGCCATATAGCTATTTATTAGAATACACTTGGCGTGATGGCTATAACATTACTGTAGCACCTAACACTACCAAAACTTATGAAATATATTTCCGTTCTATTGCCATATCGGATCAACCCAATCGCATCACAGCCGCAACAAATATAGCTAAACTTGTAACTAACTACGAAACAGTCTTGGACATAGCCTTTGTTGGCATCAATTCTTTTTAAAACCTATCGTTATGAATAAAAAACAAATACTGCCACAATCTAATATGTCCGAGAATGAATTAACTCAACATCAGCTCAAATTAAAAGATGAGTCTGTATTATCTGTAGATAAAATTGTGGGAGATATTAATCGGCGCAAAGAAGAAGAACAAACTAAAAAAATAGCCCGAAAGTACTCCCTTTTATATCTTAATCTGATGAACTATCAGCCAGAACCTGGAGTAGTGGATATAGTGCCAAAAGAATTAACTCAAACAGGAAAAGTTTTTGCATTTAAAAAAGAGGGACAAGATATATATTTGGCTGTGAGTGATTTAACCAACACTAAAACAATTGAGGCATTGGAACATCTTCAAACTTTAGACGAATACAAATTTATTCCAGTTTTAGTTTCTGCTTCTAGCATAAGATACCTGCTATCCATTTATGATATATTTGCACCGCCAAAATCATTAAAGGGAGATATTGAAATTAGTCAGATTCAACAACAGCAAGCCGCTCAAGCCATAACTACTTGGAAAGACCTAGCCAATAAAATTAAAAAAATACCTACCAGCCAATTGTTTGAAACCATTGTTTCCAGCGCTGCTCACTTAAAAGCTTCGGACATTCATGTAGAACCTGCTCAAAAAACTATTCATATCCGATTCAGAGTAGATGGAATACTTCAGGATGTCACTAGCATACCTAAAAGCTCTCTTAAAAGTTTGGTATCTCGCATCAAATTCTTATCAAAATTAAAACTCAATATCAATAAGGCTAGTCAGGACGGAAGGTTTAGTATTAAAATTGGCGCTATTCATTATGATATTCGCGTATCTATCTTGCCTACAGCCTGGGGCGAATCGGCTGTATTACGATTGCTACCACAGGAAGGCAGTTTAATTGCCTTAGACAAATTGGGGTTAATTAAACATAATGCAAAAATAGTAGCTACAGCCATAAAACAGCCTAATGGCCTAATTTTAAATACTGGACCAACCGGATCGGGTAAAACTACTACTTTATATTCTGTCCTTAACACTATCAACACGCCTGGCAAAAAAATCATTACCATTGAAGATCCAATAGAATATCGCTTGGCTGGCATTACTCAAAGTCAAATTAATCCTGATAAAAACTACACTTTTGCTACTGGCCTGCGCTCAATCATGCGACAGGATCCGGATGTAGTGTTAATTGGGGAAATACGCGATAAAGAAACTGCTGCTATTGCCATTAACGCATCTTTAACTGGACATTTAGTACTTTCTACCCTTCACACTAATGATGCAGCTGGAGCTATCCCTAGATTAGCCGATCTAGGATTAGAGCCTAAATACTTTATCGAAGCTATTTTAATTATTATCGCCCAGCGCTTAGTAAGAAAAATATGCCGTTACTGTGTTCAAGAATATACTCCAAATCAAAACACCTTATCTCAAATTAAAAAAGAATTGGATAAACTGCCTGCTACTATTAAGAAACCTGCCATCCCCAAAACTCTTAAACGCTCTGATCCTAAAAAAGTCAGCCAATGTCCTAATTGCCACGGCACAGGATATGCTGGACGCATAGGTATTTTTGAAATACTTAAACCCAATGAAGAAATCATCAAGGCTGTGCTGGCTGGCACTACAATTGGAGAGATACAAAAATTAGCTGTCAAAAATGGTATGATTACGCTCAAACAAGATGGAATCTTAAAAGTGTTGGACGGCATTACCACCTTAGATGAAATAAACCGAGTTACTAAAGAAGAATAAACAAATCTCAGATAAATCTCTTTAAATTTGGTATAATAAAAAGCAGGAGGTATGGTGCTGTTGGTAAGACAGAACTAACCTCGTTTTTTATGCCCAAAATCAGAAATTTAGCCATCATATTCTTGATATTAGGCGTCATCTGCGCTGAATTATTGCCTAATCTACAATCTAATATAGCCTCAACTGCTTATTCTCAGGCAGATTTTTCTTTAACCCAAAGCGAAATTATCACATCTTTTTTGGCAAATAATTCCTCCGAACAAAATAATGACCCGCAATTATCCCAAAATCAAAACACAGATTATATAACTACTCTTAATAACATCTCTTACAATCCTAACAAACTAGTCCGAGATATCTTAATAAACCTATCTAAAAATCAATCAACAACACTTCGTCCATCATTTATTTCTGCTGACGATAATAACACTTTACTTAACCCAGCTCCTATATCACCTATACCAGCAACTGACCAGCCATTCATTGGCAATGTTATTCCCCCAGCAGGCAATCCTTTGTCCGATGCTTACACTCAAGGTGGAAAAGCCTGGTATCAAGAAAATGATAAGGTAATTGTTCAATTGCCTAATGGGATTACATTCCGCAGTTTTGATAAATCCAGCGGCCAAGAAATTGATTGGCTGCAAGATAGATTAAGTTACGAGCCGCTTGATTCTCCCAACGCCCTGGATAATTACATCAGAAACTACCATGGACAGATAGTGGCCGAGGTTCAAGATTGGGCTTTAGTTAAATTCCCTTCTGGAGGATTTATTAAAATTGCTAAACCCCAAGCTGTCTTAGAAAGAGGGCCATTTTTGACCCAGCAATAAATCTTCTTTGTTATAAACTGCACCCCAAGCTGCTTCAGTGGCAAATGGCACAAATGGGTGAAGCATAATTAAGGAGTTTTTTAATATGTGATGCAATGTAGCTGCTGCCGAATCTTTATTGTTTGAATCAGTTAAGCTGGGTTTTAGTTGTTCTATACACTTATCACAAAAAGTGTGCCAAAAATAATCATATAGAATCTCTCCAGCCAAAGACAAACGATATTCATCCATATGTTTAGTTACAGTTTTCAGTACAGTCTCAAATTCTTTTAAGATCTTAGCTTCATCTTTAGTTAATTTTACATCTTTAATATCCACAAACTCAGAAACCATCATATTTATAAACCTGGCGGCATTCCATATCTTGTTGGCAAAGTTTCGGTAGCCTCTAATTTTTTCTTCTGACACATTAGTATCATTGCCAGCGGCTGTCCCCATTAAAAGACCCATTCGCAAGGCATCAGCGCCGTATTTATCTATCATTTCAATCGGATCAATAACATTACCTTTCGACTTAGAAATCTTTTGACCTTGTTTATCTCTAACCAGGCCGTTTAAATAAACTAATTCAAACGGCGGTTTGCCTGTGCAATATATACCCAACATAATCATTCTGGCCACCCAAAAGAAGATAATATCCCAGCCTGTTTCCATTACAGTAGTTGGATAAAAATATCCAAAATCTTGAGTTTTTTTAGGCCAGCCCAAAGTAGTAAATGGCCACATTCCTGACGAAAACCAAGTATCTAAAGTGTCAGGATCCTGTTCCGCCTTACCTCCTAAAACTTTTTCAGCTTCTTTTAAGCTTTCTGCTATCACAAATTTATCTGCATTCGACTTAAGATAATATACTGGAATCCTATGTCCCCACCAAAGCTGTCTGCTGATATTCCAATCACGAATGTTGTTAATCCAATTCAAGTAATTCTTTTCAAATCGTTTCGGGATAAATTTAATCTTCCCAGATTTAACTGCTTCAATAGCCGGTTGAGCCAATGGTTTTATTTTGATAAACCACTGCTTAGAAAGTATCGGTTCTACTATCGATTTACATCTTTCACAATGCCCCACATTGTGTTTATATTTAACTTTTTTCTCAATTAATTTTTTAGCCGATAGGCTTTCTAAAATGGCCTGCCGCGCCTCTGTACTAGCTTCTAACCCTTCAAATTCTCCAGCTGCTTGTGTCATTTTAACATCTTGCCCAATTACTACTATTCGATCCAAACCGTGCCTTTCGCCTATTTCAAAATCCACAGGATCGTGAGCTGGTGTTACTTTGACTGCTCCAGTCCCAAATTCCATATCCACTATATCATCAGCAATAATAGGAATAGTTCTGTCGGTCAACGGTAGGTTGATTTCTTTTCCTATTAAATCCTTGTAACGCTTATCTTTGGGATTTACTGCTACCGCTGTATCACCCAACATGTTTTCCGGCCTAGTAGTTGCCACTACAATATATTTATCACTATCTTTAAGAGGATACTTGATGTATGTTAATTGCCCTTCAGTTTCCTGGTGTTCAACTTCTAAATCCGAGAGAACCGTAGCACATCGCGGGCACCAATTAGTAATTCTCTTGCCTCGATAAATTAATCCCTCGTCATACATCTTTTTAAAAGTGTAAATCACGGCCTGACTAACATCCGTATCTAAAGTAAATTTTTTGCGAGTCCAGTCACAGCTAGCGCCCAATCGACGAAGCTGGTTTTCCACAATTTCTCTTTTTTGCATTAAAAATTCATAGAGTTGTTTATTAAATTCTTTTCTGCCCAAATCGTGCCTAGTTAAACCTTTTTCTTTTTTTAATATCCTTTCAAAGAAAACCTGGCTGGCAATTCCAGCATGATCAGCCCCTGGCAGCCACAAGGTTGGCTCCCCTTTCATGCGGTGATAACGAATCATTACATCTTCAATGGCCACAAACAAAGCGTGTCCAATATGCAATTGGTCATAAGCATTGGGCGGAGGCATAGTTATAACATAAGGCTGCTCGTTTGGTTTAATTTGGGGCGTAAACAAGCCAGATTTTTCCCAAGCTCGATAAATTTTTTCCTCTTCAACTTGAGGATTAAATGTTTTAGGTAATTCTTTATTACTCATTTCTAGACAACAAACTATTGGTGGTAACTTCTATATTATACCATTGGCTTTTCGGTGCTTGTTTTATAAAATAAGCGGCTAAGGCTATCATTACCGCATTATCCATACAATAACGCAATTCTGGCACATAATAATTTAATTTAAATTGCTTGGCCAATTGCTGAAGTTTACGCCGTAACTCTCGGTTAGCCGCTACTCCGCCAGCTAACATTAAAGTTTTAGGATGATATTTTTTAATTGCTCGTTTAGTTTTAATAGTTAGCACATCAGTAACCGCTTCCTGAAATTCAAAAGCCAGCGCTTTGGCTGGAAACTTATTTGCTATCTTAATCATTGCCGTTTTAAGTCCCGAAAAGCTTAAATCCAAACCTTTTTCAGCCATAGGTCGGGGCAATTTAGGCACATCACCTCTTTGAGCTATTTTAGCAATGGCTGGACCACCAGGATAACCTAGGTTCATAACTTTAGCAGCTTTGTCAAAAGCTTCTCCGGCAGCATCATCTCGAGTCCCTCCGATAGTTGTAAAATTGTTTTTATCTTTGCACCATACTAACTCTGTGTGTCCTCCGCTGACAACTAATATTAAAGCTGGAAACATATCGGACGAAATGTCTTCATCTATAAAATTGCTATAGATATGTCCTATTAAGTGATCTACTGCAATCAGCGGCTTATTCCATAAATAAGCTAGGGTCTTGGCTACATTTACACCAATCAACAAAGAGCCCAACAAACCTGGGCCTACAGTAACCGCTATAGCATCTATATCTTTTTGGCTTAAGCCAGTAGTTTTAAACAGTTTATCCAACAAGGGCAGAATGGTTTCTAGATGCTGTCTTGATGCCACTTCAGGGACAATCCCTCCAAAACGCCGATGTAATTTAGTTTGCGAAGCTACTAAAGAACCCATAACTATTTTGCCATCTCGTACCAATGCTACGGCCGTATCATCACAACTAGTTTCTATTCCTAAAATAATCATACTTAAAATATATCATACCTGTAGCACAAAAAATCACAATAAAGTATAATGCAACTACTATGAAGCTCTCAGTTAACCAAGGGTTAGATGCTGCAAGTTGGGATCGTTTCTTACTCCAACACCCACAAACTAATCTACTCCAAAGCTGGGCCTGGGGGGAGTTCCAGAAATCTTTAGGTAATACAATTTGGAGATTTAGAATTACTCAAAACCAACAGATTGTTACTCAGTTACTGACAATTAAATTATCTATTGGTTTCAGAAAATATATTATTTACGCTCCTCGAGATTTGTTAATCAATAAATCTGCCCCGGCTCATCAGCAGCACCAAGCGATTAAATTAATCATTCAAAAAATTAAACAACTAGCTCCTCAACATAATGCCATCCTGTTTAGAGTTGAGCCCCCTGTTAATAAAACCGATAATACTGCTGTCTCTGTATATAAATCCTTAGGATTTATACCCTCTGTAAAATCTCTCCAGCCTACCACTAATCTTATGTTAAATATCTCAAACACAGAAACTGAGATATTGTCTCAAATGAAATCCAAAACTCGATACAATATTAGATTAGCCACCAAAAAAGACGT
This sequence comes from uncultured Candidatus Saccharibacteria bacterium, assembly GCA_964424375.1. Taxonomy (GTDB): domain Bacteria; phylum Patescibacteriota; class Kazan-3B-28; order Kazan-3B-28; family UBA10110; genus CAYRIH01. Next base: position 7,029 of record CAYRIH010000007.1, on the reverse strand, counting down.
AGCAGTAACAATTTCTAAGAACTCCGACGATATACAGATATTTAATCAGCTCAATAAAGAAACTACTGGTCGCAGTGGGTTTAAATCACACCCGCCTACCTATTATCAAAAACAATTTGATGTATTAAAATCCCAAAGTTTAATAGAGCTATTTATTGCTTATTATAAGAACACTCCCCTGGCAGCTATTTTGGTTGCTCAGTTTGGTAAAACTACTACTTATCTTCATGGAGCTTCCAGTTGGCGATACAAAGACAAAATGGCCAGCTATGCTTTGCAATGGACAGCTATCCAAATTGCCAAAAATAAGGGATGTGTATTATACGATTTTGGGGGAGTAAATTATAATAACAATCACCCTAATTGGGCTGGTGTTACTAGGTTTAAAGTTGGATTCGGCGGCCAGATGGTAGAATATATAGGATCTTTAGAATTGCCACTAGATCGTCTGTGGTTTAGATTATATAAACTAATAAATTTCTTTAAATAGAATGATCAAACGACTTAAAAAAATTCTGCGGCCATTATTATTAAAAGCTCCTGTTTTATTGGACACTTATCATAAATTCCAAGGTGTTGCAGCCGCCACCTTTTATGGCTTTCCTTCAACTAAAATGAAAGTTATTGGTATTACTGGCACCAATGGCAAAACTACTGTTGCTAATATGTTGGGACATATTCTAGAAATCAGTGGAGCTAAAGTAGGGCTGGCTACTACTATTAATATCTGGACTGGGAATAAAAAATGGATTAACGAAACAAAAATGACTACTCTAACTCCATTTGCCATCCAGGGATTAATTAGAAAGATGGCTAATCAAAAATGTGATTATGCTATTGTTGAAACCACCTCTCATGCCCTATCTCAACATCGCACTTGGGGTATTTTCTACGATATAGCTATCTTTACTAATATCACTCATGACCATTTGGATTATCATGAAACTTTCGAAAACTACAAAACAGCCAAAGGCCAATTATTTAAAAATTTAAACTACAGCTTAAGAAAGCCTAATATGCCTAAAATGGCTATCATCAATGCTGATGACCCCCAAAAAGCTTATTTTGGCTCCTTTGAAGCTGATAAAAGATATTATTTTGCCATCGACAATATAGATACTCCTGAATCTCCCGATCAGCTAGTTTGGGCTAAAGATATTGCACTTGGTAAACAACATACAAAATTCATTTTTAACACTCCTTCTGACAGTATTAGCATTCAATTAAAAATGCCGGGACGTTTTAATGTCTCCAACGCTTTAGCCGCTGCGACTACCGCCCACGCCCTAGGCATCAGTCTAGCTGATATTAAAACTGGATTAGAAAGCATGTGGCAGCTGCCAGGTCGGATGGAGTTTATAAATAATAACCGCGACTTAAATATAATTATCGATTATGCCCATACCCCAGATGGTTTTAAAAAAGTTTTTGAAGCTGTTAAACCAACTTTGGATAATCGACTAATAATTGTATTTGGTGCCACAGGAGATCGAGATAAAACCAAGCGCCCTATTCTGGGGCAAATTGCTTCCCAGTTTGCCGATTATATTATTTTAACTGAAGAAGATCCTGGCTCCGAGAATCCAGAAGATATCATTAATCAGATTTTAGAAGGTATAGATAAAAATAAATTCCAAACCAACCAAAATCTTAAAATTATTATCAACCGGCAAGATGCCATAGCTCATGCCCTAAATATCGCTCAGCCTAATGACACTATATTACTGCTAGCCATGGGTGCTCAAACTGTAATGGCCAAAAATGGTCAAAAAATCCCTTATAACGAACGAGAAGTAGTTGAGAACATTCTCAAAACTATGTCATAATGATTTGTCATAATCCTAAATTTAATTAAAGGAGTTAATATGGAGTTCGACGAAAACCTTAATCCTATAAAACAACCTGAGGGGGCAGATTGGAATCAACCGGAACCAGATATGCCTGCTGATCAACCACAACCAGCTCAAAACAGTTTTGACCAGCCAATAAACCAACATATTGAGCCCAACAAAATTATAGAACCAACTCCCCCACCTCCACCTCCTCCTGTACCTCCAGTTCATTCAGAAATGAAACCCAAAGATCATCCAACAATAACCTTTGGGCATAAACACGCCTCTCTTTGGACTTTAATTATAATCTTTGTATTGATGACAACTGTTGCTATCATTGCTATTGCTTTCAATACCAATGATCAAATTTTGCCATCCGCTTCTATTGCAGAACAAGGATTGCGTATTACAGAAACCGGCAAAGCCTATGCCACTCCCGATGTGGCTAAAGTAACTTTTGGGGTGACCACCGAGGCCAAGGATATAGCTAAATCACAAAAAGATAACAGTGAAAAATTAGCTACCATCAAAAACGAATTGGCTAGATTTAATATCGAAGCCAAGGATATTAAAACTGTTAACTATTCTATCTATCCTGATTATGACTATTTTATCCCTAGACAACCTCGTCTAAAAGGTTATCGCACCCATCATTTATTAGAGATAGTTATCAGAAAACTGGAAGATACTGATGCTGTAGTTCAAGCCCTAGGGACGGCTGGAGTTACAGAAATTAATCAAGTTAGATTTACAGTAGATGATATTACAGAAGTGCAAAACGAGGCCAGGGAACAAGCCATTGCTAAGGCTAAAGACAAAGCTGAATCTCTAGCTAATCTTACTGGAGCCAAGTTAGGTAAAATTATCTCTATCCAAGAAGGATCATCTCAAATTATCCCACCTTCATATAAATCGTTATTAGAAATGGATAGCGGATTTGGAGGTGGCGCAGAAGTTGGTTTAGAAGAAGGCTCCACCCTAATTACCGCTACTATTACTATTATTTATTCTCTTAATTAAACTTAATTTAAACCTCAATTAATATAAATTATACCCTGCCTCTTAATTTGTGGCAGGGTATAATTAGATTATGGGTAAAAACAAAGAAAAACTAGTATTAATCGATGGCCACGCCTTAATCCACAGAGCCTTCCATGCTTTATCCAGAGCTAACCTCACCTCTCCTAATGGTGAACCAACTGGAGCTGTATATGGTTTTGCAGTAATGCTTTTGAATATCTTTACCAAGCTTAAGCCAGACTATATTATTGTGGCCTTTGACACTGGCAAGCCAACTTTTAGGCACCGAGAATACCAAGACTACAAAGCCACTCGCATAAAAGCTCCCCAAGAGCTTTATGATCAAATTCCCCGCATCCAAGAGTTAGTAGAAGTATTTAACATCCCAGTTTTTACCAAAGAGGGGTTCGAGGCTGATGATATTATCGGCACTTTATCCCGCCAAACACCTGCCACAATTGATACTTATATTGCCACTGGCGATATGGATACTTTGCAGTTAATAAACGATCATACTTTTGTATATGCTCCTCGCAAAGGATTTTCAGATATTATTATTTATGACACAGATAATGTAATAAATATCAAAGGCTTGCATCCCATCCAGTTTATCGATTTTAAGGGTTTGCGCGGAGATCCCTCCGACAATATCCCCGGGGTTCCTGGGATTGGCGAAATAGGCGCTAAAAAACTTTTAAAGCAATATAAGACCTTGGAAAACATATATCAACATTTAGATGAACTGCCGACCCGCATTAAAGAATTATTAATTAAACATCGCGCCCAGGCCATGCAGAGTAAGCAACTGGCCACAATTTTAACAGATATGCCAATCCAACTGGATTTAAAAAAATCCCAGGCTATTGAATTTGATATTGATAAGGTTAAGGATCTTTTCTATAAACTTGGATTTACCAGCTTAATTAATAAAATCCCTAACGGCACCCTAACAAACACCCAGCAGACACCTCTTTTTATTAATACCCTAAACTCTAAACCCCCAGATTCTCAAATCCTCAAGCGCCCTTTAAGCTACACCGACAGGTTAGATAAAGATTTAGATCCTATTTTGCGACAAATGGAAAAAAACGGCATCCTACTGAATATCGACTTAATCCAAGACTTAAACAAGCAAGTCTCAGTGCGCTTGCAGAAATTAACCCAAACAATATATAAACAGGCTAAAAATACATTTAACCTTAACTCCCCTCTTCAATTGGCCGATATGTTGTATAACCAACTTGCTCTCCCAACTGAAGGCATTAAAAAAACCAAAACTGGCTACTCAACAGCTGTGGGCGAATTAGAAAAATTAATTGATTTGCACCCCATAATTAAGAATGTCTTAGAATACAGAAAGCTAGAAAAACTACGCAATACTTATCTAGAAACTCTGCCCAAGTTAGTAGATAAAAATAATCGCATTCACACCACTTATGCTCAAGATACATCCACGGGACGTTTAAGTTCGTCAAATCCAAACTTGCAAAATATTCCCATCCGTTCTGAATTTGGAGCAGAAATACGCAAAGCCTTTACAGTCCCGTCTGGTTTTAAACTACTAACGGCTGATTATTCCCAAATTGAACTCCGTATAGTTGCATCTTTGGCTAAAGATAGATTTATGATGAATGCTTTTAACAACAATGAGGACATTCACACTCGAGTGGCAGCCGAGATTAACAATATCGATCCTAGTAAAATTACAAAACAACAACGTCGTGATGCTAAAACTGTAAGTGTTGGAATTATTTATGGAGTTAGCCCATACGGATTAGCAGCCAACACAGACATGAGCATCCCAGAGGCTAAAAAATACATAGACAGATATTTTGAGCTTTATCCAAATATCCGAAAATATATGAAAGATATTGTAGCTTTCGCCCAAAAAAATGGCTATGTCGAAACTTTGTTTGGCCGACGGCGCCATATCCCAGAAATTGAATCCAAAATTCCTGCTATTAACCAAGCCGCTCAACGCGCCGCTATAAATATGCCCATCCAAGGCACTGCCGCCGATATTTTAAAAGCCGCCATGATAGAGATTAATAAAAAATTGCCAAAAATTAGTAAAAATACAAAATTATTACTCCAAGTTCACGATGAATTAGTTTTAGAAGTGCCCAAATCTGATGTTGAAAAAGTTGGCAAACTAATCAAAACCATAATGGAAAACATTTATAAACTGGATGTGCCAATCGTGGTTAATATCGAAGCCGGCCCAAATTGGGGTGAAACCATTCCTATAAAATAAACCGTGGATGAAAACAACATCTTAGAATTTAAACAACATCTTATTATCAGTAACGAAAAGAAAAAATTAGAAGAATTAGCGGGTAAATATTTTCTTACTTCTTACAACAAACTACTTGGTGTTAATTTTGAAATTAAAACTCAAAGAGAAAAACCAGATTTAAAAATTGTAGATAAAAACACTGATACAACTCTTGGGATAGAAATTACTCACCTCTATTACGGCACCGACGAAGCCAAAATTTTATTTGGCCGTACTACCCAGAGCATGTCCTCCATTATGGAGCCAGACCATTTGATAGAAAATTTAAATGGGCTTTTGGCAGAAAAAGCGGGGCAGGTTAAAAATTATGATTTCCCCTACAAAACACTGTTGGTGGTTCGGGTGGCTTCTCGCATATTTGATAAATCTGATTTTGATAAAGTAGAAAAAGATATTATAGTGCCCCCAAATATCTTTTCCGAAATTTGGCTACTCCCCCGAGACTTCCAAGGCCGCGGCTGGGGCAACATAAAAAGATTAAAATAAAACCATGCCAGAATTACCAGAAGTAGAAACTGTGGTTCGCGAACTCAAAAAACCTTTAACCAATCAAATAATCAAAGATATCAAACGGGTTCGCACCAAAAGTTTATCATTTGATGGTAGTTTAACTTTAAATAAACTTAAAGACTTAAAAATACTAAACCTTATTCGTCGAGGCAAAGGAATCATCATCAACCTGACAAAAGATATTTCTTTGCTCATCCATTTAAAAATGACTGGACAGCTTATTTATATAGCCAACAATAAAAAACGTCTAAACCTAGGCCATTCCACTGCTGATTTTATCAATTCCATGCCTTCCAAACATACTAGAATCATATTTAAGCTTTCTCAAGGTGTTTTATATTTCAACGACCAAAGATTATTCGGCTGGATTAAAGCTATACCCACTAAAAATATATCTTCAGATGTTTTTATAAAAAATTTGGGGGTTGATGCTCTTAGTAAATCTTTCACCGCAGATGTTTTGCAACAAATTATTAAAAAAAAACCTAAAGGCCCTATTAAATCTGTGATTTTAGACCAGTCCAACATAGCTGGCATTGGCAACATCTATGCCAGCGAGAGTTTATTTCTAGCTGGCATCAAACCAGATCGCAAAGCCAGCACTTTAAATAAAAATGAGGTTAAAAAATTAACTTTAAGCATTAAACAAATTCTTAAAAAAGGTATTAGATATTCCGGCACGACTATTTCTGATTATAAAACTGCCAAAGGAACACCAGGTAGAATGCAAAATTATCTTAAAGTTTATAAGCGCAAAGGACTACCTTGTAAAAAATGTAAAACTTTAA
>CAYRIH010000007.1:0-573 GCA_964424375.1 uncultured Candidatus Saccharibacteria bacterium | reverse complement strand
AAACCGCCGGCCGCAGTTCTTATTTCTGCTCCACTTGCCAAAAATAATAAAAAATAGGGCAGCTTGCAAAGAAGCTACCCTTCGGCCTAGGAGGGGCTGTTTAATTTCCGTATAGGAAAATTTTTGAGATGGAGGGTGGCTTTTCAGCCACCCTCGCCCGTTGAGAGTCTTTAGACAAAAAAGGAGGTTCTTACAGCTATCCCTGTTGTCTAATTTGATTTTCTTTTTTATCAATGAGCTTATTTAAAACCTATCTTAATTATATCTTACCACATGGTTCAGTAGGCATTGGCGCACTTGGAACTCCGTGTTTTACCCATTCACCTTTTTCTCTATCGCAAATCCAATCATCTTCAGACCCCCCTACAACAAACCTCAAAAAGACTACAGCAAACAAAACTATCAAAATGATTAAAAAAACTTTTTTCATAGTCCAATTATACCCCATCAAAAATTGGCTTTCCAAGCTATTCTTACCTAATCATACTAAGCAAAAACCCGCAGATTTGCGGGTTTTATTTTGAGAACTAGTTGCAATCAGAGCTGGTGAAGTTTTTTCACCTCAGAGGCTGC
>CAYRIH010000006.1:0-45352 GCA_964424375.1 uncultured Candidatus Saccharibacteria bacterium | reverse complement strand
TTTCATCCCGTTAGAGCTCCTTTACGAAAAATATTAGGCTTAAATATTTTTCTAAACTTTATATAGTATTAATTGTTAATCCCGTATGCGTTGACTGACAAGAATATAAATATACCATTTTGGCTGAGTTCTAACGGGATTCATTTTTTATTCCTGGCTTTATTGCTAAAATATAAAGTGATAATGGGAAAAATACAAGAATGAGTAAATTTATTATTGAAGGTGGACATTCTCTGAAAGGTACTGTTCAGATAAGCGGGGCTAAAAACGCTGCCTTGCCTATTTTAGCATCCACTTTGCTTACAACCGAGAAATGTACAGTTTATAATCTGCCAGATATTTGTGATATGCATACTTTAATCGAGATTTTGATCAGTTTAGGTTCTCAGATATCTGATTTTTCTGATCATGGGTTAACTATTGATAATAGTCAAGTTGATGGCCGCAATCCTGATTTTATGAAAGTAAAAAAAATTAGAGCATCAATTTTAATTTTAGGCCCTTTGTTGGCTAGGTTTAAAAAAATTAAAGTAACCCATCCGGGAGGCTGTCATATTGGAGCTCGTCCCATTGATGTTCATTTAAAAGCTTTTGAAGCTTTGGGCGCCAAAGTAAGATCAGATGATCAATTTTATTATATTGAAACTGATGGACTTAAGGGTGCTAGAATAGTTTTAGATGAAATGAGTGTAACTGGCACTGAAAACGCCATAATGGCGGCGGTACTAGCTAAAGGTAAATCAGAAATTCGCTTGGCGGCGGCAGAACCAGAAATAGTTAATTTAATAGAATGTCTCAATAAAATGGGCGCCAAAATTACTGGCGCCGGTTCGCATACTTTGCGTATCGAGGGAGTAGATAAATTGCATGGTGCCGAATTGGAAGTTATTCCGGATCGACTAGAAGCCGGCACTTTTGCTATCGCTGCAGCTGTGGCCCATGGAGAAGTATTGATTAAAGGATATCGTCAAGATCATTTGGATATATTTACCAAAAAACTGCGCGATGCCAATGTTAAGTTTGAGTTGCTAGATAACAATCAAATGCAGATTTTAAGAACTACTCAGATTAAACCAGTTAATATCCGAACTGATATTTATCCTGGGTTTCCTACTGATTTGCAAGCTCCGTTTGCGATATTAATGACTCAAGCTAGCGGCACTAGTAAAATTTTTGAAACCATGTATGACGGGCGTCTAAATTATTTAAAAGAACTGGCTAAAATGGGGGTAGCAACTAATATTTTAGATCCGCACCGAGCTGTAATATCTGGGCCTTCAGTTCTCTATGGCAAAGAGATAGACAGTTTAGATATTCGAGCTGGCGCAACTTTGATTCTGGCGGCTCTAATAGCCCAAGGCCAAAGTGTGATTGATAAAGCTGATATAATCGATCGAGGCTACGAAAAAATTGATGCTAAGCTAACAAGCTTGGGTGCTAAAATAGAAAGGATAGAATAAATAGTTATTATGATAATAGGTATTGATGCTTCTAAATTATTGTCGAAAAACCAAACTGGGGTAGAGATATCTACCTCAGAATTAATTAAAGCCTTAATTAAAGAAGACCAAGAGAACATATATTGGCTTTATTCTCCTGCACCTTTGTCTGAGACTATTATGGGAGTAAATGATCGAATTAGAAATATAGTGGTGCCCGGTAAAAGATTTTGGACAGTATGGGCATTAAGCCGGGAATTAAAGAAAAATCCGCCAGATATTTTTTGGTCTCCATCCAATTTCCTGCCCTATAATCTGCCTAAAAAATCCGTGGCCACAATTCATGATTTGGCTTTTTATTTGTTTCCTAAGAGCTATTCATTAAAAAGCCGATTATTATCAACTTTTACACTTAAAAGGGCAATTAACTGTGCTGATATGCTAGTAGCAGTTAGTCGCCAAACTAAAAAAGATCTTAAAGATTATTTCAATGTGGCTGGTGAAAATATAGAAGTCGTCTATAATGGCCTGCGGACGGATTTTATCAATCCCCAAGAATTATCAACTGACTTTACTAAAATCTATCCAAATCTAGGTCAGTACTTCATTTATCTAGGCAGATTAGAATTACGAAAAAATCTGCTTAATATTATTACAGCTTTCTATCAATTTAGCCGCGAAACTGCAGGACCCAAATTATTTTTAGGTGGATCACCCGGATATGGTTATAAAACTATTCGGAAGTTAATTAAAAAATTGAAGCTAGAAGATAGAGTAGTAATTGCTGATTATGTACCCGCAAAATATCTACCTGCTTTGTATAAAAATTCTTTAGGGGTGGTATTTGTTTCGCAGTATGAAGGCTTTGGTTTAAATATCTTAGAAGGGTTTGCTATTGGTGTTCCAGTAATGACATCCGACTTAGGTGCCATGCGTGAAGTAGCTGGTAATGCAGCTTTATTAATCAATCCATTTAACATTAATGATATCCAGCAAGGTTTTAATAAACTTTATTCAGATTCAAATCTTAGAACAGCATTAATTAACAAAGGTAGAAAAAGATTAAAAGATTTTGATTGGAATCAATCTGCCAAAAAATTAATTGAACTATGGAAAAAAATATAATCCTCTCTTCTGAAAATAAATTAGATACTCTAAAAGTGGCTATTGTACATGATTTTTTAGTCAATGTGGGTGGGGCTGAACGAGTTACTCAAACTTTGGCAGAGATTTTCCCTAAAGCCCCTATCTACACTTTGTTGTACGATTCAAAAGTAGATGAATTTTTTTCTAGGAAAAAAATTATAGTCTCAGCCTTGCAGTATTGGTATAAGATTTTTAGAATTCCAGTTAAATTTCTTTTTTCATTGATGCCTCAGGCTATTGAGAGCTTTGATTTTAGTAATTATGATTTAGTTATTTCCAGCAACAACTCATTTGCCGGGGGGATTATTACAAGTCCGGCAACATATCATTTATCTTACTGCCATTCACCTACTAGATATTTATGGGATGCTTCTCATACTTATATCAAGGAACAAAAATTACCTGGCTGGATTGCAAATTGGGTTAATCACAAACTGTCCGATTTACGGATTTGGGACAGATTGTCTGCTGGTAGAGTAGATAAATATGTTGCCAACTCTAATTATGTTAAAAGGCGCATAAAAAAATATTACCGAAGAGATGCTCAGGTTATATATCCTCCAGTAGATACCCATAGAATCAAACCTAAATCTAGTCATTCAGATTATTTCTTAATTGTTTCTAGATTAGTTAGTTACAAAAGAATAGATTTAGCTATTAAAGCTTGTCATGTCCTAAACTTGCCTCTAATTATTATTGGCGAAGGACCAGAAAAACCAGCTTTAGAAAAAATTGCTGGGACGAAGGTAGAATTTTTAGGCTGGTGTGATGATAAAAATAAAATTGAATACTTGCGTAACAGTCGAGCATTAATATTCCCCGGAGAAGAAGATTTCGGTATTGTGCCAATAGAGGCTATGGCGGCCGGTAAACCAGTCATAGCTTTTAATAAGGGCGGAGTTAAAGAAAGCGTAATAGAAAATGAAACTGGCCTGTTTTTTGATGAGCCAAATGTTGAATCTTTAGTTTTAGCTTTACGCCGATTCTTAGTACAGGAGGATAAATTTGATTATAAGATAATTAGTCAACGAGCGGTAAAATTTAGCCAGGATCGATTTAAGAATGAGATAATAAATTTGGTAAAAAAAATTATATCTAAACGAGTTTAAAACTATGAACAAAGTAGATGTTCTGGGGATTCAAATTAGTGCTGTGACTATGCCTCAGGCCCTAAATCGGATTGAAAAACTAGCTAGGGATAGAAAAGGCCACTATATTGTTACTCCAAACCCAGAATTTGTAATGCAGTCTTTGAGTGATGGTAAGTTTAGGGAAATTATTAATAAAGCTGATTTAGCTTTAGCTGATGGTGTTGGCATTTTATGGGCAGCTAAATATCTATCTATTCCACTTAGCTCTTATAAACCATTAGCGCACCTACAAGCCTATGTTCAGCTATTTTTTAGCGCAGTTGGGATAGTATTATTTCCTGAAAGTTTATTAAGTATAATCCCAGAAAGAATTACTGGCGTTGATATGGTTTGGGAAATTAGCAAGTTATCTGCCCAAAAAGGATTTAGTATATTTTTATTAGGAGCTGCTCCCGGAGTGGCTTATGAGACTTCTAGAAAATTACAGTTATTGTATCCTAAATTGCAGATTGCTGATGTTATGGCTGGGCCACCTCATGAATCAGAAAGACAGGTAATAGAACAAATCAATAGAGTTAAGCCTCATTTTATTTTTCTAGCATTTCCAGCTAAAGAGCAGTTAGAGTGGATGGAAAAATATACCCATAAATTGCATGGGGTAATGATGGGAATCGGCGGAGCATTTGATTTTATTGCTGAGGCTACAGCAATAAATGCCCCAGTAAAAGATTCTAAAGCTAGAAGAGCTCCAAAGTTTTTACAAAGCAGGGGATTGGAATGGTTGTGGAGATATTTTACTCAACCTTGGCGCAAGCAACGGATTAAAACAGCCACAATTGAATTTATGAAAACCGTATTAGCTTATAAACTAGCCCGCCATTGACGATATTGGTTTCGTGGTAGAATAGAAATATGGAGATGAAAGTGCGGGTTAGATTTGCGCCTAGTCCAACTGGCGCACTGCATATTGGGGGTGCGCGAACAGCTTTATTTAATTATCTGTTTGCCCAAAAATATAATGGCAAATTCATTTTGCGTTTAGAAGATACTGATAAAGAACGTAGTCAGGAAATTTTTATTAAAGATATAAAGGCGGGACTCAAATGGTTGGGCTTTAGTTTTGATGAAGAATATAAGCAATCTGAAAGAACAGAAATATATAAAAAATACTTAAAACAATTGCAAGATAAGAATTTAGTTTATCAGCATAACGGAGCAGTTTATTTTAAAACTCCGACCGAAGGCAAAATTATAGTGGATGACATCATTCGGGGACAAGTCGAATTTGATGCGACTAGTTTTGATGATTTTGTGGTGGTCAAAAGCGATGGCAATTTTACTTTCCATTTTGTTAATGTAGTGGATGACTTAGATACACAAATATCACATGTAATCAGAGGTGAAGATCACCTATCTAATACTCCTAAACATATATTACTGTTTCAGGCTCTGGATGCTGAAATACCTAAGTATGCTCATATCCCTCTAATTCTCAATCCTGATCGAAGTAAAATGAGTAAGCGCAGTGGGGAAGTTAATTTCGCCGACTATATTAAAAAAGGCTATTTACCCATAGGGATGATTAATTTTTTAGTTCAATTGGGCTGGTCTGATAAAGATGGTGAAGAATTCTTTATTTTAGAAGAATTGATTAAAACTTTTAGCTTAGATCGGGTTCAAAAAGCCGGAGCTGTATTTGATATCAAGTATCTCAATCATATTAACCATCATTATTTATCCCAGTTACCTACAGATGAATATTATCAATTAGCTAAACCGTTTATTTCATTTAAAGGTACTGATGAATATCATAAAAAAGTTTTAAGTCTTCTGCAGGACAGAGCTCAATACTTGGGTCAATTACCTGAATTAATGGAATACTTTTATCAAGATATAGATTATTTAAAAGATTTATTAGTTTTTAAAAAAAGCACTCCTCAATTGACTATAAAAGGATTAAAACTGACTCATAAAGTTTTAGAAAGTTTAGATGCAAATTCATGGAAAGAAAGTAATCTGCAACAAATTTTAGATGCAAATATAGCTACCGAGAGTCTTTCTCCTGGAGATGTTTTTTGGCCAGTCAGAGTAGCCTTATCAGGGCTTTCGGGCAGTCCTAGTCCAATAGAACTACTAGCTGTGCTGGGTAAAGAAAAATCAATCAAACGCATAGAAACAGCTTTAAAAAAGATTGATGAATAATAAAGCGAAAATTAATATATTTTTCTGCATAGCTGATAGCTCTTTAACTGGAGCCCCGCGACACTTATTATCTTTAGTAGATAATTTAAGCCGAAAGGATTTCACGGTTTCAGTTATTTTGCCTCAAGGACCGTTGGCAGATGAATTGAAAAATAGAAAAGTTAACACTTTTTTGGTGCCAATGAAAACAAAATCTGATATGTCGGCCGTCAATGCTATTAAGAAATTGTTAAGAAAATATGATCCCGATATAATGCATGTCCATGGCAGTCGTGCCGGACTGATTGCCAGGATAGCTGTACAAGGCTTACCGATCAAAGTAATTTATACAGAGCATACTCGCACGCCACAGTTTAAATTAGCTAATCCAATTTTGGATTGGACTCACATTAAAGCTAGAGCAATGTTAGATAAATGGACAGATATGAACATTGCAGTTTCAAAGTCAGTGGCGGATTTTTTAGTCAAATCTAGAATTACCAAACCACATAAAGTTAAAATTATCTACAATGGAATCGAGACAAAACCCAAAGATCATATTGATAAGATCACTTTAGATATTATTAATCAACATAGCCTACGCAAACGAGATGTGATCATTGGCACTATCGGAAGTCTAAATATCCAAAAAGATACTGTTACGTTAATTAAGGCAATGCCCAGAATACTTAAAACATTGCCTCAGGCCAGATTGGTTTTAGTGGGTGCTGGTCCTCTTAAACATAGTTTAGGAAAATTAGTCAATAAACTAAAGATTTCTGACAAGGTAGTATTTGTGGGATCAATTAAAGATATCAGCAGTATCTTGCAGTTATTTACTGTTTTCGTTTTGCCATCTCGATCAGAAGCCTTTGGCATATCCATATTGGAAGCTATGCGAGCTAATATTCCAGTAATTGCTACTCGAGTTGGTGGTATCCCAGAAATTATTACTAATAATCAAAATGGTATTTTAATTGAACCAGGTAATTTTAAATTATTGGCTTTAACTATTATTAAACTGCTTAATAATAAAAAACTCCAAAACAAATTAGTTAAAAATGGTAGTGAAACCATTAAGAAATTCTCGATTACTAAAATGATTGAAGAAACCAGTAAGGTATATAAAGAATTAATTAAAAAGCAATGAAAAAGATAATTCCAAATGTTTTAGGTTTAAGTTTACTTCAAGCTGTAGGTGCTGGAATATTTGTTTGGTTATGGTCAATTGTGATGCTTAATGGTGAAAAATGGTTTAATATTGGCCCACAGCCAAATCCAGTTAGCTTCTTAATGATCCCCATTATGTTTATAATTGTAGCTACTCTATCTGGAGGAGCAGTATTAACTTATCCTCTATATCTAATCTTTCAAGGTAAGTGGGGGAGAGCGATTACTTTAATATTACTTACTTTACTCTGGTTGGGTATATTTAGTACAATCCTAGTATTTATTTATTAATCATAAAAAAAGAAAATTATGAATCATAATGATTTAGAAATGGCTAGACAATCTTTAAAAGAAGAGTTGCAGGCCATCAATGATTATCAGGCAAGAATAGATTCTGCAGAATCTGAAGAGTTAAAGAAAATTTTAACTCATAATATGGATGAAGAAAAAGAACATTCAGCTATGTTGACGGAATGGATTCGCAAAAATAATTCGGATTAAGACAAAGCCTTCAGCAATTATAACTAATCAACATCTGTCATCCTGAACTTGCCTGTGCTGAGCTTGTCGAATGTGATTCCCTGGCCGGGCAGGCAGGATCTAAAATTAACCAAAAACTTCAACGGCTCATGGATGAGCCGTTAAGTATTATGGACAGATTCTGTGTTAAGTTATAATCTAGATGTCATTATTGGGGTGTAGCCCCTGGCCGCGTCCCGCGTCAGCGGGCAGGCAAGTGAGTAAGGCAATAAAATCGTGCATAAAGGAAATATTAAACATTGGGGTGTAGCCAAGTGGTAAGGCAACGGGTTCTGGTCCCGTGATCGTAGGTTCGAATCCTGCCACCCCAGCCATCCTGAATAAGCTTGACCTAGAGCTAGTTTTTTAATATATTGTAATCATCACTATTAAGTGAAATCTTTGATAATAAGGAGGACTGAAAATGTCTCAGTATCATCAGGTAAACAATTGTTTTATCGATGACGTTGATGGATATGGTTATGCATTTGTTCCTGGTTCGAAAGATGGAGTAGTTTTGATGGATATGGAGACCAAAGATCTACTTGAGAGTTTACCTGGGCATCAGATAAATATTGATGAATTAAGAATAAGGCGTCTGATTGACAATGGCTTAGTTGTAAGCCAGAAAATACCAGCCAACGTTCTCAAGTACACACTCAAAACATCGAATATCAGATCTATGAGTACCTGGTTACATATCACAAATGATTGCAATCTTGACTGTTCGTACTGTTATATCGCCAATAAACATGATAGGCGACATATGTCTATCGAAATTGCTCGTAAGTATATCGATAAACTAGAGCAAACTGTGAGAGTTCATGAATTGCAATCAGTGGCTATTAGATTGACGGGCGGGGAACCTACGCTAAACCGTCCTATTATCGAATATGTGGTTAATGAGTGTGAAAAACGTTTTTTACGGCAAGATGTTGACCTGAAGTTAATCCTGATTACTAATGGGGTGACGCTTTCGACACGTTGGTTAAATTATCTTTCTAAACACTCGATTATTCTCTCCATTTCATTAGACGGGATTGGTAAAGTGCATAATGCGTTGAGGCCTATTAGAAATGGTCATGGAGAATCATTCAAGCAGGTAAAACACTCTATTGATCTTTGTATATCGCGAGGTATGCATCCTCAGATATTAACAACTATTACCGAAGTTAATATCGAAGGTATTCCAGTTCTCAGCAAATATCTTATTGATAACAATCTGCCGTTTCGTTATGGGTTATTTCGAGACTACGACGGGTCGTATGAAAGTTATCAGGAGTTTGTGGAAAGAGTTCTGGTTGTTCTAAGGGATTGCTATTTATATTACGCTGATTCAATCCGCAAAAAGATAACCAAATTTAAACACCAATTATGCGATATTCATATTAATCGTCGTTCTCATCTTCGGGCTTGTAACGTTGGTTATTCTGGTGTGGCAGTTAGTCATTTGGGCGATGTTTTTGTTTGTCAGTCTCAAATGGACAAACAACCTCTGGGCAATCTTGATGATGCAACTACTTTTTTGCAAATGGCATGGTCTCAAGAAACTATTCCTGGGCTCACAGAGAAAGGAGTATTGGCAGACAATTCTCCTTGTATTGATTGCCCTTGGGCATTAATATGTGGGGGAGGATGTTCTATTGCGAATGTAAGTTACTCGGGCGTGGCTCAGTCTAAATCTCCTTATTGTAAAGTTTTTACTGAGTGCATCCCTTTGATAATTCGTCTCAAGGCATTAGATTTAATCAATCGTTTACCCAACAATTCTTATTAAAGGAGGTGCGATTCGAAATGCTTGCGATTCTTGTTTTTTCCGAAAGAGATTCTGATGTTATCTCTCAAAACGGACATTCCGAGACTTTATCAGCGGAATGTACTGGAGGTAGTCCATGCACAGGTGAGTGCCACGAATGTATGGATTGTCCAGATCCTTCTGATCCCGACTAAGCAGTACATTCCATTGCGCGCTGTGCACAGCGCACCGTTATTAAACGGTGCGCTTTTTTATCTGCTATTATTAAAATATGGATAATAAACAACCTATATATCCGAGAATGGTTTTGGGTTTCGATTTAGAATGGGAAGCTCAAAACTGGTATAACACCTTTGCCAAAGAATCTGTATATGGTTTAAATAGTGGCAAAACTAAATTTAACCCTGGTGGCATACCAGCAGATGTTGCTGATATTATTTCTAATACTGAATCTGAACAAAAGTCTAAGGATTTAATCAGACAAAAAGTAAAAGATTTTTACGGAAACCCAGAAATGAAAAGCTTAGCAGGTCATAGGATTAAAGAAGCGGCAAAACGTTGGAATAATATCACTGTTCAATACTTTACAGCTCTATCTAAAATGATGGATATTCCTATCGCTGATATGGAGAAAGAATATTTTGGATTCTTTACCTTTGGTGTGCGGTGTCCTTTCCATAACAATGGGTTTATGTTTAATCAGTATGGTGGTTTTGAGGATATTGCCATGCATGAAATAATGCATATCGAATTTTTGAAGAAATATAGGCAGCATTGTTTAGATAAAGGTTTAGATGAGACAAAAATACAGCATTTAAAAGAAATATTAACAATTCTACTTAATCAAGACATGAGGGAACTGCTATCAAAACCTGATTCTGGGTATACAAAACATTTAGAGATAAGATCGAAAGTTTTAGAAATATATAAACAGAATCGAGACAAGAACGGTGACTTTACGATATTTCTCAATGAAGTTATTGAGCTAGTAAAAAATATTGATTTTTCTTAACTTTTTCTATACAAAAAGTTTTAACATCATCCGGTAACGTCAGGCTACCAAATCATGGATAAAACCTTTGGGAACGGTTTTGTCCCGTGGTGACATACAACTTAATTAAAAAATAATGAAAATACGTGAAAAAGAAAAATTATCTGAATCACAAATTGAATATATTAAACAACCTTCAATGACAGTGTTTGGTCCAGGTAATATTTTAGCTCGAGGGTTGTTTCTTGCAATTCCATTGTATATTTTTATATTTCTTAATTTTACACTTACTCACAACATTGATTGGTTTTCGGATCTTTTATCAGGTATTATTCTAATGGCGCCCGGTATGTTGGTCGCTATTGTAACTGGTTATTTCTTTTGGAGACATGCTCGACGATGGAGTTGGAATACAAATAAATGGAATAATTTTGAGGCATTTCAGCGCTCAGAAAAGCGGTGGCACCCTTGGGGGACATCATTCTTAGTCATTCGGATTATGTCGCAATTCGGGTTAGTGAAGTTGTTTCTTGTTTTGTTTGGTTGGTTGTTGAGCAGTATAGTTGCTGTAGTTATATTGTTAGCAGTTGGTATACTGGATAGTAGAACTCGTTATTAAGAAAAAAGAACCTTTGGGCTCAGATAATGTACGTTCTGTGTAAAAATAATGAAAATGTATACCCACATATAAAATTGAGGGTTTTTTAATACTCAAACCTATACAAACATATAGGTTTATTTTATTATGAAGTATCACTGCAATCTTGAAATAAAGGAGGTCCCAGAATATGGGCGCGTTAGAAGACGGGATGCATCCATTAGAGAGGGCTGACCTATCTAAATGGACTATAGAATGGTGGTTTCCAGTAAATATTCTTTGTTCCTTTGGAGATGATCCGACAAAGCTTATTTATGTGAAAAATCGGTCTATTGCAGAGGCACTGTATAAACAGATAGAAGAATCTGGAAAAGTTAGCCCAGGAACATTCTTGCCGCCTCAATCTACAATGATTTTAGTCGACCCATCTGGCATCAAAGGTTATCGTATTAAAAGCGATTCATGTGTAGCTCTCGCCGATGAACTGACGATACAATCAGGTACTTAAGCAAACTGACTGAAGCAGATGAAACCATTCTTGCTATCAAATCAAAGTGATATCCGATTATGCCAATTCCATTACCACCCATTCTTGGGTGGTTTTTTCTTTAGGTTGTTTAAATTAGTATTATAATCAAGATATGAATAGACACCATTTAGCCATAATGAAGAAGTCTTGGGGTTTACTGCCTAAGATTTTAACTAAGGAAAAGACAATAGAATCTCGTTGGTATAAGAATAAATATGCCCCTTGGGATAGAATCAGCAAAGGAGATATTGTCTATTTCAAAGATTCTGGTGAACTAGTTACTGTAAAAACAATAGTATCTAAAGTATTACAGTTTTCTAATCTAAATCCCAAGAAAGTTAAAGAGATACTCGATAGGTATGGAATAAAGGATGGGTTAGGGATAGATAAAATAGATAAATACTATCAGATGTTCAAAAATAAGAACTATTGTTTATTAATCTTTCTTAGTGATCCTAAAAAAATAAAACCATTTGAAATTGATAAGAGTGGTTACGGTATGATGTCTGCCTGGATTACAGTTGATGATATCAATAAGTTACGGATAAATTCTTGATTTGAGGTTTTTTAATTCAATAATAAAACCCCCACAATAAATACTGTGGGGGTTAAGGAGTTCATTCGCCTTGTAGCAGCCGGGTTACCGGATCATCGCTATGCAATCCGGTTATTAAGCTGTTACACAGCCGAAAAGCCAATTGAGAGGCAACAGCTCGAGCAACCAACTGTTCAAGTTGCTTTTCGCCTTTGTTCTCTCCAAGATCCATGTTCATATCATCTAAAGTAAGAGACATAGTAAGCCTCCTTATTGGTGGATGGATTCTTTTGGTAAATAGATATCGATTCTGTTACCTGTAAAACCGATACCATTACCTAAATCCTCAGTGAAAAGGTTTGGGTTTTCGGGAATTAATTCCCTAAAAAACCTTGTAGAGCCCAATGGAATCAACTCCCCGTTTTCGTTTACTAGCCATAACTGTAACGTTCTACCAGTTATGGTGTTAATCTCATCCTGCAGAGCTTGCTTATCATCTTGTAGGGAGATGACCTGCTGATCTAAGTCAATCAACATCTGCTGACTGACTTGCGCAAAGTTGATATAAATACCAAGAGTTATACATATCGAAAAGAATATGAATATGTATAATACAATCAAAGACTTGTTAAGGTTCATCAATCCCTCCTTTGCTGAGTTTGGTATGGATAATTTACCACATAAATACCTACATGTCAACATTTATAGCTCTGGAAGCTAATTTTTCGCAATAATAAAACTAGTCCAAATAGGACTGGATGATAACTATTGTTCTTAGATTCTAGAAATTTGAAATAGGTTCTTAAATTTTTTTTATTTAAGAGCTTTTTACTACACTTGACCAAGTGAAGGTAATTCTTTAGCCTTGAAGGGGTGGAGTAATTTATTTATTAATTAGGAAAAGACATGAATGTTAAAAAGTGTTTTCGTACACAACAAGCAACTTTTAAGATTAGCTTGTGTTTTGTACTAGCAATATCTCTTTTATTAGCACCTGTTGCTAATTCCTGGGTTTTAGCCCAGGAAAATCCTCAAGATCCAGTCATTATTAAAGAAGAAGGAAGTGGGGATGGAGATGCCGAAGAGCAATTATCAGATCCGGACGAAAATTTTATAGAGAATGAAGACCCTATAGAAGATATGGATACTGGAGATGAAGGTGATACAGATGAGGCAACAAATTCTGAAGGAAATGAAGGCAATAATGAAGAAATATTAGGTGAAGCTGATCAATCTGGTGATTTTATTGAACCAGTTGAGCCATCTGCCTATCCACCAGAAGATCTTGATGTTATTCCTAATCCACCATTGCCTTGTGGAGAAAACATGATACTTAATGGAGATTTTGAATATCCAGACGTAGATTCTTCTTACCAATGGGATATATTTCCATTAAATTCTAATTTAACTGATTGGTTTGGTAATTGGATGCCAACCGTACCAACTGTTTATGGTGATTATCAAAGACCAAATCCAGCTTTATTAGAACTGCAAGCCGGAGTTAATGATTGGATTGCACAGTCTGGTAATCAATATGCAGAATTAGATACTGACTGGGACGGACCAAGTGGTTCTATGAGCGGTGAGCCAGCTTCTGTTTATATTTATCAAGACCTGACAACTACCCCTGGTAATTTATATAAAGTCTCTTTTTATTTTTCACCTCGGCCAGATACCAGTGTAGATGATAATATCTTACAATTTGAGTGGGATGGAGATATAGTTGATACTATCTCTAGACCAGGGGAGACAGATGTTGATTGGAGTTACCATACATATACATTCGAGGCTGTCTCGGATATTACTAGGGTTCAATTTTCTGATTTGGGCAATCCTAATTCATTAGGCACCTTTTTAGATAATGTTTGGGTAGAAGAAGTTTGCCCAGAACCATGTCAGCCCGGACCACAATGGGCTGATAATGTAGAAAGCTATAACCAAGGCCCTATTAAAGGTGGGGGTTCAGTAGAGACAGGTCGGAGCAATCCAGAATCTGCTTTAGGCGAACCCGATGGTGTTTTCTACAGCTTGGGACAAGGTGGTAATTTAGTTGTATCATTCAATCAATACATCTTAGATGTTGAGGGTAATGATTTATCTTTTCATGAAATAACTTACGGCAGATATTCATATCCAGAAGAAACTATTTTAGTGGAAGTTAGTCAAAATGGCAGTGATTGGTATGAAATAGGCACTGCTACCAACCAGGCTCCAGACAATGGTATAGACTATTTAGATTTTAGTTCCACAGGATTACCATGGATTAAGTATGTTCGTATTACTGACACTACTGATTTTAATCTCCATATTGATGGAGCAGATGGCTATGATATTGATGCTATTGATGCCACTTATGGAGCTTGTAACTATTTAGAACTAGAAAAGTTTGGAGAATTTAACCCTGAAACTGGTGAGATAATTTATACTATTAATTGGTCAGTGATTGGTGAAGGTATAGCTTATGATATGGTGATTACTGATGAATTGCCAGATGGAACCAGTTTTGTTTCAGCCGATAATGGCGGCACTGAATCGAGCGGCACAGTAACTTGGAACTTAGGGGATATTGTTGCTCCAGACAGTGGCACTGTATCATTTATAGTGACCCTTGATGCTTTTGTATCAATGGATGTCTGGGCTGACTGGGTAGAATCATTTAATCAAGGTTTACGTAAAGATAGACAGCCAGTATTAGAAGAAAGAAGTGATCCAGAAAATGCTTTGGGTGAAGCTGAAAATAACGACACACTTAATTTTGTCTCATTGGGCTTTGGTGATGACCAAGGTGGTGGCGAGCTGGTTTTAGGATTTAACAACTATATTATCAACGGCGATGGTGATGATATAGAAGTATTCGAAACCAGTTATGGAAATCCCAGTGAAGAGCAATACCCAGAAACTGCTGAAATCTATGCCTCACAATACGGCATAAACTGGGCATACTTGGGCACCATTATTTTAGATGGAACAGTTGATTTAAGTGATTTAACTTGGGCCAGATATATTAAAATTATAGATGTATCTAATCCTGATGATTTCTTTAACACTGAGACCACTGATGGATTTGATGTTGATGGAGTAAGAGCTATTTATTCATTGCCAGATGTCTGTAGTATAGACAATACGGCTTTAGGCAGAGTTAACACAGAACCTAATAATGAAGGTGAGATTATATGGGCAGAAGCCAGCACAACTACAATCATTAATGAGTTAGCCTGTGAGGACCCATACCAAGAAGACAATGGTTGTGCTTCTGGAATGAAGTTTAATGATCGCAATGACAACGGCGAGCAAGACGAAGGAGAAGAAGGCTTGGAAGGCTGGACAATCTATGCTGGTAAATTGGTAGAAACTTTAGAAGTAGATTCTAATGGGCCAGAAACAGGTACACCAATTGATTCTATGCCTTTAATAGATTTTCAAAAGTATTTCCTGAGAGTTTCTAGCACATTTCATGCTGGTGACTTGATTACTGCCGATGCTAAATATTCTGTAAGGGAACCGAATACAGAATGGACTGACATAGTCCAAAACTATGAATCTTGGGGACCAACTCTACTTGATCTGCATATTGATGAGATTGCGCCTGATTGGGGCTCTTATAACCCCAGCCATGTCTATTGGCACACTTTATTTGGAGATGGCAACCCAGTAACTTTCCAAATTTATGACATCTATGCTTCTAATAATGTTGGCACTTTAACTGTAAAAATATACGAAGTCGTAGCAGAGGATATAACTGATATTGATGGCAATTATTGGCTCAATCTTGCTGGTATAGAAGGTAATGTAATAATTGCTGAACAAACCCAATCTGGTTGGGTACAAACAGCGCCATTACCAGACGGTTTTTATCCCGTATCAGCCAATGACGAATCAACTGGATTAAATTTTGGTAATCGAGAAATTATGGAAGACGAAGAAGAGGAACCAGAACTTGGTTTAATCACAGGCATGAAATTTAACGATGTTAACGGCAATGCTGAAAAAGATGAGGGAGAAGATGGTTTGGCGGAATGGATAATTTATTTGGACTTAAATGTTAACGGCGAAAAAGATCAAGATGAACCTTATCAGAGTACTGACAATTATGGCAATTACTCCTTTATTGATTTGGAATATGGTGACTATGTCGTACGAGAGGAAATTCAATCTGGCTGGTCACAAACTTTTCCAGGATATGATTACAACTATGCCTATAATTTAACCATAGATTCCGGCACCAATGAATGGCATGGCATTGACTTTGGCAATCAAGAAGGTGGAGTTGACCAGCAAGGCAGTGGCGGAAGCGGCGGAGGCTATTACACTCCACCTGCCGATGAAGAAGAGGTAGCCGGTGAACAAGATGAGGATACTAATGATGAATTAGCATTAGGTGATAACAATACTGGAACAGGTGGTGGAGATATTTTAGGCGAGCAAAATGAGAATGGTTTGGCTCAAACTGGAACAAATGCTTGGTTGCTACTCTTGTTACTACTTGGACTAAGCATTATGGCCACATTTATTACTTATCGTACCCATAACTGGCAAGATAGATAAAAAATTACATTAGTTCTTAAAAAACCCGAGCTTAAAAAATCAGCTCGGGTTTTTAATTTTACAATAAAGTAATAACTATTGACAAATAAAGAAAATTATGATACAATAAAGTAACCTAAAAATTAGATTTGTGTTAAATAAAAAACAAAAAACAAAACCTATTTATAAATATATTTTAACTGGAACCAGCCTAACGATTCTAGCTCTTTTAATAATAGTATCAAATCCAGTTAGAACATCAGCAGCTAATCTTGCAGTTGACCAAGGATATACTATTATAGAGCACACCAATCGCCTTAGAAATGAATCTGGATTACCTAGTTTAATGCCAGATAATCGCTTAATGATTTCTGCTTTAAATAAAGCTAATGATATGGCCAAAAGAGGTTATTTCAGCCACGCTAATCCAGAAGGCCTAAGAATGTCTTATTGGATCAATAATACTGATTACTATTATTTACTAGCTGGAGAAAATTTAGCCAAAGGATTCACCTCTACAGATAAGTTAATGAAGGCTTGGATTGATAGTCCCTCTCATTATCGTAATTTGCTTGAAAATAAATTTACTAACATCGGTGTTGGTGTAGCTGTTAGATTCGTAAATGGTAAAGAAATAATTTTTGTAACTCAGCATTTTGGAGTAGAAAAAGAATCGACACAAGCTACTTCCATAATAGCTGGTGATATTTCTCAAACAACACTCAGAACTGCTCTCATCACAGAGTCCGTATTCGCATCTTTAGATACAGCATCATTAACAGCCCTAATAACAGAAGATATTAGTGCTGACCGTGACATGCCTATTAATTGGCTAACGGCACTATTGGCAATCATATCTTTAGGTCTAATTGGCTATACTATTGATTCTGTTAACACAAATAGGATAAAAGAAATCATTTATTCAAGGAGATTCTTTAAACCATTTAAAGCCAGTTAATCAACATTCTATTTATTAGTCAGGACTTATCTCCTAGTCTATATAAAATCTCTGAATCGTCTTCAAAGACTTTTGTAAAATGACTGTTTTCAAAATATCGGATATACCCATCAAGATCATAAGAAGACAAATAATTCTTATGAATTAAAACCAAATCTGTTATCCACTGATTGGTAAAATCTAATTCATTATAAAAAATATCACTGGACTGGCTAGGCAATGCAAATGGCAATTGATCTTCTGGATAAAACTCGTAATAACTATACGGGATGCGTGAAACTGAACCAATGGCCAATTTTTTATTATGATAAGTGCCAAAATAAGCGAACTTAGATATAAACTTACCTTCATCCCAATATCCAGAATTTATTCCCCAAGGTATTTCCAGCAATGACTCTGATATCTCATCATTTTTAATATATTCGTAAACTGGCGGAATAGATAAATCCATTAATGGATAAGGAGCTGGAATAAACTCGATTGTAACCAATAAAATAATAAGACAAATTACTATTCGCTTAATATAAATTTTTTTAATTCGAGTTAATATATAAGACAATGCTATGCCTGCCAAAACTGCTAAGCCTAGCATTACCATCAAAGAAAATCTAGCCGGCACTCGAAAGTTGCCCCACAGGGGCATTAGTTCATAAATCCAAGCATAGGGCAGGGGAATAAATATAACCCGCTCGGCTATTTTCAAGTATGGTCCTAAAGATAAAATGCCAGCCACTGTGACTAAAACCACCCAAAACCATACTGAAGGGAAAATTGGATTTTTTAGTTTGTGCCACAACTTATAAATTAAAAATCCAACTATTAATATCAATGTAGTATACCCAACAAAAATAGTGCCTTCTACACCACCAGAAAATCTCCCAGGCACCACAGAGGCCAGCCAACCTAAAATAGGATTAAGAAAACTGGGGACAAAATATCGCAGTAAGTCAGCCGAATAAAAAGTAACGATTTGTTCTAAGCTCATTACATCTTTAGCTTGATTTTGCATTAAATTGTTAATAGCTGGAATCAGCCAGATAGACCAGACCCCTACCCAAATAAATATCATTAAGCAAAATCTAGCCCATAATTGACCAATAAGCTTCCGTTTATTAGAAAAACAGAGCCACAAAAGCCAAATAATTAAAAACCCGAACAAAAATACGGGATTATAAAAATCATTTAAAGAAGCTAGTCCGGCTACCACTCCTGCTAATATGGCATATAACCACTTTTTTTCTTCGGTTAATTTAATTATCAATAAAACAAATAAAGGAATAAACCAAACTGTGGTTAAATTTTGATGTCCTAGCCAATGCATAGTTATATATGGAGCAAAGGCAAAAATAATCCCTGATACAAAAGCTGGTAAATCAGATTTAGTAATATGACGGACTAAGAAAAAGGTAAATAACCCAGATAAAGAAATAGAAATTAAGAAATATAGATTAAAAGCCAAAATTAAATTCATTAATTCAGACAATAAGGCAATGATTGTGGAATTAACTAAAGTTAGAGTATGGAGAGTTAAATTAATTGTTTGTGGCCAAAACATATAATCAGTAGTAAACAAAGATTGCCCCTCAAATAAGGCTTGTTTAATCCACCAAGCATTCCATAAAAACATTGGAGCATCACCTCCAGCTCCCATAATATGCGAAGTCAAATTAAAAATCAGAGGCCAAGTCATAATTATAGCCAGTCCTAAATAGCCAATCCATGCTAACCACCACTTTAGTTTCATAATTTAAATATAACTGTATAATCAAGATATGAATACTTCTACTCGTTACAATTATGCCCGAGATGGTTTTATTTACCTTTTAAGTTATGCTACTTTACTAATTTTTAGCGTTAGTCTTAATTTTTTACTCAAAGCGATTACCAACAAATATCTACCAGATGCTGTAGATATTTTTCAAGACTTATCTAGCGATTCCAGTATAATTGGCTTTTTGGCTGCTGTAGTTATAGCTTTTCCCATATTTTTATATTTAAATTTTGTGGCCAACAAGATGTTAGGCAGTGGTAGAATGCGGCATCACACAGGAGTTAGAAACTGGTTGCTTTATCTTACTTTGGTAGTAGTAATTTTAATTATTATCTGGCAGATAATCTCCATATTTGTCTCTTATTTAAATGGGACTCTAGCTTTAATATTTATTATCCACACTCTAATTACTTTAATAATTGCCTTTGCTGTATTAGGTTATCAATATTGGCATTTACGGTTTTTTGATGGGCAAACTAAACCTATTCCTGCCAGTTTTAAGATCTTTGAATGGTCAGTAATTTTAATTATAACCGCTTCGGTAATTACTGGGCTTTTAATTATTGATAGCCCAGCTTTAAGGAGAATAAAAAGATTAGACCAAACTAGAATAGAAAGATTGTCTGATATCCGCATGGCTATTTATAATTTTTACGATCCTCAAAATTCGGAAGGGTATCATCGTCTACCTAAAGATCTGAATGAATTAGCTAACGATGTAAGAATATATATAGCTAGAGATGGATTGCTAGATCCAGAAACAAAAGAAGAGTTTGAATATAAAATAACTGGGGCTAAATCTTATCAGCTATGTGCTACTTTCAATACGGAATTTAACCAAGACACTCAAGACATTACTTCTTCAGAGCTTTTGCCTAATCGTAGTGGCACAACTTTTTATCATCCAATAGGTTATTACTGTTTTGATTTATCAATTTCAGATACTTCAATTCCCAAAAGAGTTTCTGGTCTACTAAATTAAAAACCAATCATTATGGATTACGAAAACCTAAATAGCATTATTTTGGGGTGGTTGCAGACTTCGGGAATAAAAATTGCCTTTATTATCATTTTGGGTTTAGTGGCTCAAATTTTGTTAACCAAAACTAGCAAAACTCTACTGTCATCTACTTTAAACAAACATATATCTCCAGATAGATCAGATACAGGCAGAGAAAAAAGAATCAGCACCATAAATCAGGTTATTACTAAAACTACTGGTATTATCATATTTTTGATAGTTTTGCTGATGGTTTTTATTGAGTTAGACATTAATGTTACTCCAATTCTGACCGGAGCTGGGATTATGGGAATTGCCATTGGTTTTGGGGCCCAGGATATGGTAAAAAACTTATTTCATGGCATTTTTATTTTAATGGAGGATCAATATTCAGAAGGGGATATAGTAACTCTGGCAGGGATAACTGGCACTGTAGAAGAATTTGATTTGAGAAGAACTGTGTTGAGAGATCTAGACGGCACCCAACACCATATACCTAATGGTGAAATTGCTATGGCCAGCAATAAAAGCAAGGGCTGGTCAGGAATAAATTTAAATATCGGCATAGCTTATGATACTGATTTAAACAAGCTTAAACAGATTATTAATCAAGTTGGCCAAGATATGTCTAATAACGAAAAAGTTATTCAGGCACCCCAGTTAATTGGAGTAGAAGAATTTGCTGATTCAGCTATTATTATAAAAATACTGGGCAGAACCAAACCAGGTGCCCAATGGGAAATAACCAGGCTTTTGCGGCAAAAATTAAAAGAAGCTTTTGATAGAGAGGGGATAGAAATACCTTTCCCTCATCGAGTTGAAATTCAAAAGCAAGTTTAATTTATTAAAACAATTTATGGAAAAAGAAACTATCTCCAATTCAGAGGAAATTTTACTGCCTGAAGAAATGGCTATTTTAAGGGCAGAAATGTACAGCAAAATAAACGAGGCTTTGTTTTTGGGAGTTTTTACTTCTGAGGAAGCTAACCTATGGCGTCAAGGCTTTGAGGCTTGTAAGAAGCTGGCTCATATGGAAAGTTTAATTGATATTATTGATGATTTTGTTACCTCAGGATTAAGTATAGTTAATAAAATAGAAAGCTTATTAAATACCCAACTACTCAATCCCGAGGACAAAAACCAATGGCGTAGTAAAACTGATATGGCTGATTACTCAGAAAAAAAACAAATTATTAGTGAACTGAAAAATATTATTAAAGAGATTAAATCACTTCAAGTTAAATTATTAGCTGCTATAACAGTTAAGAATTTATCTGGACAACGACAAAACCAGATTATAGACAAATTTTGTTCCGCCAGTGAATCTGACAAAAAAAGTGTTGTGCAGGAAGCACAAAATATAATAATAGAAGAAACAAAACCAATTAAAACCCAAGTTTCCAAGGCAGAGTTAATCAATAAACTATCTCCAAATGATTATAAATCTCAATCCACTGAACCCAAAGAACCTTCTGTTGGTCCAAAAGATAGGTGTCTAAATATTATTGATATCCACCTTAAGTCAAACCAATTCAAGGACGCTCGCAACATTCTGAGATATTCCCAAGGTATGTTTAATTTAAGAGAATATAATGCATTATTGAAAAAAATTGATAGTCGAGAAATCAAAGTTATTGGTATAAGATTAAAAGCTGCTTAATTATCATTTCCATACACCCATAAACTTAAGTTCTGATTAAATGGCTTTACCAATTCTCATCATAATACTATGATGAAGTATCTAATAATCAATAACTTAGGAGGTTAATATGCTTAAGATTGGCGATCAGGCTCCAGACTTCAAATTAGAAGGCTACTTAAAGGATAAATTCAAAACATATAGTCTAGCTGATTTTAATGGGAAATGGACTATACTATTCTTCTATCCAGCAGATTTTACTTTTATTTGTCCTACAGAAATAACTGGTATTAACAATCAAATAGAAGACTTTAAAAAGCTTAATACAGCTATGGTTGGAATCAGTGTTGATGGCATTCACTCTCATAAAAAATGGGCTGAAGAGTTGGGCGGCCTGGAATTTCCGCTCTTAAGTGATTTTCACAAACGCATCAGCAGAGATTATAATGTACTACTAGAAGATAAAGGAGTCGCTCTCAGAGGCACTTTTATTATTAATCCTGATGGTATCATCAAACATATAACTATTTCTGACAATGATGTAGGACGAAGTGTTGATGAAATTTTAAGAACTCTATCAGCTTTACAAACCGGCAAGCTTTGCCCAATCAATTGGAAACCAGGAGAAGCTACATTGTCATAGGAGTACATAGGTGATAGAATTAAACTATTATTATATTAGTTAATAAAAAGGAGTTGTATGGCTTTTAGTCACACAAATAGTAAGGATAGAACTTACTACCTTCACGGTAAAAATGTCATTCTTAAAGGAGGACGGAAGCAAATGATTTATTATTTTGCTAAAGACATCAGACCAAATGCTTTAGATGCAGTTCCAGAAGGTTATAAGATAATAGAAAGTTCTCGTACTGGTTTGCCAATTCTCAAGAAGAAGGACAAAAAGTAATTAATTTACCTATAAAGACCAAAAACCACTCTGTCTCTAAAATGGAGTGGTTTTTTTATGCCCAAAACAAAAAGCACCTAACTAGGTGCTTTATTTTATAAGCAGTTCAGAGTTTTAGGGTCCACTATCCCGAGTAGCTTGTACGAACTTTGCTAATTCATCAATCAGTTCCTCAGGAATACCACCACCGCTGGCGCTGGTATCAACCTCAGGATATGCTAAAGCTAAAATTTCGGCTGCGTCGGGATCACCGTTCAATTTAACAACAAGTTCCTGTCTCCTGGTAGGAGATAGATTATCATTTAGAAGTTCAGCAATTTCCTCATCAGACATGCTCGATGAATTACTCATGATAGCTAGAGCCTCCTTTTATGTATTTTTCAAGGTGATTACAAATTACTATAAAACAACTGATAATACAAGAACTATACAGTCTAGGCGTACAAAATTATTGACACAAACTTATAATATGTTATTATTTTAATAGATCTTTAAAATAAAGAAAGTCGATCACACATAATAGAAAAGATCGGCGAGGAGGACGCGGGTATGTATTCAAAGAAGAATATGTCCTGCAGTACCAGACCTTAAAGTTAGCTCATAGTTTATTGGATTGTGAAAGAATTGAAACAAAAAAATTTGGTAAACTTATGGAAATACCCCCACCAAGTCTATGGCGACAGTTGTCTAAGATGTTGGTGGGGTTTTATTTTATATCTATCCCAGCTGGACAATGATCAGATCCTAAGATATCAGTTAAGATAAATGCTTTTTTAAGCTTATTCTTCATTTTTTGGGATATAAAAACATAATCTATTCTCCAACCCAAATCTCTAGCCCTAGCATTAGCAAAATATGGCCACCAGGTATATTTTTGAGCTTTAGGATGACTATATCTAAAAGTATCTATAAAATCTGTTTTGATTAAATCAGAAATTTGCTGCCTTTCTTCATGGGTGAACATAATATTATTTAGATTAGCTTTAGGTCTAGCCAGGTCTATTTCTTGGTGAGCAATATTAAAATCTCCAATCAGTATTAGATTCCTGTGTTTTAACTTCTTTAGAAACTTAAAAATATACCTATAGCTATCCAATTTAAACTGCAGATTCTTTTTAGTTCTATCTCCATGAGGGATATAAAAATTAAGCAGAGTAAAATTTTTATATTCTAACATCAGCAATCTGCCTTCATTATCAAACCGCTTAAACCCCAGTTTAGTTGTAACTTTAAGGGGTTTTTGTTTACTCCAAATACCGACCCCGCTATATCCTTTTTTATAAGCTGGATTGTAGAAAGAATGATATCCCTTAATTTGCCTTATTTCATCAGGGATTTGATCTTCCTTGGCTTTTAACTCTTGCACACATAAAATATCTGGTTTAAATTTTTTAAACCATTTTAATAACCCTTTCCTATGTGCAGCCCTAATCCCATTTACATTCCAAGACACTATCTTCATACCCTAAGCATACCAAAATTCCATCACATGGTAGCCCGTAGGGGAATCGAACCCCTGTTTCGAGCTTGAGAAGCTCGCGTCCTAACCGTTAGACGAACGGGCCATATTCAAGTATATTATAAAGTCTACCTGATATTTTGCTACTAAACTATATAATTACTAAAAATGAGCATAGAAAACTCTTTTAGACCAGATTTAGAACCAGTAGATGAATTTGTGGAATCTGGAGGAGTAATTTTAGAACATTCTGATAATAATAATCCCGATGACATATCAAAGCCAATCAGATGGATATGCGGAAAAGGGGAAAACGAAGAACATATTAATCCATTAGGAATTACCGATCCAATTTATATTCATTTGGGCAGTGACGGTCGCTGGGAAGGTACTACTATAAAACCAATAGATATGGGAGATTGGGATATCCATTAAAAAATAATGAATATGAATAATAAAAGACTTAATTATCGTGGACTCTAACGGGATGAAAACATTAGATTTATCAGATAAATATTCAATGATAAGCAACTGGCCCAATCAATTTGAGTCGGGCTTTAGGTTAGCTGAAACTATCAATCTAAAACAGCCTAAAGAAATTATAATTACTGGCCCCGCCGATAATCTGATCCCTGCTAATATATTAATCAATCTATTTGAAGAACAAATCAAAATTCCTTACAAAATTAGATATGATCAAAGTTTGCCAAACAATATAAATAAAGATTCTTTAATAATTATTTTATCTTTTTCTGGAAACGAATCTGGAATTTTAAATAGTGCTAAATCGGCTTATGAACAACAAATTCCTTTAGTTGTCATTACCGCAGGCAGACAGTTAGAAATATATGCCAGAGAAAGAAATATCCCTCTAATTTTAATTCCCAAACTTAACAGACATTTTGACATACACACTACTACCGGATATATAATAGCCGCTTTATCTCAGATATTAATAAACGCTAAAATTATCGGTAATAGTAATAAAGAAGATATTCTAACAACTACAAAAAATATATCTCAACTATATCTACCTCAATTGGGCAAAAAATTAGCTGCATCAATTAAAAAACATACTCCTTTAATATATGTGCCTGATGATTACTGGTCTATAGCTCAAACAACTAAGATTAAAATAAATCATAATGTCCAAATCCCATGTTTTTGGAACACTTTATCTCGGTTAATGCATAGCGAAATAATTGGCTTTAATAACAATAGAACTAAATACCTTGCTATTTTTTTAGAAGATTCTAAAGATTTAAAAACTAAAAAACAAATTCAATTATTAGCAGAAGTATTAGCTAAACAAAAAATTAACCATAAAATTATTGATATGCCAGGAGATAATAAATTCGAAAAAATCCTAAGCTCTTTTTGGCTGATGGATTGGATAGTCTACTGGCTTTCAAAGTAACTATTTCTTATGCTTATCAAGTTTTCTGAGTTGGAGAATATTAGAAGAAAACATAAGAACCAAAAAATCATTTTTGCTGGGGGGGTTTTCGACTTACTACATCTTGGACACATAGATTATTTTAAAGCGTTATCTAACTTAGCTGATATCGTTGTCATAGCTGTTTCCTCAAATAAACGAGTAAAAGAAAGAAAGGGCATGGACAGACCCATCATAAGCGAAGGGAATAGGGCAATTTTAGTAGATGCAATTAAAAGTGTAGATTATTCCTTGGTCGCACCTAAGCCAGCAAAAAATAAACCAGTACCAACTGTAAGAATACTAATGAAATTAAAACCAGATATTTTTGCTGCTTATGATAAAAGATGGTTACAATGGGAAGATGAAATACAACAATTAGGTGCTAAATTAAAAATACTACCGAGATTTAAAAAACATAACTCAACAACACGTATGATTAATAGAATTAAAAAAATAAATACAAAATACCCAAATTAAATTTTCACTTAAAAACGTGATAAAATAAAATTGTTATGGGAGATGAACTAACTAACGCTATAGTTGACACTGTTAAAGATCAAGCTACCGAAGCGGGTGAACAAGCCGCCATGGGGTTTTTTGAGAGACTATTTGATTTATACAATCAATTTATATCTGTGTTTCCGGAACCATATCAATGGATAGTTTCAGTAGTTCTAATTTTGGCCATTGCTGCTGGTTTGTGGAATTTAATCAGAAAAAACTGGCTCTGGTTAGCTTTATTAATAGTTATTTTTCCAGGCATCTTACCTATTTTACAAAATATCTTCAATTCACTATCTAAAATGGTAATTGGCAAGTAATTTAAATCTTATTTAATAAATTAAACAGACAGTTTGTGTCTGTTTTTTAATAATTAACAGATAGGTATTTAATCTGCTATGATAGTAAAGTAATAAATTACAAGATTTATCCCGTTAGAAATTTATGCAACGGGAGCCAATAAAACATAGTTAAGAGTAATACAAACACCTATTTAAAAATTTCTAACGGAATGAAGAGAATATTAGCTCTAGAAGCTTCTAATCAAATTGGTAAAAAAATACAATTAAATGGTTGGGTTCATAGCATTAGAGATATGGGGCAGATCGCTTTTGTAGATTTAAGAGATGTATCCGGCATTATACAACTTGTTTTTGCTGACAATAAATACAATAAAGCCAAACAGCTTAAACCCGAATTTGTCATATCTATTGAAGGCAAAGTAATAAAACGTGAGGCTAAATACCACAACCCCAAAATTCCTACTGGCAAAATTGAGGTGGCCGTTGATAAAATTGCCATTCTTAATGAAGCAGAAACTCCACCATTTGAAATTGATAAAGAATTGGTCACAGATGAAGAAACTAGATTAAAATATCGTTACTTAGACCTTCGCCACGAGAGAATGAAAAATAATCTCATTTTAAGACATAAGGTTATTACTTATATCCGAGAATTTCTAAATAAAATCGGGTTTATAGAAATTGAGACTCCTATTCTAACTACTGCTACTCCAGAAGGAGCCAGAGATTATCTAGTTCCATCTCGCAGATATCCAGGCAAATTTTTTGCTCTACCTCAAAGCCCCCAGCAATATAAACAACTTCTGATGGTTGCTGGATTAGATAAATACTATCAGATTGCCAGATGCATGCGAGATGAAGATAGCAGGGGAGACAGACAACCAGAATTCACCCAACTAGATTTAGAAATGTCTTTTGTGGAGCAAGAAGACATCTTGACTTTAACCGAGGAACTATTTACCACCATGGTTAAAAAACTTTTTCCTAATAAAAAAATTACTAAAACTCCATGGCCCAGACTAACTTACAAAGAAGCTATAACTAAATATAAATCAGATAAGCCGGATTTGCGCAAAAATAAAGATAATCCTAATGAATTAGCTTTTGCCTGGATTATAGATTTTCCGCTTTTCGAAAAAAATAAAAAAACAGGCAGGATTGAATCTTGTCACCATCCATTTACTGCACCTGCCAAAAAAGATATGAATAAATTAGACAAAAATCCACTATCAATAACTAGTACTTCTTACGATGTTGTGCTTAATGGTTATGAAGTGGGTAGCGGGAGCATTCGTATTCACGATTCTAAGCTTTTAATCAAGATATTTTCTATTTTGGGACTATCCCAAAAAGAAGTAGAATCTAAGTTTGGTCATCTATTGGAAGCTTTTAAATATGGTGTGCCGCCGCATGGAGGAATTGCGCCAGGTTTAGACAGATTGATAATGATTTTAGCTGGAGAACCAAACATTCGAGAAGTCATAGCTTTTCCTAAAACTGATAAAGCTCGGGATCCAATGATGGATGCTCCTAGAGAAGCTAATCCTAAGCAACTTGAAGAACTTAGTATTTCAATTTCTAAACACAAAAAAACGGGATGAAAACTCTAGCTATTTTTCTAGTAATGATAAACTTTTTAACTGGATCCTTAAGCTCAATCAAAACAGAATTGATGAGTGTTTTTGGCGACTCCATGGCATATCCACTACAATCATTAGCTATTCAACTAATAAAACCTGAACCGGTTCGCAATCCATTGGCTGCAGATCCAGAAATTGAAGCAACTTCAGCCATAGTTATAGATGCAAATACAGGCAAGGTTTTATTTGAAAAAAATCCCAACCAACGCTTAGCTATGGCCAGTCTTACTAAAATTATGACTGCCTTAGTAGTGTTAAAATACTCTACCGACCTCCAAGACACCATTAGAGTATCTAAAACTGCATCCGTGTTAGACGGCTCTCAAATGTATTTATGGGCCGGAGAAGTATTAACCATAGAAGATTTGCTTAAAGGTACTTTAATAGAATCTGCTAATGATGCTGCTTATGCTTTAGCAGATGGTATTATGGGTAATTCAATCCGATTTGTTGATGCTATGAATCAATATGCCAAACAATTGGAACTTAAAGATACCCATTTTTCCAACTCCTATGGAGCCGATGGTGGCAACCATTATTCTACAGCTCAGGATTTGGCCAAATTAACAACTCATGCCTTAAAAAATGAAACTTTCCGTTCTATCGTCACTATCCAAGAGACTACTGTAACAGATGTTACTAACAAATTTAAGCACAAGCTAAAAAATACCAACGAACTCGTTGGCACATATCTTAATGTAATTGGAGTAAAAACTGGCACCACCTTAGGAGCTGGGGCTTCTCTAGTGACAGCTGCCACAGGAGACAGCAATCAGATAGTTATAGCTGTATTATTAAATAGTCCGGATCGTTTTGCTGAAGGCAAACTTTTACTAGATTGGGCTCTTAAATCATATACTTGGATAGAGTTTCTATAGCCATTTTTAAAGATGGGAAGTAAAAATCCACAATCTAAATATCTAGTGGCAATTATTGGCAGACCCAATGTGGGCAAATCAACTCTATTTAACAAGATATTAGGAAAACCAACTGCCATTTCCACTCCCATACCCGGTACTACCAGGGATATTTTGTATGGCCATACTATCTGGAACAAACTTAACTTTACTATTGCTGATACTGCTGGTCTTGAACTGGACAATAAATCTCCACTCATTCAAGATATTTTGCTTCAAACCAAAACAGCTATAGAATCAGCTGATTTAATTATCTTTCTGGCTGATATTAGAGAGGGTTTGCATATTGAAGATAAAAAAGCGGCTGCTATAATTAGAAAAATTAACAAACCCGTTATTTTAGCTGTTAATAAATCCGAAGGTAAAAAATATGATAACATTGTTCATGAATTCTACAATTTGGGATTAGGTGAACCAATTATGATATCTGCCGTTCAGGGCCGAGGGATAGGCGATTTGCTAGACAATATCACTAATCAGCTGTTAAAAATCAAAAAGCCTAGAATTAAAAAAGTTGAAGTCAATGAAAAACCAATTGTCAAAACAGCTATTTTGGGACGACCCAATGTAGGTAAATCAACTTTATTTAATAAATTGATAGGTCAAAATCGATCATTAGTTAGTAATCAGCCGGGAACCACCCGAGACACCGTTAACGCTACAATTGATGCTGATACCATAGAAATTGAATTTATCGATACCGCCGGTCTGCGACGGCGAGGCAAAATAGAGAAGGGGATAGAAAAATTTAGCTCTTTAAAATTAATTAGAGCCATAAAAGAAGCTGATATTGCATTACTTTTACTAGAAGGCCCTGAAGGTGTTATTGCTCAGGATATGCACATCGCTCAAATTATATTAGAAGAATATAAGGGATTAATCTTTATAATTAATAAATGGGATGCTGTTGAAAAAGATGGCAGAACTACAGCCGAATATGATAAGTATTTAGCTCAAAAGTTTGCTTTTATTAAATGGGCACCACATATCTATCTATCGGCGCTGACTGGCCAAAGGGTTGATAAGATTGTAGATCAAATCAAAGAAGTTTGGTTGTCTCTTAATACCAAGATTCCCGGCAGAAAACTTAATGGCATAATCGCTGATGCATATAATATCAACCCCCCAAAGGGACGGCGGCAGTCTCCTAAAATATATTTTGCTGGCATGAGCCAAGTGAATCCTCCTACTATTAAACTTAAAGTTAATCGCCCAGAAGAAATTCATTTTTCATATTTACGCTATTTAGAAAAGAAAATTCGTGCTCATTTCCCAATGATTGGTGCTCCTCTGCGCTGGAAGTTGATTAAAAGCTCCACCAAATAAATTATATAACAAGAGTATAATGAAATAGTTGATATAAATTAAATCAAAAAAACTATGAATCAAAAACAGGAAGTTCGTATAAACATAGAGAAAAGTAATTTAGAAGCACATTATAGTGACATTGCCCTTATTGGTCACCAGCCATCCGCTTTTAATTTTGACTTTGGCCAGCAAATCCCTCAAATGAAGATGATCAACATTATTAGCCGAATTACATTAAGTCCTCAGCATGCTAAGTCTTTAATGCAGGTTCTAGGCAAACACATCGAAGCTTATGAAAAACAGCATGGCACTATAAAAATATCTCCAGCTGTCCAGCAATCTATGGAAAACAAACAAATTGGTTTCCAGCCCCCAGAAGCAAACTAAATAATGACCATGAACAAATTTTTGATTTTCAGTTTTTTTGTGATTATTTTAAGCTTATCTTGGGCTGCAGCAGCTTCTGCACAGTTGGAAATAACTGCCCCTGACGAATTGTTTGTAGTGGCAAAGTACGACTTTGAAGCAAACAATCCGGAAAACTTTGAAACTCCTTATTATTGGTGGGGAATTTATGATATAGAAGAAAAGAAATTCCTGCCAAAATATTTCCAGAAAGATATCATTGAAGAAGAAGCGCTTAACAACAATAAACTAGAAGATGTGGTTTTTCTGGAAG
Organism: uncultured Candidatus Saccharibacteria bacterium; assembly: GCA_964424375.1. GTDB lineage: Bacteria > Patescibacteriota > Kazan-3B-28 > Kazan-3B-28 > UBA10110 > CAYRIH01. The sequence goes on along the minus strand of CAYRIH010000006.1, from coordinate 14,354 downwards.
GAGACAAATGGTATTGGGTTGGTGTTGTTTATTGTCCCGTTTTTATAGATGAGCCGTTGAATTTACAGGAAATTGAAACTAATGGGTGTAGTTATAAAATAAAACCAATAAACGTAAAGGAACTCCACTTATGGGGCACAATAAAAGAACAATATAAAGAAACTGTTTTGCAGTGGATTTGGAAAATAAAAGAGTATAAACCTTTGGGATTATTTCCAAAACTTTTTTATAATTGGGGGGTATATTCATATGATTTAGGTAAAATAATAGACATCCAAACTCATTATCACAGTTATAGTCCAGACTTAGAGCTTGGAAAGTATATCGTAGGTGCAGTTGTCTGTAATTACGTAATTGAAATTGATGAAGACAAGCCTCTTGAAAATTTTGATTCTGAAAATTGTATTATTCTAACAAGAAATTTTGAAGTAGTTGAAAATATCCATGCAGAACCATTGATTTTCCAAGCTGGAGAAAACATATTAATTAAGGGTGGTATAAGAGTAGATGATGAAACGCCTCAGTTTGATAGAGTTGAAGTAGAAATTACTAGGCATATTGGTAACAAACTAGTCGAAGAAATAGATCAAATAAAATTGTTTGATGACGGTGAACATGGAGATGGAGAAGTGGGAGATGGAATATATGGAAATTATTGGAACTCTCTTTTTGAAGAGATATCATTATATAAATTGAAATACAACCTATATTCAAATAATGTCATAGTGGGTTTTGGTTGGGGGAATGAATTCTATATAATCGCATCACCAGACGAATGTTTAACAATTCTGGATAATGGTCCAATAGAAGATACATTGGATATTTTATTTGTTGGCGAGAGTTTTGAAACAGTAGATGACTTGTTAGAGCTTATCAACATACAACAGGAATATTTTATTGGCGAGTATGGAATAGAGCCTTACAAATTTAATAAAGAAAAAATTAATCTGCATGTAAGCACTTACTTATTGCAAGATTTATGTGAAGATGGATTTTGTAAATTTGATCCCTCAAATTATCTTCACTGTCCTTATGATAAAGTTATTTATTTTACTCGGGGTCTCAGCTATGGTGGAGGTTACGCAACCTTGGGAGGAGTTTGGGCAGTAGTTCGATTACCCACGGTTTCTGAAGATGATATTAATACAGCCATTACTGTACATGAATTTGGACATTCTTTTGGAAGCCTTAGGGATGAATATGGTGATTACGGTGACTATCCCAATTGGCCTGGTCAACCTAATTGTGCTGTATCAACAGAAGAAGCAATGAATTGGTGGGGAGATAAAGTTGGACAAGCAGTGGGAAATTTACAGGTTTTATCTCCGAGTGAACTCAGTATTGTAGGTAAAGGTATAACATGGAGCGAATTTATTTCAAAGTATGGTGGTTATCTTCTAGGCACAATTGAATACAACAAATGTACAAAAGATCTTGATGATTGTATAAATAAAGAAGATTTCTTGGGAATTAGCGATCTTCTGGGACCAGGTTGCGGCTATTCAGATGACAACTTTAGACCATCCCTTCAGAGTATTATGATAAGTTCACGCACTAGTCTTACGGATTTTATACATGGACAGGAACCATTCAAAGATTACTACTGGTGGAACCACTGGCACGGACCAGTGAATGAGGCTCATCTTGAGACATTATTAGGGGAGTATTCATGAATAAAAAGAATAAAAACAAGAGTAGAACATATATGCTTTGGGCAGCGGTCATAATAATGGTTTCTGTTATAGGAATTGCAACACTTGGACAAATATCTGGAATATTTGCTGTATTCCCAACTCTAATTGAATCTACAACCTACTCTACTTATGTAAAAGATGTTTATGCTATTCAATTATTCAAAAGTGGTGAGAATGTTGGTTTTTCTTTGGTGGTAAAAGGGAAAGCTATCCCGAGTTATTCAAAAATAGGCAACTATGAACTTAGGAGCTTGAATAGATATGGCAGGATTTTAGAGCGGATCAAATTTAACTTCGATGACATTATAATGGTTGATCCTTTGCCTGAATGTATAACTGATGAGGGTATAATAATCACCAATACACGAAAATGCCAACCATTCGAATCCATGATTAAATTAGAAGATACATCTATAATTTTAAATATGAAATTCCATAGCAGTATAACTGAATTTCAGTTGCTAAAAAACAACGAGCTGTTGGCTGTAAGAAAATTGGTTGAAAAACCAATATTAAAGCAAGATCCATTCACTAAATTAATAGAACAGCAAAGGATAGACCAAACTGGAATTATTGATGCAGAAGCACAGAGATTGTTTGAAACTAGTATTAAGCTAGATTCCTACTTTGGAGAAGATCTAGAAACCGATAGTCTGGATATAATAAAAATATTCTAAATAGCCCGATAGTCTATGGAAAACAAACAAATTGGTTTCCAGCCCCCAGAAGCAAATTAATCCCAAATTCAAATTATCGTGTATCTAAACAAATAGTGGCAAAAAGATTTTATTTAATGATATAATATATTTGTCATATCCTAACCCAAGGGAGGATAACAATGGCAGAGGGAAAAAATATCGGCAAAGTCATTCACTATTACGATAAAATAGGAGTGGCAATTATAGAAATATCTGGCGGTCTAAAAGTCGGTGATCAAGTCAAATTCGTCAAAGGCGAAGATGAACTTGAGCAAACCATAGATTCTATGCAGGTTGAAAAAGCTGCAGTAGATTCAGCCAAGAAGGGTGATGTAATCGGAGTAAAGGTAGATTCACCAGTCAAAGAAGGCGCTATGGTTCAAAAGGCCTAAAAAGGTACTTCTAGATTTAATATAAAACAAGTAATTACAGGCATAAAAACTGTAAGTATGATTAGTATTAGAAAAATCGGCAACCCCGGTAACGAAGGAGGTATTAACTCCTTTCAACAAATAGATAAGCCACCCAGGAAGGTGGAAGATTTATCTAAAAGCAAACCTACGCGCCCATTAAAAGGTGAAGATGATACAGTAGAAATTAGCCCAGAAGCCAAGAAGCGTCTTAAGCAAACCCCATCACAGTGAAACTAATAGTTGGATTAGGAAATCCAGGAAAAAAATATGAGCACAGCCGCCATAATGTGGGTTTGATGGTAATCGATCGTCTAGTAAAAGATTTAGGTATCAAGTTTAAGGAAAATAAAGCTCGTAAAGTTGTCTTTAGCAAAACCGATACGGTTGAGCTCCTCAAGCCTCAAACATTTATGAATAACTCCGGTATACCATTGCTCGCTATCGCCAAAAAGCATAACGTTGCCCCGACCAATATTCTTGTGATCTCCGACGACATTGATATGGAGCTCGGCAAACTTCGCTACCGGGAGGCTGGGAGCAGTGGAGGACACAAAGGCATGCAATCAATAATAAACCATCTCAAAACTAACAAAATAGCTAGAATTAAAATTGGGATTGGACGTTCACACATATCAGAGCCAGATGAATATGTAACTTCTAAATTTACTCATCAAGAATTATCCCAAATTAAAAAAGCCATACCACAAGCGATACAACTAATTAAAGAAAAATTTTTATAGAACATTACAACTAGGTAAGCTAAAGGGGGCATATCGGCACTCTAGCTATTTACATCGAAGTATTTTCTGGTAGGATTGAAATGTTGCTATCAGAGCTAAAAAACTAATTGCCCCCTCTAACCCCTTTCTCCCCAAGATTACATAGATACCGAGCCAAAAGGCTTTTTTGCCAAATCCCAAGTGAACTTGTTGGATTGGGGTATCCAGGAATAAGCAGGGAGAACCTTGCCCGCAAGCTTTGCCCAAGGAGGGTAGGACAATGGCTTGCTAGGCAAGCTACTCCCAACTTACAGTCTTGCGAATATAGAACCAATACGGAGTTAACCCATTTTAATTATTAAGGTATTCTTTTCATTATAACACATATTAATCTAATGGTCAAGAGTTGGTAGAAACAATCTTTTCGATGTTGGAGACAAAATTTAGTTCTCTGGCTTCTTATAAATTACTTAAAAAAAATATTTCTAACGGTAAAACCTATATTACTGGTCTTAACAATACAGGAAAATTACTCTTGCTGGCACAGACTGCTAAAGAACATAAGAAAAAATTAATTTACATTGTCAAAAACGATAGTTGGCAGGTCAATCTAGCCAAAATACTGCAAAAAACATCCAATGTCCCAGTCTATATATACCCAGATTTAAAATCAGAAAAAATAAACCGCAAAGAATATATAAATAATTTCCAAATCAGATCAACTACTACTCAAGCACTGAAACAAAATGATTCTGGAATATTTATATTTCCCATAAATGCTTTGATTGAGCCTTTGACCATTCCCACTATGGGCATCAATTTTAAAATAGGCAAAAATTTTCAGCCTGACAAAACTGTAGCTTGGTTAATATCTATGGGATATGAGCGTCAGGGCAAAGTGTTTCAAAATGGCGAGGTGGCTATGCATAGTGGAATTTTAGATATTTTTCCGCTTAATAATGCTCATCCATACCGTTTGAAATTCGACGACGACACTATAATTGACATTAACGAGTTCGATCCAGTAAGCAATAAAATTATTAGACAACATACTGTTATTGATGTCCCAGCTATAAAAAACGAAAAAATCAGCAGTTACTTACTGGATATTATAGAAAATAAGCCCAAAGAATTCATTGTCATATTTAATCAAGCTGATGAACTATTTCAACTTTTATATGAATTATATCAAGGTGGTCATCAGCAAGACAATGGTATTCTCACCACAGTTAGCAAGCAATTAGACAATCTTTCTGCTTGGCATTTTATTAATATCCCTACTACTGAAGAAGGTTTAATTCGATTTGATTTTGCTCAAGCCCCATTATTTGCTAATGATTTAAACAGATTGGCGCAAGAAATTAAAAAATATACTAAAAACAGCTGGCAAATAATTATAAATACCAATAAAGAGGAGCACATCTTGCCAATCTTAAAAGAACATAAGATTAATTTTGGTCGAGACCTGACGGATAAAGTTGTGTTGACTAACATTGGATCAGTTGAAGGATTTATGAACCCATCTCTTAAAAAGATTTTATTAACTGATACAGAAATCTTTTCACCCATTATTGAAAAATCCCAGGCGGATAGCAAAACTCCTCAGCGACGACAATTAGCTTTCTTGTCTCAAATTGTCAAAGGTGATTATGTAGTTCACACTGATCATGGTATTGGACAATTGATAGATATTGATACTATGACCATCAATAATATCAGTCGGGAATATCTGATTATTAAATACGCCGGATCAGATAGAATTTATGTACCAGTAGAACAAATAGATAAACTTAGTAAATATATATCAGTCGATGGCGGTAAACCAACCTTATCTAAGCTTAGTTCACAAAACTGGAAACGAATGGTTGGTAAAATTAAAAAAGAATCCCAAGAATTTGCTAAAGATTTGTTAGATCTATATGCCAAACGAGCATTAAAAGAAGGAATATCTTTTGATAGTGCAGGTTTTTGGGAACAAGCACTATCAGATTCGTTCATTCATCAAGAAACACCCGATCAAGAACAGGTAATTCAAGATATTTTAAATGACATGGAAAAACCTAAACCCATGGACCGCCTATTAGTTGCTGACGTGGGTTTCGGAAAGACTGAAGTAGCTATTAGGGCTACTTTTAAAGCTGTAACTTCTGGGTTTCAGGTAGCAATTTTGGTCCCGACTACCATTCTTACCGAGCAACACCTTGAAACTTTCACTGAACGCTTAAGCCCATTTGGGGTGCAGGTTGCCGCTTTAAGTCGATTTCGATCACCGGTCGAACAAAAAAGAATTGTTGCCAGCCTAAAAACTAGAGAAGTAGATGTGGTAATCGGCACCCATAGATTACTTTCTAAAGATATTCGCTTTGCTAATTTGGGCTTGATAATTATCGATGAAGAACAACGATTTGGAGTGAGTCATAAAGAAAAACTTAAATTATTACGATCTGAAGTGGATGTCCTTAGTTTAACCGCTACTCCAATACCCAGAACCCTTAATTTAGCACTATCGGGAATTAGAGACATTAGTGTCATAGAAACACCTCCAATTAATCGATTACCAATTCAAACTACCGTAGCACCCTTTAATATGGGATCAGTTCAAGACTCTATACTCAACGAAATCAAAAGGGGTGGGCAAATATATTTTGTACATAATCGAGTTGCCACTATTGCCAGCATGACCAATAAACTTGAAGAAATACTGCCCGAGGTTCGTTTTGTCTATGCTCATGGGCAAATGCCAGAACGTTTGTTAGCCAAAATTATGGAAGATTTCCGCAATGGCAAATATGACTGCTTAGTAGCCAGCACAATTATTGAAAATGGCCTAGATAATCCTAATGTTAATACTTTAATAATAGATAATGCCGGCAATTTTGGTTTATCCCAACTTCATCAATTAAGAGGTCGGATTGGTCGTGGGAAAGTTCAGGCCCATGCTTATTTCTACTACCACGCCGGGAAGCTGGCCGGAAAGGCTTTAGAAAGACTCAAAACCATTGCTGGCCACACAGAGCTGGGTAGTGGCTATCAAATTGCCCTACGTGACTTGCAGATCCGCGGAGCCGGCGGCGTGCTATCAAAAAAACAACATGGACATATAAGCGCAGTTGGATTAACTTTATATACAAAATTACTTAACCGAGCTATAGAGAAGCTTAAAACTGGTTATAAGCCACAAGTAGACACCATCACGGTTGACCTGCCAATATCTGCTTACTTACCAAATCGTTATATAGATAATGAGGCTCAAAGAATCAAAACATATCAACAGTTGGTGCTTATAGAAAGTCAAAATGAATTAAAAGAAGCTCAGTCAGAACTTTTTGAAAAATTTGGGGAGCTACCTAAGGAAGTAATTAATTTATTCGACTTACTCAAACTTAAATTAGCAGCATTGGAAACTCAAAAAATCACTTCTGTTATTACTCATAACATAGCTCCTTCGGGTAGCAAAACTCCAGAATATATTATTAATATCACTCTTACCTCAGCATTAAAAGATAAAAATGTACTTAAAGCACTGCACAATGCTGGAGTTCAAATCATTGATAATACAATCAAATTACCTTTAACTGCAGTGGGAAATAATTGGATTGCAGGCATCAAAAAAATTATTAAGCTCATTAAGTAAATCTAGCCAAGCCAAATTAAACTTGATATAGTAATTTGTTATGCGAATAAAATTATCTACAACTCTGATGATTTTAGGGGTTGTGCTTTTACCTACCAATTTAACTACTGATAGCAGTATCAATAAAGATATTTCAGCACATCAAACTTCATTGGCTAATGAGGCTGTTTTAGGAGAAATGGATAACAGCAACCTAACGCCTTTAAAAATTTATGGCCAGGAAGAACTTCAACTTCCCAACCTATCTTTGCCTTTTAATATTGAATCCAATTGGACTAGTGCAGATTTCAATACACCTGGCATTATCTGGGAAGTGGGGGATAGTGCTATAAAATTTGCTGTTAAAGATGGTAAATTTATTTCTACTAACCCTCAAGACACCTGGTTTGTATATGGCTGGTTTGGTTCTATAGAAGCCATTACTAAGCCATATAATATTGAATATCCCCAATGGGATAATCGGCACAATGGTATAGATTTTGCTGGCCGAGTTGACCTTGAAATTACCTCTGCTAGTGATGGTAGGGTAATTTTTACAGGAGATAAGATTGGCAAAACTGTAGAAATTGATGCTGGAAATAATTATTCAATAACCTATGGACATCTCTTAGATATTTCAGTCAAAGTAGGGGACATAGTTCAAATAGGTGATTTAATAGGCCGTTTAGGTAATACTGGAACAACTAATCCTCATCTTCACTTTCAGGTAGATAAAATTGAAGACGGCTATAAAACAGCTATAAACCCACTAACTTTAATGAATGAAGATTGGAGTAGGGTAGTGATACCAGATGCAGATGCTAATCGTTTTTACGAAGGCTCTCAAGATCCCCATCTCCAACCAAACTTCATCTGGTAACAGAAGAAAATCAGCTCCTTTAGAGACTCTAGGGGAGTGGCATAGAACATAAATATACAACGTCGCACAATGTATCTTGTGCGACATACTATCTGGGTAAAAGAAAAACACCGCTTTATACGGTGTTTCTATAACCTTCACTTCTGTACTCCCAATTGTTCTTAATGCCCAGCAAAGCTAGTCCAAAGAAAATTGTGAACTGAATACATAGAGCCCAGTCTCCCCAGTTATAAATAGCCCAGTACGCATTCGAAAACGTCCACATAATGAACGCTACCAAATGCAGCTTGCGGCTTTTCTGAGTAACTAAGTATGCTCCAGCTAATGCTAGGATCAATGCTATCCAGGACATACTATCCGCCTCCGATTTGGTTTGATTGTTAAGGAACAGATTGATTATTTTTCTTCTGGAACCTCTTTATCCTCGTCAGGTTCTCTAGACTCACTAGTTTCAGGACCGATTATAGCACTTTCTATGGTAGCCCAGTCACTTTCACCCTTTTCTGGTATTAAAATCGTTAATTCGTCACCGGGCGTGATTTTAAAGTATGTTACAGAAGCCAATAGCACTTTATATGATTTACCGCCAGCTACTACCGTATAAATATCACCATCCTGGACTAAAGTGCCAATAACCTTTTTTCTGGCTACTGGACCAATTTGCTTATAAATAAATGATCCGTCATCTGATATAGTTAATTTAAGCACATCCCCGGCCACTAATTTAGATTTACTGGCATAATTAGCTGGCACAGGGTATTTTTTACCCTCTTTATCAATCATATACTGTCCATCAAATACACCTTCGATAATTTTGCTGTCACCACCACTCAAACTTCCAGCTTTGCTCTGATAATTTAATGAACTAAAACTAGAACCTAACATATCTGCTAATAATTGCTTAGCAGTAGCGATATTAGCAGAAGCGGTTTCTACTAAAGCTTGGATTTTTTCTAGCTGTTTGTTTTTGCTCATCTGGTTTATTTTTAAATTTTTATGCTCCTAGACTATACATTTTAAATTATTAAGAGATTTTTGACAACCCCCTACCCTACCTATGGTTTAACTTGATGGGGAACTAGAAAGCGGGTCCTCAATTTCTGGTGGCAAATCAGTTGTAAATTTGGCTCGTTCTCTAATTTCCATATCTACTATTCTCTTGTCCCGACCATATTTTAGCCTGGACAATTTCTTTAAAGCTCCTGCTATCTTAGGATTTGGATCACCCATGGGAGGTAAAGTAGCAATATTAAACGGCTTACTGGCTGCCCCATCAATCATTAATTTAATATAAGCATTTCTATTGGCGATATTAATTAAATCATTATTGCTAACTTGAGGTTGAAACTCCGGACCAATTATTTCAGTATCAGGCGCTCCAATTCTAAAACTTACCATAGTACCCACATTTCCTAGAACAGCATCTTTAATATTTTCTTCTAACTGAGCTATAAATTGATGAGCCATTGTTAAATTAAGGCGATATTTGCGAGCTTCCGATAAAATGGTGGCAATGGAACTAGTGGTAACATTTTGAAACTCATCGATGTAGAGATAAAAATCTTGGCGCTGATCTTCGGGAATATCAGCTCGAGACAATACTGCCATTTGAATCTTGGACACTAAAATAAAGCCCAGTAGATTGCTATTAATCTCACCAGTTAAGCCTTTAGCTAAGTTAACTAATAAAATCTTTTTATTATCCATTACCTGGCGCAAATCAAAAGATGAATTCTTTTGACCTATAATATTACGCATCATTTCATTACTTAAAAAGCGACCGATTTTACTGATTACATATGAGAGCATATCGGCAGACTGCTGACCACGCTGGGATTGAGCATATTCCTGAATCCAAAATTGGCGCACTGCCGGATCAGTTACTTTGGATAACTTGTAATCCCTAAACTTTTTATCAGTGAACATTCTGGGAATCTCCACTAAGGTCGCACCTGATTCATCATCGGCTAATAATGCCAGCATAGCGTTACGCATATAATGCTCAAACATTGGACCAATCATCTGACCAGCGCCAGTTGGATCAAATAGTTTGTAAAATATAGAAATCAACTCTGCCACTGCCATATCTTTTTGGGCAGGTGTCTTAGCATCCAGCATATTTAACCCCAATGGCCTATCAGTATCGGGTGGATAAAAATGAATGACATCATCAATTCTTTCCTTAGGAATACGCTCTAAAATCCAATCAATCATATCTCCATGCGGATCAATAACACAGACTCCCTTACCCGCTAAAATATCCTGCAAAGCCATATTCTGCATCCAAGTAGTTTTACCAGTACCAGTTTTACCGATGGAATAGATATGCTTTCTCCGATCATTATCTTTAATACGAACTACATTCTCTTGACCGCGATATACAGCTTTGCCCAATATTACTCCTTCTTTGGGCAAATTATCAGGTGGTGGAAATCTTTTAGCTCGAAGCCATCTAATACTTGGGGTGTCTAAATGAGCATTTGGTAAATGCCACAAGGTTGCTACTTCTTCAGTATTTAAAACAAATGGCCTACCGAAACTAAACAATCTAAAAATATATTGGGAAATAATTTTATGCTCCGAGAGTTTATCCAAAACAAATCGATTAAGCTGTGTACTGGAATATTGATTAAAACTACTTAAAATATTGTTCAAATGGATTTGGGCCTCTTCTTTAGTAGCTGAAGCCACCACTGTGCGTACCAAAACTTCAAAACCAGCCTTTGTAGACTTATGGCCAATGGCCTCAATAATTTTTTCTTCGGCTGGAGTTAATCTTTTAGCCTCATCTCTTTGATCGTCCTTTTTATCAGTTGATATAGATACTATCTCTCCCAATCCCTTAATTACCCCTTCCGTAATAGAACCTTTTGATTTACCCTGCTGCATAGAACTAGTCATAGCCCGACCTCTTTTTTGCCAGCTATCCCCTACTGGCCTGATTAAAACTTGAATGGCCGCACCTTCACTAGCCTCGTTTAATTTGCTTAAGGCATTGGTTAAGGCATTAAGTGCCTCATTTTCAAAATTCTGATAAGTTAAAATTGGATAAGCTGATTCTTTTTTAAGCTTTAACTGCGCCGCGGCCACTTGGCCTTCTTTGGGAAAGATATTAGGGCTTTCTACCTCTTCTATAACTGCATCTGGATATTGAGCGGTTATTTGTTTCTCTAATAAACTAGCAAGTTTAGATGGGACGCTAACATAAAAGCCAACCAAACCATCTTTAGCTATAATCTCTAAAGTAAAATGTTCTCCCTTTAAATCACCTTTAATAATATGCAAATTGCGTAAGAGTATTTCTGCTGGAGCAATAATATCTTTAATTTCTTTATTCTTATCTTCTTCTTTAAGTTCTTTTGGCAAAGTAATTAAAAATAATTTTCTATTAGCGGCTGATCCAGCTTGGCGATATAAATTCTTTTTGCGCCAAGTCATATAAAAAAGATACCCGCCACCCGCGAGCAATATAACAGCACTAGTTATAATTATTGCCCAAAGCATTTTATTTTTATTTTAAAAAAAATTTATATTTAGTTTGACTTTTCTAATCCCCTTACTTGATCTGACACACTCGCATAGAATGCGGCAGATTTAGCACCCCCTGACGAAGCTGCTTCTACACCTTCTATAAATTCAACCATTTTTACTGTATCTGGATATTGCTGTTGACGTTTTCGTTTTATAACCGCACTTATTTTTTCTTTTCTTTTTGCTAAAATTTCCTCTTGGGCAGGACTCAGTTTATCTATCCCAGTTGGTTTTGGTGATACAGTTTCCACATCAACACCCAGGACATCTCTCGGAATTTCAGTAACATCAGAGCTTTCCTGTGGTCTTTCCGTCTCCCCGCCTCCAGAAATACTACCTAAAGATTCAGGTCTAGCCTCCTGATTAAATTTATCTTCTTTTAATGAATTGTTTTCTAATTCTAGAGCCACTTTTCTTTAAATTAGTAATCTAATTTTATTATCCTTTCTTTAGGATGTCAATCCACCCCTTTCTTTCATTATACCATACTTTATTTATTTTGTCAATAACTTTTGCAAAATTTGCTGGACTAGAGCTGGTTCTGCTTCACCTTTAGTTTTAGCCATAACCTGACCAGTCAAAAAACCTAACACCTTACTCTCCCCCGCCTTGAACTGTTCTACAACTTTCGGATTGTCTTTTAACACTTTGACTACCACCTTCTCTATCTCAGCTTCATCCATAACTTTAATTCCCTTTTTAGCATTATCTAAAGAAAGTCCAACTAGCATAGCCTTATATACTGTTCGTAAAACTATATTAGGTGGGTTTTCTTTAATCGCCCATCTATAAAAATCCACAAAATCTCCTGGATAGTTAGCTATCAACAGCGGTTTTTTTGCTAAATCTTTATTACTCTTCATAATATTTATAAAATCTCTTAATTTCCCTGTATCTTGTAACTCAATTACTCGATTGTAAGGCAAACCAAAACTTTCGGCCTTTTTACGCAAATCGCTAGGCAATTCTGGCAAATCTTTTTGCCAATCTTTAATTTGTTTATCAACAAGCACTATCGGTGGCAAATCTGGTTCTGGGAAATAACGATAATCGATAGACCCTTCTTTGCCTCTCTGGGAAATAGTTGTGCCAGATTTTTCATCCCAACCTCTAGTTTCTTGATCAACCTTTCCGCCATCGTCTAGAATTTTCTTTTGCCGTTCAATCTCAAATTTCAGAGCTTGCTCCATAAATTTAAAAGAGTTCATGTTTTTAATTTCTACTTTAGTGCCAAGCTCCTTTTGGCCTTCTGGCCTAATAGAAACATTAGCATCTACTCTCATTTGACCTTTCTCCATGTCAGCATGCGACACTCCCAAGCCTCGCACAATTCTTTGTAGTTCCTGCATAAAAGCTCTGGCTTCTTCTGGCGATTCTATATCTGGCTCTGTCACAATTTCTGCCAAGGGCGTACCACAACGATTAAAATCAACCAATGTGCTACCTTTAGTATGGATTAACTTCCCGGCATCTTCTTCTAAATGAAGTCGGGTAATGCCAACAGCAAATTCTTTTTTAGTCTTTCTGTCCTGAGCTAAATAATCCACTTCAACACTGCCATGTTCACCTACTGGAAAAAAGAATTGAGATATTTGATAACCTTTCGGCAAATCCGGATAAAAATAATTTTTTCGGTCAAACCGTTGAAATTTATTAATCTTACAGCCTAAAGCTAATGCAGTTTTTACTCCCCATTCTATAGCAGTTTCGTTAGTTACTGGCAAAGTGCCCGGAAATCCCATACACAAAGGGCAAACTACTGTATTGGGTTCTTTTCCTTGAGCATCATTGTCACAACGGCAAAACATTTTAGTTTTAGTTGCCAATTGGGCATGGATCTCTAAACCAATTGTCGGAATATATTTCATCTATAAAACTTTAAGACTTTTAATAGCTCTTCTAAAAACTCTAATGACTTCCTGCGCCTTTCTTTCTTCTATTTGATAATTTACTTCGTGGACAAATTTATTTCTAATTTTATGTGCTTCCCAGACATCATGATAATTAATTAAAAATGACTTAGTGTTTTTTAATCTTTCGCCCATAGTAACACCCTTTATATTCATTCTTTTTAAAACAAAATCGAAAGTTTTATCTGCCTCTAAAATAGATTCTTTAAATCTTTTTTGGATAAACAATTTTTCTACCATATCCCATTGTTTACTTACTATTTTTCTATCTGCTTTAGTTAAATTTCTTTTTAAAGTGGTTAACCAAAACATCAATATACCTAAAGCCAAAACTAGTAATATGCCCCACCACATTATTCTTGCCTCCAATCCACACTTTGCTCATAATTATGTGCTACTTGCATTACTATACTTTCACCTAACTGAGGCCCCATAATCTGTAATCCCACCGGCATACCTTCAGACAATCCACATGGCACTGATATGGCTGGAATACCAGCGATGTTAGCTGGCGCGGTTAACAAATCAGCCTTATACATACTTAATGGATCGTTAATCTTTTCTCCTAATTTAAAAGCGATAGTTGGAGTAGTTGGCGAAACCAGCACATCAACTTCTTTAAACGCTCTATCAAAATCTTGTTTAATCAGCATAGCTACTTTACGAGCTCTATCATAATATGCATCTCTAAAACCAGCTGAGGTAGCATAAGTGCCTAGCATAATGCGTCTTTTAACTTCATTTCCGAATCCACCTGCCCTAGTTTGACGATACATCTCCTCAATAGTTTCTATTTTCTCATCACCCCCTGCAGACAATCCATATTTTACACCATCGTAACGAGCTAAGTTAGCTGATACTTCAGCAGGCTGAATAATATAATAAGTAGCCAAAGC
>CAYRIH010000005.1:15448-51251 GCA_964424375.1 uncultured Candidatus Saccharibacteria bacterium | reverse complement strand
TAATAATAAGTTCACTGTCAGAATACATATCTACATTCACTTCTTTAGCAACATGTTCATCACCAATAATTTTTTGGATACGACCCAATCCTAAGATCATAGCCTGATATTCTGCTTGATTGTTAGTAGCTATACCTAAAAATGATGAGAACTCTTCTATTTTCTGACTAGCAGCATCGTAAATCACAGCTCCGGCCGCTGCTGGACCCGGATTGCCTCTGGCTCCTCCATCCGTATATAAGATAAATTTTTTCATAATATTCATTATATCTTTATGGAGCCGGAGGCGAGATTTGAACTCGCGACTTGCTGTTTACGAAACAGCTACTCTACCCCTGAGTTACTCCGGCGCAGTCATAACTAATAAACTTATTAAACCCAGCCAATGGTGAGTTTATCAAATCCATGGCGGGAGCGACGGGACTTCCACCGTCGTCCAATCTCATCACAAATAGGTCATTAGCCTCTTGTGATATAGATTTCACTTTGGCGGACCTTGCTTCTCGTCCCTTTTTTACTGCCCATAAACTTCTTTAACATATTAAAAAGCATAGTGTTAACAAAATTTAATGGCGGGAGCGACGGGACTCGAACCCGCGACCTCTTGCGTGACAGGCAAGCGCTCTAACCAGCTGAGCTACGCCCCCTTGTTTATCATTGTGCTATTTTAATATATCTATAAAGATTGTGCCAGTATTATTACTACTAGCATATAACTTTGTTTTTCTGTTCAAACCGATAATAATTTGAGTTGTTGAATCGGCTGATGACTTAACTAAATGTATTTCTGTAATTGGATCCCTATTAATTATTGTCTTTTGTTCCCCTTTAAAAATTTCAATGATTTCTAACTCCGAAAGGTCAAATGTACGAGTATCGCTCATTAAGACTTGTATTCTATAAATGCCTAAATCAGTCGTGCTTTTGAAATCTCCATCTATAAAAATGGGTTCCTCAGCATTAATTTGCTGAATTTTAGTATAAGGAACAATAATAGACTCATCTATTGTTGTCGAGCGATTTAAATAAGTATGTAAAGCAATTCTATAATGCGTCAACTCATCACTATAAGTAATATCCTCTAGAAAATGAAAGCCACCCAAGTTGCCAACAACCATTTCATCTCCCGTTAAAATCTGATTTTCAGGAATAGTTGATTTATCAATCAGATTATTAACACTAAAATATCCATATATCACTAAGAACAATACAGTTAATGCTACTAAACCAAATTTGTTAACAACAAAGTTTTTCATACCCTATGTTCCTTTATAAAATCTACTAGTTCATCAACTGTGACTGGTAGGTTAGCGTTTGCTTCTTTAGCCAATCGTACAATTATATCCTGCAGTTGAGTGGGTTTAGCAATATCCTCAATAACCATATTATCACTTCCAGCTGATTGGATAATTACCGAGCCAAAATTAAGAGCGGTGGCAAACATTCCAGTTATTTCATGAGAGACATCCTGGATTTTGTCTAATTCCAATTCTGATACGCGTCGTTTAAATAAGCTCTTTTGGTCAATATTGATGATTCTGTGATCAGTAATAATAAATTTATCACGATACCAGTTAAGATATTCATAAGCTAAGTAACTAGCCCAAAAAATTAGCCAAACTACGTATACAAATGATATGACACTAGAATTAAATATATAGAAACCAATTCCACCGATTGATGGCAGAATCAGCGCCAACCCAATAAATAAAATGCCTTTAATAAAAGGCCAAAATAAAATAAACCAGTATTTTTGTAATATAAGAATAACTTTCTCGTCTTCTCTCTGACCCTGAAAATCTTTGTTTAGATTAGATTTTTTATGATTCTTTTGTTCCATCTTGCTATAATATATTTGTGAAAAAGAAAAAAACTAGAATTATTTGGCTGATTTTGCTAATTATATTAAGCATTAGTTTAGTTTTGCCTTATACTCTTGGTTTATTCTAATTTTAACTTAATTATTCAATTATAGTGGCGGAGCCAGGTGTAGTTCTGCTTTCGCCGGCTGGCGGACAGCAGAACGAAGACTGGTACCCCTGGAGGGAATCGAACCCCCATCCTCGGCTTAGGACGCCGCTGCTCTATCCATTGAGCTACAGAGGCTTAAGGTACAAGTTAATTTTAGCATAGTTAATCTCGGGGTGTAGCGCAGTGGTAGCGCGCGTCGTTCGGGACGACGAGGTCCCGGGTTCAAATCCCGGCACCCCGACCAATTCAGCATCACCCGCCGGCTGGCGAAGGTACAGGATGAGCCCTGAACTGTATGGTTCTAGAACCGTAAACTCACTTAGCAGTGTCTGCTTGAAAACTCGAGCCAATTTTCTTAAAAATTGGCTCGATTGATAGAATGTGCAGGGGTACAAGGGACCAAACTCTTGAAAAGAAATTTTAGTCACCTTTGAATAAAAGAGTTAATCTTCCTCTCCATTACCCTCAGTATCATAGAAGCGACAACCGTTTTCTATTATTCCACAGTGGGCTCCTATATCACACTAGGCACATTCACATTCACATCCACCTGGTCCAGGTTCATCGCACATTACTATCACCTCCTTATGTGCACAATCAGATGTTATATTGTAATAAAGTATATATAATCTTTCAAGGCTCGGCAATGCTTCCAACTAAAGTTAATAAAATGGAGAGATGGTTATACCAAGAAACATCTGATGATAATCTTGAATTACCCATTTTGTCTAAACAAAAACTTCACCTTCTTGAATCTGCCAACTTCCTTTCTACATCTGAGAAACAAGAACTACTACTTATATTACTTAATTATCAATTTGCATCTGAACTTGATCTAAATAATAAAGTGAAGAAGATTAAATTGCTTAAAGCATTGAGTTTACAACATTTTATAAATTCCAGAATCCATTCATCTAAAGGAGAAATTAAATGGATTCAAGTATCTGCAAATAAAAAGATACACCAATTTGTAAAGAAATACTCCGACTCAATGAGCGCATTTACAGCGGGTCTACTTTATGGGTATCCTCCAACTGCAATATTAGCTTTTCAAAACCTTATTCCGAGGCAAACCAAGCTATCTGGAAATAGTTTTATGAAGTATTGGTTTAGTATGGTGAGATCTAGACATTGGTTTAAAGAAGAACAAAAATATTTTGAAAATATAGGAAATTTAATAAGCAAGACTAGTCCAAAACTATACAAAGAAATGCAAAGAATCCATTCACGTAAAAACTAAATCCACAAATATATTCCAGCTGGCGGTAGGGGTGGGATTCGAACCCACGATACCTTTTGCAAGGTATAACGCTTTTCGAGAGCGCCGCCTTCAACCACTCGGCCACCCTACCTTATTATTTACTACGCAGATTTTTAAAAAATTCTCGCAACAAAATCTTGGTTCCTCCTCTATCATTAACTTTTTCTATATTTAATTTGGGAAAAAGTTTTTTCAATTGAGATTTAGTTAACTTACTGGCTATTGATCCAAATTGAGGATCTTCAAGAAAATATATAATTTTTTTTATTCTAGCATTAGCTATAGCACCTAAGCACATCAAGCAAGGTTCTAAGTTTACCACTAAAATGCATTTATTTAATCTCCAATCTTTTAATTTACGAAAAGCTTGTTTTAAGGCTCGCATTTCGGCATGTTGAGTAGAATCTTTGCTTGAATGTATTGAATTGTACCCTTTCCCGATTATTTTGCCTTGCTCATCTATAATAATGGCTCCGATTGGAACTTCATTTTTTTTAAAAGCCTTTTGGGCTAACTGAGCTACTTTTTTTATATATTTTTCTTCCATATTTATATAATAAGGCAATTACTTTGTTTGTCATTCTCAAAAATATAAAAATTTAAACAAAACCCTTTCATAAAGAAAGGGTTAATTATATCTCTGTTATAACTAGATGTGATGGAACACTTCAAAAACGATTCCTTAATTCATAAAGCATAGATCAATCAGAAATCATTGATAGTGTCCATTGTACAAAAGGATATTTGTCTATATCTTCTAATGTAACCATCTTAGGGTGGCATTGTGAAACAACAACAAAACAATTTGAGTTTAACTGTATTTGTTGTTCCACAATCTCTTGTACACGGCGACGAGCCGCTGTACTGTTTAAGTCAGCAGATACAAAAAGCTCGGGCTTAGGAGCACCCAAAATACGTACTCCCTCTAACCGCATGACTCCACCACAGAAATCATACACCGCCGTAGTCCCGACTTCCGGAAATCTACTTAGAATGGTACGAATGACAGTTTCTGCTACAAATGGCCAACATGCCTGTAAGCTATTGTCGCAAGGAATAACAGCTGTACCCTCTATGCGTGATAACGTTGAATACTCATTAATTTTAATCATGTGCTTATTATATTTTTCTCTGCCTTCTAAATCCCAAATCTTACTCAGAAGATGTGCTGGTTCATCGGCATGAATAACTTTTCGAGGAATTGATATCCTAGTAATCCATACCAACAATTTCATCTCAACGGAAACTTCATGTTTTGTGTTGTTTACAACAGGGATTAAACCAAATTCAACGAAACGCCGAGTTTGTTGGCCAGGAATACTTCCGTAGTCAGCTAAACTAAGATGTAAATCTTGCTTTCCTGGACCGTTCGTTACGTAAAATTGTAATTTTAGTGTTCGTTGTGTCATACGACAACAACTCCTTTTTAAAGATCAGTTGCACTTGGGGGCAACCAGAGACCCTTTATTCACTTATTGTGAACAACCTGCCATACGGTCAGGAATTACATCAATAAATTATCATAATTTGTTGTCCCAGTCAATAAAATTAGAAATCAGACTATGTAAAATTCACTATAATACTGGAGCGGGTGAGGAGAATCGAACTCCCGTTGTAGCCTTGGGAAGGCCATGTTCTACCACTAAACTACACCCGCTTATCAGATATAATTATACACTTTTCGGGTGTGTTATAATTGTCTCAGATTGAAAAATTAATGGTAAATAAACTGCCAAATCATGGCAGTTATAAGATATACGAGATGATTTAATAAAATCTATCTAAGCAGATTTTTTATCATTGAACTTATCTAATCCCTTGCGGCATCTAGTGCAAACTTTTATTGTTTTACCGTTGGTAACTTTTACCTTAACTATATTTGGCTGCCAAGTTCTTTTGGTTCGGCGCTTAGAATGGCTGACATTATGACCAGTTATAGTACCCTTGCCGCAAATTTCACATGTCTTGCTCATAGTCTTCAAATTAACATTCCAAATGTTATCAGATAGTTAATTATTAAGCAACTTATATTATGCTTTTATCACTTATATCTCAACCTGATATATTAATCTTTTTCACCATAGCTATTATTATAGCTATCACTGTTCATGAGTTTGCTCATGCTTGGATGGCTACTATATTGGGTGATCCTACAGCCAAATTTTCTGGCAGATTAACTCTCAATCCTATAGCTCATTTAGACCCATTGGGCACAGTAATGATATTTATAGTTGGTCTGGGTTGGGGCAAGCCAGTGCCATATAATCCCAATTTTGTTAGACGAGGCAAATTTGGTGAGATGCTAATTGCTTTAGCAGGTCCTGTTAGCAATATAATCATTGCAATTCTATTTGCTTTGCCTAATCGGATTTATTACATGTTAAATGGAACTCATTTAGAAGGACAATTATTTGTTTTTCTATCTGTAGTTATGGTAATGAATATAATCCTGGCGGCATTTAATTTATTACCCATTCCCCCATTGGATGGATCTAGGATTTTATATTTCATTTTGGATAAACTGGCACTTTACCCAGCTGGTTGGTGGCCAACATTTGAACGAGTTGGACCTATGATAATCTTAGCTGTTATTTTTGCTGAAAGAATGTTCCATCTTAATATTATCTGGCGCATTTTAGACCCATTAATTTTCTTAATGGGATTGATAACAGGAGCAGATGTTTTTGGTGTTTTCTTTTAATTTATGCTCTAGTAAAGGATTTTTATTATTGGCTGATTTTTAAAATCCTGGAGCTAAAAGTTTATTTTGCATTGTTAATTATTGGCACTAGTGGCTATTTTTGTATATATGCCAATTAGCTTATCCACATTGCACCATTAAACTGCGTGATAAAATATAAGTGCTCCATTATCTTTGCTAACCATTTTTGACCCAACATATTTTCAAATTGGAAATTCAAATTTTTTGGGTGTAGTGCTCAAAATGAGAATATCCACCTGGCCTTACAGGATCGAAAACCGTGAGCAAAGTAGTGGAGTTTTTTAATATTACATATCTGATACAGTCTGGTGATTTCGGCAATTGTATTTATAATAATGATACATAAACTAAAAGTCTTCTAAATGAATCCCGTTAGAGATAATCTAATTAATAAAAAATATATAAACTACTAAATAAGATATTATGACCAATAATTACAAACATATTCATAATACGAAAGCACCAATGTTTCCTATCTCTAATGGGATGAAAAAAATAGGATTTACTTGCGGAGCATTTGATTTGACTCATTATGGCCATGCGCTGATGTTTGAGGAATGCAAAAAGGTATGTGATTATCTAATTGTTGGTGTGCAATCTGATCCATCCATAGATAGACCAAACAAAAATAGACCAATTCAATCCTTGGAAGAAAGGATTGGTATGGTTAAATCTATTCGTTGGATAGATGAGGTTGTAATTTATGACACTGAAACAGATCTAGTCAAGCTTTTGCAAAAGATTAAACCTGATATTAGAATTTTGGGAGAAGATTGGAAAGGCAAAAAATTTACCGGATATGATTTGCCAATAAAGTGTTATTTTAATTCTCGAGGGCACAGTCACTCGTCTTCTAATTTAAGAAAACGTATATTGGAATCAAAAACTAAGAGAGTTGTAATTTAAGAAAAATGTTATCGGGGTGTGGTTCTGCTGTCCAGCAGAATTTAAGGCGCAAAATTTTTCATGTATTTTGTATAAAGAAGCCAGTCATAGATGGCTTAAAGATATGGTTGAACAATATCGGGGTGTAGCCTAGTGGTTTAAGGCGTACGTCTAGGGGACGTGAGATCGGAGGTTCGAATCCTCTCACCCCGACCATATATAATTTACTACCTGTTAGCACTTATATAGGCTTTTAATGTAGCTTGAAGCGTTTCATTTTCAGGATTTAATTTAAGTCCTTGCTGTAATATAGAGGTTATTTCTTCACGAATTTTATCTCCTTCCTCATCCATCGGCCAGATGGTATAAAGATCAACTAAATTTATATATGCAGGAATGTAATTAGGATTAATTTCCAAAGCTTTTTTATAGGCATCTTTAGCATCCCAAAAATTAACTAAATCTCTAAAGACATTTCCTAAATTATTCCAAGCCATAAAATCATCTGGATTTAATTCTGTAATTTTAATATAAGTATCTGAAGCTTTATTCAAATCCCGGGCGACATAATAATTAACCCCTAATTCTAAAAGTAAGTTTGTATTATTAGGATTGCCCACAAGGGATTTTTCTAACCTAAAGATATTGTATTGTGCCACTAACCGATTGGTATTCCAAAATCCATCCTGATGGGTTTGATATAAAAAACCACCAAGAGCTACAACCAAAACAACTATTGTTAAAATTATTAGTTTTTTATTTTTTCGAAAAATTGATTTCATAAATCCATTTTACCTTATTATTCACCTAAAAATTAAACGGCTCATGAATGAGCCGTTTAAAAATACTGTAGCTATAAAAATAATGCGGATAAATAATCACGGGTAGGCGGAAATCTTGTCTCCGTCCCGCATTTTATAGGTGATATAATAAAAAAGTACAGTTTCAGTAAAGGATTTCTACTATTATCGATTATAAATAACATTTTTCTTCTCATCTGTTGGATATGAATATTCCTCAATTACGTAAAACTTTATTTGTTGCCTCATATGCTCCTCCTTCATTAGCTGGAGCTCCTAGGTTCATGGCAAACTTATTACAAACTTTTCCTCCTGAATCATATATTATCCTGACTAGTTTTTATAACATAGATAATATTTCAGCGAAGATTGGTACTTGGCTCCCAGGCGAATATATTTTTTACGATAACTATACTGCCACTAAAGATATTCGCCAAAAGCAAGAGATCCAGCCTAGTGAAAAAGTCACTAACCCAACCGTGCGATTAAAAAAGTATCTTCGTCACACTCTCCTATTTCCTATGTGGGTTAAAGCTCCTTTGTCCGCAGCCGTAAAAATGGATTTGGTAGCTAAACTTAAAAGATTTCTTAAAAGAAATAATTTTGTAAAAACCTTATTGGGTATGCCTTTGATTCTTGGACAAATCCCCTTAATAATCAAACAAGGCGTCAAGGTAGTAAAAGAAAGAAATATTGAAGTTATAGTCGGATTCTCAGATTATGGACCATCGATGGTGAGCACTTACTACATCCACAAAGCAACCAATGTTCCTTTCTGTATCTACCTATTTGACATCTATAAAGGTAATTTGTTTCCCATAACCGGAAATATCTTAGCAGCTATATTTGAACCCAAATTATTACGAAAAGCTGAGAAGATTATTGTGACTAACAAAGGAACTAAGGAATTTTATTGCCGTAGATACGGCAATCAGATTGCTAATAAGATAGAAATTATTCATAATTCCACTGATCCAGAGCCATATCTAAAATTACAAACTCCTATTGTACCCCATCAATCGCCCTATACTATTTTATTCACGGGCAATGCTTACTGGGCCCAAATCAACAGCATTAAAAATTTAATCAAAGCCATCGATGGGCTGACAGACCTAGATATTCGATTTAAGATTTATTCTTCTAATCCACCCTCTTACTTAAAAACTGTCGGCATTAATAATCCTAAAATAGAGTTTAGTGTAGCGCCAGGTAACGAAATGCCAGCAATCCAGAGCCAGTCTGATATCTTATTTTTGCCATTGGCCTGGCACACCAAAAGCCCAGATGTTATTAATACAGCTACTCCTGGTAAATTGACTGAATATCTCATTGCAGGCAGGCCTATACTAATTCATGCACCAAAAAGTAGTTATCTAGTCAAATATGCCAGAGAAAACGATTTTGCTGTAGTGGTAGATGAAGAAAGTATTATGGCTTTGCAAACCGCCATCCGGCAGCTTATATCAAACCAAGAATTAGCTCAAAGAATTGTTACAAACGCCCAAAAAACTTTTTTCAAAAATCACGATGTTAATCGCAATGCTGCAATATTTAGGTCGCTTCTCCTAAAGCAATAAACAGTAATCAAACCTTACACCACACACCTAAATAATAAAGTGGAAAAAACGGTACAATAATTTTTGATCCAATTCTTAAAAATCCATGGGTAGATAAAAAATCTTCTATTTCCTTGCCAGTATGATAATGATCCCAAGGCTTTTGGTAACCTCCGACCATGCGAGTCAGCCGAGTAAAAGCGTTTTCAGTAGGCACTGAGGTAAAAAGTAGTCCATCTTTCTTCAACCAACTATAAATCTTCTTAGTTGGCAATTTCAAATTTGAAAAGTGTTCTAACACATCAGCTGCAAAAATGGCATCAAAATGTCCTTCCAAATCAAGGTGATTTATATCTCCCTTAATTAGCTCAACATTATCTAAGTGATAATCCTTAATTAATTGATTAGCTTCTGTGATTTCTAGATCCACACCCACCACCCGATCAAACATTGTGGCTAGAGTAGGCAAAAAAATACCACTGCCACAAGCAAAATCCAGACCAGTTGCCTGTCGTTTAATATGTATCTTTGCCATATTAAAAAGACCCGACAGCCTCATCCAGAAGAAATTGCGAGCTATAGCTAAGGGATGATAATACAATTTAGGTATCCGATCACTCACTGTAGCGATAGATATCAAATAATTTTTAGGGATTTGAATAAATCTCATAGTAATTGTTTATTATGCCGGTGAGCAAAAACCCAACGCCGCTGTAAGATAAAGCTAAGCGGAAAGAGAACCAGCTCTACAACAATTTTACTCACCAATATATGCCAACCTAAGTTGCTAGTTAACTGAATCACTGCTGCACTAGCAATCAGCCCCATGGCAGTAGCTACTAAATAATAGCGGCTTAAGGTCAGCTTGGCCGGCACCCGGCTGTGAAATACTAAAGTATGATTGATAGTAAAATTCACTAAAGCACCTATAACATATCGACTGATCAACATACTAACGGTAACATTACCTAACCATTGGAATATTAATGAGAAAAAAAACACGTCAACAGTAGCAGCCAGTAGTGATGATGCTATATATCGCAGTAACACAAGGTAGATACGCATAGAATCCAGCAACGGATGAAAATGTGAAGTGATATTATTAGCGATATAAATGGTGGTAATCGGTTCTTCAATAATATCAATCCCCTCCCGAGCCGCTGATAAAAGTAGAGTCATTTCATATTCATATCCACTGCCAGGAAGATTTAGCCACCGAGTTACATATTTCATAGGCAACCCTCGCAGTCCTGTCTGGGTATCAGAAATTTTCTTGCCAGTTAGCCATAAAAAAATCTTTTTTGTGAGCATGTTGCCAAACCAGCTCCGCCATGGAATATCACGGCTAATCTGACGACAACCCAGAATCAAGCTATCACGACTGCGGGCTAGTGTTTTAATGATTTTGATAATGTCATCTGTTGTATGCTGACCATCAGCATCCGCAGTAACTACACCCAAAGATTCAGGATATTTTTCACAAATAAATTTTAACCCTGTTTTTAACGCAGCTCCCTTGCCCAGATTAGCAGTATGTTCAAGGTAATCAACACCTAAAATTCCCTTCAGCGTACTGAAAACTGGCTGCGACGACTCAGTACTACCATCATTAACTACAACCACTTGGCAAACGCCTTTTTGCAACAATTCTTGAACTAATCTAGTTAACTCGGATGGTGGATTATATGCAGGTATTAATACCGGAATATTTAATGTCATCCCGAAATCTTTACAAATACGTAATTTCCAACTTGGAAAATCAATTTATATTCCTCTTTTTCAACTTTTACTTTCATAAGTTCCAAGGCGTCTGGTTCGAGAGTGCCTCCCCACCATAAAACATAATGTATAGATGAATCCTGTTCAAACTCTTTCAACGCTGAAAGTGTCAAAGTATCAGAAACTGCAATAGTATACTCCTTTAATTCTGGAAGGTAGGCCATAGGTAAATACATAGTTCTAACTTTTCCAGTAAACCCATAAGTGTTGTAATAATTGTACAGCGGTTCGTTAATCCACTGCATACCCACACTACGCATCTTCTGGTTATGTATACGATAAAGTTCCTCAGATGGATACTTAAATTGTCCATAGAGCAGAACTGCTAGCCCAATAATTATTACTACTGCCACAATAAATTGTGGCCGGAGAGTTATTGTTCTAACACCCTCTGTGATATGTTCAGCCTTATGGCGCACTTCGCGCAAATTGCTTCCCAAGATACCCGACAGCCTCCGGAGTACATTTACAAAACCAAAACCGGCTACCATACCGAAAAAAGGAAAGACCAATACAAGATTACGATAATCATAACTATACTTAGCCCCCCAGATAATATAAAACGGAATACCCACTAACAATAAAGCATATCGAGCTATCAAACTGCCCCAAGCAAACAATAAAAAGATTAGCCATACTAACACCATTAATATGATAACTACTGGAGATATGGCTATTTGACCATTGGATGCAGGATAAGCAATATGCAGAGATTGTAATGTTTGGCCTGTAAGTTGGGCAGCTACTCTTTTAGTAGATTGATATAACCGCTCACCCATAGAAATATCTCCAGATTGCCTTATTAGTGCTCTTTGTACACTAGTCACATTAGAGGAATCCTGACCACTACTTACCTGCCATGCTTTATAAGCATACCAAGGAGACGCTACTATTAAAAAAGTAACTATTGATATTGCCAGCCACTTCAAGATGTTTTTAAGGGCAAACTTTTGTCCATGTAATAATATACCGCCCCAAATTAGCAGTGGAATCAGCATATAAAAACCAGCTTGTTTCGTTAGAACTGCAGATGCCACCAAAATTGAAGCCAATATCAAATTTACGGCATCAAATTTCTTTTCTATTAGATCTGGAATTAAAACATAATAAGCCATAAATGCAAAAAATGCTACTGGGAAATCGACATATCCTGAACCAATATACATCCAGGCAAATGCCATCATTAAAATAGTAGTAAAAATCAAACCTGCTAAAAAAGACAATCGTCTAAGTCGATAAAATAAATCAACAAACACTAAGAGCAAAAATATCGGGAATAATCCCATAACACTCTTAGCAAAAAACTGAATATCACTATTACCAACAAATTTGTAGGCCATTGACCAGACTGTCGGGATTAACTGAGGGTAGTAATTGGTATCCAATGGAAATATTCCGCTGTACCAATCCAAAGCCCATCTATTAAAAGAAGTAAAATCATCCCAAAGATTAAATACACCTGGAGTGATAGATAAAACTTTGGAGATGACTACCCATAACGATATAGCACTAAACAGTCCCACTAATAATAAAACAAAAATAGACCAGGGTGAATGTGCAGGAATTTCCTCATAAGATATCCCTGGGATAGACCAGGTAATTTTATGAGGAATTGTAATACGCTGATATCTTAATATAAAAAATAAAGCTAATAGCTCAGTTAAGAAAATGGCCCAAACTACCGGTTGAGTAAAAATGCCCAATAAAACCAAGACGACTACTAAAAAGTGATTAATTAATAACGAAAAAGCAAAAGCTAAAAGAATCCTTTGTAACATAGTGCGAATGCGCAAAAACAAAGTAACAATAAGACCTGGCAGAAAGGCAACTTGAAAGATTGACAAAAACCCAAGAATAACCATATTACTATTTTACCAAAGAACTAGACTTATCTGATAATCTCAAAATATATTCTACCCCAATTAAACTACTATAAAAACGTGCTTCTAGATTTATCAAATCGTGATTGGTAGATTATAATTTAAAATGACGACAAATAAAGAAAAAGTAAGATGAAAAAACAATTCCAGATATTTCTATTCTCTAACCAAACTTTAGGACAAACTGTCTTAAAAAATACTTTCTGGCTAGGAATTAGTCAAATAGCCAGCCGAATTATTAGAGCAGTTATTGTAATCTATGCTGCAAGAATTCTGGGTGCTGCAGGTTATGGTGTGTTTTCTTACGCCATAGCATTGGCGGGATTTATGTCTATCTTCTCTAACATAGGCATTGATTGGATACTCACTCGAGAAGCCGCTAAAAATCCTGAATTAAAATCCCAGTATTTATCTACTGTTCTTTTTATCAAGCTGATACTACTAACTTTTCTATTTATTCTCATAACATTCGTCGCTCCCTACTTTACCACTATACCGGAAGCAAAAAATCTATTGCCAATTATAGCTGTACTTTTCCTAGCTGATGGCCTGAGAAAATATGGTTTTGCTTTTATCAGATCATTGGAAAAAATGGAAACCGAGGCAGGCATTAACATATTTACAAACATAATTACTGTAATTCTGTCTCTGATTATATTGTTATACAACCCTACTCCATATTCCTTGGCCATTGGTTATACAATTGGTAGCATTTTGGGATTAGTTATGACCGTATTCGTCATACGAACTTACTTAAATAAACTACTTAGCAACTTCACTAGAAAGCTAATAAAACCAATCCTTACATCAGTATGGCCTTTTGCTATCATAAACTTCTTAGGGGCAAGTCTGTTTTATACTAGCATTCTAATATTGGGATGGATACGTACTGCTCCAGAGTTAGGCTTTTATTCAGCTGCTCAAAAACCTATCCAACTACTAACTGTATTATCAATAATAATTGCTACGAGCACTCTGCCGGCTCTATCACGATGGGCGGTAAAAGAAACTAATAAATTTAAATTGCTACTGGAGCAATCTCTATCCATGGTAATGCTTTTAGCTATTCCTTTAACTATTGGTGGAATTATTTTAGGAGATCAGGTAATCATCCTACTCTACGGTACAGATTACACAAGTGCTGCTATAATTTTTAGATTGTTAGCATTATCATTTCTAGCCACCTTTCCATTTATCATCATTAACAATGCAATTTTTGCATCTGATACACAAAAAAAATTCATTCCTTATATGACTTTAGGAGCCATATTCAATATCGTCCTAAATATATATCTGATATCAAAATTGGGTGCGCCCGGAGCCGCCATTGCAACTGTAATCTCTCAATTCGTTACTTATGGATGGGTATATTGTGTCTTAAGAACACAAGTAGGTTTAGTGGTAGCTCCCAGTATTTATAAAATAGTAATTGCCGGTGTAATTATGGGTATGGCCACCTGGGGATTAAAACAATTAGATATTAATCTGTTATTAACGATAGCCGTAGCAACAGTTATGTATTTTACTCTTCTATGGATTCTCAAAGAACCATTGCTGGAAAAACTGAGGTCTATTGTCACTCGGATTAATTAACCCCCTGAACTAATTAACTATCAGGATAAAATAAAAGACTCATAACGCTGGGCTATATTATTAATGTCAAACCGGTGCATTTCGCAACGCTGCCACTGGTTGATACCTTGACATAATTGTTGGGAAAATGATTGATCAGTAATAACTTTGAGCAAGGCAACGGCCAAGGATTGAGAGTCAGCCACTGTAAACAGAATCCCATTTTTACCATTGGTAATTAAATCGCGAATAACAGATAAATCCGAAGCAATCACTATCTTCCCAGCAACCAATCCTTCCAATACCACTAACCCAAAACCTTCACTGAGCGACGGAATAATTAAGATATCTATATGCTTTAAAGCAGCTGCTATATTAGTAGTTAGTCCAATAAAGTGTGCATTAGATAAATTATTACTCTTGGCATAATGCTCAAGATCGTGTCGTAAACTGCCATCACCTATCAAAATAGTCTTAGGGGTTAAATTATATTCCCTTTTAAGTATCTTTAATGCATCTAATAAATACTGGACACCTTTAACTGGCTCCAAGCGACCTACAAATCCTAAAGTTAAATCATTATGGACTTTAATTGGAGCAACATCTTTTGTAAATTGACTCATATCAATCCCATTAGGTATAACCATTATTTTTTTAGGAGATACGCCAAAATAACTAACCAAAAATCGCTGGGTTGTTTGAGAATTGGCAATCACATCCGTTGCTAAATTAAAACCAAAAGTTTTTTTAAGACATTTAATAAAAGGGTGGGGAGATTTAAGATCAGGGTGCCTGATAATCCGCTTTTTAACATGGGATAACCAAGCAGCCAAAGTGCCTAAAATATCCGCCTGACATAAACATGTCAACACTATATCAGGTTGAATTTTGTGTAAGATAATTAACAGTTTAATTAAAGTAATTGGTGCTATAATGGCTAAGCATAGCTTCAGGAGTGGGTTTTTCTTGAATCTTACTTTAGTGCCAGCAAAATAAATCGGTATATTAAGATGAGAATAATCTTTTTCCAGCGGTCCAGATCCCCAAACCGTCACGAGATAAAGTTCTACTTTTTCCTGATCTAGCCGTGGTAGAATATTTAAAAAAAAGCGCTCTGCTCCGCCAACTGCAAAATTATTAATAATAACTACTATTTTCTTTCTCATTGCTCAAACAATTAATAAATATTTCTACTAAAAAGATATTTAGTTATTAAAAAAATACACATTCTATAATAGTCCTTAAGCCACTAAAGAACAAACAAAAAAAACCTAATCATAATGCCAGTAAAAATATAAAAATCTCTCAAAGATTATTAAATAATGGCAAAGAATAAATTACTAATTGTAGTGGGTGAGTCTGGATCGGGTAAAACCAAATTTGCCAAGCGCTACGCTAAAGATCACCAAGCTACTTATCTGGATTTTGATTTGTTATTTAACTACCGAGACACACAAAATGGCTGCACTAAGTTCGTCAATAAACTAACATCTCTAATAAAAACCAGTAGTAACACCTCATTTGTATTGGATGGCTATATATTTTATAACATGCCGACAGCTGGATTTTCCAGTTTTCACCATGCTCCCCTAACCATCGCTTATCTTGAAGATAAGTTGGATGCCAAAATTAAGCTATGCCTTTGTTTCGCAGCCCCACATATTCTGCGTCGTCGTCAACTTGATAAAGCACGGCGCGACCCACTCCATCAAAAACCTAAAAAAACCGAAGCTATTCTCCAGGAAGAGGTAGAGGCAAAATTCTTCGATGTAGTTGTATTAGATGACAACCCTATCTTAGTGGATACTACTAACGATGCTTTCCCAGCTGTTAACCGCGCTACATTTCCACAACGGTGGCAAGAACTTTTATTGTTGTCCGATCTAGAAAATATGAATCACGATCAGTTCTATCAAGATATTAATCTGCCATCGGGAGTTCTGCGACATGGTTATTCAGAAAGTACAAAAACATGGGATCGCCTGTCCTCAATGATAGAGTTTAAGGATAAAAGCGTACTAGACATTGGTTGCTTTCATGGATTTTTTAGTTTTAAGGCAGAAGAGGCTGGTGCTAAAACAGTCACTGGGATAGATCACAGCATACAACCTCTAAATGTAGCCCGCCGCATTGGATGGTTAAAGAATGCTAAAGCAGTATTCTCCAAAGACGATCTGGACGATCTTACAATTGAACAAACATACGACATAGTTTTAGTGTTAAATATGTTGCACTACTCAAAAAATATAGACCGGGCTCTGCAAAACGTCTTCCGTGCAGGAAACTTAATTGTGTTCGAAATACCAATAGAGCAAGAAAAAATAATATCTCAACATGCTTATAAATATGGTTTTAAGCTAAATACTAAAGCTGACTCTTATCGATTAGGACGAGCTATACTAATATTCAAAAATTCTCATAGCACAACTGCTCTGACTGCTGCACCAGAACAGTATAGGTTTAGCATACCCAAATATAGATTTCACAGATTTATACAATGGGTTAAACGTTTTCCAATTACCTACCCAATTAGATACTTAGTTAGGAAGTATCGCCAGTATCGCCGAGAAAAGGCTTAGTGATAAAGAAATATTGATTACTTCTGGATTAAGCTATCTAATAATTGAGATAGGGAGTGCGCATATTGGCTAGCGCTATATTTTTCGATCTCACTCCAATCTGGATAGATGCGAAGATTAGACTTTTTGTACAAATCATAATAATCACTAATAGCTTGAGTAATAGCAGAAATATCAACAGGTGAAACTACTTTTCCGGTTTTGGTTTGATAAATCACATCTGCAGAAGCACCGGGTGGGGTGATCCCAATAATGGGTTTCTGACTCTTTATATATTCAATTAATTTAGCGGGTAAAAATATACTGTCCTGACGGCTAGGAGCATCTATTAATAGTAATATATCACTTCGTGCAACCTCCTTAAACATTTCTTTCCGAGGCAAGAGATTAATTAGTTGTACTACTGATCTTAATTTATATCGCATAATAAGGTGTTTGAATGGACCAATAGAACCCACCAGCCGAACCTGTATCTGATCTGTAAGTTCTGGTCGTCTGTTAATCAGTAGTCTTATGGCTTTAAATAACGGCTCTGGTGATCGTAAGCCGTAAAAATTGCCAGTATAAACAATTGTAAACCGTGACCATTTAGGCTCTGATTCAACATGCCGCAACTGATCATCGAGCTCGGTGGAATCATAAGTGTTCGGCAGAACTACTACTTTATCATTAATATCATACTTATCAGTCAATAATTTTTTGGTCTGTTTAGTTGTAACAACGATTTTATCCGCTGTAGACAAAATACGTCTCTCAATTGCTTCGTGATGTCGCTTGGTCCATACATTAGGGTAAGACACATATGGATTCTGAGTCCAGGGATCACTAAATAAGACTATCCAAGGTAGATTTTGCGCTATAGATGACTTTAGCTGTTGGGCTACAATATGGGATGTGATTGGATACGCTCTAGAGATAATTGCTCGTATCGGCTTATTTTTAAAAGCAATACGGGAAGTTTTTAATGCAAAAGGCAACCACCCAATAACATCATCCGGAATAAGTTTAAGTCGATTGAGAATCCTAAAGATAATACCCTCTCTAGAATAAGTTCGATGCACTATGATATTAGACGGAATGTTGTTTATAGTTTCAAGATCTATTCCTCTCTTGCTGGCTTGTTCAGCTGTTATTACTATTGGTGTCCATCCAAAATCAGGCAAATACTTTACTGAGTTTAAAGCCATAGTGCTTTCCACCGAATGGATGGGTGGAAAATAATAAGAAATGAATATTACATTTTTCATCGAATCAATAACATCTTAATGATCTTAGGTTGAATATCCAAAATTATATAAATCTTCATCTATAGATTAATTATGGAACGGGAACATAATATATTAAAAGCCGTCGTGTCATGGATATCCAGCAATAACGCGTCAATATTTTTGATTGCCGCAAGCTGGCCAGATGCCTCATCAATGTAAAACATTTTAAAACCATAGTGTTCGATGTCTGTCAAAAAATCTTTCGGAGAATAACCACACTGTTGAATAATTCTAGGATGAAATTCTAATAAAAGTTTAATATTAGGATTCTGCTTAATGATATTTCGCATTCCATCGACAACAGCCGGTTCGAACCCTTCTACATCTATCTTTACAACATCAATTGGCTTTTTAATATCTTTAAAAAACTTATCTAAGGTTGTTACCTCAACTGACACAGTTGTTTCGTGAGCATTATTAGTAGTCAGTAGTTTATGTGCCCCATGTCCAGTGGGATGCAGTATCATTTTTGATATACTGACTCTATCAGCGACAGCCTTACAAACTGTCACCACATTATTGTATTTATTGACTTGCACATTCTTATTTAAAAGATTAAAATTGTTCGGCTCTGGTTCAAATGCATATACTTTGCCGTGAGGACCCACCAAGTAAGCAGCAATTAGAGTGTAGTAACCAATATTGGCCCCTATATCCACTACCGTCATATTGGTTTGTATTAATTTCTTAATTAATGTTGTTGTACCAGGTTCCCATACCCCTAAAACTATAAGAGATGGAGGAATACTCATGTCAAATATATCTACATACATTTTATGTTGTTGAATTGGGAGCATAACAATTTTTTTGGGTTTAATCCCAAAGAGTCGCAACAAATGATGACAACTTTTAGCTATTATTTTATAAAGCGCCAACCCCCGACGATGTAAAGGACGTATTAATCTTCTAAAGACTCGAAACCCAATAGAATATGTTGCTTGTTTAGACATAATTAATATTAACCCTTATATGAAACTGGGATCTTTGCATTAACTGCTTCTAGTGACAACAGTAAATCAATAAAGAATTTAACAGACCAATTGGGATAGATAAAAGGAATATAACGCCCCCAAATAGGAAAACTGCCAGCTAAAGCTCCTCTTATAGAAACATTAGCAGATCGAATTTTCTGCCTCGATTTTAGATAGTGAATAATCTTAGTCGCGGAGTCTGCATACCGACCATCTGCAGTATACTCAAACAATCCCAACCAAACTATTCCCATCTGCGCCAGACCAGTAAGACAATGTGCTCTATCAACTGGCTCCCAATTTCGATTATAAAAACCAGATAATATACCTCGATCAGCTGTAGTAAGTAATTGGTCAGCAGCCTGTTTGGCAGCTAAAACATATTTCATCTCATCCAAAATCAATCCACTCTCCAATAAACCTCGAAGAGTGTAAGCAATGGTATGTAATACTGACTGATCTTCCTGAAAAAAAGAAAAGTGGTTAAACCATCCATTGGTTTGCATCTGTCTGGTTACCCAGTCTAAATTCTTTGTAGCAGCTTCTACATAGTGATGACTATGGCTTATTCGATTCAACTCTAATAAACTCCAAGCTACTCTTGAATGATAGGCATGGGGCAGTGAATTATATGTGTGATGAGTCCAAGAACCATCGTCGTTTTGTATTTTTACCAACCAATCAGCGGCTCGCCGGGCTGCATCTAAATATTTATCGGCTTTTGTGTGCTGATATAAAGCACATAAACCAAATATTATTTGACCAGTATCAAAAACTATGGGGATCTCTAAGTTATAGCCCCAAAAAGAACCGTTACTCTTTTGTTGAGTTAACAACCACTCTCCTGAAGTTATACATGCAGCAATAATCTCTGTACGTCGATAATCAGACCAGTTAGCAAAATTTAACAAAGTGGGAATAATGTAGCCCGTAGTCTCCGGATAGGGCGTCTTCCAACCAATTTTTAAAGAATAGCCAGCTGAGAAGCCCTGCTTATGAACTCTATTAAAGGCAAGTAGTAACCAATCAATACTGGCCTGTAAGTGTTTTTGATCATCGCAAACTGGATTACTGAATTGTAAGAAATCCTGGCCAATGGTCTGTAATAGATCTAGCCAATTTAAGGGGCTTAACTGATTTGACGATTGTTTATTCCGGACAGTACTCATGTCTTGCTTTTATTTTATAGCTCTCCAGACTATGTAAAAGTCTAGAAAAGGCAAAGCTCGATGCAGAATTCCTGACACAGCGCTATGCATATCCCATACGATTCTCTTAATTAAAGAGCGTTTTTTACTATCAGATACAAACTGGACAAAAACTACATCCGATTGGGAGCAATATCTTTTTATCAACCCATTGAGCTGTGACGGCACAAAATATTTTTCTCTAAATGGAAAATCTTTAGGATACATCCACCGATTAGTATTCTCCAGAAATGACTTCCATATCCGCGTCGGCACAAAATAGATTGGATGTAGAGAATTAATATTTTTATCAATAATTATCATCTTGCCACCAGGTTTTAATACTCTAACCATTTCTTTAATCGCTTGTTCTGTATCGGGGATATGTTCTAATACCTCAATACAGATTAAAAAATTGAACTCGTTGTCCGAGAATGGCAACGATGTAGCTGAGGCCTGGACAAATTGCAGATTAGGATATTGATCTTCAGCAATACGGAGAAGATTAAACGATGGCTCTACTCCTATCACCGTGAAACCCAGCTTATTCAATTTATCAGTAAATTTGCCTTTACCAGAGCCAACATCTAACAACTTACTAACACCGAATGTCGGCACACCAAAGAAATTGAGTATTTGCTTAAGCTCAAAATTAGAACTATCAACCTTTGCTCCCACAACATCAGCACCTTTCTCATTAAACCGGCGAAATATCTTTTGTTCGATTTTATTCATATCGTGTAAACAGAGAAACCTGAGCCCGGTCTCTATTTTTAAAGAAATTACGATCTATAGCTTCAACATCAGCCCATTTCCAATCTGCAGTGGGCGATCTCCAACTAGGGCCATAAACTAGAGGCAGATACTCTTCAGGAGGATTGGGAATGTTAAATTTCATGCCCCGGAAATCGATTGTGCCCAAGTTATCAA
Source organism: uncultured Candidatus Saccharibacteria bacterium (assembly GCA_964424375.1). Lineage (GTDB taxonomy): Bacteria > Patescibacteriota > Kazan-3B-28 > Kazan-3B-28 > UBA10110 > CAYRIH01. Next base: position 29,890 of record CAYRIH010000005.1, on the reverse strand, counting down.
TGAATCGTTTTGGCAACACCATAGGAAAATGTTCTTCTCCAAAAATTGCACATAATTTAAAAAAACTACGACGGACGAACCACCTCAGAAAACGAGGAATAATAGCATATAAAGACCCTTCAAGTGTAGTTAGACCCCTGTGATACTCCTGATAAATAGTACACTCAGCTACTCTTCTAAAGCGCTTTAAGATTTTATCAAACTTGGGATAGTTAAGTAAAAAGAGAACCCAAATTTTATCACCTTCTGATACATAAAAAGCAATACTGATCACAATTCCCTTACCCTTAGTCAAGTAGATGGAAGTGTCAGTAACATCAACTCGATACCCCATCTTGGCAAATTGAGGGATCAACTGAAGTACTTTGGGAGCTTCGGCGACCTTTGTGGATAGATCAATATCCGTATCATAGTCGATTAACTTTCCATCTCTAATCACACCCAACAATGTGCCCATATCTAACCAGTATCGTACTCCGGCGGTATCTAATACCTCTTTAATCTCCTTAAGCGCACCAATCCAGCCTTCCAAATCCTGATTAATGCGATACTTGTTCATAGGTTGTTGCTTTTTGTTCATCTATTTAAAGTTTAGATATTATATATTGGTGTCATTAATAAAACTCTATAATCTGTACCACCAACAAAATCAGCTCCCCCATTTAATCCGGAGAGAACTTCTTGACATCAGCTTCTCAATAATAAGTTGTGATAGTTAGTCTAGAGTTGTCCACCCTTGGCTAAAGACATTGTATAATTTTGTGTGGACTTTCGCCACTTACCGAGAATCTTATCCTTAATCTTGGTAGAACTTTGGGAGTGATAGTACGGAGTCACTATCACCGTACCACCATAATCCAAGACAACTTTGTTGGCCAGTTGCTCATCGTGACTATCACTCTCCATCAATATATCCGGCTTTAAGCGCTGTACATTACTCAAGGGCGAATAAGTATCCTGAATAACAATTTCATCTACTATCTTTAAGGCACGAACAATCTCAACACGTTCAGCAAAAGAAATTATAGGTGCCGGCTTCTTCTCCATCGTAGCCTTATCAGTGAGTACTCCGACAATCAGGTAATCACCATACTGTTTGGCTTTTTGAAGATGTTTTAAATGTCCAATATGCAAAACATCAGCGACCACATAGGCGTAGACAGTTTTTCTTTGCTTAGATGCTAATTTTGCACAGTTGTTTTTCTTATTCATATATAAAAACTTATTACCAGTCAATTATATTACGGATTATCTCAACACTCAAGTGGGGCTAACTCTAGCCCCCAAATGACCTAAAATGCTTTACTATACACTACCTCGATCAATAATTCCCACCTTATTGCTAACTGTATCTCGAGATTTTAAAACCTTATGATTCCATAATCCAGCCATAAGAACAGTAGCCAGGACTGCCCCAGACAGCCAGAAATAAAATGCATAATTCCAGCCAAAATTATCCAATAAATATCCTGTCCCTACGCCAGTTAGGGCAGCTCCAATGTATCCCCAACCATCGATAAAACCCGTGGCAGAAGAAGCCATTTCTTTAGTGCCTAAATCCATAGGCAAAGCAGCTACCATCAGAATATGTGGACCATAAGTCATAAAACCGATTATACCCAAAACTATCAAACTTAAAAGCCAAGAACCCACTGGTATTTGAGGGAAAAACCAAACCGCTACACTGAGCAGTAAAAGCATCACCACCGCTATAGGAGCTCTTCTACTTTGGAAGAATTTATCAGAGACAAAGCCAGCGGTCAGAGCCCCCAAAGAACCTACCAAGGGGAAGATTATAGACTTATAAGCTGCTACAGAAATATGTGCTTCTTGAACTTCAAAGAAATAAGTAGGCGCCCAGTCCAAAAAACCGTACCGAACTATATTTAAGCCGAACAAGCTCAAGGCAACAATCCAAATATACTTATTGCTAGTAACTGACTTAATAGTATCCCAAATACCACTTGGTTTTCTCGCAATTTCTACTGGTTTAAAGCCGGCGTCTTCGGCCCTCTCTTTTATCCTCAAAAGCCAATAAATCAGCACTGGTATAACAATTACTGCTGGAATCCAGAAGGCCCACCGCCAGCCTAAAAGTCCTACTACAAATCCCGATAAAATCCAGCTGGCAACATTGCCAATCTGATAAGAAGAGCCCAAGATGCCTGATGCCTTTCCTCTGCTAGCAATAGGGAACCAGTTAGCGACTATTCTTATTGTTGGAGCCCAGCCCATAGATTGGAAAAATCCATTGAGTGCCCAGATTAGAATCATCCCTCCTAAAAAATTGCCAGTAAAACCAAATATGACGTTCATTATTGCCGAACCTAGCAAACCAACTGCCACTAATTTCTTTGCACTAAATCTATCACCCAATTGTCCACTAATAAATTGGCCAATAGCATAGGCAAAGAACAACGCAGTCAATACTGCCCCAATGGCCATTTTGGAAATACCAAACTCTTCTGTTATCCCTGGGATGGCTATAGCAATATTGACCCGCAAAAGATAAAAACTAGCATAGGTGATCCAAGTAGTAAACAAAATCCTTATCTGCCATTTTCTTAACATAAAAAAATTGTTAATTAATAAATTGAAAAAATATTAAATTGTGCTATCCCGATTTTTTTACATAGGCAATATATTAAATAATAAAACAGTTATCTATACTCTTATTACATTATATATCAATTGAAAAAGGTCAATTCTCTTGTAAGTAAGCTATACATGACAGGAATACTTATTTTAGCTTTTTAATTATCTGTACAGAAGATGATTCACAGCAACAATCAAAAAATCCCCTGTGCTTTCCTTACAAAAGGATTATGTTTTATTGCATCAAAACCTCGGGAATTCTTAAAATACCCGGATTTTATCTTAACAATTATATCCTCATATACTCGCTGGCTGGGGCTGCCACCTTCGGGATTAAGTATATTTCTATCCCAATCAGTGGGCATATCATAAGCTTCAACCATTTTATTATAAAGTGTTCCGGGACCCTCTTGACCCTCTAGAATAGTAGCGCCTGCCCAGATAGTTTCCGGCCGCTCTGTGGAACGTCTAGCTATAACACAGGGGGTACCCAGAATCAAAGCTTCTTCCTGAACTGTTCCGCTGTCTGAGACTATTAATCGAGCAGATTTTTCGAGCCTGAGAAAATCAAAGAAAGCCAAGGGTTTAGTTTTAATAAAAATAGGATTGTCTAGCAAGCCAGTAAGCCCAAATTTTTCGACTGAGGCTTGAGTCCGAGGCATAACTGGGAATACAATCGGCAACTTGTACTCATTTGCAAATCTGAGGATATCAGAGAGTTTATTTTCCAATATTTCCTTAGTGCTGATATTCTCTTCACGATGTAAAGTAAATAAAATAAACGCCTTTTCTTTTATTCCTAAATCGTCCAGAATCTTACTTTCATCGGCTTTCTGATTGTAGTCACCAACTGCATCCATAATAATATTCCCAATGACTTTCACTCGAAAATCATCAATTCCTTCAGATACCAGAATTTCCTTATAGCGAGGCAGATAACTATAGAGAGCGTCTGAGAGATGATCTATAACTACCCGATTTTTCTCTTCAGGCATTCGCCAATCAAAACTTCTGCCGCCAGCCTCTAAATGAATTACTGGAATACCGCAGCGGGCTGCAGTTACCGATGATAGTACTGTATTGGTATCCCCCAAATACATTACTGCATCTGGTTTAATCTTTTCTAATAAATCATAAAGTCTTTCATTAAGTAAAGCTACCTGATAGGCATGATTAGAAACTTTCTTTTCTTTTAAACTTAACCCTATGCCTAAATCGTAGTCGGGCTGACGAATATTAAATTCCTTAAGGAAATTCCCGAACAGCTCTGAGTCATAGTGCTGACCAGAGTGAACCAATACATGCTCTAAATCATTTTTATTCTCATCTAATAACCTAATAAGCTTATACATCCGAATGTAATCCGGACGAATGCCAAGCAGGGTTAAAAGTTTAAATTTTTTCATTAGAGCTCCTCAATCATCTGCTCAAATGAAGGAATCTGCAGTTGAGTGTTAAAACCTTGAACAGTAGATAGTCGGCGATCAATTGCTATTGGCGCCTCAAACGGTTCAATATCAACATTAATTCCATATTTATCTTTGAATTTGGTTACCATTTCATATTTAGTGACATCGGTTGAAAAAATGTGATAAATCCCAGACCCGGGATGTGCTACAGTTCCAATAATTATTTTGTCACAAATTTTGCCAAACTCTTTAGTAGTAATTCCATTCCATAGATGATTGGTAAAGCCTTTGGTTTGCTGCCCTTCTTGACTTAAAAACCAGCCAAGCAGACCTCCAGGCGCGCCATCTCCCAATTCTGGGCCGATAATAGAAGTCCTAAGTACTAATGAGCCTTCCGGTTCTCCAAGTAATTTAGATAAACCGTATAAATCTATTGGTCGCTCGGACGCATTCTCATTGTATGGTGCCCCTTCAGTCCCATCATATACACAGTCTGTAGCGATATGGATTAATTTTGGGCCAAAAGTAGTGCTTAAAATATGTGGCAAGGCTCCATTGATAAACATAGTCATGGCCGGATCCTTGAGAGAATGGGGTTTAATTACTCCCACAGCATTAATGACCCAATCACAATCCTTAATGGAATCAAGAAACTTTTGTGTGTGGGGACCGATGAGCTTACCTTGAAAACCATTCAGATAGTCTTGGTATAAGCCCTTAAAATCTATCTGGACAGTTTGCACAGAATCAGATTCGCCATATTCTTTATATAACTTCTCCAACTTTTCATCACATCGATATGTAATAATCAAATCATATTTATTTTTCAAGACATCATAAACAGCACTACCCAACATTCCAGTAACGCCTAAAATAGCTATTTTTTGCTTTGATTGATTCATAATAACGACCTAGCGATTTTCTACTGACCAAACATCATTTCCCCAATAATCAACAGGAAAACGATAATCATCCCCTTTTGATTCTTCCAGTGACGATGTAGAGAAAAATATAATCTTTGTATCTGCTTCTAATGATTTAAAACCATTAGCATAGCCAGCTGGAATATATAAAATTGATGGTTGTCTGTCAGATAATATAAATCTATTAACTTCATTGTTCTTATCTGGAGTTTCTAAATTATCCATTTTAACAGCCGCAACAATAGCAGAACCTGAAACAACAAATACATATTTACCCTCTTTTTGGTGACCATGCCAAGCTCGAATTGTATTAATAGAAAAATTCTCTACCATATAGCAACGCTTTACATCCTTAAAATCGAAATCATTAACAAAGGTTACTTGACCTCTATCATCAACGGCTAGTCCTCCCTTTAATAATTGTGGGTTAGACGAGTTATTCATTTCTAATCTTATTACTTATATGTCTTTCGTTATAATATATACTACTATTTAAATTTTTTATTCTACCAGATTTAACCAGCCGGGCAATCTCAATAACACCATATTTAATATCGTATTGAGTAGTTGATTGCAACAACCCTATTTTTTTTGCTTTATCAGTATGAACATGATAATTACGAGGATCAGCAAATTGCCTTTCAGCATAATTTATCTTACAACCAGTTTCTTCTGAAATCAGCTTAGCCAATTCGTTAATCTGTAAATTTGATGTCGCCAAATTATAAATTCCTGTCCACTCTTTGTCCAGACTTTCCACCACATACCTAGCTATATCTTTAACATGGATGAAGGGACGCCATTGATTTCCGCCGAATATCGTAAGGGACCCATTTTTAACAGCATCCATAGTCATATAATTCACGGCTAAATCAAGCCTAATGCGAGAATAGATATCTGACAATCCATAGGCTGTGCCAAGACGGAACAAAATGGAATTTTTATTACTCAAATATTTCTCGGCTTCAAGCTTAGTTTGAGCATATAGAGATAGGGGTTTGATCTCAGAATTTTCGTCCAGCCATTCATCACTTTGACCATAGACTGAACAAGTAGAAAGAAATACAATCCGGCCATCAAAATTGTCAGCCAGCCATTTTACTGCATCTTGATTGACCGCCACGGTAGTGGGCGGATCTATTGCGCAAGCTCCGTCTCCCACAATCGCTGCTAACCAAATAACATGAGTGAAATTAGACAAAATCTGGAGCAATTTTTTTTTGTCTCTAATATCTCCGTAAACAAAATCCACCGGCTTGAGATACTGCCGCTCATAAAGAAGATTGTCATATACAGTAAAACAAATTCCTTTTTGAATCAAGAGATCTGTTACTGCACCCCCAATATATCCGGCTCCTCCAACAACTAAAACTTTCATATGTCTAAAATACCACCTAAAACAAGTTGCGTCTAGTGCAAAAATCAGCTCTGGAAGCCAATATCATATCCAAATTAGATCAATACTACCAGCGTTCTTTAACCTCAAACAACTTGGCTACCACAGGAAGGCCATGCAATTCCACAGGCTCAGAAGTTAGAATATCAATAAGTGAGATTCCAAAAGTTTCATTGTATTGACCAATGAAATCAGTAGACACATCTACTATAAGAGGGTGCAGTATATCTAGATTAAAAGGTTGAATAAAATCAACTGACTGAGCAAGGTAGTCGCCATCTTGATATAACCAAGTAATGCCTCGACCTAATTCTACCTCTTCGCAGTCTGCCACCAATCGGTAACGACCCAACAACATAATAATCTGATAAGATAAAGTCCCTCGACCAGAAAAAGTTAAGCCAGTAATTGAAACTGGGTCTGTGCTCTCAGTTGTTATCTTAAACTGGGCTATTCGCTGATACTTCTGCTGGAATATCTGTTGAGGCTGAGTATCTGGTAACTCTCCTATCACTATAGGTATGGTTCCGACAACATCCTGAGCTTTTAAATCACGATAGACTAGGTTCCCATCAATTAAAATAGCTAAAATTATTACTAATGCTACTGCAGTAATTTGCAGCCAGTCAAACTGCCAAGAGAAATGTGGTGGCTTAGTTTTAGTTATCATACTCTTATTATACAATAATATATTGTTAAAGCGATCGGCCAATGCTTTGCAAAAATTCTTCAACTACTTCCGCTTGCTTAGGATCAAGCTTGAGTACTTCACGAGCCTGCTCTTCTGCCAAATCAAACTTGCCTAAATTAGCATAGATGGTGGCGAGGGCCACTCTTTCAGTTACCGCCTCAGAAACTACTCTAACAATATCTACGATTTCTGCCTGGTAATACTCGGCTGTTAATAAATCTCCCGCTCCAATCAGATAATTAACTGCTAACTTTAGCGAAGGCTGGTCACCGGTCGTCAACTCGATGGTCCGATTAGTCGCCTGCCGCAGGTCTGCCAAAATCTCTGCTGAACTAGCCCACCCAGATCGTATTCCAAGTATGGCACGCCAAAATTCTAGTTCTCGCGGAGGAGAAGTCATATTAGCCGCCCGATTAAGTGACGCATAGGCTTCGTCAAATAAATCAAAATCCATTAGCACTCGTGTCCAGTTTAGATAAAGATACCCTCGATTTGGATTAGCCTTAATTAAGCTATCAAATTCTGTTCTGGCCCTTTCTAAATACTGAGGCTGGTCAGTGTGAATGAAAAATAGCAGCATATATGAGATAGGTTTCTCTAGCAAACGGCCTGGATTATCAGGACTCACCTGTATAATCTTATCTAATACGCCTAATCCATTATGGATGTAGCCTTCTGCAAGAGCATACTCTTGTTGATTAATTAAATTAATGGCATATACTCGGCTAAAACTAGGAAACTTTATTAATAGAAAATAAAGATATGGATTAGGATAGTGCTGGGCACGATTATATGACTGCGCAGCCACAGAGTAATGTCCTGTCTTATAAGCTCGATCACCTAATATGCTATACTTTGCAGCCGGGAAAGCCGGAGCCAAATAGCGAATATCTAACAAAAGAATTGGTAGTATTAAAATAAGAGGGAACAATCTAAGCCAATGAATATTGACTGGTTGTATTAATGACGGTGAGGTAAGAAAAACAGTAACACCCAAGAGAAGGAACCCATACAACAAAGTCATCACTACATCAAAAGCGGTGAACTGCGATACCAAATAGGCCCCGCCAGTAGCTAGTAAAGTCAAAACTAAAATTGAGTGGTTGTTCGTTTGTCGAGCATCGCTAGCCAGCCGGCGAATTAAAAGAACCATACAAACAACAATCCAAATTAGCATTATTACTGCCCCTACCGCCCCATTGATAAGCAATTGATCAAAGAAAAAATTATGAGCTCTATCTACAATAGTCTGCCCTATACCAAAAACATCCAAGCCTGATTGATAAAATTTATTAAAAGCGTTTTCCACATTTTCCCACCCATATCCCAGCCATGGACGCGCTAAAAAGGCCTGCCAGCTAATACTCCATGTCAGTAAACGAGTTTGAACAGTAATATTATTCAATCCAATTTGGAGAAGACGCTGTCCCATCGGTAACCATGTCAACATTCCTCCTGCCACAACTCCAAATAACACAATTAACCCACCTATTCCCCATAACTGTTTTTTTGATGGTTGTTTTAGATACAACCAACCCAACCCAAAGATTAGCAATCCAACTATCCAGCCTAAAAATGGACCTCGAGAGGCTGTCAGTATAATGGCTGTTGCCTGCAATAATATATTAACTAATGACAGCCAGCGCACCCATCCTCGCCCTCGTAAAAAGAAATACACTGCCAGGAAAAAAGTAAGCAGTAAAAACATGCCGAAGAAAATGGGATTCCCAATCAGCCCACCGATTCGTTCTCCAATCGACATGCGATAGATCAAGGTAATACCCAGCTTTTGTAAAACAGCAACAGCAGCTGATATGCCCCCAACCCAGCTCATAATCGCCAAGATTTTTAGCCAATGCTCCATTCGACGTATCACCATAAGAAGTGAAACAAACAAAACCGCCAAACCACTAACACACAGTAAGCTAGTGCTTCGACTTACTGACCCCCAAAAGCTGCGGTAGAAATTAACACCAAATATGGCAGATAGCCAGCATACTGCTAACCATAACAAAGTCAGCCACAGCAATGGCGAGCGCCACCATGCCCGCGTAGCTTGCCAGCGCCGCTCAATCAGGATTCCAAAGAACAGCACTGGCAATACGAACATAAACATCAGAAATCGGCCGAATTCAAAAGGATAGGCAATATCAGCATAGACAATTATGGGCAACAGTAAAATTACCCACAGCGCTAGATTAGTAATCCAATTGCCGTCGGTAATGCGTAAAAAATCTAACCACTTCATTTTGCTTCCAGTTCTTCAATAGCGCTATTAATCTCTGCATCATCAGGTTCTAGGCTGGCTGCCTGTTTAAACCAGAGCAGAGCATTTTTCTTATCACCCAATTCGCGATAATATGCAGCCAATATCACTGCTAAGCCAGAATCCCCTTTTCTTTCATCCTCCATTTTGGCAAATATTAACGCCACAAATCTATCTCCCTTATTTGGTAAATGTTTAAGATAAAGATCGCTTAGTTGATAAAATACAGACCCAGGAGCTGCTGGGTTAGATGCAGCTTTCAGATAATAGCGCTCGGCTAAATTCCATTTGCCCATTTTGCTATAGAGATTGCCTAATTCGTAGTTGGAGCTGAAATCCATCTCTGAAGCACGATTAGAAATAGTTTGATACAAGCGCAAGGCAGTACGATTATCTCCCTCCTGCCGCGCCAGACCAGCCATACGGGATAATTGCCCCAAAGGGATAAAATATCCAGGTATAGCCCGCAACAAACCTGGCGATAGCGCCACAGTCACTATAATGGCGGTAATAATAGCAGCAAGCTGCCACACCTTAAACCGTCGTACCAATGACTTTATATAAAAGTGACATAATTTAACTAATCTATTAATCATAATTGCAACCTTGTTTAACTACTGGGCAGAGAGCTGTTGCTCCAGTTCCTGCACTTTATTTGTATTACCTTGTTGTTGATAATATTTGATGGCCGCACCAATAATCTGAACAGAGGTTCTATTAGCCGCTAAGCCTTTGGTAATTAATGGATCAAAGTCGGTCAGCTTGGCTGGTATTTCCTCTGACTTCGGCCACATTAGATATAACGTTAATAAATTACGATAAACAAATTCAAACCTGGGTTTAATATTGATTACTCGTAGATAGGCCTCCTCGGCCCCAACAGCATCTTTGAGGTCTCTAAGAGTATTGCCCAAGCCATTCCAGGCTACAAAATCTCTAGGATTACTGGCCACGATTTCGCGATACTCAGCCTCAGCTTCCCTCAGCTTGCCTGCTGAATATAACTCCATAGCCACAGAAGTAGCAGATGATGTCTGATAATCTGGCAACATAATACTGGAATCATTCGCTTTAGTAAGTATCAAAACTACTCCTATTCCAATAATAATCAAAATCCCAATCAGAGCTAGGGATGTTGTTTTGTGGCTAAATAAGGCTTTTATCTTATCCTTTATATTCTTCATATTTATATTCTAACCTAATTTACTCCCCAATACTCAAGGGGCTCAAACTTGAGCCCCCTGAGAGAATTTCTAGAAAATCAGAATTAAGCAATTAAGCTGTGAGTGCCTAATGGGAAGTTCTTGATGTAGGCACCATTAGCCCAGTCACCAGATGATGTTTCAGTAACGCTATTGTTGGTGAAGCTGGCACTGTGGATTATGAAGTTACTGGTGTAGTCGTAACCAGATATATCTGACCAGATAAACTCTATGTCTGCTAGATCAGAAACTCCAGCTTCTGTTTGCAAAACAATAGCCTCTTCAGATGCAGTTGCATCATTGTCGACCAAATAGAAAGCACCATCATCAGGCAATGTAGTATCACCTAATAGCTCAATAGTAACGCTATCATCATCAGATGCTGAGAAGCCAGCGCCAAAAGTTCCACGGAACTTCCAAACAGTAGTATCACCAGCGGCAATGGTCTCTTCAGTATCGGCAGTTGGGGTATCGCCAAACATCACGTTGACCCAGGTGGTTACCTGTCCGTCAGCGTCAGATTCGATATCATTAGTCCCCTTGCCTTCCATTGTGGCCCGAGCTACATCTGAAGTATTATCTGCAGTACCGGAGACACCGGCAATTGAAGCATCACTGGCAGTTAGATCAGTGCCATCTTTAACGATGGTGAAACCACCGAGATCAACAGTAGAAGTGGTAGTGCCGTTATCTGCCAGGTTAACCTGGAAGGTAAGCCGCTTAAGAGCAGCTGGACCAGCACTATCAGCTGTTATTTTGAACTGATACAAGGTAGTTGTTGAACCAGGAACCAACACTGAGCTAAGACCAGCATTATCAGGTGTTACGGTAATTAATGTCTTATGCAAGACATGAGTCTTGGCTGTGGTGTCATTACCACAGTCAGTATCAGCTGTACCAGAGTCCTGACCAATCGAGTTAAAACCAGTTGAATCAGCATCAAAGCCAATTTCAATCTGATCACCGAAGTCAGCTGATTGAGTAGCAATCTGGAAGAAGTCAGCCTTTACCGTCAATATCGCACTGTCATTCTTAGGAATGTACATAGCAATGTTATCAAATAGCGCGCTGACGGTGCTTGGTGAAACATCTTTGGTAGCAATAGTGCCGTCTTCCTTCGGATACTCAATTGTTAGTTTGCTGATAGAATCCCACTGACTAAGTGATGAACCCCAATCAGCTAAGAGTATTGTAGCTTTATCCATTATGAAGGCTTCGTCCAGGGCTGTCAGTTTGAACTTGGCTAGTACATTATTACTAGTATTAGCCAGCATAATTGACTTCGATGGAGTTGAGCCGTCAAGAGCCACTGTAACCGAACCGACAGCTGCCACTACCAGTATGCCACCAGAGGCATCATCATCCGTTTCGGTGATGTCGCTGCCAGTATCAGCACCTGTAGCAGTAATACCTACCCCAGTTACTGTAGCAGCATCAAGGGTGAAAGCGTGTGTAGCTGTAGCACCAGCAATGGCGGCGGCGGCCAGATCGGCCATAAAGATGAACTTAATAAAGCCACCTTTAACAATCCGGACGCTCTCAGTCAGGGTAAAAGCATGAGTATCATCAACCCCTATTGCACCATCCGGCTGTTCAGTCTCAGAGATTTTGGTCTCAAAACTGCCGTTGCCATCCAGATCCGCCCATAATTCAGCGTTATCCAGATTAGACATGTTGCCTGATGCACCTACATCATCACCAACAGTAATAGACGAAACCAAGACATCCTCACCAGATGCTGAAGCATCTAAGGAGAAGGTTGCCCAAGTCAAGTCAGTTGCACCTTTAATCACATTGCCACCTGGTGGGCTAGCTAATGTCCGCATCACTACGGCGCCAGCTTTAATGGTCTGTTCGTTACCAGTCGCACCAGTCACAGTCGGGGTAATTGAATTACCAGTCTGCAAACCTTTAGCAGTTACGTCAGCCGCTACGGCAATAGTAACTTGAACGGTGTCATCAGCCTCAAAGTCAGTACCGAGATCAGTAGTGATAGAGACTTCCTGAACACCTGGCAACAGAGTGAAGGTATCATTAAAATCAAACGTACCTTCATCATAAGTACCATCGTCAGAGACTACCGCCTCACCATCAACCGGACCAGCTAAGATATTGCCAGCTGCATCCAAAAGAACGGCATTAGTCAAATCAGCATAGGTAATCGCTGTACTGCCGCCCGCATCGGACAGCTTGAAGTCAATATCTACAGCTGTAAACTGCATTTCCTCACCACGGATATCGAAGTCGAAGGTAGCAAGTTTAATATCACTAGCAACAGCTATATTACCAGTCGCCGGAGTACTAGCACTTTTACTAATTGTAATAGTACCGGCATTAATGGTCTGGTTCTTATCACCTTGACCTTTATTATTAGTACCACCAGTACCGGAATCAAGTGTCCAGTCCGTAGCGGCAACACAAGCCGGGGTAATATAGTAACCGTATATCAGACCCTTGGCAAAGATCAGCACATCCGAACCATCTACCAAGTCGACGTTAGCAGTCAAACTGGAACCATCAACAATATCTAACTGAATCCGGTAACGAATTGTCTTACCCTTGTTGATAGTGATATTCACTGGGAATACTGCTTTACTGCTGGCATTCCAGTTAGCCATCTCACCAATAGAGACATTATTAGTTACATCCCAAAGCTCGATATTGACAGTATCGTTAGCTTCAGCCGAGCCAGATTTATTGACTGTAATCTGCTCAACCACAATATTTTCTGTACTGCTGTCATTCACCAGCTTGAAGGTATTGACTATTACATTGGTGTCACCCACATCCGGAGTGGAATCAGTCATTGATCCGTCTTCCTTTAGAGTTAACGAGCCAATGGTTACATCAATAACTGTCATATAGTTACCCCAAACTGGGGCACCAGCTACAGAAGTAGCATCAGACACAATATCAGCGTTTTCCTTAACACCTAATCTAGCTGTGTGGGTTACGCTCGCATTAGTACTGTCAAAACCAGCTCTAATGTAAAAGTCCATTGTTCCGGTGATTTCCAAGGCCGGTGAGAAGTAAATCTGGGCCTTGTGATTGGAATTGAAACCACCTGCGGTACCTCCGTGCTGAATTAAATTAGCATCAAGAATTTTGACATTCTCAACTTCATCATCAGTAGAGAGACCGTCACGAGTAACCCATAATTTAGTAATTTTAACTGTGGTACCAGCTGCTGCAGTCAAACTGAACTTGGTAAAGTTAGCATTACCACCTTTAGGTACCAAGTTAGCAGGAGGCGTTGTGGAAAGAGCATTGACATTCAAAGCACCTGTTATGGAAGGTGTTGATACATCACCAACATTGAACCTCCAGAAAATGTCTCCACTGCCTAATAAGGCACCTGAAGCATTAACTTGGCGAGCCCAAGCGTCAAATTCTCTTACCAAACCAGTATAGAGATCATAGACGCCATCAGTTGCGCTGGCAGCAATCTTAAGATCCCAGGTGAAAGTTAAATTATCACCATAATTGGCATCTACGCCATTATAAACCGCAAAGCGGTTATTATCTCCGTCAGGATTCTCATAGAAACTAGAAGAATCAACCCAACTGAGAATTTCATCGTTCTTAACACCAACCCTTAATTCATGGGCTCCACGATATGGCGCCTCTTCCGGAAGAAGATTTCCACCAGGAGGTACACCATACATAACTTTGGCTGCGGCGTCGATAGAACGATTTTTGATGGTCAAGCTCATACTGACTGTATCGCCAGCCTGTACATTGTACTCATGAGCTGTACCATCCGCAGAAAGTGTCCCCGATTGACTTACCCATTGGTAACGCAAAGGAGTTGAGAAAAACTCAATTGCATCAACCGGCAAGGCAAATGCCATTGCTACGGCTAAAGTCATAAACCAGGACACAACGCGAGTCATTTTTTTAAAATTTCTAGACATATTTGCGTTTAAACCTAATTTTAAATTTATATAATTTCTTTTGTAT
>CAYRIH010000005.1:14654-15438 GCA_964424375.1 uncultured Candidatus Saccharibacteria bacterium | reverse complement strand
GAAGACAAATTGATTTTAATTTATACTATGCCCTCGGTCCTAAAACAAAGATTTTCCTGAAATTTAATACCAGGAAGACTGATTAATTTCAAAGTTATTTATCCGGCAATAAATTTGCCAGAACAATTCCATTTATCACTACTCGATAAACTGTAATTTGATTATCAGAAATGTCCCCGCCCAACTCTATATTTTCGTAACCAATATATTGATTCAAATCAATGGGAGACGATATCGCTTTATAATATTCACTGCCAACAAAAATTGCCGGGGCGCCATAAGCAGTACCAATACGGCCAGTTAATCTATGGTATCCCTCTAATGGGAGTTGTTCAGTTAAAGCTGGTAGTTCTTCTATGCTGGGCATAGAAATAACAACAGATGGCACTACATTATCCTGAACAGAATCTCCATCCCCTTCTGGTTTTTGATTAATATCTTCATCTAAAACCCCTCTGATTGCTATAATTGTTTGCTTAATTTCATCATTTTCTGCTTCATCCTCAATTTCAATATTGTTTAAAATATCCCTCTGATCACTTAAAAGAATGCTAAAACGCTCAATGAGACCAGATATATCTTCTTGATTATCTTGATTATCATCTATGTTCTGTACTCGATTAAGAGCTTTTTTGGCACTTACTAAAGCTATCTGAGATTCTTTAAGAACTTTATCTAAAGATTGTTCTTGAGTCACAGAGGTCTCTAAATATTTTAATCTTTCATTAGCTATGTTTAGACTAACTTCTGCCTTACTAATAGGATTACTAATAAAAGCCAGCTC
>CAYRIH010000005.1:0-14644 GCA_964424375.1 uncultured Candidatus Saccharibacteria bacterium | reverse complement strand
TATGCTCTTATAATGTTGTATTTGTGAAAAGGGTCTAGGTCGGACCGTAATTTTGAGCCACAGCACTAGTCACAATTGAAGTAATAAAGACAAATACTACTACAGCTAATGTAATGGGTATAGAAAAAGTTAATTTTTGAGGTATTAAAGCTTTTTTTAAATATTGTAAAGATACAGCTATGGTTGCCTTCTGTTCGCCCTGCACAATTGCATCAGCTAATTCTATTTGACCAATAGATCTAAAAATTTTATCTCTAATAGATTGTTTCTTGCTCAACGACAAATCAGCTCTTTTACTAAGAGTTCTTAAGCTGTCTTCTAAATTGTCGAATTGATCAGTTTTCACTTATAAAAAATTCCTTATATAAATTTTTGAGATACGGTTCGAAAATTTTTTATCGCCCCCATCTCCCAAAAATTCTTTATAAGGAACCCTTAGGAAAACTACTTTACTTAAGTATTTCTTTTAATTTTTTAAGTGCACGATTGGTTAAAGTTCTGACATTCCCCTCCTTTTTCTTGATGATCTGAGCCACTTTCGAAATGTGAATGTCTTCAATATAGCGAAGTTCTAATACCTGTCTGTATTCTGGCTTTAATTTCGTTAACGCTAGTCGCAATTTAGTCTGTTCTGGATATAAGTCTATATCTCCTTCGGGATCAACTATTTCTGGTAGACTCTCGAAAGAAATTTCCTGCTTAGTGGTCCGATAGTAATCAATAATTGTATTGCGAGCGATAGCAAAAAGCCAGGTAGAAAATTTAATGTCGCGTTTAAGCTTAAAAGTTTTTAATCCCTTCCAAGCTTTTAGGAAAACTTCAGCAGTAATATCCTCAGCGACACTTTCGTTTTTAGTTTTTAAGTATGTAAACCGATAAATGCTATCAACCCAAAGTTCATAAATCTTTCCAAAGGCTTTAGTATTGCCCTTGCAAGCTTGATTTACCAGCTTTGGCGGAGTTTCAATTCGGTTAAGATGTAAAGATGGCATTATTGTTTAACATTAAATATAACGAAAAAGTTGTGATTTTGTTACACAAGTAACAGTTTCACAGCTCTGGGAGTTAATAATACAGCGATGACTTTTTAGTGTTTTTTGACAATACCTCATCAATAGATGAATAGTTATAAATCATATTTTAACTATTAAATTCTACTTAAAAATCCATAATAAAACAATATAAACATTAAAAAAGGAACCTTTTAGACCCCTTTTTTAGTAATTAAATAATTAATTAAATTTTATTCATTATCTTCGTTGTCACCATCTGAATCGTCTGCTTCATCCTCGTCTTCATCTGTCTCATCTTCGTCGTCACCATTATCATTTTGGATTGGTTTTTCTCCTCTTTTAAACTGCTTCATGCGAGTCTTAAAATCATCCATTATTTCGCCAAAATCTTCTTTAACTTGCGCCTTAATCTCGGCTATTTCTTCTTTAGACATACCTTTCCAATTCTTAATATGCTGACGAATAGGAAAACCTCTTAATCCAGGGGCTTCGCCACTTTCTATCTCGTTAAGCTTAGTCTCCCTTCTAGCCTTTACCGCTTCTAGATGATCTATAACTTTCTGGAAAACTTCTTTTTGCTCTTCTAAATCAGTGGAATCTATTTTTTCTTGGAATCTTTCTTGTACAGATTCTACCTTCTCTATACTAGCTGCCAATCTACTTACTGCATCTTCTTGGTGTCTTTCCCAACGTTCTCTTTTCTTTTCATTAAGTTCCTCGGGATCCATACCCTTTAAGGCCATCAGCTCTTGAGCCCTTTCTTCACTTAATCCCGCGAAAAACTTAGCTTTATGAGATTGAGACATAGGCCAGTTTTCCTGGAAATCCTCCATAAATTGATCTAATCCAAATAAAGTATCTCCTGGATTGGCATTGTCTGCTAAAGCAGCTGTTCCAACTCCTCCAGCTATAAGTATTGCCAAAATTATAGGTACAAGTGGCATAATTACTCCTTTAAAATTTAGTTTATATGACCATACACTATATCGTTTATACTCTGGTTTTGTTACAGATATATTAAGTTTATCAATTTTTTTATAAATTTGAGCTTTAACGTCTGATTTTTCTGTTTGGGTAAGCAAAAATTCTTCTTTTAACTGCTTAAAAAGTTTGATAATTTTTTTATCTTGTCGATTAAAATTCATATCCATCCTTTTGTAATTCTTCTCTAAGTTTTTTTATTCCCCTATGCAATAAAACTCTGATATTCCCCTGTTTTTTGCCTGTAATTTGCTGAATTTCTGAATAATCTAGCTCTTCTATAAACTTAAGTATTAAAATTTCTTGTAAATTTTCAGGTAATTTATGTAAATATTCAATAATTAATTGATGTTGCTGTTCTTTATTAATTTTATCCAGATTCGATTCTGATTTATCAACCAAATTGGCAGAAATCTTTTCCAGGCTTATAGTTTTTCTGTTTTTTTGCCATCTATAGTAATTTACAATCTTTTTGTGAGCTATCGAGAACAACCAAGTTGAAAATTTGGTATTAGACTGTGGTTTATATCTGTTAACGCTCTGGAAAGCCCCTAAAAAAGTCTCTGATGCTAAATCTTTAGCATTTTCTCTGTCCCCTATCTTTAAATATACAAATCTAAATATCCGATCGGCAAATATGTCAAAGATTTGACCAAATAAATCTGATTCGCCTTGTTGAATGCGCTTAATTAGCGCCTGAATATCTGATTCATCTGGTTGTGCCATATGTTTATCCATCCCTTACATCGCAACTTCACTAGGTTTGTTACAAATTAGCACTTTTTATGACTCCCCCGCCTATACAAATCTGATTTTTGTATAAAACTAGAGATTGACCGGGAGTTATAGCTCTCTCTGGTTTAGAAAATTCAAAATAAGCTCCTTTTTTATCTTACTTCAATGTTCCAGAGCTTAATTCTGGTGTATATCTAGATTTAACCCTAAATTTCTGATTTATTAAATCTTTTTGAGGCGTTTTAGAGTTAATTAAATACAGTGATTTAATTCTAGCAACCTTACTGTAGGTATCTTTATCATCTCCTACAACCACCAAATTCTTTTTGACATCGGTCGCAACCACATAGAGTGGTTTAATTGTGCCCGACAAGCCTTCTATGCGTCTCTGGCCTATAGTGTAAAACCAAGCACCCTCATGTTCGCCTAATTTTTGGCCATTTTTATCAACTATATCTCCTTTCTTCTGTTCCAGCTTGGTTTTTAGGAAATCTTTGGCATCAATCCGACCAATAAAGCAAATTCCTTGGCTATCTCGCTTGGTAGCCGTAGGTAAATTAGCTTCTATAGCTATTTTTCTGACTTCAGATTTAATATATTTACCTATCGGAAAAATAGATTTAGATAGTTGTTCTTGAGTTATAGGATAAACAAAATATGTTTGGTCTTTTATGGGATCTCTACCTCTTAATAACTGGAAAATCCCTTTTTTATCTTTTCTGGAGCGAATATGATGGCCAGTAGCTATCAAATCTGCCCCTCTTTTGATAGCTTCTTTAAGAAATAAATCAAACTTTATTTCTCTGTTGCACAAAACATCTGGATTTGGGGTTTCTCCAGCTCTATAATCTTTAAAAAAATCATCTATCACCCGTTTTTTGTATTCCTTTTCAAAAGATACTACCTGATAAGGTATATCTAAAAATTTACAAACACTAACCATATCTAGATAATCCTGATATAAGGGACACTCTTTAATGCTTTTGATAGGATAAGACCAGTTCTTCATAAACATCCCCACCACCTGATAACCTGTTTCTTTTAACAGATATGCCGTAACAGATGAATCGACTCCCCCACTCATGGCCACAAAAACTGTGGGCTTGGGATGGTTTTTATCTAATTTAAGCTGGCTTGATTTAAAATAATCTGTCCAGTGCCACTTTTTTGTATTTTTTGATATCTTTTTTATCATAATATGTAAAACTTCCCATTCCCTCGTCATTCCGGACTCTGATCCGGAATCTATAAATCCTGCCTGTCCGGCCAGGGAATCAAGTTTAAGATGACAGGTAACAAAACTACTTCTCCCAGAACTTCCACCAGAATCTTTTTTCTTTCTTAGGTGGAAACAGCAATAATGCCAAATGTTCTATTTCGCCTCGCAAATTGTTTTGCAAATCCTCTCGGACTTCCCTTCTCAAACCTTTTATCTCTGTAGCCAAAGTGTTGAGCGCTATCAGTAACTTTTGGCGATACTCCTTATCACCACCCATGTCATCTGGAGTGTCTTTAATTTTGGATTTTAACCTGGCAACAATCCCCTGCTTGGTATATAAACCTGAATCTTGGAGAAATTTAATTTTTTCTAAAGCTTTTACATCTATATCAGTAAAAATCCGGTGATTATATTGATTTCTATGATTAGATAATATCTGGTTATATGACTTTTCCCAGTGACGAATCCGATTTTCAGACACTTTTAGATGTCTGGCCACTTCCGAAAGGCTATGAGTGTCACCACTAATTTTAGGTTGGTCTTCTAGCGAAATTACTTGAACATTTTCGGGCTGTTGTGAGCCTTTTGCTTTTCGCACCATTTTTTTAGCTTTGTCAAGAGTTAACATAGGGTGTCAAGTCTATTATTGGTTATGGTAGCGGTTTTTTGGCATGGGGTTAACATGGGGGGTTAAGTTATTGACAATATAATAAATTATGTATGTAATGATAGTAAATTGCTACTCAATTTAGGCATTTTAGGTTCGAAGTGGTTTTAGGTACCTAACATGGGGTGTTAACCCTCACTAAATTTAGGTTAACATGGGGTGTCAACCCTTGTCAACTAGGGTTAATACGGGTCAACATTCGGCGCTAATTTTAAGCTCTGGGTATGTATATATATAAATAGGTAGTTAACATGGGGTATTAGGTAGGGGTTAACATGGCACAACACGAAAATAGGTCCGGGGGTTAACATGGGGTGTTAAGTACCTAAAACCGGTTCGAACCTCTTATTTAGACAGATGTCTAAATAAGCATATCTTTATAACACAAAATCCGAATTTTAATAGGGGGTTGATACCCCATGTCAACCCTAAAATTGTTTATAGAAGCTGATTATTGGTGTGGGGTTGATACCCCATGTCAACCCTTTTTTAAATAAAAATCTGCATAAAAATAGGCCACGATTTTTATATCGGGGCCGATTGCACACAAGTAAATTATTTTGGGGTTGCCACAAAGCAAACCTTCGTGACAAGATAATTTACTGTGCATTTAATGCTATCCACAATCTCCAAAGTCTTTTGGGTTATTTTATTGCAAAAAGCTTATTAACAAACATATCGCATATTACTCAATAATTCTAAAAGCTCAAATAGTGGATAAAATAAGATTTCATCCAACACATTATTGGTAATTTAAACAATCTGTTAAGTAAATCATCTAATTTCAGGTTTTTTATAGAGTTCAAAACCAATTGGGATTTAGATGATTTTTTAATATATAAATTTTTAAAGAACTTCCCTGAGTAAATGCCTCGGAACACAGGTGTTGGGTCAAAAATAATAATTACTGCATTCAAAGACTAATATATATTACAAACAGTAGGGGATTCCTGTCAAATCCTTTATGTGGATAACTCAAATTATCTGCTCTAGTAATAAATTATTTATTATCTTCGCTACCATTCTGCTGTTTAGCAGAACAAAGGTGGGAATCTAGACAAAAACAGACTTAAAATAAACAAAACTCAATGGTTCTGCTGTACAGCAGAACCATTAAAAAATAGCTTGTAGAAAGAAAAAACCCGTTTTAGCTTATTAGCTTACGGGCTTTAAATAGCGTCATCAAATGGGTTAGATATGATTATTGGGACAGTGAATTTACTGAGG
Organism: uncultured Candidatus Saccharibacteria bacterium; assembly: GCA_964424375.1. GTDB lineage: Bacteria > Patescibacteriota > Kazan-3B-28 > Kazan-3B-28 > UBA10110 > CAYRIH01. The sequence continues at coordinate 8,802 of CAYRIH010000005.1, read as the reverse complement.
ATCTTTTTTGCGCCACCAGATTAAAGTATGGTTTGGAATTGAAGCTGATTCGTAATCAACAACCATCCCATAGTGATAAATAGTGATCTCTTCCACCGGGATAGATTCGTCAATGATGAATATTCGATATTCATCATTGAGATCTAAAGTATTGTGTGTTACCGCTTTTGCTTGATCTGTAACAATCTGATGATCATCATACACAACAACGACACCAGACATACATGAGTCGCGTACCAGATATATGATAAGTATTGTACTCATCATTCCAACAAGTATGCCTACAAAAAACAATACGATTGCCATTGATGGTTTACCTGTGGATTCTTGAAGAGATGCCACTGGAGCACTATTGGCATTATCTCCAATCTGATCTGAATCAGTCATTGCTTAATAACCTCCTTTTCTGTGATTTGTGTTGTCAAAGATACTTAAAATATATCAAAAAACTAGCTCTAGATGCAAGAGTTTTATAGTTTAGGAAAGGATAATATCCACTGCTTTAAGCTATATCTGGGAACCAGATGGCAATTTCTCGTTCAGCTTCTTCAGGGGATTCAGAAGCATGAATTATATTGCGCACAGATCTGTTTTCATTATTAGCTATTTCATAAGAATCGGTGCTAAAATCACCTCTAATAGTCCCTTTTTCTGCTTCAATTGGATTAGTATTGCCAGCTAATTCTCTAATTTTTTTAATCATATCTTCTGGACCTTCTACAATCATAGCCACAACCGGACCAGAAGTAATGTAATCCACAAGCCAATTTCTGATTGTTTTGCCCACTACAACTGGATCTTCCTTGCCAAAAACTTTAGTTATGTCTAATCCCATTTTTTCATAACTAGTGATAGTTTTGGTACCTACGGAACGATACCAGCTTTCAGAATCAGCATAATGTTGTAAAATCATCTCTTTTGTAGGCACAAGCTCTTTTTTTTGAACAATAGTTAAACCAGCCGATTCTAATCTATTAATAATTTCTTCTGTTAAGCCTTTTTCAACTCCATCAGGCTTAATCATCACAAAACTTCGTTCTTTTTCCATAAAATTTAAAAATTAATATTATATTTGGATATATTATAACAGAGAAGGGAAATTCTCCTCTGTTATTAAGTGTATGTTTTTAGATTTTTAGAGATTAAATGCAGTTTTTATGTTTTTATCGTTTTTATAAGGTCCGATTACCACTAAAGCTAACTTATTATCTTTAAATATTCGCTTGGCTAAATTTTGAATTTGTTTAGCTGTCACAGCTCTGATTTTTCGCTTAATCTCAGGGATAGTTTCAATTTTATCAAATAATAGCTCCATACTAGCTACACCTGTAGCTACAGCATCTGAGCTTTCGACCTTTAGCACCATATTCCCAATCATATTTTCTTTAGCTTTTTTGAGTTCTTTTTGAGTAACTAGCTCTGCAGATATTTCTTTAAATTCATCAAGAACAGTTTTAATGGCTAAATTTATCTTAGAAACGGTTACTCCGGCTCGTACTACAAAATATCCAGTATCGGTATAGTGATTTGCACTAGCTCCTACATAATAAGCTAATCCCTGACGCTCTCTGATGCTTGTAAACAGCCTTGAACTCATCCCGCCGCCCAAGATAACAGCTAGAACGGTAGAAACATATCTATCGGGGTGTAGAGCTCCAAACAAAGGTACTCCTAATTGAAAATGGGCCTGTTCTGTTTTCTTATGTACTACCTTTATTTTTTTACTAGGTTTAGATCTGGCTGCAGAATAGGAAAGTGGCATATTTTTTATGCCAGATTTTCTAAACGGTAAGTATTTTTTAGCCAATTTTTTAACTTCAGTTAAAGTTGTATTGCCGGCCACAGATACCACAATGTTCGACGCTGTATAATATCTATTTTGATAAGCTATAAAATCCTCTCGCTTAACAGAATTAATAACAGGCTTTTTACCAATTACTGGCCAACCTATCGGCTGATCACCAAATAAAACTTGGGTAAACAAATCTTGGATTAACGCCATGGGAGTATCTTCGTACATATTATATTCTTCTAAAATTACTCCTCTTTCACGATTTAGAGCTTCAGCATCAAATTTAGCATTCAATAACATATCAGACAGCACATCAAAGGCTAATTCTATCTTTTCTTTAGCTACTTTAATGTAATAACCGGCATACTCCTCACCTGTAAAAGCATTAAATGATCCGCCCACACTATCAATAGCTTCAGCTACTAATCTAGGAGTGGGGTATCTTTCCCCACCTTTAAAAAACATATGCTCTAAAAAATGAGCAATTCCATTGATATCTTTAGTTTCATACCGAGATCCAGCCCGCGCCATAATAATTACTGTGATTGCTTCTGTAGATTTCATCGGCACAGTTATTATCCGTAATTTATTAGGCAAAGTAATTTTTTTGATATTAAGCATTACAAATATATTTAATAGATACAACAATTACTAGGATAGGGGATAAACATATGGTTTAACAAGAGGGTTAACATACCATGTTAACTGCCTAATATCAACATTACTTTAAACAAAAATCTCTGTATCTTATAAAAAAGGATCCCTCTGGTTTTGCAAAAAGAGATTACAGACCAGAGGGAAAGGGAGAGTGGGAATAGTGTTGCAAAAGCAACGATTTATTCCCTCCTAATAGAGATTATAGTTACATATTAACACAAGAAAAGTACCCGAGCTGCCTTTTTACAAGGAACTAATAGCTCGGGTGGGTGTTTCATGAACATTTGAATTGTATCACAAAAATTATTTAGCTATATCTTCGGCCCTAAGTTCTCTGATGACATTAACCTTAACCGTTCCTGGATAAGTCATGTCTTTCTCTATTTTTTGGGCTACTTCTTTAGCTAATTTTTTGATTCCCAAATCATCAATTTCTTCCGGAATAACCATTATTCTTACTTCGCGACCAGCATGAATGGCATAAGCTTGAGCTACACCAGGAAAATCAGTGGCAATATTCTCCAAATCTGACAATCTTTTAATGTATTGCTCAACACTCTCGCGGCGTCCACCTGGTCTAGAGGCAGAAATAGCATCCGCAGCCATTGAGATAAAATCTATGGCACTCTTGGGACCACCAGAGCCCTCATGTGAAACTTCTATCGCCTGAATCACCTCTTTAGGCATACCATATTTAACAGCTATGTCTCGAGACAGATCTATATGAGTGCCTTCAAACTCGTGATCTAAGGCTTTGCCTACATCATGCAATAAAGCTGCCAATTTGGTTAAGCGCACATCTGCACCAATCTGGGCTGCCATAATACCAGCTATATGACTTGTTTCAATAGAGTGCCTGAGTACATTTTGACCATAGCTCGTTCTATATTTAAGACGCCCAATAATTTTAATTAAGTCTGGTGGAAGTCCGGTTAAACCAAGTTCTAAAACTGCGTCCTCGCCAGCTTTTTTTATTTCAGTATTAATCTCTTTTTTAGCTTTTTCGGCCACTTCTTCAATTCTAGATGGCTGAATACGACCATCGGCCACAAGCTTTTCTAAAGCACTTTTGGCAATGGCTCGGCGAACCGGGTCAAACCCAGAAATAATTACTAGCCCTGGGGTGTCATCAACTATTAAATCAATCCCGGTAGCGCGTTCAAAAGCCTGGATATTGCGGCCTTCTTTACCAATAACTCGCCCTTTCATATCATCTGAGGGCAATTGAACTACATTGGTAGTTAACTCAACTGCAGTTTCTGCAGCATAACGTTGAATAGCTGCAGCAATAATATCTCTGGCCTTAGCTCCTGCTTCTTCTTTGGCTTGAGACTCGATATTCTCGATTACTTTCAAGATATCTTCTTTGGATTCCTTCTCAGTCCTTTTAAGCAATATATCTTTAGCTTCGTCTCGAGACATTTTAGCAACTTTGGCCAGCTTTTCTTCCTGCTGGCCACGAATTTTAAGGATTTCTTCCTTAATCTCTTTAATTTCAGCATCTTGTTTTAAGATATTTTCCTGCTTTTTATCCAATTCCTCAGTTCTACGATCCAAAGTAGCATCTTTTTGACCCAATCTTTTCTCTAATTCAGATAATTCAGCTCTCCTGCGCTGTTCTTCTTTATCAGCACGCTCTCGAATCTTGGCCGCTTCACCTTTGGCATTAATAATTATTTCTTTTTCCTGCTTGGCAGCTTCTTCTAGTCTGGTTTGAGCTCTTTTTATAATCTTATTAGCTTCTTGTTCAGCTTTACTAACCTTTCTCTGAGAAATAAAAATCTTGGCTAAATATCCAATTATAATACCGAAGAGCAGCCATACCCCATAGGTTATCCATACTGTCATAAAAACTCCTCTGATTTAAAATCAGGTGTCCATTTGACTAAAATTAGGGCAAAATACCCCTATCTCAAACTGGTTTTAACTAATTGAATTATTAGATGTTTAATAATTTGATTTAACAGTTTTAAACTTGAATTTAGTCGATTGGAACCTGAAAATCTTGATATATTAACTGTTGCAATTAACTGTAATTTACGAGAATTAAACTACAACAATCCTAATTTACCCTACCCATTTCTCAATGTCAAACCAGGCTCTTACACTCTTGTTAAGCTCCCTTTATGTCCTCATTAAAAACCTATCCAATCATTGTTAAACTCTCTCCAATTCATTATTCGATATCGATCAATTTACTATTTATTTATCACTCAGTATCAATAAATTGATATCCAATAACAACACCCCGACTTTTTACAACACACTCATTTTTACAATACACCCAACAACTAATGCATATTGTCTAGTTGTATTTACATATACGCTGGCCAGCGTATATAATATATATATGTTGGCAGAAAGAGAAATTAAGAGAGGAATTGAGAGAAGGGGGTCAAAAAATCAGATTCTAACTACAGGAGGCATAGGAGATTATTGTTTAGACCCTCAAGATTTTAATAAACTAGCAAATTTACTTTCACAAGCCTCTGCTTATCAACTCAAACCATTATTAAAAAGTTTACTCACCAATCGCGAATTAGTTGATATAACTAGAAGAATACTTGTTGGCAAAATGTTGTTAGAAGGCTTAACTTACCAAGAAATACAAAAAAGAACTAAAAATGCAGCTCGCACCACATCCTTTGTTAAACAAAGCATGTTAATGAATGGAGGAATCTTAAAAAAATTAATAGAACAAACATATAATTTGACACCAATTGATCAGTATATTAAAAGACGGCTTAAAAAAGGAAAATAAATTAATAAACAAGGAGGTGAGGTGAAAAGGGGGATACTTTTTGTATTGATATTAATATCAGCAGTTAGTTTATTAATCCTTTTTGATACGCCCAATACACAAGCTGATACAGAAACCCCTCCAATAATTATAAACGAGCTGACTTGGGCGGGCAGTTCCAGCTCAAATCAAGATGAATGGATAGAATTAAAAAACACTACTAGTGAAGATATTGATCTGACAGGCTGGCAAATTACCAAAGACACCAGCGGTGATGGCAGTAATGAAGTCTTAATGTTGGAAATTATAAACGATATTGATAATCCTCAAAATACTATCATTCCAGCCGAGGGATATTTTTTAATAGCCCATAATGCCCAAGATTATAATTTTGGAGATGGAGAAATAGAAGAATTATCAGTTTTAAATATAGAACCAGATTATATAGATAGCTCTATTACTTTGTCTAATAGTAATCTATCAATCAAACTATACAACGAACTATGGGACGAAGGAGGAGAATTAATTGATACAGCCGGAGATGGTAGCACTCCCTTGGCTGGCGATAATGACACTAAAACTTCTATGGAAAAAAATGAAATATATGCCCCTGGCAATTTGCCAGACAGTTGGCATGAAGCAACTGTTGCTATTAATTTAGATGAGGGAGTAATTGATAAAGCTACGCCTAAATCCGCTAACTCTTCTGCTCAATTACCACCTCCTGAAATTTACAGCATCAGTCCAGTTGAAGCTTTGGTTGATACTATATTAGAAATCGAAGAAATTGCTGGAGAGAATTTCTCTGTTGAGGATGAAATACAAATCCAGATTCGCCAAGATGCAATATCAATAACAGCTACCAACGTTCATGTGGCCAGTTCAACTATTGTAGACTCAGCTCGATTTGATCTCTCGGGAGCTGTTACAGGCAACTGGGATTTAGTGGTTATCAACCCAGATGAACAGGAAGGAGTTTTGGTAAATGCGCTCAATATAACGGAACTTGAAGAAGAAATAATATATTCAAATGACATAATTATTAGCGAACTTTATCCTAAACCTGAAACTAGTAGCAACGATGAATTTATTGAGCTATATAACACCGGTAGTAATTCAGTAAACCTAAAAGATTGGAAATTAGACGATCAATATCCAGGCGGATCAGGCGAGTATACTATCAATAGCGATCTAATTATAGAAGCAGGGCAGTATCTATCATTTGATAAGCCTCAAATTCACATTTCCTTAAATGATACCGGTGATTATGTCAGATTAATCCAGCCTGACAATAATGTGCTAGACGAAACACCTAACTATGGCAGTGCCAAAAAAGGTTATTCTTATTCATTACTAAATGACCAGTGGCAATGGAGCTTAAGAGTAACTAAAAACCAAGTTAATATTTTAGAACTGCCAGAAGAAGAGGAGGAAGATGAAACCGAGATAGAACTCTCTTTGGATTTTGATGAACTAGAATCTACATCCGCACTATTAATCTGGACAATCAATGTATCAAACAAAATTAACAACGTGGCTATCTATCAATCCAAACAAGAAGAGAAGTTAGGTCAGTTAATTGTTACTATATCTGCCAAAGACGAGGAATATCTTATAGAAAATCTGGAGCCCAATACAAAATACTTTTTTACTATAACCGGTATCTATCAAAGTTCATTAATCGAATCTAATCAAATCGAAATCATTACCCTGGAAGAAATTTTAAATAATATAGGTTATGCCAAACAAATAATCATTACAGAGATTTTACCAAACCCAGCGACTGGGCAAGACGAATTTATTGAATTATACAACCCTACAGAAGAAATGGTTAACATTGCGGGTTGGAGATTGGTAGATGCCAGTAGCCGAAGTTACACTATCAATTCATTGGACTTGCCACCTATAACCATAACCACATTGCAAACGGGCTCAGTCATTATTGGACCTGGACAATATGCACTATTGGAGCAAAGCGTTACTAGTTTACATCTCAACAACTCCGGAGGAGAAGAATTATACCTGCTTGATACTGATGATAATATCATAGATTCGGTAACCTATACTGGATCTGCCGAAAGGAGTTATGTTTATGTTTTGGCTCCTAATAACCACTGGTTTTGGTCTGACGAAATGACTCCTGGCGAAGCAAATGACATAAGTTTTGCTGGGATAACAGGAGATGCCACTGATTATCTAACTGCTAGTGGCACAGGATACAAATTAGGTTGGATGAGTTTGATTAGCTTAGTTTTGTCTGTGATAATGTTTATCCTAATAAAAAGATATGGACATACAAATTACAAATAGTGCTAAAGAAACCCAGAAAGTAGGAGCTAAACTAGCCAAGCAAATTAAGCCGCCCGCTATCATTGCTTTGATTTCAGATTTAGGTGGAGGTAAAACTACTTTTACTCAAGGCTTGGGCAAAGGCTTAGGCATTAAAGAAAAAATAGTTAGCCCAACTTTTATATTAGAAAGGATTTATAAAATACCTAAAAAAAATTACGCTCTACATCACTATGATTTGTATCGTATAGAACCCAATGATATTTTGATTGATGAAATTTTAGAAAATGCCAGAGATAATATAGTGGTTATAGAATGGGCTGAGAAGATATTAAAACAACTGCCAAAAGATATTATAAAAATAGAATTATCAACTTTAAATGATGATCGGCGCAAGATAAAAATATCCTAAAATGATAAATAAAAAATACATATTGGCTATTGATACGATAGAAAGCGAAACTGGTATAGGTATAGCAAAAAATATCGGCAATGACATAAAAACTTGGATCTCTATAAGAAATCAATCCAAAGAACTTCTGCCTAATATAGATAAATTATTGAAAAAGAACAAAATTAAGCCAGAACAATTAAAATGGGTGGCTGTTAATTTAGGCCCCGGCTCTTTTACAGGCCTTCGAGTTGGCATCAGTGTGGCTAACACATTTGGTTATGGTTTAAATATCCCAGTGATTGGCAAAGCTAACATAGCAGGGGATGTTAAGGTTAGAATAGAATCTCTGTTAAAACTAAAAACTACCGGTAAATTGTTTAAACAAGTTCTGCCAGAATATGGTCGGTCACCCAGAATCACTCAGCCAAAAAATAAGTTATAATAAAGATATTAAAACAACCATGGAGGTACCTACTCTATGCTTGTAACAATTAATCTTCATAATGCTACGGGTACGAGCACAAGAAGCGCCGGCTAAGCGCCCATCTTCTGGGTGTGTAAGTAAAGCCGTCGTGCAACCAGTACCAGTGCAGCTGTGAAGAAAACCTGAAAGGGGCGCTTAGGCGCCCCTGCCTTTTGGATTAAATAAGTTATAATAAATATATCAAAAACAATCATGGAGGACACCGCAACACCCTCTATGATTGTCACGATTAATCTTCACAATGTTATGAGCACAGGAATCGGTTAACCACTCAATAAAAGACCAGGCTCATAAGACCGGAACTGAAAAAGCTCTAACACTGTGAAGAAGGATGACAAGGGGCGCTTAGGCGCCCCTGCCTTTTGGATTAAATAAGTTATAATAAAGATATTAAAACAACCATGGAGGTATCACTCTATGCTTGTAACAATTAATCTTCATAATGC
>CAYRIH010000004.1:7988-51687 GCA_964424375.1 uncultured Candidatus Saccharibacteria bacterium | reverse complement strand
TGGATGGGACCCATAAAAATAAGGCGAGGATAAACAGAGGTGTAATATCTTCTGCCATTGAAACTACTATTAAAAATTCTAATCTAGCTATTATGCGCCAATTTGTTGGTCATGGGCTTGGCAGCAATTTACATGAACCTCCTGTAGTCCCCAATTTTGTCAGCCATAACAAAGATACTGTTCTACCGGCCGGCAGTGTTATAGCCATTGAGCCAATAGTTGGATTAAAAGGAGAAGCTTATATTACAGCTAAGGATGGTTGGGGCACCCAAACGACTGACAAAAGTCCAGTAGCTCATTTTGAACAGACTATTGCTGTAACCGACACTGGTTACGAAATTCTCACTCCCATACAGGAAATAATTGATTTTAAAGCTTGATTTAATTTAATTAATAAGTATAATAATTACGTATAAAATGTCTGATAAACAAGTTATCGAAGTTAAAGGTAAGGTTCTCGAATCCCTTCCTAATGCCCATTTTCGGGTAGAGATTGAAGGTGGCCATATCATCTTGTGTCATATTTCTGGCAAGATGAGAATGCACTATATTAAGATTTTGCCTGGCGATACAGTATCAGTTGAAATGAGTCCTTATGATATCGAAAAGGGTAGAATAGTTTATCGTCATAAATAAACGGGATGAAAGTTAGATCATCTGTTAAAAAAATTTGTCAAAAATGTAGAGTTATTCGCCGCCATAAAATAGTGCGAGTAATTTGCTCTAATCCCAAACATAAACAAAGACAAGGATAATTATGGTTAGAATTCTAGGTGTTCAATTACCAGCCAACAAAAGAATGGAGATAGCATTGACTTATTTATATGGCGTTGGATGCTATCGTAGCCAAGAAATTCTCAAAACAGCTGGTATTGATTTAAATAAACGAACAGATGCTTTAACTGAAGGAGAAGCTACCCGGATTCGTGAAATTATTGAAGGAGAATATCATGTTGAAGGCGATCTTCGGCGTGAAATCTCGACAAATATTAAACGCCTTAAAGAAATCGGTAGTTACCGCGGCAGTCGCCACAAGAAGAATTTACCGGTTAGAGGACAAAGTACAAAAACTAATGCTCGTACCAAAAGAGGTAAAAAGGTTAATGTAGGCAGTGGCCGCAAGAGAGCAACAGAGAAGACTTAAATTAGTGATTAATGTATAACCATGTCTAGAAAAAAAAGATTACAAAAAAAGGCTGAGAAGGGCAAAAAATCTGAGCAAAAAAAGCAGGCTTATGCAACTAGAATTGCTGCTAAGGTTAAGAAGAAAAAAAAGGTTAAGCGCTCTATCCCAGAAGGTAGAGTTTATATTAAATCAACTTTTAACAATACTTTTATTACCGTTACTGATTTAAAAGGAGATGTAGTAGCGTGGGGAAGTTCGGGAAGTTCAGGTTTTAAAGGATCTAAAAAATCTACTCCTTATGCTTCATCTTTAGCCGCCAAAGCTGTAGCCGCCAAAGCTGTAGATATGGGCATGACTGACATAAGTGTTTTTGTGACTGGGGTTGGTTCTGGCCGTGACGCCGCTATTAGATCACTAGATACAACTGGTTTACAAATTCATTCCATTAAAGATGTTACCCCACTACCTCACAATGGTCCCAGAGCCCGTAAACCTAGGAGAGTTTAATTATGAGTCGTTATACTGGTCCAAAATTGCGTAAAATAAGAAGACTTGGTGAAGATTTTGCTGTGGCTGCTGATAGAAGTACTGCTAAGAAGTTTATTAAAAGCCATCATAAACAACCACCTGGTCTCCATGGACATACCAATGTATTCCGTAAACACACAGGTTATAGCTTGCAGTTAAGGGAAAAACAGAAAGCTAGAATTTTTTATCATATCGGCGAGAAACAGATGAGTCGTTATTATGTTATGGCGTCTCAGCAAAAAGGTTCACCAAGTGATAATTTAATACAGATATTAGAGTCCCGATTAGACAATGTTATTTATCGCGCTGGATTTGCTAATTCTCATCCTCAGGCTAGACAATGGGTTAGTCACCGCCAATTTAGTTTGAATGGTAAAAGAGTGAGTGTGCCATCAATTTTAGTAGTACCTAATGATAAAATTGAATTTGCGGCTGGCAAATCGAAAGCTAAGGATACAATGATGGCGATAGCAAAGGAAAACAAGCCAACAGCTTGGCTTAAGGTGGATGCTGAAAAGCTTACTATTGAAATTAAAAATATGCCTCAGCGGTCCGAGATTGATTTGCCAATTAATGAACAATTAATCATCGAATTTTATTCAAGGTAAATAATTTAAATAAATGGAGGATTAGAGTGGAATCAATTAATGTCCCTAGAGTTAAATTAGACAAAGAAGATGGCAATAGTGCGATTTTTGTAATCGAACCATTTTATCCCGGCTATGGCACGACTGTAGGTAATGCTCTGCGTCGAGTTTTGCTTACATCATTGCCAGGAGCTGCAGTTACTGCTTTTAAAATTGTTGGTGTAGACCATGAGTTTACTACCATTGAAGGTATCAAAGAAGACATGATTGATATTATGCTTAATGTTAAAAGCTTGCGATTTATTTTGCACCAAGAAGAGCCAATCACTGTTACTCTTAAAGCTACTAAAGCTGGTTCTGTAACTGGCAAGGATATTAAATTGCCCAGTTCAGTAGAATTGGTAAACTCAGAACAGCTTATTGCTACCATTGCCGGTAAAGTTACGCTAGAAGCCGAAATTCGGATTGAGCAAGGCAGGGGATATGTTTTGAGTGAAGATATAGGTGACAAAGAATTACCAATTGGAATGATTGTTGTAGATGCTGCATTTTCACCCATCAGATCTTGCAGTATACAAGTTCAAAATACTCGTGTAGGTGAAAGAGTGGATTACGATAAACTCACCTTGGAGGTTGAAACAGATGGAACTGTTACTCCTAAAGATGCTCTTAAGCAAGCATCTTCTATTCTTTTAAATCAAATTGGTATTTTTGGCGACCAATCAACTGAAGAAAAAAAGAAGACAACTAAGGAACCAGTCAAAACTTCAGAAACCAAAATTGACACCAAAGCTAAAACTGACAACCAACCCAAAGATTTTTCTATCGAAGAGATAAATCTGTCTATCAGAACTACCAATGCTTTAGTTCAAAATAATATAAAAAAAATTAAAGATATTTTATCTATTGGCCGTCAAGGTTTATTGGAAATGAAAGGTGTTGGTGACAGAGCAGTAACAGAGATTGCTGATAAGTTAGAAGAGTTGGGTTTGGAATTTAATTAAGCTGATTTGAATATATGAGACACCGCAAACGAAATGTAAAATTAGGCAGGATTAAGAAACGTCGTGAAAGCATGATTACTAATTTAGTGCTTTCAGTTATTCTTTACGAAAAAATTACTACCACTCTGCCTAAGGCTAAGGCTGTCCTGCCAATAATTGAGCGGTTAACCCATCGAGCTAAAACTGTTAATTTGACCACTAAGCAGTATTTAATGAAAAGATTATTTAATAATGAGTTGCTAGTTAAAAAAATAATTAAAGAAATTGCTCCTCGCTATACCAAAAAAACTGGTGGCTATTTAAGGATAATTAAACTTAAGCCTAGAAGTGGTGATAATGCTAAGATGGCTAGACTAGAATTTGTTTAAAATTTTTGATATGTGTGCAGTAATAAAAACTACTAAAAGACCAAAACCCCAAGAATTTAAGGAAATCTGGTATCTTGTAGATGCTCAGGATCAAATACTAGGAAGATTAGCCAGTCGGATAGCTAAAATTTTGATTGGTAAGGATATGCCAACTTTTGATCCAGCTTTGGTTAATAGAACTAAAATCGTGGTGGTTAATGCAGCTAATGTTAAATTAACTGGCAATAAATTACAGCAAAAGAAATATTATCGCCACAGTGGTTATCTGGGTGGATTAAAAACAACTAAAATATCGGATTTATTAGCCAAGAAACCAACTGAGGTATTGAAAAAAGCTGTTTCGGGAATGTTGCCTAAAAACAAGCTGCGCCGGTTGCGTTTAAACAATCTTAAGATTTACAAAGATGAGCAACATTTACATCAAGCTCAGAATCCAATTAAGTTAAAGATTTAAATTATGAAAGAAACTAAAACAGCAGTACAAATGAAAGGAAAGTATTATTATGGTCTTGGTCGTCGCAAGACTTCGACTGCCAGAGTCAGATTATATGAAGGCAGTGGCCAGATAATAATTAATAATAAAACTGCTCTTGAGTATCTTAACCCCAAAAATTTAATAGATGTGATTAAAGAGCCGCTAGAACTGGTAGGGATGAAAGATCGTTTTGATATTTCTGTAAGAGTTGTTGGCGGAGGCACTACAGGGCAAGCCGGAGCTATTAGATTGGGCATCGCCCGAGCTTTGTTGGTGGTAGACGAGGATTTAAAAAAGACTTTAAAATCTCACAAATATCTAACTCGTGATTCGAGAGCCGTAGAGCGCAAAAAATATGGCCTTAAAAAAGCTCGTAGAGCGCCTCAGTTCTCCAAACGATAAACAACCCTCTCCGTCATTCTGGCAAATAAACGAAGTGAATGCGCCGTGCCCTTCCGTAATGATATCTATATTGCGAAGAGAAATAATAATCTATTTCGCAATAAGATTGAACGCAGGAGGGTCCAGCCTGCCCGGCCAGGGAATCTGTTACAAAAATAATATATAATAAATTTTTTATGATAAAACAAGTAATAAAATTTGTTAAAGAAGCTATCAGAGAATTAGGTAAAGTTACTTGGCCTACCAGGAAAATTGTATTTAGGTTAACTGTTGGGGTAATTATTGTGTCAATTATCTTTACGATTTTTGTAGGTATTATTGATTTAGGCTTAACCGGAGGGCTTCGGAATTTGCTGAATTGGGTTGAATATCAAAAAGGTAATACTTCTCAGCAAGTTTTGGATCAGCCAATGGATATTTCTTTAGATGACATTCAAGTTGAAGCCCAGCCAGATAATTAAAATTAATTAAATAACTAATGACTGAGGATAAAAAATCACAACCACAAGACGATATTCAACCATCAGATTCTTCTAAAGAAGTTTCTCAAGCTCCTGTGGTTTTGCCCAACGATTTTGATGGTGGTAGTCCGGGACATTGGTATGTTCTGCATACCTATTCTGGCTACGAGGATGCGGTAGCTGACAGCTTGCGCCAGCGTATAGAATCGTTGGATATGGCAGATAAGATTTTTAAAGTATTAGTTCCTAAAGAAAAACAGATTGAAATTAAACATGGCAAGCGTCGAACTGTCGAAAAAAAGATATTTCCAGGTTATGTTTTGGTTAAAATGATGGTTACCGAAGAATCTTGGTATGTTGTCCGCAATACCCCCAGTGTTACTGGTTTTATTGGTTCTGGAACAGTGCCAGTGCCAATTTCTGACGAGGAGATGAACACTATTAAGAAACGCATGAAGATTGAAGAACCAAAACATAAAATTGATCTTAAAACAGGGGATTTGGTACATATTAATGATGGCCCATTCAAGGAATATGACGGCACAGTCAGCGAAATTGATGAAGCTAGGGGCAAAATTAAAGTTTTGGTTTCTATTTTTGGCCGCGAAACTCCAGTTGAATTAGATTTCCTTCAAGTTAAAAGAACATAATTATGCCAAAAGACAAGAAAAAAGGCGGAAGCCGCAAAGATAAGCGTCCGATAATCAAACTAATGTGCGAAGAATGCAAGCGGACATATTATTCAACTCGTAAAAACCCTATCAATACTCCTGATAGGATGTCTCGTAAAAAATACTGCAAAGTTTGCCGCAAACACACTCTCCATAAAGAGACCAAATAGCCACACTTTTGCTCAAAGGGGTATAAAATCTAAAATTTAAAAAAAGAAGGGAGCTTATAATCTAGTTTGTGTGGGAATATCCATTCATCCAAACTAATTAAACTCCCTTGTAAGAAGTACTGAGAAACTGCCAAATACTGACCTTGATACAATTATAACATATTTTATCTCGTCATCCCGACCACCGAAAATAAACGGTTCTGCTGTACAGCAGAACCGTTGAAAAATAGGTTAAAAACTCTTGGTTCCGTGAATTTTATGATAAAGAGCTGTTTTTTGGTGTACTGAAGCAAACAATTTGAATAAGACCACTCCACATGTTACAATTCAAGTATCTTTGAAATAGGGTTGGGGGTTTACCCAAAGCTCTCACTTTGAAATATAAGGAGAATACTATGATACTAAATGGTATCAATTTTGGCGATGTTATTGCCGCTTCGGGGACCCTCAACTTTTTTGGTGATGGGTACTGGTTTCATAAATTGCTGAAGCGGTTTAAATTGCTGGACTATTCGGGAGTAACTTTTGTAGCCAAAACCAGCACGCTTTTACCCAGAGAAGGCAATATGCCTCTTTGGCCGGGCACTACTATCCCTAAAGAACTTAAGCCTAAATGCATTATTGTAAATCCTTTTAAGGGTATTGCATTGAATGCAGTCGGTCTAAGCGGACCGGGAATCTTAGCTCTGTTGAAAACTGGTCGGTGGCAAGAACGGACTGACCCATTTTTCATTTCATTTATGTCTGTAGACCCTAATCCAGAATCTCATATTGCAGAGTTTGTCCAATGCGTCAATCTTCTAGGGCGTTTCTTGAAAAAGTTTGAAGCTCCGATCGGTCTGAAGATCAATTTTAGCTGCCCTAATGTGGGCTTGGAACTGGAATCAGATGAACTATATGAGAAAGTGTGTAAGTGCTTAGTAATTGGCTCTCGATTGGGGATACCTCTGATTCCTAAGTTCAATGCAATGCTATCACCGGAAACAGCAGTAGCAATTGCAGGACACGATGCCTGCAGTGCAATTTGCGTGTCCAACAGCATACCGTTTGGTGAATTATCCGAGCGGATTAACTGGGAAAATTTGTTTGGATCGGGTCCTTCACCTTTAGCACATATTGATCCAAATGGTGGGGGCCTGTCTGGGAAACCACTTTTGCCAATTGTTATTGATTGGGTAAAAGCAGTTAAACAAATCGGAATTTCCAAACCGGTTATTGCCGGCGGCGGCATTCTTAGTGTCAGAGATGCTGACACAATGATTAATGAAGCTGGTGCTGATGCTATTTCATTGGGTTCAGTATTTATACTGCGCCCTTGGCGAGTTCAAAGCATTATTCGTCATGCCAAAAAGGTTTATTCCAGAAAGGAGGGATAAAATGGCAAAAAGATAAGTATGATTAAAAAGCCTTATAAAGTTATCCCCGAATCCTATGGTACGATAGTGCCAATAGTGCCATTTACGGCTGGTCAAGAACTCCGATGGTATCCACATGGGCGTGACAATTAACTCATAGCATCGTTACGAATCAATCAAAAGGCGAGTTTTTACTCGCCTTATTTTTTTGTCATTCCGACCACCGAAAATAAACGGTTCTGCTGTACAGCAGAACCGTTGAAAAATAGGTTAAAACCCTTGATTTCTGGGGTTTATAAAAAAGCCCCCGATCATAGATCGGGGGACACCCATCGAGCCACAATCCAGGAACAATATGTCCTAGACTGTAAGGACTTAACATCTTTCGCATTATACAGTGTAATTTGAAAAATTGCGATTGAAAAATGTTAGAATAAAGTATAACCTTGATGTTGTTATAGGCCCGTGGTGTAGTGGCAACTCGTCGGTCTCCAAAACCGAAGACGGGGGTTCGATTCCCTCCGGGCCTGCCAAGAAGAAACAATGCGGTTAATGTATTTATTGGAGGTAAATTGGTATGAAGATAATTGCAAAAAACTACAGATGTTTTAGTGAAAACAATCCGCTCGTTCTCAATCTAGAGCGAGGTGATGTTATTGGGATTGTGGGGCCTAATAATTCTGGCAAATCCTGGGTTCTCAAATTCTTTTACGAACTTAGACACTTATTTGAGACTTTAGCTAATAAGGATAATTTTTTCATAGACGAGACATCTGTGGCCAGTAAAAAGGCGAACTTCAATCTACCCATCGAGTCTAAGCACCCTAGCAATTTGTTCAATCGCTATAGCAGCAAAGGCATAGATATCGTGTTAGAAGATGGAGATTATCAATTACGCATAGGGATTGAGCACGGCACCACAAATTTCTATGCAGAAGCCTGGTATAAAAATAAAAATGTAGCTGATAATTATGAAAAAGTTATCAAAGGTGGAGAACTCTTTCTGCAGGATGCTGGGGGCAATACAGTGGGCAATTTTGGCAAACTACGTCGATATGCAGGGATGATTAGTCGCACCATCTATTTTCCTGCGTTCAGAAATCTTATTAATGTTGGATCTACAGATTCTTATTATGACATTAGCTCTGGGACCCAACTTGTTAAAGAGGTGCACAGTCGTCTAACCAGCGACAATGCCACGATTAAAAAATTTACCAAAGAAGCCACGAAGGACGTTGGAGACATTTTCGGATATCCCAGATTAGGTATTTCGCCAACGGCTGATGGTAAGTCTGTAGAGCTTGATATTGGAGATCAATCATACAAAATCGAAGAACTAGGGGCTGGAATAGCCCAATTTATAATGGTTTTTTTAAGTGCTGCCATTCGTTCTCCCAAACCATCGTTCATATTAATTGATGAACCGGAGCTTAACCTGCATCCTAAATTACAAATTGAATTTGTCCATCGGTTGTTAAAATATACTGATGAAGGTCTAATTTTTTCTACTCATAGCCTAGGGCTAGCACGATCAGTTTGTTCAGATACGGTATATTCCATACAGCAAAAGGGTAACGAGTCAGTCATAAGCAAACTTCCTGACTTCGATAATTACAAAGAACTACTAGGGGAAATGAGTTTCTCTTCGTATCCGGATTTAGGATTTTCTAAATTATTGCTTGTGGAAGGTTCGGACGACTTGAAAATCTTCAACATACTTCTGCAGGCGTGGGGAATGTATCAAGATGTACTTTTGTGGCCACTGGGTGGCAGTGCAGTTATTAAGCCTGACCCAACTGCAGAATTGGAGATTTTTGATCGTCTAGAGGGTGTTAAAAAATATTGTTGGATAGATAGTGATAGGGGGGAAGCTAAGGAGGCTATAAAAAAAGTCAAAGAAGATTTTATTAATGCCTGTACCAAGAAAAATATTTATGTACACCCATCGGATCGTAGAGAAATAGAAAATTACCTTCCCGAGAGTGCAATTGAAAAGGTTAATAAAGAAACCAACAAAACATTAAGTGTTTTAGGAGAATACGATGAAGCTCCGCCATCACTTAAACGTGCTGGTTGGCAAGTCGCTTCGCATATGGAGAAAACCGATAAAGATTTTCAAAAGACTGACCTCTATAAGTTCTTGGAAGACATTAAGAATAATAAACACCCCCTGCTGAAGAAGGTAGAGAAGAAATAGAAATTCACATCTCGTTGGATCAGAGCTCAGGGTTAGTCAGCAAATCCTCTGGGTGTTTTTTATACTCCTATTGTATAGAATCTTGATTCGTAAATTAATACACGATAAGCTTATGTTGATGAATAAAAATAAAAATTTAAAATGAGTGTTTTTTATATTTTATTAGCCATCCTTGTTGTGCTTGTCGTCATTTTGGGAGTTGGTTTTAAGCTTCAGAGTGAAGGAGCGCATCTGTTTAACTTTAAGAAAAAGTCTATAAACGATGAGGAGAAATCTTTAAGTAGCCCTACAGAAAGTAAAAAAGACGCTAAAGTGAAATATAACGTATACTCCATAGTCGGTATGGTTCTTTCCTGTCTATCGATATTTGGCCTAGGACTTCTTGGGTATATCGGTATTGTTTTAGGTATAGTCGCCATTACCCAAATAAAACACACCAAAGAGAGGGGACATGGTTTGGCTTGGGCAGCCATCATTATTGGTGCCATTTGGGGCCCTATTTTGGGTATTATTAATCTGCTCAGCAGAGCGGGATACTAACTGCTGTATCTACAGATGGTACCAACTTTATAAAAAACTCATTCTCGTGCGGGGTGGGGGTGTTAAAAAGGGGCACTGGGTAATGTTTTATAAGAGTTGACGTAATTATTTCTGTGTGGTAAAAGTATGATTAATGAAAATGTTCTTGAATGTGAAGATAGATTCGGGTCAAAGGTGTTTTTTGGCAAAAAGAATTATCTAAAACATCAAAAAAAACATGTAGCCCTAAGAAGGCAGGATAGTTTGTCGAAAATTGCAGAAACACTTTTTAATCCCACATTTACCATCCTTTCTCCCCAGAAATATGCATTATGTTATTATCTTGAAAGATTTTCAATTAATGGGGTGATTAAATATATTAAGGTTGTTATTGATGAAAGACATCGCAACAGAAAGAATGATCCCCACTGTACAATAAAAACGGTCCACTATTTTGACAGTAAAAGTGGTAAGATTAAAGAGGAGAATTATGGTTTTAAAAGAATGTATTAATTAGAGTAATAATATGAAAAAAGCTTCTAAAATTATATTAGACAAGAATAAATTGATCTCCCAACTCAATGAGATAGACAAGGTTGCAAAGAAGAATAATTGGATGATGGATTATGACGATAAGCTTGATGAGCTGGTTTATGGTATGAAAATTATGCCCGATGATACTAATTTGGTTGGACTTAGTGATGAAATTAAGTTATTTGTTAGCTCTAGATCATTGATAAGGGGTATTTTCATTGAATATTTTGCCTACAATTTTGTTGAACATGAGAAAGGTCTAAAACCAATATTAAAGGTGTTAGATATGGATACAAAAAAAGAGGTGAGTCAAAAAGATTCTCGATTGTATAAAGATTTATTAAAAGAGAAACTTCAAAGAAAAACTATCATATCTATTATGTCAACAAGCGATGAGCTGGCAATGATTGTATAAAAATTTGAACATCATTCAGTAACGCCAGTCAGCATATCCTTATTTAAATACCCAAGTTATCATTTTTAAAGCTGGATATCTTAAGCAAAAACGTATTTAAATTAGATTTCTATACCAAACCACTACTAAGGTTGTTTTATTAATATTTATTAAAGTTAACACCTAGGTTAAAGTGTAAGTATATATGTAATATTACCTTATGAGTATTAATGATAAAAATTCAGGTATTAGTAGATACAATATTAATTTTATTGTAATTGTTTTTACGGGTGTCATTTTATTATGGGGTCCGATAGAACCATATGGAGCAAGTATTAGGATAGCATATTTAATAATTCTGCCAGTTTTACTTTGGTATGGTTTAAAATATTCTAGAAATTTTTGGGAAATGGACGAGCTAACAAACAATTATCTAACACGAGCACTTACTGCTATGCTTGCTGCAGGATTCTTTATAATGGCTTATTTCGCTTTCACAGCAGATTATCATTCAGAATGTACTCAAGAGATACAAACTAGAGATGGCACAGAATGCGTGGGCGATTATGTCCAAGTTGAGGGGCCAGATATATTTCAAGGTTTATTTTTACTTGTATTAGGTGGTTATGCGATTAATAATGCGATATCAAAAAAACACAATGAAGATTAATATAAATATGAAAAATAATAAAAAAATCATTCTTGTGCGGGGCATGGGGATTAGAAGGCTCCCTTGGTATAAAAATTATTAGAAATGATTTCAAGAAAAACAGTATTAATATTAGGCGCCGGAGCTAGTGCTCCTTATAGTTACCCGACGGGCGTAAGTCTCAAAAATGAGATTCTAAATAATTGTCAGAATCCTCAGTCAAGAGATCAAATATTAGCAGTGCTAGGTTGTACATATGAGTTTGTTGACGAATTCTGTGATGCTTTCAGGTTATCTGGTCAGGCAACTATTGATGAGTTCTTAGAGTATAGGTCTGAATATACAGAAATAGGTAAGCTAGTTATTACTCAAGTTCTTATACAACATGAAGACATAAACACATTGTTTGCTAATAATGATTGGTATTCGGATCTTGGCAAAGCCTTAAGGACATCGTTTGAAGATTTTGATAAAAACAAATTAAGCATTATTACATTCAATTATGATAGATCATTAGAGGCTTTTTTGTTTTCTAGTCTCAAAAAAACTCATAATAAATCTGACATAGAGACATATGAAAAAATAAAAGCAATCCCAATATTACATATTCATGGACAGGTGGGGCTGTTGCCATGGCAAAGTCAAGATTCAGGTGCCGCCACTAGAAAATATGAAAAATCTGTTACAGACGACTCTCTAAAGAAAAGCAGCCAAAGCATAAGAATTATTCATGAAGCCGAGGAGGAGGGTGATGTTGTATTAAAAAAAGCCCACTTAGAGTTAATCCAAGCAGAGAGAATTATTTTCCTAGGGTTTGGGTATCATAAAGCCAATCTTGATAGATTAAAACTCAGTAACATAAAGCTAGGGCCAGACAATATAGTCGGTACTGCAAAGGGATTAAGTAAATTACAACAGAAAACAATTGAGAAATCTCTAAATAGCAATTTACGTTTGCGAAATGATGGTGCTGATGAATTTCGTGATATTAAGGATTTCTTCAAAGAAATTGTTATCTTGTAGTAACCACAGATTTATAGGGAGCATGCTTCGCACAAAAAAGTTCGAACATCGTCCACTAGCCCCTGCCACTGTCTCATTTGTCTCATTCCTGCCCGTTCCGAAGCTGAAATTCTCAACGGCTCATTCATGAGCCGTTTAAGATAATCAGCTCTAGGACTATAAAACTATTGACTAGAAGCTAGTTTTTTAGTATATTCACAGTAGCACGTTTACAATGTGACTTTTCGATAGCCATGCTATCATAGGGAGCTTCTTAATGGAAATTGGTGACCCACAGAATTTCTATAAGTTTTGCGAAAAAAATGGGATTCGGTTCAACAGAGGACAAATCTCGGATGAATGGCAAGCCATCATTAAGATGGCTGAAGGGCATTTCAATCGAGCTAGTGAGCTGGGAGAAAAAATAGCCGGCTATGTACTGGCTCATGGTCAATTGTTGTCAGCTTTGTTAACAATAGCTAAAGGCAACAAGAAAGTAATCAGTGTATTTGTTCGATATCTTCTTTATTTGATAGAGCAGCAAATACTGAACGCTCTTGCTCTTACTGGTACTGCTTATGAATCAACACTTGAGTAGGCCAAACAATGTGTTCTTCTCGACAGACTACCTAATTATGATAGGTGGTCTTTTTTTATCCTAAAGCTATACAAAAAGGTTCTAACGTCTTCCACTAACCCCTGCCATATCTGGAAAAGTAGCTCCCAGAGCGTAAAATCCTTGACAAGAGGTGTTTTTTGATATATGTTTAAAGTACAACCTTGAAAAATTACCGGATATAACCCTGAGAGTCCGGCGTAGAAGGGTAAGGAGGGCCGAAATGGCTCACGATAACACCACCACCTACAAAATCAACGTCCCCTATGTCAAATATGTAAGGGTAATCGTTGATTCAACTTGGCGCGGGGTAACAGAGTTCTTTGCCCCTACTGCCAGTGAGACGGATAAGTTCGACATGCTGGCAATTCTAGATCCCAGCACGAAACAAATAATCGATTTTGTTTTGCCGATGTCCGCCTTTGGACGGAATGTTGGCAAGCTCATTGTTACCAGAGTTGGTGATCAAGCAGAGTATGTCCGTATCCACTCGGATAACGAATCTGATCATATCAACCGCTATTTATATATAGCTGGTGGGTATGGAAAATCTGTTGATGCAGGTGGAGACGCCTGCATAGAAGAAATCAGTAGAGTGTCTTCTCGTGTTGTGCGCATGTTTTCATGGCACAAAGGCGGAGGAAATGAAGATAGTGAGTATATCGAATTTAATAATTAATCATCAATTTGTGCAACAATTTGTGCAACTAAAGCCACCCGAAAGGGTGGCTTTTTCTTACCCAAATTCTACTGTCTAAATTCTATATACGCTCTAGAGCGTATATAGTAATATAATAATCAAAACCTTGACTAATAATGGGTTTTTTGATATTCTCAGTTTTGAAGGTACAGTGTTTTAGCGATACTAAATTGTACCACGGCCCCCAGCTAATTAGCTGGGGGTTTTTCTTATCTAAATTTCAACAAAAAATTCTAACTCCTTCCACTGTCTCATTCCTGCCCGTTCCGAAGCTGAAATTCTCAACGGCTCATCATGAGCCGTTGAAAACTTTGATATAATAAAATCATCACCATTCTATGGAGGTAAATCATATGTCTGGTGTGGACATTTATTGCGAGGCTACTTGCGGTGGTTCTTACTGACACTGTGATCTCGGGTCAGCATGTGGGATAGAAGACCCACGAGACATCATTGCAATTAGCTGACGCAACCGTTCAAGGAGGAAACTACTATGAGCGGAACAGATCTTTATCTTTGCGCCGGGGCGAGTACATCATCTTAACCCAAGCAGAAGTAGGGTAACTGATGTTGCCACTTGCTTGTCGCAAAGACCTCCAACGGGGGCGCTCTGCGTCCCCTTCTTTTCATCTAGAAATGAGACACTGGAACTTCTTTTATAAACTGTCTCATTTGTCTCATTCCTGCCCTTCGTTCTGCTGTCCAGCAGAATTAGAGTTCTGGATTTAATAAATCTGGTAAAATAAGAGTATGAAGTTACTCCTTTTTGATATTGATGGCACGCTTATAAAAAGTGGTGTTGATGTTGTCACTCGGCTTATTTTATAATATGCAACTAATCAATTCTTTGGCATTGCTGTTGATCGAAAGAGTATAGCATCACCAGTAAAAATCGATTCACAGATATTAATCGAGCTTTTAGATATTAATGATATTTTCCCAGAAGAAAGCCAGAAAAAATTAGATCTACTTTTTAAACATATGATGTGGTATTTTACGGAGAATGCCGTGGGTTTAGAAGGATTCGTTTTGCCAAATGTTCTAATCACTTTACAAAAGTTACAAGCAAGGGAAGATTTAATTCTTGGTCTTTTGACCGGCAATATAGAGGAAATAGGTTGGATGAAGATGGAAAAAGCTGGTTTAAGAAATTTCTTCCAAATTGGTGTGTTCGGCAACGAAGCGTTGAAAAGACCTGACTTAGTGCCAAAAGCCTTAGCGAAAGTTGAAAACTATAAGATAAAGCTAAAAGATACTTATATCATTGGTGATACGCCGCTTGATATAAAATGTGCAAAAGAATCTGGTTGTTTGCCAGTTGCAATACCAAGCGGTTCTTATTCAGCGGAGAATCTCCAGAAAGAAAAACCGGACTATCTTTTAAAAGACATCATTGAGCTGACTGATATTCTTTAGCCTCACGAACAAATAAGTTCAAGATATTAGTCATTGCCACTGTTTCATTTGTCTCATTCCTGCCCGTTCCGAAGCTGAAATTCTCAACGGCTCATGATGAGCTGTTTAATATAATCAGCTCTAGGACTATAAAACTATTGACTAGAAGCTAGTTTTTTAGTATATTTCAAAGGCCACTAGTGATAGTGAGACCTTTGAAAAGGAGCAAATACCATGGGATGTCTTTGGACATTTGTGGGATACATAGTAGGTGTCCCTATTTTGATACTAGGTTTTGGTACATGGCTATTACCAATTGCCTATGATATTGCAATTCCTGGTATCTTTGATGGCTGTATTGAGAATGGCTTAATACCGAGTAGCATTTCATACGCAATGGCTTTTAAAATTTCCTTGGCTTTGTTAATTGTTTCTATCCCAAATATATTGACTAGGGGAATATCGGAAGGAATAGCCATGGATACACAGGGTTAGTTGGTTGTGTATTTTAAAAATCCCCAGTTACTGGGGATTTTTTATTACACTCTCCTGCCACTATCTCATTTGTCTCATTCCTGCCCGTTCCGAAGCTGAAATTCTCAACGGCTCATCATGAGCCATTGAAGATAATTACATCAAAACCTTGACTGAATGAAGTTTTTAATTAATATTGAAGGTGCTTTAAAAAGAATGGAAGTAACGAAGCAACTAAGTGGGTAGCACGGCATATGCGGGTAGTTCCGTGGTACTCGTGCGATAAGCTGTGGTTGTGGAACAGGGTTGGCTCTAAACTAAGCCTTTGACTGAGAATAGTACCTGTGAGCACAGACGCCCCTTCCATTTGAATTCAAGCGCTCGGGTATCCTGGGCGCTTTTTCTTACCCTAAAGCTATACAAAAAGTTCTAACGTCTTCCACCCTGGCCGCAAAAGCCCGGTCACGGGCAGGCTAGCCCCTGCCATCCCAATACCATACGGTACGGGATTTACCCCGTGCAGAATAGTACTGGGGTGAGTCATGAACCGAATGGTTCTACGGCCATATAAGAGCTCAATAGGAAAATATTATTGACACTCAGCTAATTTTATGGCACTATCAATCGGTACTCGTAAAGGTGTAGGGCAGACCTCTTTAGTGAGGTCTTATTTTTTTATTGCTCACCACCAGATATCAGTTAAATAATTAGAATAATATGCACCGTAATTCACCAAAATCAGCTCAGTCGAAGTTTCATAAAAAGTTTAGTAGACCTTATGGGTCTCGTTTTGGTAAATCTAATACTTCGTCTTTTAGTAGTAACTCGCCAAATAAGAGGTCATTCTCAGCTGGCAGACGAAACTCTCCTCCTAGGGGAAGAAAATCTTCTTTAAACCTAGATACATTTATAAATAAGGCGACTACAACATCAGATGTTGGTCAGTTCAAACCTGAATATCAGTTTACTGATTTTGGTCTAGATGAGTCTTTAATCAATATCGTTATAAAAAAGGGGTATAGCGAACCCACTCCGATTCAAGACAAAGTAATCCCCCAGATCATGTCCGGGAAGGATGTGGTTGGTTTAGCCAATACTGGAACAGGTAAAACCGCAGCTTTCTTATTGCCGTTAATTCACAAGCTAATAAATAATCGTTCAGAAAGAGTCATTGTGTTAGCTCCTACAAGAGAGCTTGCCTTACAGATCGATCAAGAATTTAGAAGTTTTGCTCCAAGGGCAGGGATAAGATCGGCCGTTTGTGTTGGAGGCATGAATATTCAGTCACAGATTCGTGCATTGCGCCAAAATTGCCAGTTGGTTATTGGTACTCCAGGACGAACCATAGATTTAGTAAACCGTAGAGTTTTAAAACTAGACGACATAAATACAATCGTTTTAGATGAAGCCGATGCCATGTTGGATATGGGATTTATAAATGATATGCGTTTTGTTATAGAAAAAATGCCTCGTGTTCGACATACTTTGTTTTTCTCTGCGACGATGTCTCCAACTATCAAAAAAATTGTTGATGAATTTCTTACAGACCCTATTACAATTTCAGTAAAGACGCAGGACTCCCCAAGCACTATTCAGCAGGATATAGTTAGATTAAATGGAAGAGCTAAGGTAGATGTGTTAACAGAAATATTAACAGCCCCAGAATTTAAAAAAGTTTTAGTATTTGGAAGAACAAAACATGGTGTAGAAAAGCTCTCAAATATTTTAATTGAAAGAGGGATAAAAGCAGGTTCCATTCATGGCAATAAGAGTCATGGTTTTAGGCAAAGATCACTCCAGAAATTTAAGCAAGGTTATACCAGAGTTTTGGTGGCCACAGATGTTGCGGCCAGAGGGTTGGACATAGACAATGTAAGCCATGTAATTAATTACGAGTTACCAGAAAATTATAATGATTATATACATCGTATTGGACGAACTGGTCGAGGTACACAAAAAGGTATGGCTTTAACTTTTGTTGGGTAATTTTATTATGGAGATTAGGAATATAGCTATTATTGCTCATGTTGACCATGGAAAAACAGCTCTTACAGATGCTATTTTAAAGCAGACTGGTATGGTTGGCGAAGAGGTTTCAATGGATTCAAATGATTTGGAAAAAGAGCGGGGGATTACTATATATTCAAAAAATACTTCGGTTTTTTACCCTGCAGAAAATAGTGGAAGACCTACTACCAAAATTAATATATTAGATACGCCAGGCCATGCCGATTTTGGTTCTGAGGTAGAACGAGTTCTGCGTTCTGTGGACTCAGTTTTGTTGGTGGTAGATGCTGCAGAAGGACCAATGCCTCAAACTAAATTTGTATTAAAAAAATCGTTAGAACTTGGTCTAAAACCAATCTTAGTTTTAAACAAAATAGATAAGCCAGCAGCCGATGTAAAAATGGCAACGGAAGCTGTATATGAACTATTTTTAGACTTAGGTGCAACCGAAGAGCAATTCAATTTTGAAACGATTTACTCTATTGGTCGTGAAGGTATAGCCAAAAAAAATATGTCTGACGAATCGACAGATCTTACACCAATTTTGGATCTTATTTTAAAACAAGTGCCAGTTGCTTCTGGGGACGAACTTAATGTTCAGCCTTTAAAAATGCAGGTATTTAATTTGGCTTACGATAATTTTTTGGGAAGATTCGGTATTTGTAGAATTTATACAGGTACGGTTAAAGACGGTCAGAAATTATTTGTGAAAGATGCAAACGGAAAGATTTTTACTGGAAAAGTTAGCAAATTATTTACCTTTGAGGGTATGGCAAAAAAAAGTGTAAAGGAAGCTTATGCAGGCGATATTGTAATGATTGCCGGTTTTCCAGAAATTTATATTGGCCAAACATTATTGGATGACGAAACAATTGAGCCAATGCCAGCTATTGCCATAGATGAACCAATTCTTTCTTTACATATGTTTGTTAATACTTCGCCTTTTACCGGCAGGTCGGGCAAATATTTAACCTCTCGAAAAATTAAGGAACGATTAGAAAAAGAATTGCAAGTAAATGTAGGGCTTAAAGTCGACTTTTTAGATGCAAAATTTAAGGTTAGTGGTAGAGGTGAGTTGCATTTGGCTGTTTTGCTAGAAAATATGCGTCGAGAAGGATACGAATTGGCAGTTTCTCAGCCAGAAGTAATTTTGAAGGAAGAAAATGGCCAAACATTAGAACCTTTTGAAGAAGTAACTGTATTAGTACCAGAGAAATTGTCTGGGGTGGTTATCGAAAAGCTTGGGAAACGAAAAGGTACTATAATTAATATGGGAACAGAAAATGACGAAATTAAAATGTTGTTCGAAATACCCACTCGTGGGCTATTAGGTTATCGCAACGAATTTGTGATTGATACTAAAGGTAAAGGGATTTTAACTTCAGTGTTTATAGATTTCAGACCACACGTTGGTCATATTGTTAAAACCGAATTAGGTTCAATGATATCAATGGTTACTGGCAAGGCATTGGCCTATGCGTTATCTAATTTACAGGACAGAGGCACTCTATATATTAGCCCTGGTACGGAAGTATATGAAGGTATGGTTATTGGTAATACTGCCAAAGGGGCAAGTATGCCCGTTAATCCAACCAAGGGTAAACAATTAACCAACACAAGAGCATCGGGTACAGATGAGGCTGTTCGATGTACCCCACCAATGGAACTAACTTTAGAAAAAACAATTGGGTTAATGCGTGAAGATGAGTTTTTAGAAGTAACACCAACTGATATCAGATTACGCAAACAATATCTAACCGAGAACGAACGCAAAAAACATCTTCATTCCAAATAGTTAATATATATAAAAACCTTGACTGAGAGTGTGTTTTTGATATATTTAAGCCATCACCAATACGGTGAAATCTTTAACAATAAGGAGATGATTTTGATGGAGGGTAAAACGCCAAGTGACACTTCATCTCGTCATATTGCCGCAGAATTATTATTTCAGGTTTTTCAATTCCTCTGTCAACGCTTCGGTATCAGCAAAGATCAGCTTACTGAAGTTAGACACTTTAGCGAAGTGCCTCGCCAATGGCAAGCTGTTCAGTTGGCAGAGTACCCAGTTGAGGTGGCATATTCAGACCCACTACCATCTTCACCAGAAGTTGAGTCTGGTAATACCTGGGAAAAATTCGCGGTACTAAAAATCGGTCCTATAGGTTCAATTGTTGAAGATGGGTCAAATGCTTTGTCGCTTATCGGTATAGTGGAAATCTTAGCTGGTCCATACAATGCACCGATATTGGAAGAAGATTCACCAGCAGGCTCATGGGATATCCGACCAGATTCATTGAACTCTCTCTCACGGGTATCTGTAGGAGAGCCATATGCGCTTGTAGCTTTCGCGGCTTTAGCTGGCATATCGATGCTTTTGTTAAAAACTAAGGCATCAGGCACACTCGCTTTACCTGATATTGACTTGAATAAAATTCTAGGAGGTTCAGCACAAGAGTAGAAGAACAGCCATCGAAAATTATATAAATCACCCTTACAGGTGATTTTTTCTTATTTAAATTCCAATAAATTTTTTTCTTAGGGTTCTGGGTTGAAGATAATTACATTAAAACCTTGACTAGGAGCTAGTTTTTTGATACAGTAAACTCAGCTCTTTGACAGAAAACACAAAGGAGGTTCCAATTAATAGAACTAAACAACTTGGGCTTAAATGCCTTAACTATTAGTTTTTTTGGAACCATCCTGTTCACATTGATTGAAGCGTGGGGAGCATGGGATCAAAAAAAAGAAATTTGGCGAAAGAAATCTGGTGTGTCTGTTCCTGTAAGTTTGTTCATCTTTAATTTGTTCATCTTTGCTGTAATCTTCACTTACGGGATATCAATAAACAGCTTAGCGCTTATGTTTAGTGGTGCTGTTATGGCTCCCATACATATTCCGATTCTCATTGGATTATATAGGTTCAAAGGGTTTAGTAGCCAAGAGAAGATATTCTTTTGGGCGATGCTACTTATTTTTCTGGTAGACGTGCTCCTGCCCTATAAAGCTTTCTTTTTCTTTTCTTTAAGTTTGATTTATATAGGGGTCGCCATATTGCAACCATATGAGATTTGGAAAGAGAAAAGCTCTGGAGCAGTATCCGTTAAAATGCTGTGGTCTTATTGGGTTGGTACTACTTTCTGGATTATATATGGTTTTAGCTTTAATAATTTACCATTAAAGATAACCTCAAGCTTATATCTTCTTGTGACTACAGTTACTATTATTCTCTGGTATAAATATCGAAGCAGAACACAACACCTGTGATTTAAATTACAGGTGTTTTTTCTTACCAAAATAGTTACATTAAAACCTTGACTGAGAGCTAGTTTTTGATATATTAAAGTATCACTGAATTGAATCTTGAAAAGGAGCTTAGATATGACAAGTATAGACACGCTTGATGATGCCCAACTTGCTAAGGCTGTTAAGTCTCGGAAAAAATACTTGGAAAAGGTTATAAAGTTTATACTTGACCTTACTCTTGCAGAGGGTAAACAAACCTATTATAACCAAGGCAGCAGTAACACTCACGCACTCCCGCCATTTACCAGATTCCCGGATATGTCGGTTTGTACCTTGGTCCCAAGGCTAAATTGGTGCAAACCATTGTGTTGCTGTTTGCCATTTCCGGTGCCTTGCTAGCTTATATGATTGCCCAGGGTTCAATTTTGTCCGCTTTATTTGGCGGAGCCGACTGGATGTGGTCGCTGGTGTTCTACACAGTGTTTGCATATTTGATCTGGCGGGGGATTAACACCGTCAAGCAGGTTGAACTGTGGATGGTGCTAGGATTTATTCTGATCATTTTGGCTTTGTTTGGATTGGCTCAAGGCCAGATTGATGCGGCTAACTTACTGATGTTTGACTGGCGCAAGATGCTGTTGCCTTACGGCGTAATCCTGTTTGCCTGCTATGGGCTGACCTCCATTCCGCAAGCCTACGAAATTTTGGGTAAAAACGACCACAGGAAACATTTTAAGCAAACTATTATTTATGCCGGCCTGATTCCGCTGTTGTTGTACGTGCTGTTTGCTTTGGTGGTAGTGGGAGTGATGGGAGAGAATACAACCTCGGTAGCCACGGTTGGACTGGGCAATGCGCTAGGTCCGAATATTTGGGCGATTGGCAATATTTTTGCCTTTTTGGCGATGAGTACCAGCTTCTTGGCGCTAGGTTGGGCCGCCCAACAGATCTATCATAGTGACCTGTCTTTGCCCAATCAATTAGCCTTCATCGCTGCTTTCACAGTGCCGTTATTGGTGTGGTTGGCGGGAGTTCGGGATTTTGTTGGAGTATTGGGGATTATTGGCGCCGTCGGTGCTGGGATCACCGGTGTTTTGATAGTTTTTACATTATGGAGTGCCCGGCAAAAAAGTCGGCAGAAACCCGCCTACAGTCTGCCCGATTGGGTAGTGAAATATGTTGGGTTAGTGTTGGTTATCTTACTGATTATCGGCGCGACCTCTCCGTTCTGGCACCAACTTGAAGAACTACCTCATTTACTGCTGGCCTACTGGACGCGCCTGTCTGCCTAATTTGTCTAATGAACTTATCCCCCTTGCCACTGTTTCATTCTCGCCTGCAACGTTGTGCACTTCGGGCAGGTGTCTCATTCCTGCCTTTCTAAGCCTGAGGCCGTTCCGAAGCTGAAAGCGAAGGCGGGTTCTCCTTAGGATGCCAAACGACCATAGTGCTTCTTAGGTTCACTTATGGCATATTAAGTGTATGGACAAATTATTGCCTGTAAAAAAGGTATTATGGCACACTCTGACAATATCAGCTGTATTGGATCAATTACATACACAGGCCGCTGGCTTAAGCACGGAAGAATTTCAACGCCGATTGCAAAAGTTCGGTCCTAACAAATTATTAGAAGCCAAGATTGATAGTTGGTGGAAAATTATTCTGCGTCAGTTCCAAAGCCCTCTGATTTATATTCTCTTGCTGGCTAGCGCGGTGGTTTTTGCGATGGGGGAAGTGGCAGATAGCGCCATTATTTTTGCTGTACTGCTGATTAACGCTGTCGTTGGTGCGATTCAGGAAGGGCGCGCGCAAAACACCCTGCTGGCGCTAAGGCGATTCGCGGTGGCACGCGTGACGGTTCTGCGAGATGGACGGGAGATGCAAGTTAGCGAGAACGAGCTAGTGCCGGGTGATGTGATCATCTTGCGGGAGGGGGATAAAGTGCCGGCTGACGTGCGGTTGCTTTTAGTCAACAATATGAAGGTAGAGCAGGCGGCTCTTACCGGCGAGTCGAAGCCAATCGTAAAACATATCCAAGCTATGGCTGACCCCAAATTAGAGCTGGCTGACCAGACCAATATGGCATGGCAGAGTTCGCATATTACTACCGGCCACGGCACAGCTGTGGTGGTAAATACGGGGCTGCATACTATCATCGGGAAAATCTCCAAACAGGTTGCTACCATCAATACCCAAATACCATTGACGCGCAGCATTCATCATCTGTCCAAGATTATCTTATTGGTAGTTTTATCTTTAAGCGTCATGGTGTTTATTTTGGGCATACTGCTCGGCATTGTGCCGCTGGAGATGTTTAAGGTGGCGGTAGCACTGGCGGTATCGGCGGTGCCGGAGGGTCTGCCGATAGTAATTACTTTAGTGTTGGCCACCGGCGTTTGGCGCATGAGCAAGCGCAACGTTTTAGTTAAACGGCTACAGGCAGTGGAGGCGCTGGGGAGAGCGCAAGTGGTAGTAGTGGACAAGACCGGCACCATCACTCGGAATGAAATGGTAATTCGCAGAATAAGAATGTGCGGCAAAGAATTTATAATCAGTGGCTCCGGCTATGCCATGTCGGGGCAAGTTAAATTGGATGGCAAAGTTATTAAACCACTGGATGACCGCGAGTTTCATTATATGGCGCAGGTAGCTGGTTTTTGTGCTGATGCCCGTCCGGTGCCAGAACAGGGCACATCCACTTGGCGGGTGTCTGGCGACCCCACTGAAGCGGCTATGTTTGTACTGGCGGCAAAGGCAGGGCTGGATAAGGACACGATGGAACAAGTTTCACCATTAATCTTTGATTTGCCGTTCACGCCGCAGCTCAAATACCATGCTACCATTCACCGCGTAGCTGGTCGCAACTGGCTAAAGGTGGTGGGTGCGCCAGAAGCGGTGTTGGCGCTATGTAAGTTTGTAAAACAGTTAGATGGCACGCTGCAGCCGATGACGCCCGAACTCTTACGGCAGGCGGAAGCAGAATATTCCGGCATGGCGGCAGCGGGCTTGCGGGTGCTGGCGGCAGGGGAGTTATGGGATGTGCCAGAGAAGGTGTCGGGCAAGCAGATGCCAGCGCTTACTTTGGTAGGTTTCTTTGGTATGTATGATGGTCTGCGCCCCGGCGTTAAAGAGATCGTTGAAAAGGCACAGGCTGGTGGGGTGAAGATTGTAATGATGACGGGAGATCACCAGGTGACCGCGCAAGCCATCGCCCAGGAAGCTGGTATCTATCATCCCGGTGATCAGGTGATGATTGGTCGGGAAGTGGAAGACATGACTGATGATGAGCTGGCCGCTCGGATTGAGCAGATATCTGTTTTTGCCCGGGCTACGCCTGAACACAAGCTACGCATAGTACGGGCTTATCAGCAGCAAGGCAAGATTGTCGCAATGACTGGAGATGGAGTGAATGACGCTCCTTCGCTAGTGGCTGCCGATCTGGGTGTGGGGATGGGGTTGATTGGCACTGAGGTAGCCAAGGAAGCCGCCGATATAGTGCTGTTGGACGATAATTTGACCAGTATTGTGGCGGCCATCGAAGAGGGCCGCAACATTCACATTACTATTAAGAAAGTGATTTTGTATTTGTTCTCTACCAGCCTGGGCGAAATTGTGGTGATTACACTGGCTATTGCCTTGGGGTACCCGCTGCCGATTTTGGCGGTGCAGATCCTTTGGTTGAATTTAGTCACAGACGGGTTGTTGGATGTAGCCTTGGCTATGGAACCGAAAGACGCTGCTTCATTAAGCTTGTCTTATGTCAAAAGATATCTTGCTGATTCGCACCGCCAGTGGCTGGTAGATGGTTTGATGGGGCAGAGAATGGTGCTAATGGCCGGGGTAATGGCTCTGGGTTCGTTTTTGGTATTTAGGTATTATTGGCTGACATTTGGTGGTGAGGATATGTTGCACTTATGGACGATGACGCTGACTATTTTAGCCGCTTTTCAATGGTTTAATGCTTGGAATTGTCGTTCTTCGTCTCGCTCCTTACTGCAGATGAATCCGTTAGGCAATAAGTTTCTCGTCATAGCCACAGTCGCTGCTGTTTTATTGCAGCTGCTGGCGATCTATCAGCCCGGAATGCAAGCTATCTTACATACCACAGCCCTCTCTGCTCGCGACTGGCTGGTGATTCTGGCGATAGCGCCGTCAATTGTACTATTAGAAGAGGCGCGTAAGTTGTTGTATCGCTGGCAGAATGCCCGAAGCTAGATATTCTCGATATTCTCATTCTGCGTTTTTAGCCGCCAATCCTCCTTAAACCCACCAATCTAGGAAAACTAGCTCTAGGACTATAAAACTATTGACCAGAAGCTAGTTTTTAATATACTTAAATTAGTAATGAATCAAATTTGACAAATAGGAGGTGCCGATGTGCCCGTTGAAAAAACTTATTACGACTACTTAGTCGATATTCGAGATCAGTGGGATTCTGATGAGTCACTAAGGTTTGAGATTCTTAAATGGTGGTTCAGTTATTCATTTGATGGTGATGAATATACAGCCAATCAATGGCTGAATAGTGGATTGAACGATATCTCTAGTGGAGTATGGCACAGAGAAAGGGTTGTCGGATATCTTATGCTTCTACAAATGTGGCTGGATATGATTAGGGGAAAGACTATCCCGGATCATCCACTCATGACAGCGGTCCGAGATGAGTATCTGCGAGCTAAGTGGCTTGAAAATTCTAAATTCAGAGATCTAGTCGAAGATTTCAGAAACAAGCTTATTCAAGCAGCTGATTTGTTTAATCTACAGATGCTTAATAACTGGTTGCGAAAGATTGTGCTACGGTATGAGTCGCTATTAAAGCATGTCTTATTGCAAGAGCTTGTATCTGCAACGGTGGATAAGGATTATGGGTCAGTGGATCGGCGGACATATTTCGATGCAATATCCTTTGCTGATCGAGAGCTTGCCCCCATATTTACTCGTTTAGCCGAAGAAGCACCTGATTGGGCAAAGAGTATTGTTTATACCCCCAGACAACTCGATCTTATAGCTGCTGTTAGAAAAGGTGCGGAAATCAGTCTTGAGGAGTTTTCTCTAGAAGCAGCTGAAGTTGTAGAAGATCTTGGAAATCAACAGAACCTCTCTATTATTGACCTTATAAATGAGATTGATCCATTCAAGATAACAGCAGGCGGCCTGTGGATTGATAAACAATGATTTTAATTATAACCACCTTTTTAGGTGGTTTTCTTTTACCCAAATCACTGAATAATGGGCGGCACAATCCAATAAAAACCTTGACTGAGAGCGGGTTTTTTGATACAGTGAAACTACTTTGACATCCTACTTTTGGTGCTAGCTAAGGTTAAGTTTTGCACCCAACCCTTTAAGGAGGGGTATACCATGATAGCTAAAACAATGCCCAAAAAGTATTTCCAGAGCATTATCGAAGCTATGAAAGCTTCGGGATTTGATTTTATGGCTTGGATAACCATGAATAGTCATAAAAATCAATACCATGTTGATTCCTTGTTTACACAGGAATCGTATTTATTTTTCTCAGGACCAAATGCCCTGATAGTCCAACTGATTTTTCATGAACATTTCGATGACAGTATCATCAGGGAATACTGTTCAATCGAGGATGGCATCTCTAGGAAATACTGGTCAATCAAAGTATATTATTCTTGGTCACATTCAAAGTGGATTGAGGATGAGAATAATTGGTCTGACCCATACCATGAGTTAATAGAGTTCCCATATACTAAAATTCTTGAGTTTTTTACCTCAGATGAATTGTTTCGGTCATCCGGTGGTTCATCAGAAGGGCGTTGTATCTGTGACGAGTTTGAGCAAACTGGCATAACGAGTGCTCCAATGGATGCTGAGACTCTTGTTGCCCCATTAAAGCAATTGTTGGAGCTAATTGATCCATACCTGTATAAAAAATTTAAGTCTTTACAGGTAACAGGTTTTGCTCCCCACTACACCTTCCCAGGTCAAGAGACAGATTTCTGGGGCAAGTTCCCACTCAAGCGCTTGTGTCGTAAGGTCGATAGAGTCTGGGGGAAGTAATTTATAAAAAATATAGCCCCGATTAATTTCGGGGCTTTTCTTTTACCCAAATCATTGGATAGTGGGCGGGACAATCCGATAAAAACCTTGACTGAGAGTAGGTTTTTGATATATTGAAGTATCACTGAATTGAATCTACCTTGAAAGGAGATGTTGTATACAATGGCTCGGTTGAAACTGACGAAGAGTTCTCTACCTGGAGATGCCCTAAGGTATATTAGAAAAGTCCGGGGACTGACAATCTTTAATGTCTGTGAAACAACGGAAACTGACCCTGGGTATTTTTCCAGAATTGAAACAAGCCAGAGGAAGCCATTTACCCAGAAGAAGAAAGTAAAGAGCATAGCTAATGCTTTAGATGTTGATGAGAATTTATTACGTAGAGTCCTTTTGTGTGACTTAAACCCCATTGGCAAAGATCTTGCAGATGAAGTCAAGAAGGCAATGGATCTTAAAACGACCCCCAAAGATGTTTTAGTTGCAGTTAGGGGGCAAAAGGTTACAATAACTATCAATAAGGTAGTTATATCTATAGCTGCTCCCCCTGGAACAAAAATTGCTGTTAAACAGTGAGCCTAAAGTATGTCTGCAATCAAATAGCCCCAAATTGGGGCTTTTCTTTTACCCAAATCACTGGATAATGGGCGGGACAATCCGATAAAAACCTTGACTGAGAGCTAGTTTTTTGATATAGTATTATTACTTTGAAAACAAGGAGGTAAGGTCTTATGGTGAAAAAACTTAAGAAATTCATTTGTCATTGGTGTGACAAGGAATTTGAGTCGGAGCACGGAGGTTTTTGTCCACACTGTTGCCGGTTTCAGCCACCACCTAAGCCAATCAATCCAAAATCTCCCAAACCGCTCAAAGAATAAATGTTGAGCGGTTTTCTTTTACTCGAATCACTGGATAGTGGGCGGGGTAAGAAACAAAAACTCAATGGCTCCCTGGCCGGGCAGGCAACGGTTGCCTGCCCGTTGCCACGGGACGCGGCCAGGGAGCCATTGAAAATTATCTTGGTGATATACTAAATATATGCCAACGCAATTAAAACAATATCGTGATCCGCAACTTGCCACATCTGGTGATGTAATCGGTTTTTATGAGAGAGAATTCTATGTTTTCTCTAACTTTTCCAGCTTTCAAGTGGAATGGAAGGGAAGAGTTTGGGCGACATCAGAACATGCTTATCAAGCATCCCATTTTTTTGATACAGCACCAGAATTAGTCGAAAAGATATTTAATGCTCGTAGTGCCCACGATGCTTTTAAAATTGCTGAAGCTAATGCAGATAAAGCTCCAAACAATTGGGAAGATACCAAAGTAGAAATTATGGAAGATATTTGTAAACACAAATTAATGCAACATCCATATGTTCAGGAGAAGCTTCTACAAACTGGCGATATTCCATTGGTTGAAGATTCTGAAAAAGATTCCTGCTGGGGTTGGGGAGCTGATAAACAAGGGAAAAACGAGCTGGGTAAAGTATGGATGCGACTTCGTGATTGGTTCATATTAAATACTGACCAGGCCACTAGAGAAAGTCTTTTAAGAGATTAGAGTAATTCGAACATCTGCCCGTTGTCACAGGACGCGGCCAGGGAGTCGTTGAAGATTATCTTAATGATATACTGAATTTATGGCATCACGAACAACCACTCCTCGTACAAATTGGCCGTTGATTGGTATTTCAATTATTGTTGCATTTGGATTATCGCAATACCAACCTTTTCATGAATTTCTTCTGGGCTTGGGTGATTGGAGTTATGTTGGCATCTTTTTTACTGGGATTTTGTTTGTATTTACTTTTACAGTTGCTACGACCATCATTATTTTCCATACGCTTGGCGAGGTTATGTCACCTTGGACAATAGGACTCATTGCTGGGTTTGGTGCAGTTGTGGGGGATTATCTAATTTTTATGTTTGTGAGAAAGCATATTTTCGGGGATACCGAGCGTCTAGCAAAACAGTTTCCTAAATCTTTTTGGGGCAAGCTTGCCAAAAACACATATTTTCAATGGCTGCTTCCTGTGCTTGGTATAGCTATCGTGGCTCTACCTTTTCCTGATGAAGTTGGCATAGCTTTGCTTGGGATTTCTAAGATTAAACTCTATCAGTTTATAATTTTAGCTTTTATTGCACACGCCATCATAATTACTCTCATTGCTATGACAGGGCAGGTAGTTTAAGTATTTTGACGAGCCGTTTAGAGTAATTAGCTCTAGTACTAGAAAATTCTTGACGAGAAGTAATTTTTTTATTTATGTCATAATAAAGATGTATATTAACTAATTAAGGAGGGTTTTATGGAACTTACAACATTTGGTCTTATCGCTTTCTTATTTGGCGGTTGGTCACTGATGTATGGTATTCCAGCAATCTTTGCCCCCCGTTGGTTTCAGAAAGAGATACTTGTAACCACCCAGGAAAAACCAGGATTGGCCGGCTGGCAGCTACACAGCACCATAATAGCTATTTTTGGCTTATGGATCTTGTCGGTAGAATATCGTCTAGACACTGCTCTAGGTTGGGGTATCCTCATTCCGATATTTGGTTATCTCACTGTCCTTAAGGGCGCACTAGGGATGTGGGCACCTAAGTGGACTGAAGTATTGGTCAAGAGATTCTATGGTACTGGTATTGGGATGATTGGGATATTGTGGATTGTCATGGGCATCTTTATGTGGTGGTTAGCATTCAGCATACTTTAGATTGCAGCGCGGCATTATCTATTAGAAAATTTGCCCCATTGTGGCAGATTTTCTTATATAAAAAGTTCTAGTAGCTTTAATTATGTGTAAAAAATGTTTAATATGGGTTTATGGCAAAATTAATTGTTCCCGCAAGGAAAGTTTTGATGTGGCTTTTGGCTGTTTTGAGCATACTGCTAGTTTTGCATATTTTCGGTCAATATCTTTGGCATATTAATGGCTGGACGCATCTATCGCTTTACATAGATCGTTTTAACATGAATGAGGAGATTAGTATTCCTACTTGGTTTGCCATTATATTGCTTTTAGCTTCCAGTGGTATTTTGTGGATGACAGGAACAATCAAAACCTTAGCCAAAGATGCTTTTGCCAAATACTGGAAGATTCTAGCAGTGATTTTCCTGTTTTTAAGTATTGATGAAGGATCGTCAATTCACGAAACATTATCTGTTTTAGTAAGGGATGCTTTAGGAATCCGGGAAGGGATATTCTATTACGCATGGGTAATACCAGCTTTTTTTCTATTGGTAGTGTTAGCATTTTGGCTTTTTAAATTTTGGCAGAATTTATCTTTGAGCATCCGCTGGCTAATTTTCTGGGCAGGTTTGTTGTATATAGGTGGCGCGCTGGGGGTAGAGATGTTGGGAAGTTACTATGTCACCAAGCTTGGGGGGTACGATTTTAACTATTTTCTGTTAATAGCAGCAGAAGAGGGGTTAGAAAAACTGGGACTTATCGTGTTTATCTATGCCTTACTCAAACATTTAGCTAAACTTAAAAGCGAAACTTGGATAAGTTTTCGAGATTAATTACCATCTTTACAAACCTAGACGGAATGTACTAGAGAAAAGCAAACCAACTTTGGCTCAAAAGAAAGCATATAAGACCAACATTCTTAAAGCTCAGAGAGCTCGTCGCAGAACAGCCTTGTAGATTTCGCCTAAAATGGATATATTTGACAAATTGTAGAAGGGTGGAGTTTTCAAGGTATAATAAATGCAGTAAAAGTTTAGCAAAAGTATGTCATACGAAGCCATCAAAACTTATTTTATCGATGGATATCAATTATTGTTAGATCAGATAAATCTATCAATTGGTAGCTTATCTTCCGTTTTTAATTTAGTAGTATTATTAGATATATTACTACTAGTTGTGTTGCTCTACTGGGTTTGGACTAAGATTAGGAGAACTTTATTAATTAGAGTACTGCCCAGCTTGTTTGGTATTTTATTTTTGGTTTTTGCCAGCAAATTTTTAGGATTTATAGCTTTATTCTACATATCTATTCTGCTTTTGACGGCTTTTTTAGTAGCAATAGTATTAATTTACAGCCAGGAAATTCAAAAATTAATAGAAAGCTCGTTTAATCATCAAAAGAATCGTGATAGGATTAGACTTTTGGATCGTCATGAATTAAGCAGTTTTGTTCGTCAATTAACTGATACGGTCGTAACTTTATCTAAATCTAAGATACCTTCTTTATTGGTTATCAAAACATCCAAGCCAATAGGCCGCTTGGCTGAGAATGGCATTGCTTTATACACTCCTTTCAACAAAGAGTTTGTCTTAGATATTTTTTCGCATCGTTCTAGATTATCCTCTGGAGCTTTGATTATAGATAATGGCATAATTACAGCGACAGGATCTACTCTAACAGTAGTATCTCCAAAGAAATTTGTTTTTAGTTTATCTAATCCAGTTCTTAAACAAGTGGCTTTACATTGGAATACAGTTGTCATCATCACTTATAAACATACCGAGAACTTATCTTTGCTTTATGGGGAAAATTCATATTCAAAATTAGCTCCGGGCAGTTTAGAAAGAGTTTTAAAGACAATATTACTTGCCAATAAATGAGATTTAATTGGACAGCGCAGTTAATTTTTATAGTTTTATTGGCCATCCTGGTTTGGGTGGTGGTTTTTAATCTTAATTACAGTTCTTTTAGACTTGATGTTCCGATTCAGGTCGTTAATTTAGATGAAACATTAGCTATAAATGAAAATCTAACCACCTTGCAAGTTACTGCTCGCTCTAGGGTTTTAGATCACACTAAACTAAAAACAGGCACTTTCATTGATGCAATTTTAGATTTTAATGGGATAAATTCTTTGGGTCAGCATCATTTGCAGCCACAAATAACGGTTCATTTAAAAAATGTCCAAATTGTTAATTATCATCCACAGGTCTTTGATATAACATTGGTGCCAAAGGTAGAAGTTTCGGTGGAATTAATCGCTGACCCAATTGGTTTTCCAGCCTCAGGATATAGCTTAGATAGTATTGGTATTACTCCACAAGTGGTTAAAGTCTTTGGTCCTAGTGGTGTTGTTAATCCTGAAGCTGGTGCTTTTGTTTCGATAAATGTGGATAATAAAAGGAATTCGTTCTCAGCTTCTGGCCAGCCGGAGATCAGAAATGCCATGGGCCAAAAATTAGCTAATGTATCTTTTTTGCCAGCTCAAGTTGTAGTTTCGGTACAAATCAAGAAAGGGGAGAGTTTTAAAACTCTTGGGTTTGAACCAACTTTTGTTAATCAACTGCCAGCTGGTTATTGGTTATCAATTATAGAATTTGACCCTGTAGCTTTAACTATAAAAGGAGATGCTGAGATTTTAGAATCAATAAACAGTTTGGTTACTACCCCTATAGATTTGGCCGGTCGGTCAAGCGATTTTACAGATAAAGTATCAGTTACAGTTCCATCAAAAACTATTTTATTAGGTGTTAATTTAATAAATGTTAAAGTTAAGATTGGGATATCATCCAATAATCGTCAGTTGATTTTATTACCCAGTTATACCAATATAACAGAAGGCTTAAGTGTAACTTCTTTGTCGCCGACTACTATTACAGTGATATTGTCTGGATCCCCAACTAAACTAGCCGAACTTAATAGATCCAATACTTTATTAGATTTAGATTTGCGGGGCAGTTTAAGTGGAATTAATACTATTGATATAAGTCCTGACATGTTTAAAATCCCAAAGGGGGTAGAAGTAGTGAATTTTACTCCTCAAACTTTGGAAATTACTCTTGTAAAAAATTAATAAAATGAATCCCGTTAGAAACCAGCCTTAATATAATAAAGATGTTAATAATAAAGGGATAAGCATGTTAAATAAGTTTATATTACTAACTGCGCGTAAAAATAATTCTGAAGAATTGTTTTTCGCCGAGGATTTCTAACGGGATGGAAGATATTATAGTTTTAGATATTGAGACTACGGGTCTGGATTTGAAGAAAGATAGCATTATTGAAATAGCGGCTGTTCGTCTTAAAAATGGTCAGGTTATCGATAAGTTTAAGACATTAGTTAAACCAAATCGTTCCAATCAACTTAATGCTACAGTCTCGGTTTTGACTGGTATTAAACCTGATGACCTTATCGATGCCCCAGCAATTGAAACAATCAAAGAACAGCTTTTAGAATTTGTTGGCGATAATCCTATACTAGGACATAACATTGGGTTTGATCTGGATTTTCTTAAGGCTAATGGCATCAATTTGCCGGGGATTAAACTGGATACTTTAGAATTGGCTCATACTATTTTACCCAAACTAAAGTTTTATAGTTTGGAATTCCTCTCATATTATTATCAGTTTAACCATCGGCCTAGTCATAGAGCTATGGACGATGTTTTGGCTACAGTTCAACTCTATGATTTATTGTTGTTCTATGCTCATAATTTCAGTCAGCCAATTAAAGAAAAAATTAATTTATTAGTGCAAAAGTCTAATTGGGATTGGGGATTTATATTTAAAAATGACATAGCTTCAGTTAATCAATATCGGGTTCTTGATCAGACTACAGATATGCCCGAACCAGTAAATTTTGATATTAATAAACTTATAGATGTTGATTCTATTACCTCTGGTTTTAATATCTTTGAACTCCCGCCTCAGATTAACCAATTATTAGCTAATATCTCCTTGGCTCAGTCTTGCCCAGCAAGCATTTTAATTGTTAGTAATGATGTTTTTAATGGTATGAATTGGAATTCTTTAGGGTTAACTCCACAATATCCTGCCAGCCTGTTATTAGATGAAGATCGTTTTCAGTTTATTTTGTCCAAACCTCAATTAGATGTCTTAGAGCTGAGATTGATTATTAAGATTTTAATTAATACAGAAACTGATGCTAAAAAATTTAATCCTTCTCAACTTTATTTCACTAAAGATGAATTTTATCTTTTTGAGCAGAAATTAATGCCTTGGCAGTTTAATAAATTTCAATTGCCCCAAAAAACAGTCATGAGTTTTTCTACTTTTTGGGAATTAATTCAAAATAATAATTTACCAGAAGATCGAGCTGTATTTATTCCTCAGTGGCTGGAATTTGATGATTTTGCCTTAGAGCGTCAAGTCAAAACAATTACTTCAGCTTATCTCAATGCTGTGGTTTCTTCTCGTCGGGATTTTGTGCACGATTTTGTAACAGACAATAAGGTAGCTGATCAACTTTTTAAAATTTTGAATGAACTAGGCACCCATTTAGTTATTACTGTTGCTTTATTAGGTTTGGTTTGGCAAGACCAGCAAAAAACTGGCGAAAGCATTGAGTTAGAAAAATCATTTTTTACCACTCAAAACGGGGTTTGTCTTAAAGATAATCTTAATGGTGTAATTAAGATATTGTCTGATTATAAAGATTCAATTGCCGATCTTAATTTAGAACCCCCAGCCATTTTGGAACGCCAATTAACACATACCCAGGATTTAATTGAACATTTTAATTTATTATTAGACCCTGATAAAGCTTGTAAAATTTATATAGATGTTTTTAATGATGTGGTTTTATTGCGGATTTTAAAAGACGCTCCGTTCAATATCTGGCAGTCTAATTTAAATAACAAAAAGATAACTATTGTTTCCAATGGAGTGTTAGTTAATGGTAGTTATAGTTTTATATCCAGTATTTTAAATCAGCAAGTCGAAGTTAAAAGTATTCAAAGCAAACCTGCGGGGGAGATTAAAGATATTATCTGGGTGCGTGGTTTGCCAAACCCTAAAGCGGTTACTTACCAAAAGCATATTGATGGTTATTTGAAAAATTGGATAGGACAGGAACCAGACAAATCTCTTGTGGTTTTTCCGAATGCCTTAGCGGTAGATAAATTTTTTGATAAATACCAGCCTATACTTGATTTTAATATAATTAGCCGTAGCACAGCCGGCAATATTGAGATGCTTCGTGGCAAACTTGAATCGAAAAGCAATTTTGCTTTTCTGTTAAATTATTATAATTTAAATCGTTTTTTGCCTGCTATTTCTAATTTAGACAGGTTAGTTTTTATTAAATTGCCTTTTGAGTCTTTTGGTAAAACCTCTCAACTTTTGGCAGCTGATAAGTTTAGTAATAGTTTTATTGACTATGCGCTGCCTAAAACAATTATTAACTTTAAAGTCGCTTTGGCTAGTGTATATGCTAAGACTAATGAAGTTTGGGTGCTTGATAGTCGATTATTGGAATATGATTACGGTAAAGTTATCAGAAAATCCATTACAGGGTTTAAGGAAGTGGAAGTGCAATCTGATTAATCGTTATCATGATTGCCAAATAGATTGAGAAATGTGGAAAAAGTGTGGATAACTTGGTTAAAGTTGTTAATTTCATAGATAAACTTTTAGCTCCCAAAGCATATTTTTTGTCTAATTAGCCTAATTATTGTTGACATAGAGGCTTATTTTTATTATGATATTATAATTTGCTGAGCACATTAATAAATAGTAGTGAATGGTTAGAGAGAGTGGTTTAGTAACAAAAATATCTTAGTGAACCTCTTTCTCTCACTATTCGATTTCGGGATACCTGATCGATCCCTATTCTAAAATAAAAACAAAAAATTGAA
Source organism: uncultured Candidatus Saccharibacteria bacterium (assembly GCA_964424375.1). Lineage (GTDB taxonomy): Bacteria > Patescibacteriota > Kazan-3B-28 > Kazan-3B-28 > UBA10110 > CAYRIH01. Next base: position 16,208 of record CAYRIH010000004.1, on the reverse strand, counting down.
ACTTTTTGCACCTTTAGGAAATTACGGTTTCCACTTTAAAGTGAGGGACCATAAGAATAGTTTGAGATTGATGCAATGATCGGGTAAGCATCTTATGCCTTAGTTTGGCCTTGAGTACCAATTTGGTAACTCTTTAAAGTCAACTTTGGTTAAAAGGCTGGCAGCGTCAAATTATTTTATATTTTAGGGCGGTTTGTCAGCCTTTTTCTTACATAAACAGTAAAAAAGTATTGTCCAGGAGTGAATTATAGTTTATATTTAAACTTATTGTTACTTAAAAAATTACCACTTGGAAAAGTCAGAAAGAAAAGGAGGCCAACAAGTGAACCGCTTGCGTTACTATAAGGACATAAAATCAATGACCTCTGAAGAATTGGCGAAAGCTAGTGGTATTAGCCAGATAGTTATCTATTTCATTGAAAGTGGGCTCTCCTCAAATCCTACGAAGAGCACTAAGCAGAAACTTTCACGAGCCCTAAAAATACCGATTTTAGAGCTTTTTCCACCCAGACGCGCTCAAAGATACGTTTAGTAATAATTCAATGGAATATAAAAAATTACTGCCCCGATTATTATTCGGGGCTTTTTAGTACATACGATCCAGATGATAATGTTAGAATTAATATATGGAGGGATTACCCAAAAGTTTATATGGAATGATATTAGCCGCTTTTATGGCAGGTGTGGCTATGGTTTTAATTATCAGTAATTTTAATCCAAATGAATCAAGCTGGGTAGTTTTTGCTATGATGTTTTTAAGTATTTTAATCCTACTGGCCGGATTATCGATTCCATTTTTTTATTTATACAAATTTAAAAAGGGCACATTAGAAATAATTAACATAATGCCAGAATCTGTTAGACAGGGGTTAATTTTAAGTATTGTTTTTACAATTGTGCTGATTATGCAAACTATACATGTTTTAACTTGGTGGAATGGCTTATCGGTAATAGTAATTGCTGTTATTTTAGATATGTATTTTAAACGTTGAATTTATGCAGGAAGAAATAGAAAAAATAATTAATCAAGCTAAAATTGCCATAGCTCAAAGTGATGAAAAATCTTTGCAAATTGTTTTGGCCAAGTTTATAGGTCGCAAATCTAAACTAACCCAAATTCTTAAATCATTAAGCACTTTAAATTTGGCGGAGCGCAAGCAAATTGGAGCCATAGCTAATCAAGCTAAAATTGCCATAGAAAAAATGGCAAAAATTAGGCAGGCTGAGTTGTTGGTTGCCCAGCAAACGACATTAATGCAAAGAGATGTTACATTGCCTGGAATTGATCTAGTTACAGGGCATTTGAGCCCCATAACTTTGATTACTAGACAATTGATAGATACTTTAATTGAGTTGGGTTTTGAGATAGCTGAGGGACCAGAGGCAGAGCTGGAATTATATAATTTCGATATGCTTAATATCCCACCAGAGCATCCCGCTAGAGACGAATGGGATACTTTTTGGCTCAAGAAAGGCAAGGGTAGTAAAAATAGTGTACTACTCAGAACTCATACTTCCCCGGTCCAGATTAGATATATGTTGGACCATAAACCTCCAATTAGGATTATGGTTCCCGGCAGGACATTTCGCTATGAAGCAGAGGATGCTACTCACGCAGCTGTTTTTTCTCAAATGGAAGGGTTAATGATAGATAAAAATATCTCAGTGGCTCATCTTAAAGCTGTAATCACTTATTTTGTTAAACGGATTTTAGGAGGGAATTATCGAGTTAGATTTCGTCCCAGCTTCTTCCCCTTTACAGAACCTAGTTTTGAAGTAGATGTTTGGTTTAATGATAAATGGTTGGAGTTAATGGGTTGTGGCATGGTTCATCCTCAGGTTCTACGTAATGTAGGCATTGATCCTGACGAGTATTCTGGTTTTGCTTTTGGAGTAGGTGTCGAAAGGCTAGCTATGCTGAAATATGATATTAATGATATCAGATTGTTTCTGAGTGGAGATCTAAGATTTATAAAACAATTTTAACGGGATGAAGTTTTCATATAATTGGTTAAAAGAATTAGTAGATTTCAAATTTAGTTCATCTGAACTGGCAGATTTGATTAATTTACATATTACTGAAGTTGAATCTACATCTTCTTTGAGTCCTGGCTATACTGGTGTGATAATAGCAGAGATTTTAAAGATTAATTCGCACCCTAATGCTGATAAATTACATTTGGTAGTTTTGGATATTGGTCGCGGAAAACAAGTGGAGGTTGTCTGCGGAGCTTCCAATATTGAGGTTGGACAAAAAGTTCCATTAGCTTTAGTGGGAAGCAAATTGTCTGGTGGAGAAATTAAAAAAACTAAAATTAGAGGCATAGAATCAACGGGTATGATTTGCAGTGGAGCTGAATTGGGACTTGCCTGCCCGCCTGCCCGGCCAGGGGCCAGGGAAGAAAAATCTACTGGCATTTTAATTTTGCCGGCCAGTGCTTCTGTCGGCCGGCCAGCTAATGAAATATTGGATATGAGCAATGATGCCATCCTAGATTTAAAAATTTTATCCAATCGGCCAGATTATCTTTCTTATATTGGTATAGCTAGGGAAATTTCAGCCACGATGGGTAAACCCTGGAAAATTCCACTCAAAACAGATTTCAATGAAGAAGCTTCGCTTAAAACATCTGAAAAGATTGAAATTAGTATAGAAAACAAGAAGGCTTGTCCATATTATAGTGCGCGGTGGGTGGGCAATATAGAAACAGCCCAGTCTCCGGAATGGTTAAGAGATAAATTGATTAGTGGGGGAATTAGATCGATTAATAATTTAGTTGATATATCGAACCTGGTGATGTTGGAGACTGGTCAACCAATTCATATTTTTGATGCCAGTAAAGTGCAAGATAAAAAAATTATTGTTCGCCAGGCTCAAGCCAATGAGACAATTCTGACTTTGGATGGTCAACAGCAAAAATTAAACCCCGAAGTTTTATTAATTGCTAATCAAAGATCGCCTCTAGCCATAGCTGGAATTATGGGAGGAGAAATTAGTGGAGTTAATGATTTAACTAAAGAAATAATTATAGAAATAGCTGATTTTAGCCCAATAGTTATTCGGCGAGGATCAAAAAGCCTGGGAATATCTACAGATGCTTCCCTGCGTTTTGAAAGAGGTTCGAGTTCTTATCTAAGCCAACTAGCAATGGACAGAACTTTGCATTTAATTCAATCGCTTATTCCTGGGGCGCTAATATCTAAAGGAACAGTCAAGGTTGGCAATGATCAGTCCAACCTTAAGGAAATTGAAATATCGGTTCAAGAGATTAATAATCTTTTAGGGATGGAATTAACATCTTCACAAATCATTTCAGTTTTAAAAAATCTAAGTTTTTCTGTTCGTCAGTCAAAAAATAAAATTAAAGTCACCCCGCCTTTATTTAGATTAGATATTAAAGAGCTGGCAGATGTTGCTGAAGAAGTAGTCCGGATAATAGGTATAGACAAGGTAGAGCCGATGATGCCGATAGTAACTATGCATCCACCGGCAATTAATCAGAATTACCAAAACATAGAAGCTCTTAAAGATTGTCTGGTCAAATTAGGTTTTAGTGAAACTCCCAGCCATAGTTTTATAGGGCAGACGCAAGCGAATAAGGCTGGTATAGAACTTGATCCTGGACTCAAGCTGGTTAATCCTTTAAATGTTAATTGGACTCATTTAAATTCTAGCTTAGGACCAAACTTGCTACGATTTGTATCCAATAATCAAACAGAAACAGAACTTAAATTATTTGAGATTAATACAATTTTTGAATTTGATCCAAAGACAATACTACCACTAGAAAGAAAATCAATAGCCATGGTAGTTAGTTCTAAACAGCAAGATGCTTATAGAGTTTTGCGAGGAGTGTTAGAACACATTATTCAAGACATTCCTAATATTAAATTTGTTTCAGTGCCTGGGCCAAATGATGATAAATATATTAATATTTTAAGAATCGTATCTAACCAACAAGCTCTAGGTAGTTTAGAAGAAATTAGCCCATCGCTAGCTAATGATTTAGATTTACCTCCGGTTACTGTTTGGGCTGAAATAGATTTGGCCCAATTATTTGAATTATCGGTTAAGATAGATAAAAAGTTTCTGCCCTTTAGTCAGTATCCAACTTCGTCTTTTGATCTGTCTGTTGAATTACCAACCTCCGTTTCAGTTGGATTTTTAATAGATGACATCTTACAAAGTTCAGTACTAATAATTGATGTTAATGTGTTTGATATTTATCAACTTAAAAATAGCAAGCGATCAATTGGTTTAAGAGTGAGATTACAATCGTTTGATAGGACTCTAATCGAACACGAGATTAGGACTACAGAAAGCCGGCTTATTAATTTAATAATTACTAAATATCGAGGCAAGATTAGAGGTTCTCAGAGCACATAATTTTGTTTGTATTCTGCTTGTTTTAAGGGTTAGTTTTAGTTATAATTATAGTAGCTCCACAGGGGCCTCTGTGGGGGTTGAGTGATGCCCAAATAAAATCACTTAACTGTTTGTTTTTTATAATTTTTTATTAATGCCCAGCAAAAAAAATTCTCAAAAAAAGACATCTAAAAAACCTGTTCCAGTTGTGCGTGGAACTGCTAAATCAAAGATGGTAAAAAAAACTATCTCTGTAGTTAAATCTGCTAAAAAACCTGCTGCCAAAAGTAGTAGTTATAAAGCTAAGGATATCCAAGTATTAGAAGGTCTGAAGCCAGTTCGAAAACGGCCGGGGATGTTTATTGGTTCTACTGGCACGACAGGACTGCATCATTTGATTTGGGAAATTGTTGATAATTCAATTGATGAAGCTATGGCTGGTCATGCCAGCAAAATCTTAATCACTATTCATAAAGATAGTTCGATTACGGTAGAAGATGATGGTCGTGGGATTCCAGTTGATAAACATCCAGTTACAAAAAAATCTGCTTTGGAAACTATTATGACCACCTTGCATGCCGGTGGAAAATTTGGCGAAGGCGGTGGTTATAAAGTGTCAGGTGGGTTACATGGAGTAGGTGCATCGGTTGCTAATGCCCTTTCAGAATGGATGAAGGTAGAAGTTGGGAGGGATGGTAATTTATATAGCCAAGACTATAAGCGAGGTGAAATTGTTGCTTCGGTTAAAAAAGGAGCCGCTACCAAATGGACCGGTACTAGGATTACTTGGAAAGCAGATTCTTTGATATTTGATCAGGTAGATGATTATAATTGGCAGACTATAATTGACCACTTGCGTCAGCAAGCTTATTTGACTAAAGGAGTCAAAATTGAAATTGTTGATGAAAAAAATAATCAGTCTGAAAAATTCTATTTTGAAGGAGGCATTAAGTCTTATGTTGAATATATTAACAATGGTAAAGGCGTTCTCAACACCCCACCATTTTATGTTGATAAAGAAATTAAAGATATTCGGATAGAAATTGCGCTTCAATATACGGAAGATTACAACGAGTTTTTATTTGCTTTTGCTAATAATATTCACAATGTTGAAGGTGGCACTCATGTGGTTGGTTTCAGAACTGCTTTAACTAGAACAATTAATAGTTATGCCAGAAAACATAATTTAATTAAGGATAATGATGATTCGCTGACTGGTGATGATGTTCGAGAGGGTTTAACGACAGTTATTAGTGTGAAATTGCCTGATCCCCAATTTGAAGGACAAACTAAATCTAAATTGGGTAATACAGAAATTAGAACCACTGTTGATTCTGTTTTTAGCAATTATTTCTCCAGTTATTTAGAAGAACATCCCGCAGATGCTAGAAGAATTATTAATAAAACTTTATTAGCGGCTAAAGCGCGCCTGGCCGCTAGGGCAGCTAGAGACACCATTATCCGCAAGGGAGCTTTAGAAGGAATGACTTTACCTGGCAAGTTGGCAGATTGTTCGCAGAAAGATCCAGCTAAGAGTGAGCTTTATATTGTTGAGGGGGATAGTGCCGGTGGAAGTGCTAAACAAGGACGCGATAGAAGTTTTCAAGCTGTTTTGCCGTTGCGAGGAAAGATTCTTAATGTGGAACGGGCTAGGCTTGATAAAATGCTTAGCAACAATGAAGTGAAATCTTTGATTATAGCTTTGGGCGCTGGCATTGGTGAACAGTTTAATATTGATAAAATTAGATATCATCGAGTTATAATTATGACGGATGCTGATATAGATGGGGCTCATATTCGCACATTGTTGATGACTTTCTTTTATCGTTATATGCGGGATATTATCGATAAAGGATATTTATATATTGCCCGACCGCCATTGTATTTAATTAAAAGAGGCAAATATCAAGCCTATGCTTATTCTGACAAAGAAAAAGATAAGATACTGTCTGAAATTAAGAAATCTACTGGTACTAAAGAAGTTGGCAAAGAATTTAAACATAGAAAACTAGATGACGAAGAAAAAATTTTAGAAAAAGCTGGCGAGGACGTAGTTAAAAAGGTGGCAGACATTCAACGTTATAAGGGTTTGGGAGAAATGAATCCAATTCAGTTATGGGCAACTACAATGGATCCCGAACATAGAACTATGTATAGAGTTACTATTGGAGATGCAGTTCGGGCAGATAAATTATTTAGAACATTGATGGGCGATGAGGTAGCGCCCCGCAAGGAGTTTATTCAAGCTCATGCTCAAGAAGTTCAAGACTTGGATATATAATAGAAAAGTATCACTTAGGAGGTGAAAAGTGAAAGCTCCACTTGCTTGGATCAATATAGATTTAAGAGCAATTGATCATAATATCAGGCAAATTAAACGACTGCTTAAACCTCAGGTTAAAATTATTGCTGTTGTTAAATCCAATGCCTATGGCCATGGGATTTTTGAAGTTGCCTTGCAAGCTTATCGTAGTGGGGCAGATATGCTTGGTGTAGTTAATGCAGAAGAAGCATTGATGCTTAGGAGAAAAGGAATCATTAAACCGATTGTAGTAATGGGAGCAGTGGCTAAAGAAGAGATGGTGGCTTTGGTTAGGCACAAGATTAGCTTTATAGTGCACAATCGACGATCATTTTTGGATGCTAACCGGGTAGCACTTATTACTCGCCGACGGGTGATGGTACATATTAAACTTGAGACTGGCATTAATCGATTAGGTTTTTTGATTAATGAAGCTATTTATATCATCAAAAACATTCAAAAGCGACGTTATTTGTATTTAGAAGGGATTTGGACTCATTTGGCTAGTGTAGAAGAATTAAATAAGAGTTATACCAAAATGCAATTATTTCAATTTGATAAATTGATAGCCAGATTAAAGAAACATAATATCGATTTAAGTAAGATCCCATATATTTCTACTGCTGCTTCTGCGGCAGCTATGCTGGTGCCAGAATCTCAGCATAATGCTGTGAGGTTAGGGATATCAATATATGGCATGTGGCCATCTAGAGGGGTGGGGGCTTGGGCTAAAAAACAATTTAAAACTAAAAAAATTAGACTTAAGCCGGTGATGAAATATCGCACCCGATTAGTTTCAATAAAAAGAATACCAGCTGGTAGTTATGTTGGTTATGGCTGCAATTTTCAGGCTCAAAAATCCATGATTTTAGGAGTAGTGCCGGTGGGATATGCCGAAGGCATCGATCGAAGCCTGAGCAATATGGGGTTTATGCTGCTAAAGGGATCAGTTGTGCCAATTGTCGGCCGAGTATGTATGAATATGACAATTTTGGACATTAGTAAACGCCCTAAATCTAAACCAGGAGACGAGGTGGTAATTATTGGGAAGAGTAAAAGCAAACAAATTACTCCAACTGATATTGCTGATTGGGCTGGCACTATTAATTATGAGATAACGACTAGAATTCCAGAGCATATTCCTAGATTTTATACTAAATAAATTATGAATAAGCAGGACCGAAAATACATTTTTATTACAGGTGGAGTTTTGTCAGGGTTAGGCAAGGGGATTACTGCTGCTTCTATTGGCAACATCCTTAAGGCTCGCGGGTACAAGGTTTTTTTACAAAAGTTGGATCAGTATATCAATTATGATGCAGGGACACTTAATCCAGGTGAACATGGTGAAGTATTTGTGACAGATGATGGCGCCGAGACTGATTTGGATTTAGGCCACTACGAAAGATTTACAGATGAAAGCTTCAATCAAGATAGTTCAGTCATGACTGGTCGAGTGTATAGTGATGTAATCGCTAAAGAACGTCGAGGTGATTTTTTGGGCAAAGCCTTTATGATGGCCCAGCATTTTACGAATGAATTCAACGAAAAA
>CAYRIH010000004.1:2111-7978 GCA_964424375.1 uncultured Candidatus Saccharibacteria bacterium | reverse complement strand
GGCCAGCATGTTAAAAAGCATGTCAAAGAAATAATTATTGGGGCCGGCGATCGATCTGAAGCGGATATTGTAATTGTGGAGGTTGGCGGGACTATAGGTGATTATGAAGGGATGTATTTTTTGGAGGCTATCCGGCAAATGAAAGGTGATGCAGGAATTGACAATATCATGTATATCCATGTAGTATTTTTACCATATCTAGGCGTTACTAAAGAAGTTAAAACTAGACCAGCTCAATATAGTGTTAGGGATCTCCAGGGGTTGGGCATTCAACCTAATGCAGTCATGTGTCGCTGTGATCATCCCATACCTCAGTCAGGCATTGATAAAATTGCCTTAGCTGCCAGTCTGCCGGCTAATGCAGTGGTTCCTTTAGAAACTGCTAAAACTGTGTATGCCGTTCCTTTAACTTTAGAAAATTATGGTTTCGGAGATTTAATTGTAGATAAGCTTAAATTAAGTAATAAAAAAGCTGATTTAACAGAATGGCAAGAGCTGGTGGGTAAGATTTTATCTGACAAAAGAAAGATTACTATTGGTTTGGTAGCTAAATATACTACTATGGAAGATACTTATTTAAGCGTGTTCGAAGCGCTTAGAGCTGCTGGCTGGCATCATAATGTGGATGTTAATATCCGGTGGATTGACGCGGAAGATTTGGAGCTTAAAGATGCCCAGATTGATGAAATTATGAGTGGCTGTGATGGTTATGTTGTGCCCGGCGGTTTTGGTGAGCGGGGAATAGAGGGAAAAATTAAAGCCGCCCAATATGCCAGAGAAAAACTAATACCTTATTTAGGACTGTGTCTAGGTATGCAGGTAGCAACTATTGAATTTGCTCGCAATGTGCTTGGCTGGCAGGATGCTAACAGTACAGAGTTTGATGAAAAGACCAGGTATCCGGTAATACATATTATGGAATATCAGAAACAAGTTACAGATAAAGGCGGCACTATGCGATTAGGCGCCTATCCTTGTTTGATTAGCAAGGGGAGTCGAGTTCATGAAGCATATCGCAGTTTGGATATTTCAGAACGTCATCGACATAGATATGAATTTAATAATCAATATAGAAAGGATTTTATTAAAAACGGAATGATTTTATCAGGAGTATCTCCTGATAAACAATTAGTAGAAATCATAGAGTTGGAAGATCATCCTTGGTTTGTAGCTAGTCAGTTTCATCCAGAATTTAAGTCTCGTCCTAACAAGCCACATCCCTTGTTTAGAGATTTCATCGGAGCAGTTATAAAAAATGCCTCCCTCCTCTAAAACAAGTATAAATAAAATCATTCTAGATATAAATTTTACAAATACTTAAATTTGTGGTATTCTAAAAATAACGACTTCTCGGCTTCCCTGGTGATTACCAGATACGGGGCCGAATAGGCGCTTGAACCGCGATAATTCTAGATAAGGTTCAGCGCCTTTTTTTTAATAATATTTTTTTAAATCAACCTAAGTTTATATACACGCTGGCCAGCGTGTATAGTTTAGATATTATTTTATGTCTATATACACGCTAGAGCGTATATAATAATTTCAAGTGCAAAAATAATCAACTTGAGTTAGTTTGTGGGATAACTTTAACAATAAAAAACAACAATGAATCACTATAGGTGTTTTTATTGGTTAGACAATATGGACGAAAGTAACTTTGTTGAGCTTGATACCAGCTCCCTTTACTTTTCTTTTAGAAAACTTTACTTTTCCATTTTTAAGGGCAAACAAAGTATGATCTCGACCTATACTAACATTTTTCCCTGGACGATATTTTTGGCCGCGCTGACGTAAAATTATCTGCCCAGTTTTAATTAGTTGATCTCCATAGATTTTAATGCCCAACATTTTGGGCTTAGAATCTCTTAAATTTTTAGCTGTTCCAGCCGCTTTTACATGAGCCATTTGTAGATGATGTTATATTGGTAATTACTTAAGTAAGATAATAAAAAATAAGCTGTAAGTCAATAAAAATCCCTTATTATCTTAACTGGTCGACCAGAGCATAGCAAATAAGATTATTGTTTTTCGAAAATGAAGATTTCGCGCAAGATAAATTGATCTGGGCGGGAATAAAGAAAACCTCCACGATGGCTAATGCCTGAATCTTTTTGAGCAATTTCCGCAGGCAAAACAGATTTTTGTTTATAGCCTAATTTAGCTATTTCATCAAGAATGTTTAAATATTTTAATCCTTCCCTAGTTTTAAGCACAGGAAACACTATTGATATTGTTTTGATATGTTTAAAATTCTTTTTCAGATTACTAAAGAATCTTACATAAAGATCAGTTAGTTCTGCAATAATGTCCTTAGCTTGATGTGGAAAAAGAGGAGCCTTAAGTGGTGGGCCAAGATATGGCTCAGTTACAATTACTGTTTCTAATTTATCGGCTTTTGTCCACTTGAATTTAGTGGCATCAGCCTCTTTAAGACATAAGGTTAATTTGTAGGATGGTAGTTTTTTGAGCTTAATAAACCATTCGAGATTATTGATGGTGTTTTTAATTGCTTCGGGCGATATATCTGATCCTAATATCTTCAGATTTAACAAAAGAGCTTCTTGCAAAACAACTCCACTGCCACAAAATGGATCATAGATATTTTTGGTTTTGGGCCGGCGAGCTAGATTAATCATCATTTGGGCTAGTTTTGGCGGCAGCATGCCTGATTTTGCATCAGGTGATGGCTTATCCCAATCTCTTTGTGAATAAGAACGATAATCTTGAACGGTTAAAGTTTTGCCGATGTAGTAATTATCTTTATTTCGAATAAGTGCAATTTCTGCACCTGTATCAATCAAGCGGTTTCGCTCAACTTGCACACTGCTTAAACTCCAACTCTGGTCTTCTACATAGCGAATACTATATTTGTTTTTAAGCTGTCGCTTAATATTATGGGCAAAGTTTTTTAACCAATTGAGTTCCGTATAACTAGGTTCGGGGTCAGCATAAACGCTAATACCAAAATTAATCTTTTTCTTATTTTGGGCAAAAAATTCTTTGAGTAATTTTTCTGGAGTAAGCTTTTCTTCTAAACGAAATATCTTGCCTTTAAATTCTTCTTTAATTAAGAAAATTTTTATAATCCCGCCTAATTTATTTTGCAGATGGGCAACTTCGTCTGCTGGTTTTTTTATCTTTATAATCACAATAGTGCCTAGCCACAGATAATCACTGTGAATTATTTTTTGATTAATCAAAAAACTTAAAAGTTCTGCTAAGCTAATAATTGGATGTGCGCCTAAAAGAAATGCGTAGGTATTCATTTTGATCAAAAAACTTAAAAGTTATATTTTAGGGTAGCTTTAGTATAATAATATAAGATGGTAGTTATCAAGTTGATATTAGTATGACGAGTATAAAAAAACTTATTTGGGATGAAGTTAAACGACAACAATCGACTATTAGTTTAATTGCATCGGAAAATTATCCTTCAAAAGAAATTAGAGATGCAGTAGGCTCTCTATTAATGAGTAAATATGCCGAAGGGTATCCCCGGAAGCGCTATTATGGAGGCAATCAAGTGGTGGATAAAATTGAGCAGATGGCAATTGATACGGTCAAGAAGCTGTTTGGAGCCCAGCATGCTAATGTTCAGCCATATTCTGGTACCCCGGCTAATTTAGCTGTTTACAATGCTCTTTTAAGCCCAGGTGACACAATTTTAGGGATGAGTTTAGCTCATGGTGGGCACTTATCTCATGGTCATAAGGCTAATTCGGCTAGTCGAATTTATAAATTTGTTCAATATGGCGTAGATGAAACTACCGGTTTGATGGATTATAATCAAATTCGGAAGTTAGCCAGGATATTTAAACCAAAGTTAATTATTTGCGGAGCCACAGCCTATCCTAGAAACATAGATTTTAAAAAATTTGCTGCCATTGCTAAAGAAGTGGAGGCCTATTGTTTGGCAGATATTTCGCATATAGCAGGATTAATAGCGGCCGGGGTACATCAAAATCCAACTAGATATTGTGATGTAGTGATGACTACCACTCATAAGACTTTGCGGGGACCCAGAGGAGCTATTATTTTATGTCGCAAAGAATTGGCTAAAAAAATTGATAAAGCTGTATTTCCAGGGATTCAAGGAGGTCCTCATATTAACACCATTGCCGCTAAGGTCATTTGTTTACAAGAAGCCAGCACTGCTAAGTTTAAAAAGTATGTAAAACAAGTAATAAAAAATGCTAAAATTTTAGCAGATTCTTTAAACCAGCCAGGTATTAAAATTTGTTCTGGTGGTACTGATACTCATTTGATTTTATTGGACTTGTCCTCATCTAGCTTTACTGGAAAGGAAATTGAATCTGTGTTAGAAAAGGTGGGGATTGTGGCTAATAAAAATATGATTCCTGGTGACAAGAGAAGCCCCCTAAATCCATCTGGCTTGCGTTTGGGAGTAGCTGCGGTAACAACCAGAGGAATGAAAGAAAAAGAAATGAAGCTGTTGGCTGGATTTGTCAAAAAAGTTGTTTGCAATCCCTCTGATAAGGTAGCATTAGGGCGCATTAAAAAAGAGGTTGAAAAATTGTGCCGTAAATTCCCGATAAAATAAGGCCGAGTGGCGGAACTGGTAGACGCGCACGACTCAAAATCGTGTATCCGCAAGGATGTGTGGGTTCGACTCCCACCTTGGCCACCAGTCTTCGTTCTGCTGTGCAGCAAAACTACACCTAGCTTTGCCACAATATTATAAAAGAGCGAAGTATAGGTTATGATTTAAATGTGTATAATATTTATTTTATAAATTAATTTAATCAATATGCCGTATTATATATTACATGGTCTTGGGGCTCATGCTAGAGAAAATTGGTTTCCTTGGTTAAAAGATAAATTAGAAAAGCGAGGAGAAAAAGTTATAATACCCAATCTACCCAATACTCATGGCCCCACATTAAAAGAATGGCTGTCAGCTTTTAAAAAAGAAGTTGCTAAACATGGTGAGGGTATAATTATTGGACATAGTTTAGGTGGTGTTCTGGCCATTCGATATTTAGAAGGTGGTGGCAAACCCCATAAAATTATATTAGTAGCAACACCATTTGAAGGATTGGGATATGTATCAGAAATAGATGGTTTTTTTACACCTGAGATTAAACTTACAGACCAGCAAAAAAGCAGAACTCAATTTACAATGTTTTATTCGGACAACGATCCTTATATGCCATCAGACCATATAAAAAAATGGAATAAATTATTAGAAGCAGATTCTATTATTATAGATGGGAGAGAACATTTTAACGATTTAGATTTCCCAGAGATATTAGATTATTTGTAAGATATTGTCCATAAAGTTTTTTAAACAATTAGTTATAGGTGGAATGTTGGCTGTCATGATTTTATTACTAAGTGGCTGTGGGATTAAAATTGCAGTAAATCAATACGATGATTTGGCTAAAAGTTTAACAGCGGCAGGAGCTAAAATATATGGCAGTTCTGAGTGTGATGCGTGTAAGTACCAAAAAGAACTTTTTGGCAGTAGCTGGCAGTATATTGATTATATTGAATGCACGTCACCCGATGGGGTAGGGAGCCAAGCTGCAGTTTGCCAGGAAGAGAATATAAAAGCTTATCCAACTTGGAGATTTGCTGACGGAGACGAAGTTATTGGAGTAATGACTATAGAGGAATTAAAACAAAAAATAAACTTTAAAAGCGAAGAATAACTTGCTTTACAAATCTTAATAATTATGTTATAATGACAGAAATGAATGATCAGCAACCACATGTTATTAAAATTGAAGAACCAAAAAGCAAAGTTCGGATTTTTTTTATTGAGACTGCCAAATTTTTAGCAATTTTTTTACTTTTCTTTAGCTTGTCAGCTATATTTGTAATGTGGCCGACGATTTATGTTAATG
>CAYRIH010000004.1:0-2101 GCA_964424375.1 uncultured Candidatus Saccharibacteria bacterium | reverse complement strand
TGTAATGTCTTTGTTGGTCCTAACTCATCAGGTAAATCGTCTATAGCAGAATTTGGTAGTAATTTAGGTTTGCCGACATCTTCTATTGATTATTCTTCTATAGCCCCAATTATTGAAGAAAGAAAAATAACCATCCCTGAAGGGACCAGATTAGTTATTCCTAAAATTAATGTAGATGCCCCAATTATTTTTATGAATAGCTCTAGCAATCAAGATATTCTGGAAACTATTAAGGATGGTGTGGCTCATTATGCTGGCACAGCTATGCCTGGTCGCGTTGGAAATATGTTTGTCACCGGTCATAGTTCTTTTTATTGGTGGCGGGACGGCAAATATAACCAGATATTTGCTTTGCTTAATCGTTTAAGCGCTAATGATTTGGTTTATGTTTATCATAATGGCGGAATGTATGTTTATAAGGTTAGGGATAGTATTGTAGTTAAACCCAGTCAAACTGAAGTGCTTAATCCTACCTCTACACCAACTCTTTCAATCATGACTTGTACCCCTGTAGGCACAAATCTTAAACGGCTAGTTGTTAGAGCTGATCTTATTTCAACCCCACCAGTTGATTATGATAAACTTCAGCAGTTTACTGATATTCCTAAAATTCCTATTATCTTACCTCTAGATTAATTATTCTCGCAAAGGGTCTAAATTAAGTAATCCACTGGTTGGATCTCGCAGTAGAACTTGTTCAAGCTGACGGGTTTTGGGGTTTATAAAAATAACTTTATACATTTGGACTCCAGTTATAATTGTTTCGCGAGTTAAATCCACTGGTAGCAGATCATAGTTATTGTATCCAGTTATATCAATACTTTTCAGCCTGTTATTATCTATGTAAAACAGAGTGTCAAAGTCAAATTTAATAAAGCTTAAGTAGGATTGATTGTCTAAAATAACAATTGGTTCTGGTTCAGTATTGGCTGGCAGTTTTTTTAATTTAGCTGCCATTATTTGACTGCCGGACTGATAGACAAGATATTCTTTACTATTTAGTACGGCAGATGTAATATTACTGGCAAATTTATTCCAACTTAATTGTCCATTTTGTTGATGACTCCACCAAATGCTAGTCAAATTATGATTAGAGGTGATTAGTACCCAATCCCCATTAATTTTTATTAATTCGTAGTTTTGGGCCACTGGCATTTCGTTAAATTCTTTTTTAGTAGAGCCATTTTCATTGAGTTTTACTAAACCATGCTGTCCAAACACATCTTTTGTTACTGCATAAATACTGTCGTTAAATAAGATGTAGTCCACGATGTTTTTGATTAGTAATTCGGCCTGAATAGAGTTAATTGTTTGTTTATATAAATTGTTCTTTTGTAAAAACAATAAAGTATCATTGTTTTGCCACTGCCATTTAGTAAGATTTGTACCTTTGTTTAGTAGCGTTAATTTGCCTTGATCTGAACTTAGGGTCAGATAATAACGATTATAGGAACCTTGAATTTCTAAAAATAAGGTTTTGTTATCAGGTCCAAATTCTATTTTATTTATTATGCCATTGGCTATATCGTGCTTATTTGAGCTGGTTAATCGCTGAATAATAAGTGAAGGGTCAGATATCAGTACTTCAGTTTTGTTTTTAATGTTATATAAACTAATTTCTCGATTAGCAGTAATAGCTATCTTGTTATTGTCTGGGGATATGGCAATGTTATTTATTTGATTTGATTTTAGTATTTCAGCAGAAAGGTCAGTAAATGTTAGTAAGACATTGCGCTTTTCAGTAACTAAGCCGGATTTTACAGGGATATTGGCTTGCCATGATCTGTATTTATCCTTGTTAATTTCTACCAGATAATCTCCAGGCAAAAGCCGCCTAATGGTTACAGGGGTTAATCTTTGGGTCTTGCCGGCTACTTTAACACTGGCTTCTCTGGGATATGTTTCTATCAATATAAAACCAGTTTTTTTGAGTGTATTGGTGTCCCAATCTATTTTATAACCAGTAGCAAACAAAATTACCCATATTGATAAAATAATGAATATGATGACTGCTAGAATGTAGCTAGTTATAACCCACCAATTTCTTTTCATCCCGTTAGAGCTCCTTTACGAAAAATATTAGGCTTAAATATTTTTCTAA
>CAYRIH010000003.1:46054-66190 GCA_964424375.1 uncultured Candidatus Saccharibacteria bacterium | reverse complement strand
CCATATAGCCAAGGCTTGAGCTAAACCAATTCCTAAAGCCCTAGCCCAAGTAAGATGTTTAATATCATCTTTGGGTTTCAACATTTTTTCCGATACTATAAATATTAAACCAACGATAATCATTAAAAAACCAACTGTTAATAAACTCCGAAAATTATCTTCAATCCAACGATTAGCAAACCAACCTATTGTTAAAGATGGAATTGTAGCTACTAAGATTAAAATAGATAATTTTTTAGCTAGTCGAGTATGTCGTTTAACTTTATTGCCGTTCGTCCAAGCGCTTATCATATACATCCAATCAAATCTAAAATAAATAAGTATAGCTACTAGAGTTGCCAGATGTAAGATAGCATCAAAAAAGTTCCCTTGGTCTGGAATTCCTAATAAATCACGAACAATAATCAGGTGTCCAGAAGAACTTATGGGTATAAATTCAGTCAAACCTTGAACTGCCCCTAAAATTACTGCTTGAATAAGATGATCAATCATTTAATATTATATTACTGTTATCTTCCAAGTTATAACGGGACCAAACCAAGCTACATGTTCCGAAACCAATTTAAAAGATTCATAATAAACACCCGGGGTAATTGGAGCAGTAATGTTAAACCCCAAAGTTAATTGCTCATTAGGCGCAATCACAAACCCAGTACCTATAACCCGATTAAATGATGGCCAGCTGTCACATACAAAACTGCTAGCTCGATCAGTTGGATTAGCTGTACCTAGTTTAACAAAACCATAATTAGTTTTATTTTCATTAAACCAACTTGCGTTGCCAACATTTTTGAAAGTAACACTAACCATCGACTGCTCGCCAGACTTCAGTTTTAAATCACTAGAACGATTGATAAGCTGAGCTTGATAATGATTAGGATCAGTATCTAACCCGCCACCAGATACTGTTACATTCCAAACAATGTTCAGATTCGGCAGCCATTGCTGGTATTCTATAACCGGATTAAATTGTTCTTGCCAGCTACCAGGCTGATTTGCTTTAATAGTAAACGAAATTCGGGTGACTTCATTAGGATTAACCAAATCTTTGTTTAATATAGCAACTCTATTAGAAGACAACCAGCTGGAATGATATATCTTGCTGTTACGATCTGATGGGAAATATGTGCCTAATCGAAATTGATTAATATCATTACCCAAACCAAGCCACGGCATATTGCCAGTATTTTTTAACTCTACCCACAAAATAGTTTCATCACCTAGCTCTAAATTAACATCAGGGCTTTTGTTAATAACAACAGCATTATATACAACTGGCCCAGAATGATTAAATACTAAATTATAGGAACCTATTACCTGGCTTGATATTTCATCCACAAATTTAAAACTTTTTGTGCCAGCTACATAAGAACTGACTGTAAAATACAGTTTTCCTAATGTATTAGTAACACCTAAATTAACAGGACCACTAAAAATAGTTGAGTTATTAATTTTTACCTGACCGCCACTAATTTGAGCTCCAATTGATCGACCAACCACAGGTGAACCATTACTAGTGATTGTTATAGTTATCTTGGCTGTTTGGATGCCATCAGCTAATAAATTATTTGTTGATGCAGTAACTTGAGCTGACAAAGGAATGCTGGCAATATCAGTAATATTAAAAACTAAAGCGGCATCAATAATGCCTTCACCATATTCCATAGAATTGCTTTTACTTTTAGTTGATTCTCTAATGATAGTTCGAATTTCCTGTGGAGATAGGCTCGGATATAAAGAAAGAATAAGTGAAACCAAGCCAGTAATATGTGCGGCAGCATAAGAAGTGCCAGAATTGCTAGAATAAGCGTCACTCCGCTCGTAATTAGCAGCCACAATATTTAAACCCGGCGCCATTACATCCAACCCTGCCCCAAAATTAGAAAAAGAAGCTCTGGCACCAGCACTGTCTACTGCCCCCACTGCGATTACATCTAAATAAGCTGCGGGATATAAAAGCCTGTTTTGACCATTATTGCCCGCAGCTGCAATTACTGCTATTCCTTTCGAGCCAGCATAATTAACTGCTTGTTCTAACTCATTATTGTTAAGATAAGTACCAAAACTCATATTTATAAGCTTGGCTCCATTATCAACAGCATATCTGATAGCTTGAGCTACATGAGTATATTCGCCGCCACCTAATTCATTCAAGGCTTTAAGCACCATAATTTTGGCACGCCAATTAATGCCAGCAATGCCTGTTGCATTATTGGTATTAGCTGCAATTACACTAGCCACACTAGTGCCATGACCATTATCATCCGCTATATTGTTGTTATTTTGACGAAAGTTATAACCATTAACATCATCAACATAGCCGTTACCATCATCATCACGATGATTATTTGGTATCTCTTTTACATTAACCCACAACTTACCAACTAAATCCTCATGTTGTTTGGCTATTCCAGTATCGATCAAGGCTATAGTAATATCTTTACCGGTAGTTACATCCCAAGCTTGTGGTATATTTATTTGATTTAAATTAGTTTGACTAGAAAACAAAGGATCATTAACAGTTTTTTGAATTACAATTGGACAATCATTAACACAAGCATGTGTTAAAGTAGGAGGCTCAACAAAACTTTGGTTTGAGTTTATTGGC
This sequence comes from uncultured Candidatus Saccharibacteria bacterium, assembly GCA_964424375.1. Taxonomy (GTDB): domain Bacteria; phylum Patescibacteriota; class Kazan-3B-28; order Kazan-3B-28; family UBA10110; genus CAYRIH01. The sequence goes on along the minus strand of CAYRIH010000003.1, from coordinate 63,582 downwards.
GACAATACAACCAAAGATAATAACAAACTAATCAATCTATTAAACATACTGTTCCATTATACGAAAAAATAAAGCCAAATATATAGCCTATTTCTTATTCCTTATATGGCGAAGCTAGGCGTAGTTCTGCTGTACAGCAGAACGAAGACTGGTGGGCCCAGAAGGAATCGAACCTTCATCCCCAGCTTAAAAGGCTGTTGCTCTACCACTGAGCTATGGGCCCACAATTTTCTTGGATACTTATTATTTATTAACCTACAAACTGCCTAAAGGCAAGCCAAAAAGATGATCAAGGCTAAAATCCTGCACATTACTTGGTCTAGTAATATCCATTGGAATATCAAAATGAGTCAAATTAACTTCCGCTTCAAAGCCTATATCATTATTATCTCTATCAACATATGAACCATTGACCATCAACTTGGTTAATTTATATTCTTCTCTAGTAATCCACAGATTATATTGGTAACTACTAAGCAACTGAGAAATAAATGATTTATCAATCCCTAATTTACCATCAGCGATAATATCAAGCTGATAAATAAATCTATCTAACACTTCTTGGTCAATAGTAGCAATAATATGATATGATCGCATACTATTTACTGTAGCATCTGGCAGTATTTTATACGGTACAAAAAACTTGCTATCTCTGAATAGTTGACGAATTTGATTGAATTCTTTATTAGTAAACAAGCCCGGGTCAACCCCTAAAACATTGTTACCATTCGACACGGATTTTTTTACCTTATACCAATTGTCATCCGTGGTCAAAGAAAACGGCAAATTAAGAGGCATAGAAATATCAGTAACTCTAAAATAATTATAATCAGCAAAACTTCTTACTTCGGCCCCAAGTCGAGTAACACCATCTGCACCAGCACCATCAACTAAAAAATTAATTAGATACTTCAGGTTTTCAAAATCAGCTAGATCAATTTTGCTATCCAGCCTAACTGTTAAATCTGACAAGTCTTCCAAAATAACTTGATTGGTATCACCTGTTAGAGAAAACTCGCCAGAAAATTCCATCTGTTCAATCGTGCTCATAGAAATCTCCATTTGATCTAACACAAAGCCAGGATCTGTCTTAACTCCACAGCCACTTAAAATAAGTGTTAAAAGAATTACGCTAATTGTTATATATAGATTTTTCATATTATTTTGGAACACTACTCTATGTTTTATGATATCTCATACTAACTCAACAAAGCAAAATACTATTTAGAGGTATAATAAACAAGGAGGATAAATGTTAAAGCAAATCACCCAGGTTATGGGGTCAAAGCTTATGGACTTAGAAACTAGCCAGACCATTGGTAAAGTTATAGATTGGATAATTAACCCCGAGGAAAAAAAAATAACTGCCTTAGCAATTAAACAACCTGGCTTGTTCAGCAGTACCAAAGTTGTAACTACCATAGATATTATTGAATATGGTCCCGGCATAGTAGTGGTAAGAAATCAAAACGCTGTAGTAAAACCAAGTGAAGTAGTTCGTTTGAAAAAGCTTATCAAATCCAAATACCGAGTAATTGGCAGCCGGGTTGAAACTAGATCTGGCAAAATTCTAGGCACAATTGAGGACTTGTTGTTTGAAACTATTGATTCTACAATTCAAAAAATCTATATCAAGCCGGGAATCTTAGGCATATTAAGTCGTCCAGATATTATTGTTGATGCTGACAAAATAATTCAAATTAAACCCACTCGTGTTGTTGTTCAAGATGATGTTAGTGACATACAAGCCAATAAACTAGCCGGTCACATCAACGTTTAAAAACGAGGTAAAACTCCAAAAAACTGCATCTCTTTTCTAGCTAATGAATAATTAGGCAAGTTTTGGATTTTTTGGAATTCCTTTTTTAAAATAGTATCCGATAACTTATGCACCAACCCACCAAATTTTTTCAAGGCTCTTTGAGTAGCAAGATCATACTTAAACCCTAACCCAAATTTAAACCGAATAGCCCGTAACACTCTCAGAGGATCTTCTTTAATTCTAATTTCTGGATCACCAATAAAACGCAAGGTTTTAGCTTGTAAATCACGGCATCCATCTACAGGATCTAAATGCTGTCCAGTTTTAGGATTAAAATAGATAGCATTAACAGTAAAATCTCGTCGCAGGGCATCAATTTTAACATCTTGAACAAAATCAATCTGGACCGGCGCCCGGCGAATATGATTGAATTCTTCATCATAAATGTCATGACGAAAAGTGGTTACCTCATAGTCACTACCTTGCAGTTGAAAAGTTACTACTCCAAACTTATCATCAATCCTTACTGGCATTATTCCATGGCGATAAAGCAAATCAACCACCTGTTGAGGCAAAGCAACGGTAGCTATATCAATATCTTTAGGATCATAATCATTCCCCAACAGTTTATTGCGAGCCTGATTACCTACCAAATAGGATTTAAATCCAGCTTCCTGCAGCCAAATAACTGGTCTAAAACGCACATCCATCGTATTCATACATATCTTATTTTAACTCAAATAATTTTATGGCATTACCAGTAGTTAGCTTAGCAACTTCATCTATAGCAATATGTTTAATTTCAGCTACCATCTTAGCTACTTCTATAACCAATTTGGGCTCATTGCGTTGACCTCGATAATTCTGGGGAGCTAAAAATGGAGCATCTGTTTCTATGAGCAGCTTATTGATAGGGACCGTTCTAACAGCTTCAATTAATTGTTCATTGCCAGGATAAGTAATCATACCATTAAAACCAATATAAAATCCTCTCTTCAAAAACTCTTTTAGATATTTAGGACCGGATGAAAAAGAATGAATTACTCCTGGCAATCTTCCTTTAAGATGTGGTAAATATATCTCGTCTAATATATTTAATATATCTCCATAGGCATCCCTGCAATGGATGACAACCGGCTTCTCTAACCTAATAGCCATCTGGAGTTGTTTTATAAAAGCTTGTTTTTGATGTTCTTTGGCTGAAAGATTCCTAAAATAATCTAAACCAATTTCTCCAATAGCTACTACCTTAGAATCTTTAGCTAAAGATTCTAATTGTTTTAAAGTATTCACATCAATGGTCTTAGCATCATGTGGATGAATACCTACAGCAGCGACTATATTTTTATACCGACTGGCTAAATTAACACTTTCTTTAGATACTTGCAAATTAGTACCAATATTGATTACCTTAATCACTCCTGTCTTGAAAGTTTCATTGATTACTTCTTCCATATCATGATGAAACTGAGGAAAGCTAAGATGACAATGTGTATCTATGTAACTCATTTTATTAACATTACCCAAACAATCAACGATATAACTACTACACTAGTAATTAAATTCTTCCAGTTTAACTTCTCTTTTAAAACTAAAACTGAAAGGAAATAAATTAACACAGGAGATAACATTAATACTACTGAAGTTAAGTTTATGCCTTGAATGCGGTAGGCATAATAAACTAAAGACTGGCTAGCAATAGCTGTGGTTGCCAATAAAACAAAATAAGGAATTTGTTTGAGGGTAATCTTTCCAATTTGACCTTTTTCTAATATCCACAAAACTAAAGCCACAATTATAGCCCTAACTACATATAAAGCTATGGGAGAATAGACTGCTAGTAATTGTTTAACTATTACTGCTTCAAACCCTACCAAAACGGCATATCCTAATATAGCCAGAAGCGGTTTCCCTAGTTTAAGATGATGTTTTTTAACATGCGACCAGGCTAAAAAAGCACCCGCAATAAAGCCTGCTATATAAATTTGCCAAATTCTTTCATTAGCATAGAATGCACTAGCTATTAAAATTGTAACAAGGGGTTCAAATAATAAAAATGGTTCTATTTCGGAAACTTTTTCATAACGTAAGCCAAAATAGTAAAGTAAATTATGGTTGGCAGCTATGACTGCTAAAATTAAAAGTAAAACTAGATAATATAAGCTTGATGCTGCGCTATCAATTTGTATTAACCAGGGAGCTGTTAATGAACCAACTATAATTATCCATACAAACAACCAAATAACAAAAGTTGTGTACCTGAGGTTTTTAAAGACATTAAAAACCTGCTTAGTAATAATTAAATCAACTGCATTTATAATAGACGCTAAAATAGCATATATCATGGTTTAGTTTCTGTTTTAGGAAATAATATAACCGACTTTCCAATACTGTGATTTTCTTCTAGACCTCCCCATTGCTTTTCTTGTTCTAAATCAAAATTGTCTTCATCAATGTTAGATAAATTAAGTTGTTGCCTAATCTTATTAGCAGTCTGAGGCAAAAACGGGTAAAACAAAATGCTTAACCAACGCAAACTTTCTAGAAGATTATACAGAATATCATTTAATTCTTCTATTTTACCTTCTTTGTGTAATACCCAAGGCTTTTTCTCATCTACATACTGGTTTAAACCTTTAATTAGTATCCCAATCTCTTTTACAGCTAGATCTAATCTAAACTCATTTATCCTTTCATCTATATATTGGAATATCCCAATATTGGGAGGCCAACTATCTTTGGTAGGCTTTGTAGTTTTAGAATCTGTATATTTTCCAGCCATAGAGATTACTCGACTAACTAAGTTGCCTAAATTGTCTGCTAATTCACTATTGTAAATCTCTTCAAATCTTTTCCAAGAAAAATTACCATCATCTGTAGTGGGAATTTCTTTTAATAAATAATATCGTAGGGCATCTGTGCCATACTTTTCTACAATTTCTTCTGGATTGATAACATTACCCAAACTTTTGCTCATCTTCTGTCCTCCGGCACTAATAAACCCATGAACAAAAATTCTTTTTGGTAAAGGCAAGTTAGCTGATAATAACATACCTGGCCAAATAGCGGCATGAAACCTTAATATATCTTTGCCAATCACATGAATATCAGCCGGCCACCATTTATTAAAATTTGTATCGTCTCTGCCGTAACCAACACCTGTAATATAATTAGACAAGGCATCACACCAGACATACATTGTTTGAGTGGGATCATCAGGAACGGGGATACCCCAAGGTAATTTTTCCTGCGGTCTGGAAAAACTAATATCGTTTAAACCATTTTCAATAACATTCAAAATTTCTTTGGCTCTACCCTTGGGGACAATTTCTAATTCCTGGGTTTTAATTTTATTAGCAATTTGATCGGCATATCTGGATAATTTGAAGAAATAGTTTTCTTCTTCTATAGATTCCGGAATAGTCTTATGGATTGGACATTTACCTTCTATTAAATCTCTTTCAGTGACAAAAGCTTCACACCCCACACAATACAACCCTTTATATTTACTCTTATATATATCACCTGATTGCACTAACTGCTTCCAAAGCTTTTGGGCTCCCGGCCAGTGATTATCTCTGTCACTAGTTCTGATAAAATCATCATTAGATAAATTTAACACACTTTTCAGCTCAGCAAAAAAGGCTGAGTTTTTCTCAGCAATCGCCTGGGGAGTTACACCTTCATCTTTAGCTATCTTAGCTATCTTACTGCCATGCTCATCCGTGCCAGTTAAAAAAAATGTTGAGGCGCCCTGCAGTCTATGCCATCTTGCTAAAACATCAGCTTGAATAACTTCTAAGGCAAAACCGACATGCGGTTTGCTGTTAATATAAGGAAGGGAAGTAGTAATATAAAATTTCTTCATTCAACAATTAATTTGCTCAAAAAATAGTTCTGACAGCCAAAAATAAACAACTTTATTATATAATTTTGATCCGTTTATGCCAAAGATAACTAAAATTAGTAGGCAAAAAAATAATCCCAAGATATTTAATGTATTTATAGATGATAAATTCTTAACTGGAATTGATGATATTACTTGGATTAGATATGGATTTAAGATTAATGACGAAATCTCAATTCAAACTATTGATAAACTCAAGCATCAAGGACAAACCAATAAAGCTTATAACATGGCTCTTAAACTATTGAGTTATAGACCTCAAAGCACTTTGGAGATAAAACAAAAAATGTTCAAAAAATTTAACCTAGAATTAATTAATAAAACTATAGATAAATTAATTCAACAAGAGTTACTTAATGATGAGCGATTCACTGCCAGTTGGATTAAAGAAAGGTCTACAACCCGCCTTAGAAGCCAACGACACTTAGTATCAGAATTAAGACAAAAAGGCATACCACAAGATATGATTATGCAAGCTATTCAATCAATCTTATCCGATAATGATGAAATAAAAACAGCTGTGGCTTTAGTTAAAAAAAGGCTTGGACAACTCGAACAACAAAAAATCCCCGAGAAAATAAAAGCCTATTTGATTCGCCGAGGATTTTCTTATAAAACTATACTTGAAGCTGAAAAGAGATTAAGAATTAATACCTAAAAGTTCTTTAAGACGGTTCTGATTAAAACCTAAAACCACTTCCTCTGAATTATCCATAAGCGTAATAATACTAACCGGCACACCCATTTGTCCAGTTTTTTGAATCATCTCCTGCCCTCTAGCTGGATTAGAAGCTACATCAATTTCTTCGTAATTAATACTGTTTTTGGTCAGCCATTCCTTAAGTACCCCACAATATACACAAGCTGGAGTAGAATAAACTACATATTTTTTAATTTGCACCATATGATTTATGTGTTAATTGTAAATTATTTTTTAATTTTATACTCTGAACAACTCTACTTAATGCTATGACATAAGCCGCCAAACGCAAATCGACCTGCCGTTTAGATGCCTCATAAGATATATTCTGACAAGCTGCTGTCATGATTTGTTTTAATTTGTCTATTATTTTCTGCCTAGACCAATACTGGGCAGAATTATTCTGAACCCACTCAAAATAACTAACAGTTACGCCCCCCGCATTGGCTAAAATGTCTGGGATTACCACTACATTCATCTTTTCTAAAATAATAGTGGCCGGTTGATTGATAGGATTATTGGCCAGCTCTAATATTAATTTAGCTTTTATGTTTGGAGCATTCTTTTCGGTAATCTGATTATCTATGGCCGCTAATACTAAAACATCAATATCCAATTCTAAAAGCTGGATATTAGTAATATAACTAACCTTCGTCAAACCAACTAAAGTCTTGTGTGTCTGCTTATGTTTAATAATTTCTGAATGATCTAACCCGGCCGAGTTATATACCCCACCTTGTGAATCACTCACAGCTACGATATTAAAATTATCATCTTGACATAAAAGGTTAGTCAAACCCATGCCGGCATTGCCAAAGCCCTGGATGGCAACCCTAAGCGGTCTAGAAGACAGTTGGTAGCTGTTTATAAAATAATCCAGAACATATTTACCACCCAAAGAAGTGGCGATATCTCGAACCTGTGACCCAAATAACTTGATTGGTTTTCCAGTCACACAACCTGGAACATTATAGCCTTGGATTCGACTGTATTCATCCATCATCCAAGCCATGGTTTGCGGATTAGTATTAATATCAGGCGCTAAAATATCTTTATACGGCCCCATATAATCAAATAACATTTTTATATATTCTCTTGATAATCTTTCTAGTTCAGTATGAGACAAATCCTTAACATTAACTTTTATACCACCTTTGCCACCACCAAAAGGAATATCTACTACAGCACACTTCCAAGTCATTAAAGAAGCTAGAGTTTTAACTTCTGTCAAATCAATATCTGAATGAAATCTAACACCACCTTTATAAGGACCTCTGGCTGAATTGTGCTGGACTCTTATGAAAGGATATTCAACAATCTGACCTGAGTCATGTTTAAAAGATATATTAGTTTCTATCACATTTTCAAAATCGAGCAAGTTTTTTAATTGCAACAGTGACAATTCTAAAATTGAAGCGGCTTTCTGTACAGCAAACTGATAAACTGAATCACTCATTTCAATTTTATATTATACTCACCAGCTAATTCAGTAGGCGACATGTCATTAAGATAACTATATGCCGATAGAGCAGCAATAGCCCCCTGCCCAGCTGAAATGACAGTTTGTTTAAATGGAATTGTAGTTACATCACCAGCCGCAAAAACTCCTGGCACAGAAGTTTGCCCAAACTGGTCAATTATAATTTCACCGACACTATTCAGTTTTACTAACTGCTTAATAAAATCTGTTTTTACTTGATAACCGATTTCAATAAATACGCCCTGCACATTAAGTTCACTAGTTTCTTGAGTATTTATATTCTTAATCATAATACTTTCTACAAAATCAGTGCCATGAATCTTTTCAATTACCGAATTTAAAACCAGTTCTATTTTAGATTCTTTTTGGATGCGCTTCTGTAAAATATCTTCTGCTCTAAATTTGTCCCGACGATGAACTAAATATACTTTATTAGCAATGTTGGCCAATAATAGAGCGGTATCTGCAGCCGCATTACCACCACCAATTACTGCCACATCTTTATTAACAAATAATGGTGCGTCACAAGTAGCACAATAGACTACCCCTTTGCCAATAAACTCCTTTTCGCCAGTGACCTCTAAAGTTCTAGGGGTTTTCCCAAAGGCTAATATAATAGAGCGAGTTTTATATGCTTGTTCGCTTTGGCACACCACTACGAAACCATTATCATTCTTATCAATTCTTATAACTGAATCGCACTCTAATTTAGCCCCAAATTCTTGGGCTTGGGTCTTAAAGTTTTCTATTAAAGACTGTCCATTAACATGGGGGACACCAGGATAGTTTTCTACATTTAATGCAGTGGCTGTCTGGCCACCTATTTCTTTAGCTAAAACTAGAGTATTAAGAGCTCGGCGAGTTGTATATATAGCCGCACTCAATCCAGCCGCCCCACCTCCTACGATAATTACATCGTACATATATCCTAATGAATTAATTAATTTGCCTTTTTATAATATAACAATATAAAACAAGTACCAAAAAACGGCTCATTTATCATCCACTAACTAGCAGATATAAAGAGCCGTTTTTTATGAGTTCAAGAAAATTACATTTCGTCTTTATCGTCGTCAGACTCATCCTTGTCATCCTTATCAGAGTCTGTGTCTGTTGAACTACCATCAGACTGAGGAGTTACAGGAGTTTCTTCTGTAACAGGAGTTTCTTCTGTAGTAGAAGCGTCTCCTGTATCTGGAGTAGTAGAATCCTTATCAGAGTCTGTGTCTGTTGAATCATCATCGGACTGAGGAGTTACAGGAGTTTCTTCTGTAGTAGAAGCGTCTCCTGTATCTGGAGTAGTGGTTTTATCATTGTCATCACTACCTGTAGTTTGACCTTGCGTGTTTATTTCTTCGTTCATACAAATCTCCTAAACTTATTAATAAAACAAATTAGTAAACCCTATGTGTTTTTAGGGATACAATAAAGAACTTATCACAGCCTAAATATATGTCAACATCCAGACCACATTTTTTATGATGTATTAATTCAATTTATTAGTTTACCTAAAACGTAAATTAAAATTAATTAATTCATTCACTAAAATGATTGAAGGAAATTCACTCAGACTTGGCTTCGTTGACTGGACAAGATTAATATGCTTCGTAGTTATTAATTATTGTTATATTTTGGGAATAGGATTCATCAGCATTTAAGGGAAAATAGTGAATACCAACTCTTATAGCAGCCGCTAGAGAGAATACATTCCCACTGATATCAATTGCAGACTGATTACCCCCTAACATACTAATACCTATTAATGATCTCGATTTACTATAAGGGCTATATCCATCTTCCAAAACAAATGTATTATTCATAATGTTAACATCAGAGCCTATGGCGAGATGTCCTATTAATATGCCATTGGTTTCTGAATTGTTCGCATCTGCTTCATATATAGACTGATTAAAAACAAATTCATTGTTGGAAATTTCGACATGATTATTCTGATGCTCAAAACCGGAGATAACAGACATTAAAATAGCTGCTCTATTTTTATATTCCATATTAAAAATATTGTCATTTATTTTAGCAGTTAAATTCGTATTTTGAATAGGATGATTTGTGAACTCAATTACTACACCTCCTATCACAGGATATCTGACGTTAAAAACATTGTTACTATAAGCTATATTGACATTACTTTTAAATTTATTCCTAAAACCAATATCATCAAATATAAATTCGTGTATATTAATGTCAATATACTGGTTTGAGCCATCAACGTCCGTAAGACTGATCATATTAGTTTTGTCAGATAAACTTGTATAAATTGTGTAATTATTGCTCTGATAAGGCTCTATATTGATGGATTCCACAAGGCCTCCAATCTCAATTTCATTAACGGGAGGATTATTAATCAATATATCACTAGATAACACGTTGTAACTCTCCTCCAAAAATTTAATATTAGCTGTTTTGCATGTATTAGCTATATCAAAAGACCTTCTTATGGTTCTAACTGGAGTCTGCAAGGTTAAACCATCATTAAGATCATCTGCCATAGATGAATCTGCTACATATATATTACAAGCAAGAGAATCAGATGACCCAAGAAGTGGTGAACTACCTGGTCTAAGCCCAAAAGCTGAGCTTCCACTAATGTTTGGTAATGCATAGTAAGCAATACCTACTACTATTAAAATCCCTGCAAGTATTACTCCTGCTTTTTCTATATTATTCATAAGATTATATTTAAATAATAACACTTTAATATTACCATATCTAAGATAACCTGATCTGGAATCAGATAGTTTTTATTGTTTACACCAAAATTACAATCCGAAGCCCTGTGAGTTGTTTGTAATTTTGAATAATGGCCCATCCTTCGCTCTGCGAGCTACGGAGGGCTCAGTCTTCGCTTTTTATTTATAGTGGCAAAACCAGGCGTAGCTTCCTTATTAAGGAAGCGAAGACTGGTAGCCCGTAGGAGAATCGAACTCCTCTTTCCAGCTTGAAAAGCTGGCGTCCTAACCGATAGACGAACGGGCCATATATACCTTATATTACCATTGTAAAGTTCTCTGGTGGGTCCAGCAGGACTCGAACCTGCAACCAACTGCTTAAGAGGCAGCTGCTCTACCATTGAGCTATGAACCCTTGGTGTCCCCGATAGGAATCGAACCTACATTTTAAGCTCCGGAGGCTTACGTTCTATCCATTAAACTACGGAGACATTTTATTAACATAGATTGTTTATATTTAGGTTTATTCTAATTCCCAAGCAATTAAACCATATTTTTTAAGTTTCTCTGGATATTTAGGGAAACTCATCCATATTTGTTTAGCTTCTTTCAAGGATTTTACTTTAGGAAATATTTTATCTAAAGGATACTTTTCAACTAGATTATCTATTGTTTTAAATAATTCGACTGATTTAACTTTTTTAATTAGTTTTTGTCCAGCACAAGAAAATATAATATTATCACCAGCTTCGATTTTTTTATATTTATCAATAGCTGCCCTTGTCTCAATATTTTTAATTCCTTTTTTAATTAAATCAAAAATATCTTTATCTTCTTTTCTAATTAATAATACTCGGCTTGTCATAAACACATTATTTATCAACTATAATAAAACCTATTTCTATTCTGGTGGGGTGAGCGATGGGATTCGAACCCACAACCGCCTGGACCACAACCAGGTGCTCTACCATTGAGCTACGCCCACCATGGCGTCCCCGGTAGGATTCGAACCTACGACCTACAGTTTAGAAAACTGTTGCTCTATCCACTGAGCTACGAGGACATAATATGTTAACATTACACTTTTTAATATACCTCAAAGAGATAAAAAAAACTCTGCTTAAGCGGCAGAGTCAGATAAATAATTAAATTTTAATTTCTAATAAGCTAATTGATTAGATTTAAGCATGGAGTGTATTTCTATAGGGGTCATAACAAAAAACTGTAAAAATCCAAGCTGTGATACATTTAGATCATTAAATATCTTATTAGATAACTTATCTATTTGATACTCCGACTTACTAGGATGAATCTCATGTAAAAGTTCATGAATAAGAGTAATTACTCTATCATTAACCCCAAAACTCTTATTAATAAAGATCTTTAAGTTATCAGGTAAAATATAGCCTTTGACGCCGCAGGCTATAGCTTTAGGTTCATGTTTGCTAATATTCCTAGTCAAGATAACTTGATATCCGGAATGAAGCAATACCTTTTTTAGTTTACTAAACATATCTGTTTTTATTTTTATTTTAGCCAATTTATTAAATTAATTTTTTTGGTTATTGTTTAATTATATCACAAATAATGAAAACTGTCAAGAATATAAAGTCAGCTCCAGATAAGGAATCTTTTCGCCACCATTTGTTTAGGCAAACGGTGGCCCAAACCATACTCCTGGTTACATAAGCTGACTCATATACTAAAACTGCTTTACCACTTATTAGTCCAAACTCGTTATGCAAAGCATAACTCAGACATGGACACGTGATAGCAGTTTTAGTTATTCGTTAACAGCTTATTCCACAAGTCGAATAAATAACTAATTAATACAAAAAGCCCCATAATAGGGGCTTATAGGTGCGTGATTGAGAATATAACTAATTTTTCAAGTCCACTCCGCCGACAGTTTCAGCTATTAGAAAATCAAGTATTTCTAATCTATTCCAGACCATCATGGCAGTTCCAACTTGGCGGGATTTTACATGCCATAATCTCACCACTAAATCAGTTCGGGGTTTGCGAACCGGCTCTCCATTTTCATACTCAACTGTAAATCTGGGGGTAAATTTCTCATAGAGGCGAAGTTCGCGTTTGATGAACATCTTATCATACAAGCTTCTCAACATCTCAACAGACATTTGGGGCATTCCCAACATACCATTAATTAATGCCCATCTATAAAGACAAAAAACTGTCTGGTTTATTATAAATGCGGCATCCGTGTTATTAACGTGGCGTATATCTACATTTTCGACCAGATATACCGGCTTGGGCGGAATGTGCAAATGTGCAATTATATCCGGCGAACTATCGTCTGCTTTAGACGAGTAGAGTTCGACATGAGTTAAATATATAGCAGAAGGGACATACATCTCAAGAATTTCTAGCAACTGTTTCTCGTCATAAACAATCATTGTGCCCGGGGCCTCCCTTTCTTTTTGTCAAAGTGATAATTTATTATATTTGAAAAATTAGCTTCAGTAAAGCATTAATTAGTGTAATAAAAAATATATCATATTGTGTAATATGACTTATTGGTTAAAAGTTGTGGCTTCGCAGACTTTATTCTTAAGAGAATCGAATACTCTTTTTAAATCTTGCCCCTTAGCTTGGATTGTCTTTGTAGGCAAAACTGGGCTAAATAGTAACCAATCTTGTCTATAAATTACTGGATCTACATAAATATCATACTTGGCATCAAAAGCAAAAGGATAGGCACACCCAGGTTGAGCACCAAAATACTTATCAAGTTCATCTGGAGTTGCTAGATCAAGCTCGATTACATTTAATGTTTCTTTAACTGAATCAAAATTAACCCGTTTTCCTTGTAATGTAATATAAACGACAAATTTACTGTCTGCTTTTAATACCATGCATTTTGCTTCTGTCCCAAAGAAACCAGTTTCTTTCTGCACATTAACTAAATCTTTATAAGTTAACGCTGCCTTATGAGTAAAAAGTTTATATTCAACTTTATTACTATCAAGTAAAGCAATTAACTTGTTATGTATAATTTGTGTATCAATAATCATTTTACTGGAGCGGGTAACGGGATTCGAACCCGTATCACCAGCTTGGAAGGCTGGAATAATAGCCATTATACGATACCCGCAAGCTACTCTACTATATAAACAAAACTTCTACCCCTAAGACAAGAGGGAAGAAGTCTTATTCTACTTAAATACAATTTTACTTAATTAAGGCACGTAAAGATTTACCGGCTTTGAAACGAGGCACAGACGATGCAGGAATTCGAATTGGCTGACCAGTTTGAGGATTAACCCCATTGCGAGCCGCCCGCTTGCTTACAGTAAAAGTACCGAAGCCAGTAATAGTTACATTCTTGTCGGACGACAAATTGCTTTTGACAGCATTGATAAAAATATCCATAGTCTGCGTAGCAGTCTTTTTGGATACATTTGCCTTCCTGGCAATTAACTCAATTATCTCTGATTTATTCATTATTACCTCCCTTAAATAATCTTCGTCCACATTGTAAAATGCTCACATTGAGCTGTCAATGGGTAGTTAACTAAAATCAAGTCAATTTATCTAAGTAGTGTTGCAGAATCAACACAGCTGCAGCTTGATCAATACCTTCTTTAGAAAGTTTCTGTCCAACTGCAATGAGACTATCACGAGCCATTTTACTGCTCAGTCTCTCATCTTCATACTCCACTTTCACCCCTAAATGATCTGATAAATCTTTGGCCCATTTTCGAGTATAACTGGCTTGCTGTCCAATTTTACCATTTAAAGTTTTAGGAAGACCAACAATCAATTTCCGAATATCATGATTATTAATAATCTGACTAATTTGCCTAAAAACTTTTTTATTATTAATAATAGTCGGTAAACCAACTGCTAATTTACTATCAGTATCACCTAAAGCTAAGCCAATGCGCTTTCTGCCTAAATCTATCCCTAAAACTTTCATCCCGTTAATTGTGGACTAATATATGAAAAAATAATTCTAATATTATTTTCTAAAATAGGCAACCGTTTAACCCAGAATGGCCACAAAACTATTTTGTGAGATATAACATCAGGCACACTATCTAATAATTGTTCAGCGTTTTTGGGGGACCTATTAGAAATACTCCCAGCTATTTCTGATGCATCTATTTTAGGAGCAATCAAGCCATCTAATTCAACGATGAAATCTATGGTATGCATCAAAAAATCAGCATTATCTATAACTACTCTAGCGCTTTGTAATGTTTGAGGAGTTAAAGCTTGGTTGGAAGAAATAATAATATCGACAGTATTCTGGATAATAGATTCTAATCTGTCTTGCTCTGGCAATAATGTCCAGCTCCTAACTTGAACTTTAAGATCAAATGCTTCTCTTCTGGCCCCAGCTGCCACTGATGGAATACTGTCAATAATGTCATTTTGGACCAAAGGAATTATCAACTCTTCATTTTTGCCTACCAGTTCTTGGATTTGCATTTCTGTATCAAGGAAAACATTCTTGCTAATAGATTCTCTGGCTGACTCTATATCTTCTTGGGATACAATTTTAATCTCGTCATCTGTACCCCCAATAAACGGTTCGCTATTGATGCCATAAACTAAATTAACACCAGTTGTCCCTAACCCCGGAACTTCAAACTTGTTGCCCGATGATAGATTGCCGTCAGTCCCTCCAGTATCAGCTACCACTTTAGCTTTGGTGCGCCCCGCTATCAAAGACCCACCCTGACCCACCACAGCTGGAGCAATCAACACATCTTCTTTGATGCGAAAAACTAATCCATCAGGTGAAACAAAACGAGTTTCAGGAATCAGACCTTTCAGGGTTTTAGTGTAATTATATATAGTAATAAATCCACTAGCCTCATTACCTTTATTTTCTGCACCCGTAGCTGGAAATGTTTGAATCAATTCTTTAGTAACTTCTATAAATCTACCTTTGAATACGTTTTGGCCAGCGGCGGTAAGATCATTCTGATCAGCTAGTATTAATTTAAATTCATGTATAAATGGCTCCGAGTTAATATCAAGATTAACAGTAGCTCTCGGCAAAATAAAATAGGTTACTCCACCTAAAATCAAAATTGCCAGCACAATAAATACAATCATTAGTCCGTTTCTACTCATAAGAGAATTGGACAGCATTGGTAGAGAAGTTTTAGACGACTTAGAAAGTATCGATGATAAAGGAACGGTAGATGATGATTCTATTTCTTTAATAATTTGGGATTGGGGCAGTTTGCGCTGATGTTTAATTTTAATTTGTGGCTTAGACAATTCAGTTGGCACATCATCTGTTTGTAAATTATCATCAGCCTGACTTTTAATAGAAGTTTCTGGTAGTGCATCTTCAGAGGCTAATGTCTTATATACTGGCAAATCAATTTGATGAGCCATGGCCCGACCAGCAGAATCCATAGTTACTAACGCTAAAGATTTACCTGCCTGCCCAGCGTTCGATTTAAGAATTTTTAGATTAACTATACTATGAAATAAAACAGAACCTTTAGGCACAACTAAAACTACCTCATCGGCTGTCACGCGACTTAATTTGTCTAATGCACTAACCAAATCAGCATTAGCATCTAAATAAATTGCCTTTCTTTTCATATAACAATCCCTATGCCTGCATACTTAAAATGATTCTTCTCAACATTGTACTAACTATATCTTCGCTTAAATCAGTTTCTAATGTAAGATGTGCCAATCCTAAAACTACAGTATCAGATAAACTAATTTGTAAATCACCTTCAATGACTATCTTGTCTATTGCATCCAACTCTATTATTGAAGGATAGGGTTTTTTGGCAAATGGCAGATTATGAGTCCAGCTTTTAGCCATTAAAACATTTTTAATTTCCGGTAAATTAGCACCGCCTCCGCTAATAAAAATCCTGTTAGGCAAAACATCTAAGTGAGTAAATTCACCCAAAGCTGCCGCTACTCCACTAACCCAGATGAGTGCAGTAGTTTTAAAAACTTCTTTAAGTTGAGCTTGAGACTTTTTGCCCAGACTGCCTTTGGCATAATCAACTTTGGTTTTTTCAATTTTGTCTGATGACACTTTTAATATCTGTGACAAAGACTTATTAAAAGCATTACCACCTAAAGCAAAATTCTGAATACCCACAATGCCACCCTCACTAACAACTACTATGTCTGTAGTATGAGCACCAATATCTATAAAAATGGCACTAAATTCAGAGTGCTTGGGAGCTAGGCTCATACTAAAAGCATAAGGACCAGCCGCTACACTGATAAGATCGATATCTAATTCATCCGCCACAGCTTGTAGGGCACCTAAATGCACCAGTGGAGCAAAGGCATTAAAAATACTAAGAGTAACTTTGCCTCCTTGAAAACCTAATGGATTATCTATTTTATAACCATCTATTCTCACATCTATAACACTAGTGTTAATTAATTTAACATCTAAATTTGAGTCTTCCTGCTGTTTAGAAATTAAACTGCGCATCTGTTCATAAGCTTTCCACTGAACTTTATAAATGATGTTTTTCAATTCTGATGCATCAAGATGTGATTCGGGATGTGATCTATGATAGTGCACTGTAGTAACTAAACTCTTCACCAAATCTCCCGGCAAACTTACGATTAAGCTTTTAGGAGACACCCTAGCCATATTAGTTGCCATATCAATAGCTTTTTTAAGATCAGGAATAACTTGGGGGATATTAATAATCATTCCGCCACGCATACTGCCAATTGTATGTTTAACTTTACCTTTACCTAAAACAAAACAGCGGTTATGTTCTTTTCGGAAAACTAAACATTTAATAAACTCTGTGCCAACATCCAAAGCAATGTAATGTTCGCTTTGAGCTTTACGCCCTCCTTTTTTTTTAAATAGTGCCATGATTCAAAAATTAATCGACAACCGCTCTAATACGACGCACTCCTGCTGAACTGCTTTGTTCTTTAGTAATTTTAAATTCTCCAAGCTCGGATGTATTTTTAAAATGCGGTCGTCTCATCAGCTCTTTAGAAATCACTTA
>CAYRIH010000003.1:44850-46044 GCA_964424375.1 uncultured Candidatus Saccharibacteria bacterium | reverse complement strand
CTTCATTAGTATCTGGATTATAAATAGTATAAACATCAACTACATCAGGATACTTTTGTTTAAAGAAAGCTAAGGCCCCAGAAGTTTTGGCTTCTTCTAATGGTTTAGTTTCTTTCTTAACTGGCAAAGCTTTTTTAATCTGCAGATTAACCCAATCTTCAATCTTCTTTTTTTCTTCAGATGTCAATGCCCGAGGAAAAGTAAAATCAAACCGAGCTCGTTCAGTATTTAAATCCGACCCAGCCTGTTTAACTTCGTTGCCTAAAAATTTTACTAGTGCGGCATGAAGTAAATGAGTAGCAGTATGCAAACGAGTAATTTTTGCTTGGTCCTTTTTGTTCACCTTAGCTCCAGAAGCTAATCCATGACCACCGAATTTGCTTTCAACCCCAGCTCGAGAGATTTTTTGATGTTTTTTAAAAGCTGTCTCAAAACCTGCTTCATCAACTTGCAAACCATGCTGAATTGCTTCCTCTTTAACAAAATCCAGTGGTAAACCATAGGTGGCAAATAAATCAAAAGCTTGGACACCATCAATCGTCTGCTGACCTGATTGGATAATTTTTTCTAACTCTTTACGGCCTTGAGAAATAGTTTTGAGGAATTTATTTTTTTCTAAATTGGCCATCTGGATAATTGTTTCTTTGCTATTTAAAAGTTCTGGATAAAAGTCAGCATATTTGGCAATAATAGATTCTATAATTTCATTAAAACCAGACATGGCTTCTAGTTTGTCTAAATGTAGAATAGCCCGCCTGAGCAGTCTGCGTAAAATATAGCCTTGTTCTTTGTTGCTAGGCTGAACATGGTCAGATATTAAAAATACACTCCCACGAAGATGGTCCGCTATAATCCTAATCGATTCTGTAACCCCAGATTCCTCGCCTGGAGTATGGTTTTTAATCGTTTCTATAATCGGAGTAAATACATCAGTTTCATATACATTAGTAGCTTCTGGGGTAACTGCAATTAGTAGTCTTTCCAATCCCATCCCAGTATCAATACCAAGGCCACCAGAGGCTAGATGTAAACTTTTGTCCTTAAAATGATAAAACTGATTAAATACTACATTCCAAACTTCGATACCATCGACATGAAATTCCACCGTTGGTCCACAAGGTCCTTCATCACCAACTGGACCCCAAAAGTTTTCTGTATCAGGCTGAGATGAAATCTTTTTCAACCCATCTAGCC
>CAYRIH010000003.1:9414-44840 GCA_964424375.1 uncultured Candidatus Saccharibacteria bacterium | reverse complement strand
CTCTCTGTACCTTCCTCGTCGATCTCTGTGCCAAGGCGATTACCATTGTAATAAGAAGCAGTAATACGAGACTTATCAATGTTCATCCAATTAGGAGCCGTAAGAAAATCCCAAGCCCAGTCAATAGCCTGCTTTTTGCTAACCTGGCCATTAAAGCCAAAATTGCCAAACATCTCAAAGAAAGTCAAATGAGTTTCATCACCCACTTCATCAATGTCTGACATTCTAAAACATTTTTGTATGCTAATAGCTTTATCATTGTAAGGATTAGCTTGCCCGGCAAAATAAGACTTGAATTGCTGCATACCAGCAGTAGTTAACAATACTGAAGCATCATGCTCAGGGATAAGTGAAGAAGAGGGGACCAGAACATGATCCTGCTTCTCAAAAAACTGAATAAATTTTTCTCGAATTTCTTTATATTCCATACTACCTACCTTCTACTATAGTATATTTCTTCTGGCATCTAATAAAGACAGTTAGTAACTCTATATGGTAAAAAATCCTTTACAGGAGCAGATTTTTATGATATAATGCAAAAATAGGATTAATAAGACAAAAACAAATGAACAACATAACCAATAATAGGGGTCGACAAATTCTCAATCAAGAAATTAGGGTACTTCTGGAAGAACATTTGAACAAAGAGGGTGGTAATTATTTATCTGAGGATTTTGATGAATTAATAAAAATACTTAAACCCTATCAAAACGAGATTAAACTATTAGAAACTTATAGCAATTTTTTAGAAGCTCAGATTAATCACAATACTCATGGTAGTAATGAATCACTTATACAATTAATAGACCTATTGGATAATTATTATAAAAAAAGATTAAAAACTGAAAGCCAAAATAATAATTTTGATATTATTGACACGGTGGCGCCCAGAGAAAAAAGAAATCTCAAACAAGAAGCCCAAACTTTAACCGACCAAAAATTAAATCTTTTATTACAGCGACACTGTTGGAAAAAATTAAATCCCGAGAATCCCAATAACTGGATTAAAGCAACTAAATTTGAAAGGAAAGTTTTCCTTTATTAAGTACAAAACAACCTTAGTAAACAAAAAACACTAATATCTACAGTGTTTTTTGTTTTAATACAAACGTTCTACTATCTTCTACGGCGTTTCGTCGTTTTCTTTTTAGCAACCTTACGACGAGCTGTAGTTTTCTTACGACGCACAACCTTCTTCTTTTTAGCAACTTTACGCTTAGTCGTGGTTTTGCGACGTACGACCTTCTTCTTGGCTGCAGTCTTGCGACGCTTTTTAACAGCCATATCCTACCCCCCCATAAAATTAATTTATATAATTTTCTATTTTATAAACAACAATTAAAATTATAGATGTCTATTGAAACAAAAACAATAACAAAAATGTTTAATTGCATCCTAATCAAATTTATTTGTCTTTACTGCCCTTCCGATTTAGGGGTTTCTTGGGTTTCTTTTTTGTCAGAATCTGAATCTGTCTCCGTGTCTTCTTCGTCAGATTCTTTTTCTGCAACAGCTTCCACTCCTGCTACTGCATCTTCTTCCGAAACAGTTTCCTCTTCTTCCTCGACTGCCGGAGGTGCAACTATTACTATTGACTCCTCGGGTTCACCCAATACTTCTACTCCGGTCGGAATTTTAAGATCTTTTATGGTAATTGAATCATCAATTTCTTTGAGTCCAAATAAATCAACTATAATTTCTTTAGGTAAATCTTTGGGTAAACATTCTACCTCTATTTCATTTTTGTTGGTGAGTAAAATCCCGCCAAAATCTTTAACTGCTGGAGGTTCGCCTACAAAATTCAGTGGTATAGTAACATGCAGTTTTTCACCTCTCTTAATTTGATAAAAATCAACATGTAGACATTTACCAGTAATCGGACTCAATTGAGTATCTTTAATTAATACAGCATGTTCTTGGCTGTCACCTTCGATTGTTAAATTAATGATGGTTGTTTCACCAGCCTCTTTATATAATTTCTCAAACACGTCAAAAGAAATTAACAAAGGAACAGAATCTATTTCTTTACCATACAAAACAGCAGGCAACAATCCCTCTTTACGTAAAGCCTTAGCTGGAGTTGTGATATCCCTTTTAGTAAGAATCACTTCCGAATTATTATTTGATTGAGCTATCATTAGTTCATGTAGTTTAACCTCGTTAATATACTCAAAAAACCTTGCTTGAGCAAGGTTTTTAAACCAATTTAAGATATCAGTCTATTTATCTAGGAGTTAAAAATTTAGAGATATTACCATTGGCTTTAAATAAAGCTTCATGGACATTTAAAACATCATCATGAGTGATTCGGCTTAAAAACTTATCAGCAGAAACTGAGCCTAGCTTTCGCTTTTTAATAATCTGCTCTTCGATTATCTCTGGATGCATTAATGCACCATCTGAAGTAGCAGCGGCAATGCTAGCAAAAACTGGGGTGTTACACTTGTGACACCTGAGATGCAAAAAAGTCATTGTGTCCATCTGTCCCAGATAATGAATATCTTCCAAAGAGTACGTCGAGGAACAATTCGGGCAACGCATTACATCCTGCAAATTCTGAACAAGCTTTTCAAACTGTTGATCATTCATTTTTGTTTTTTATTTTATTTTTGTTTTAGGCTATTAAATCATCATACCTTATATAACACTTTTTGTCAACCCTGTTTTCTTCTTTGGATTAGAATTATGCTCCTAATCAACAAAATCATAAACAAAATAACTGCCGCCATTAAAATTAATTTTATCTGAGTGCCAGCCAAAAGTGAAACCGTTCCCAATAGTGCCACCATTGCTAAAATCATTAAAACTACATTGCGATGTGATATCCCCACGCTCATTAATCGATGATGAAGATGTTTTTGGTCTGCTAAAAATGGATGTTTGCCTTGTCTAACCCGTCTAATAAAAGCCCAGACCGCATCCAAAATAGGGAAAGCCAATACCAATGCAGCAGTCGCCAACTTAGCCCCACTAATAATAGCCAAAGTAGCAATTAAAAAACCCAGCATATTGCTGCCAGAATCACCCATAAATATCTTGGCTGGATGCCAATTCCATCTCAAGAATCCCAGAACTACGCCTAACAAGATAACTGCTATTAAGGCAGTTTCTGGCTGATTAACTATAATAAATAAACTTAGCCAAAATAAAACAACTGAAAAAATGCCAGTCACCCCAGCTGCTAATCCATCTAACCCATCTAATAAATTCATGGCATTAGTAACTATCAAGAGCCAAGCAGCAGTTAATAAAATATCCCAAAACTGATTAAAAACAATTACCCCGCCAAAAGGATTAGCAATCTGACCAATATGAACACCAAATGATATAGCTACAGCCACAGCTAAAAGCTGAAAGATAATTTTTAACCAAGGCTTTAAATTAAAAATATCGTCCCACAAACCCATTAAGAAAATGATTGTAATGGCTAACAATAACCCAATCCGAGGCAGGGTTAGTTCCAGTATCAATAAAAAGGGGATAACAAAGGCCAAAAATATCGCCACTCCACCCAAGCGCACCATTGGCTTGGTATGAGTTTGATGTGATGTGCTTTGGGCATACCATTGCCGCTGATTAGCTACATATCTAACCAACCAAGTCAAAACATAACTTAAAACAGTAGCCAATACGAAGGGGAGCCAAAATACGTGCCAGGGGATATAAATTAGATTAAACAAGATGTTGTTTGCTTAGTTCTATAATTTTATTAAAATTATCAGCTGGATTAGTTTTATTATTCTTAATCGCTCTACACTTAAGACATTTGAGTGTAATTGAATAATGTCCATCTTTATAAGTAACTCCTACTGGCGCCATCAAGCCATGACAATTACTAGCTCTATCACCAGGTACATTATCAACATGCTTACTATATAAGCATTTAGGGCAATGATTAGTATAACCATCGCCTTTAACTTTATGTCCACAGTTCTCACAAACAAAATCTTCCTGATTTTTTATAAAATTCTTTTTATCCATCAGTTTTATTATATTGAGTTAATGGCAAAATAAAAAACCCCGAACATATCGATGTTCGGGGGTGCCCAATTAAATCAACACTTGAGAGGAGGGCACAAACTGCTCCCAAGAAAAAAGTGGTTGAAGACTATTCAGTGTTAAATATTACTCGGCCAGAGAGAATACTCGAATTCTCAGGATCCTCATAAAAATTTGTGGCTACTTCTGTCGTATCCAGGTTGATAACAAGCGCTCCGCTCCATAAGCAATATAAGTCCATTTTAGACTCATTAGAGGAGTGTGCCAAAGTAAAGCCAACAGTAAAATCATTTCTACTATCACCTAGATACTTTTCTGTTACTTGCCATACTGTGCCATCTCGATCAATCAACTGATAACCCTTTTGAACATCCATAAGCATGTTCGGATCATCGAGTGAAAGACCGAGCGATGAACGCAACAACTTTTCAAATTCCTTGGAGTAGCGTTCATACATACGATCAAATGCTTCGTACAAGACATCCATGATTTTCTGGTGGTTCTTTGGGATTTTTGTTTTTGACAATACTTGGATGGTGGCACTAAGACCCTCAAAAGAATCTGTTTCCTCAATAAGATGAATAACAGATTCATCAAATGGCAGTTTCGACATAGGACCCTCTCCTAAAATTGTTATTTTAAAGGACATCTTACTATATATAAAAAATCTGTTCTCAGTCAAGCTATTTTTCAACGGCTCATGCATGAGCCGTTTAATTTTTTACAAAATAATTGTTTTTATCAAAAACAATCTCTACTGTGCCTTGTTTGTTAGTTCTATAAACCTCTGCCCCTACATTATTTAATCGATTTAATGTATCAGCAGAGGGATGCCCATAACTATTTTGTCCTACTGAGATAACAGCAATCTCTGGCCTTGCTGCAAACAAAAATTCTTCAGACGAAGCATATTTACCGCCATGATGCCCAACCTTAAGCACAGTTGAATTAATATCTGAGTATATATCTAGCAATTCGCTCTCTGTAGGAAAACCTATATCACCAGTCAATAAAACACTGTAATTTCCATAATTAACTCTGGCTGTAACTGAATCTTCGTTGACATCATCACTAGCAGAATCCAAATTTATTGGCCATAAAGTATCCCAATAAACTTCCCCAAAATAATAATCATCCGAGGCGTCAGCCCAATTTAAAACACAACCATAGTTAGACACTTTAGTTAGCCATTCTTGATTAGTTTTAGTTGGATACTCAGCAAAAGTAGCCAAAATTTCTTTTACTTTAAATCTATCCAAAACTTCTAAAAGCCCTGTGACATGATCCGCTTGAGGATGAGTAAGTACCATTAAATCGATTTGTCTGTCCCAAATAGGCAAAACTTCAAACAATTTATAAATAACGGAATCATCGGGACCGCCATCTACTAAGATATTTTTATGATTAGGTGTTCTAATCAAAATAGCATCTCCTTGACCAACATCTAAAAAATAAATATGTAGTTTATTGTCATAGGCAAAGACAACAGCTTGCCAAATAAAATAATTTGCCACAAACAATAAACTAAGACCCCAAAGATAGAGACGATTTTTTATTAGCATATAAATAAACTGTTAAACTAATTAATATTAAATAATATATAACTAGCCAGCTTGGCTGATTTACATTAATCGGCCACGAAGCCAACGGCAATTGAGCTAATAGTTGAGCAATAATGATTATTAATTGCAATGGTACCCAGGCAACTAAGCCAGCTATTGAGCCCAGACTTAAATGAATCGCACCTAAAACTACAGCCCCAAAACCCAAAGCCATGGACACCGGAATCAAAGGTAAAACTAAAACATTAGCCACGGGAGCTATCAAAGAGATTTGAGAAAAATTATAGACAATCACCGGAGTAACAAATAGTAAAGCAGATAAAGTTGGACTTAGATATTCTTTAATCCAACCTAACCATCTCGGTAAAAAATTAACTAATATGGGATGAAAATAGATTATGCCCACCGTAGCTAAAAAAGATAATTGAAACCCCACATCATAAGATACAATTTTAGGATTATGCCAAGCCATTAAGCCAGCTGTCAGCAACAAAGAAATTGTCACATCCGATAATCTGCCAACCAAGCCAGACCAAAGTATTAGTATGCCCATAATAGCTGCCCTAGTTACAGAAGGAGAGGCTCCGGTTAATAACACAAAAGAAATTATTGCCACTATAGTAAAAATAAACCTGATTTTGCGAGGTAAAAACTTAAACCAACTCATCAGCGCCCCAGCAATAATTGTGATATTGAAACCAGACAAAGCAATAATATGTGTTAAGCCAGTAGTTTTAAAAGATTCCAATAATTCATCTGGCATATTTTGACGTATCCCAAACAACAAACCCGCCAAAAATGAAGCAGCTGGTTCTGGCAATATCTTATTGATGATAGCAACAAAACTATTCTTTAAATTATACAAAAAAGATAAAAACCAATTAGCATCAAAAGGTTTAGTAACCACAATCTCTGGATAATCCATCAAAGAATAAACCCCAAACCTAGATAAATAATTGGAATATTTAAAAGTAGGAGAATCATAGGGTTGTTTAACTAATCCCGTAACCGAAATGACATTACCATACTGATAAGCAGGATATCGCCGAGTTTTAACCAAAATTTTGCCAGTTATGGAATCTGTTAAATTATCCAATGACTTAACCAAAATAGTAAATTCAGTTAAATTGCCATCTATTTGAGGATCGTCAATTATTACTCCCGAAAAAGAGATTGTCTCTCCTGCATACATACTAATATCATCATCAAGTGGTCCACTAGCATAATAATTGAATCGAAAACTACCTACAATTATAGAACCAACTACTAACGCTGTTAGAACAATATAGATGCTTCGCTTATAAAAAATAAGCCCAATCGCCGCTAATCCTGTTAGCAACCAAATCAAAATCCAAGGATCAGCTAAATCCCACATTGAGCCCATGGCTATACCAACCACTAACCCCACTAATAAACTAATTAGCAACAACCTAGGCACTAAAGCAAATACTTTAGTTTATTTTCGTTGTGTTTTTGAAGAGTTTCTGTGTAATGAGTAATCCCTTCAAAATCCGTTAGGTAATAATAGTAATCGCTGGATGGGGGATTAAGCACTGCTTTAATCGAAGCCAGCCCTGGATTGCAAATTGGTCCAGGCGGCAATCCTGCATATCTTCTTGTGTTATACGGTGAATCAATAGACAAATCAGTCCGGGTAATTGGATCTTCCCAGTTGTCAGTGATATATCTAACCGTAGCGTCTACATCTAATCTCATGCCAGCTTCAAGACGATTATAAAGTACAGCCGCAATCTGTTCTCTATCTTTCTGGGTCTTAGCTTCGCGCTCTACCATCGAAGCAATGATTAAAATTTTATATAAATCCTTATCACCCAAGTCAGATTCAATTTCATTTCGATATTTAGCCCCGAAATTATCTAACATTATCCGAATAACAGCCGTAATATCACCCTTAATCAACCGATATGTATCTGGAAAAAGAAATCCTTCTAAAGACTGTCCAGCTGGTCGATATTTAGAAAACTCATAATCTGGTGGAAAACTGTTAGCTGCTTCTAAGAAATCTTCCTGGACTATCACTTCTTTCTGGCCTAGAAGATTGGCAATTTGAGTTAAAGTGAATCCTTCTGGGATAGTTACAGTGACATTGGCTGTGTCTCCGCTAGCTATAATGCTGGCAATTTTAGGCGTGCTATAGATCGGGGATATTTTATAACTGCCAGGTTGAACAATTACTTTGCCAGTTAATTTGAGCCAGAATTTAAAGCCCCAAACAGATTTAATTAAATTATCCTGTTTTAAGTTAGTCGCAATAGATGTAATGGTTTGACCAGATTGAACTGTAAAATGCTGAGTTTCCCCAACTCCTGCTGAAGCTAATAAGGCAAAATAAAAACCAACTGCTGCGACTAGCAATATAATAAATGTAATACCAGCTATAATCCAAAAATTGGGCCTCATTCGAGGATTATCACCACTGGCATTATTGATCATAGATATAAGCCCCTTGATAAAATTTGTCATCTAGCGACGCTCTAAGATCTCCTTAATTCCAATAATTATTAGCAACATTGGCCAATATGAAATCCAGACCTTGTCTAAAGCTCCTAGATTGATAGCTAGAAGTGTCGCTCCAACTAGAATTATCAGAACTAAATAAAGCCAATCATTGAATAACCAGAAATCTGAACCATTATTTTTTGCCATAACATCCCCTTTGATTTATAAATATAATAATTAACCTAATAATTTTAAAGCTTCTTTTACTTTTTCTTCCAATGACATCTGATGAGAGATTTTACCTAAAACCTGTCGAATTTCATACATATTATAACCTAAACCAGCTAAAGCATTAATAATCTCTTTAGAATCTCCGCCAATTGTATCAACCCCTACCCCGATTTTATTTTTAAGTTCTAATATCAGTCTCTGAGCAGTTTTTTGACCCACTCCACTAATAGCAGTAAAAATAGCGCTATCGCCGCGAGCAATCGCCGACTTTAATTCCGACGCTTGGCCCGAATTTAAAATCCCCAATGCCGCCTTGGGTCCAATCCCAGAAACACTAAGCAGCATAGAAAACAATTGTAACTCCTCTTGGGTAGAAAAACCATATAATGATTGATGGTCTTCTCTAATTACCATATGAGTCATTAGTTTTATGGGTTTGTTAAGCTGACTAGAAGCTAAAACATCATTAATTGTAAACACTAAATAGCCAATACCACCCGTTTCTATAATCAAAGAATCTGAGTGTTTATTTATAACAATTCCGGAAATTGAAGCAATCATACTTTTATTTTAACATTGGTTTAGGATTATAAACTGCACAGATAGCCACAGCTAAGGCATCAGCGCTGTCGTCTGGCTTGGGAACTTGGTCAAGCCTTAAAACTGATTTGACCATTTTTTGCATCTGCTGTTTGTCAGCTCGACCATAGCCGGTTAAAGTCTGTTTAATTTGCAAGGGAGTATATTCAACTAAAGGCAGTTCGTGTTTAGCCAGGATGGCTAAAACTGCTCCTCGAGCCTGAGCTACAGCCATAGCAGTAGCTCTATTTTTAGCAAAAAACAAATGTTCCACTGCCACTAACTGGGGATGATATTTTTTAATTAACTGATTTATCGATTTAGAAATAATCCATAACCGTTTGGCTGTATCATCATGCGAGCTCGTAGCAATATAACCACAATCAAGATATTCAATTTTCTTTTGCTCACTTTCTCTAATCACACCAAAACCAGTTATGGCTGTGCCGGGATCAATTCCAAGTATCACTTTATTCATCTGCAAAACTATTTATTGTAATTGGGATAATATCTCATCAGGAATATCCAAGGTGCTATAAACATTAACTACATCATCATGATTTTCTAAAATATCTAAAAAATTCAAAACTTTTTGGGCTAATGATTTGTCACTAATAATTGTTTTATTTTTTGGTACCAATTCTAACGAAGTAGATTTTATCTTAAACCCTGCCTTCTCAATTTTTAATTTGACCAAATCCAACTCTTTTGGATTAGTATGCACTTCTAAAACATCTCCCTCGTCATCAAAATTAATGGCACCAGAATCAATAATGGCTAACTCCTGAGCTTCTGTATCGCTAATTTTTGCCACCTGCAAAACCCCCATATTGCTAAATTGCCAATTTACCGAAGTACCAAAACTGCCACCGTTTTTGGAGAATAAATGTCGTATCTCAGATACTGTTCGGTTTTTATTATCAGTTAATGTCTGAACTACTACTCCCACATTCCCAAGAGCTAATCCTTCATAGGTAGCTTCTACAATCCCACTAGCATCTTTATTCGCGCCACTGCCTTTTTGGATAGCCTTGGTGATATTACTATTAGGCATGTTAGCTTCTCTGGCTTTAGTAATTGCCAGCTTGAGGCGAAAGTTCATCTCTGGATCAGCTCCACTCCGAGCTGCTATTTCGATTAAACGGGCCAATTTACTAAAAACAGCTCCTTTTTTTGCATCTTTGGCGCCTTTTTTGCGTTTAATTGTTGACCATTTAGAATGACCCGACATTTTATAACTTTATTACAGCCACAGTATATCAAATAATAAATACTTAAAAGACAAGTTATACTATACTATCGATATAGACACATTAATTGTCATATCAATTATGCAAATCAAAATATAAAAATGAAAGATTTGAGAGAAAATCTTAATCCCATGCAGAAAAAAGCTGTCAGCATCATGCACGGCCCCGTTTTAATCTTGGCTGGGGCTGGTTCTGGCAAAACTAAGACTCTAACCACTAGAATTGCCTATTTAATCAGACAAAAAAAGATTAAAACCGAAAATATACTAGCGGTTACTTTTACTAATAAGGCAGCTGAAGAGATGCGCCATCGAGTTAAGCGCTTGTTGGGATTAAAATCGGATAGATTGTTTAACATTAGCACTTTCCACTCGCTATGTGTAAAAATCCTGCGTCGAGACATAGAAGCTTTAGGTAAAAATAAAAACTTTACTATCCTAGATTCCGATGAACAACGCACAGCTATCCGCCAAGCTATGCAGCAATTAGAAATTGATACACAGAGATATTCACCCATTGCTGTATTAAATTATATTTCATCAGCTAAAAATGAATTGATTGGACCATCAAAATATGAGAAGCTCGCACTTGGTTATTTCCAAAAACTAGTAGCTAAAGTTTATCCCTTATATCAAAAAATTTTGGAAAAAAATAACAGTCTGGATTTTGATGATTTACTGATGGTAACTATTAAATTGTTTAAAAAAGAACCAAATATATTAAACTATTACCAAAAACTTTTTAAATATATTCTTGTCGACGAGTATCAAGATACTAACACTGCTCAATATCAACTAACTAAAATGTTAGCTGCTAAACATACAAACATCTTTGTGGTAGGAGATGATTGGCAATCAATCTATTCATGGCGAGGAGCAAACTACCGCAATATCTTAAACTTTCAAAAAGATTACCCTAAAGCCAAGATTATAAAATTGGAAGAAAATTATCGTTCTACCCAAACCATATTAGATGCCGCTGGAGCCGTAATTGAGCACAATAAAAATCGCAGCATAAAAAAACTCTGGACCAAACAAGGAGCTGGAGAAAAAGTTGCAGTCTGTTCAGTATTTAATGAACAATCAGAAGGTGGATTTATTGTCCAAGAAATCCTCAAACAAAAAACAGGTAATCTACACTTGAGTTTTAATGATTTTGTAGTGCTATATAGAACCAATGCTCAATCCAGAGCATTGGAAGAGATTTTTGTTAAAAACAATCTACCATATCGAATAGTTGGGGGAGTACGATTCTATGAAAGAAAGGAAATCAAAGATGTAATAGCTTACTTAAAAATAATAGCCAACCCTCAAGATAATCTAAACTTCAAACGAATTATTAACTTACCCCCTAAGGGAGTTGGCGCAAAAAGTTGGGAAACTATTGTGCAGTTTGCTGAAAGTCAAAACCAACCCATAAGTTTAGTGTTTAATCAGGCACCCCTTAAACCTAAACTTAAGACTGAACTAGATAAATTAGACAAAATTTTAACCCAAGCTCGTAGCTGGAAGAAAAACCTAAGTTTATTATTTGATTTTTTAATTAACAAAACCAACTACTTAGTCTGGTTAAATGACAAAACCATTGAAGGAGAAACTCGTATAGAAAACGTCAAAGAACTAAAAAGTGTCATAGAAAAATATGATTATTTGGAAACCAATCTGGCCTTGCAAGTTTTCTTAGAAGAAATCAGTTTAATCCAAGATATTGACAACTACAACTCATCCGAAGACGCCGTAACCTTAATGACTCTCCACTCAGCCAAAGGATTAGAATTTAACTACGTCTTTATAGCCGGAATGGAAGAAAACCTCTTTCCTCATTCACGTAGCCTGCAAGATACGGAAGAACTGGAAGAAGAGAGACGATTATGTTATGTGGGCATTACTAGGGCTAAGCAAAAAGTTTATCTCATACATACACATCAACGTATGTTATACGGGAGATTAAGCCCTAGCTCTCCATCTCGATTCATAGATGATATCCCGCCAGAACTAATCGAAGATTTAGAAACCAATTATAAATTAAATTATCAACATAAATCACAGACATGGAATGATATAGATTTAAAAGAAGGGGATAGAGTAGAACATGATCATTTTGGCCGTGGCACTGTCATAAATGTTGATAAAAATGATATAACTGTAATTTTTAATAAACTTGGCGCCAAAAAACTAGCTAAACATCTGGCGCCTATTCAAAAAATATAAAGCCATTATATTACCGGCATTTTTTGATATAATAACTATTGTTGGCAAATATTTAGGAGGTTGAATTGAGGGTTGAAACCGAAACTGAACCACATCCTGGGAAATTAATTAATCCTAAGATCAGTATTGTATTTATTGTTTTACTAATACTCTTAGTATATCTGTTTTTAGCTTTAGATAGAGCAGAAGCACAGGAAAAAACAATATCGCTAGTGGTTAATGGCTTGAGTACAATTCAGACTACTACTCAACGAACTGTTGGGGGATTAGTTGATGAAATTTACCCAAACCAAGAAGAAATAATTTCAGTCTTCCCAGCCTTTGATAAAGAATTATCTAGCGGAGATATAATTTTTATAAAAGTCTCATCTGCCACTATTAATACAACCGTGGCATCTAATTTAAAAGAAGCAATCAAAAAAGCTAGTGAGCCAGAACTAGACTCTGCCCCAGCTTCCAGCCCAGATACTCCAGTCCGGCAGGAGGAAGCTCTGCCCCAAGGGGAACCAAAATCACCAACATATCGAGGAACTGCTACATGGTATCGATGGGGTAGTAAACTAACTACTGCTAGCACTCAGTTCCCTAGAGGCAGTCAATTAAGAGTTATTGCAGTCAATTCTGGTAAAACGGTGGATGTGGTAGTTAACGACTATGGTCCAGAGGCCTGGACTGGAGTATCTCTCGATCTTAATAGTATAGCTTTTTCCAAACTAGCCCCGCTAGGAGCCGGGAAAATCCAAATCAAATATTATTTAATATAAATCAAGATTGGATCTCACGGACCAAAATACTATTAAAAGAATTCTTAAAGAATATCACGCTTTTGCCCAAAAGAAACTTGGGCAACATTTTTTAATTGATCAGGATGTATTAGATAACATCATCACAGCAGCAAAACTTAAGTCAAATGACATTGTTTTGGAGATAGGACCAGGATTAGGCACCCTAACTCGCGCCCTATCAAGCTTTGTAAAACAAATTATAGCTGTCGAAAAAGATCCAGAAATAATCAGGGTCTTTAAATCAATTAACTCCGATTTGACTGGCATAGAAATTGTGCAAGACAACGCCCTCATGCTAGATAGAAAATTTTTTAAAACCTATCTTAATAAACCATATAAATTAATAGCCAATCTGCCGTATTATCTAACATCTGCTATTATTCGCTTTTTCCTGCAGAGCCAGTTTAGCCCTAATATGATGGTTTTGATGGTACAAAAAGAAGTGGCTGAACGCATCATATCTACTCCTCCAAACGCTAATCTTTTAAGTATAATAATCCAATTCTACGGTCAGCCAGAAATCATTAGCAATGTGTCTAAAAATGCTTTTTGGCCACAACCCAAAGTTGATTCAGCTATTATAAGAATAATCCCTTATAAAAAGAAGTTGGAAACTTTAAGCAGTGATGAAAAACTTTTCCAGACTATAAAAGCTGGGTTTAATGAAAAGCGTAAACAACTTCATAATTCTTTATCCAGTAACCTTTATCTTGATAATGCTATTATTAAAAAAGTATTAACTCAAAGCGACATCAGGAGTAGTAGAAGAGCTCAGACACTAACTATTGCCGAATGGACAAAACTGCATCAAAACCTGCAAAAGATTTTAAAAAGCGCTACAACCTAAATTATTCTTATTACTATAACAAACTTTATATAAAATTATGGGTACTCTCTATGTCGTAGCTACACCAATTGGAAATTTAGCAGACATCACCCTGCGCGCGCTGGATATTTTAGATAAAGTAGATTTTGTGATATGCGAAGATTCTAGAATAACCAAAAAATTGCTACAAAGATATAAACTGAATACTCCAACTATTGCTTATCATCAACACAGCCGTGATAAAAAAATCGACTTACTGATTGACAAGCTCAAATCAGGACAAAATTTAGCATTAGTTACTGATGCTGGTACGCCAGGGATTCAAGACCCAGGAGGAAAATTAGTTAAACAAGCCCGCAAAAATGGGATTGATATAATTGCCATACCAGGACCGTCAGCTGTTACTACTGCTCTTAGTATAGCTGGCATTAAAGCAGATTCATTTTATTTTGCCGGATTTATTCCAAAGAAAAAAGGACGTCAAACACTACTTAAACAATTAATGATCCTTAAAATACCCATAGTCATCTATGAATCACCTTACAGGGTCATTAGAACTCTTCAAGACATCGAAAAATATCTTGGCAGACGGCAGATAATAATTGCTAGAGAAATAACTAAAAAATTTGAAGAATTAATAGAAGGGGATACAAATGAGCTGATAGAATTGTTTGGCAAACGACGATTTAAGGGCGAATTTGTAATAATTATTTTGCCAGAAACCAATAATCATTAAAAATAATTATAAAATATTTTCCTAAAATTACTGATAGAGTTATACTAAAAATGTAAACCAACTGCTAAATGGCCAAAAAACATCATAAAAAATGGGGGATAAGTAAGCTCAGATTATTACTCCCTGTAAAAAAACCATTCATTATATTGATGCCAGAAGAAAGAGACGATAGTATCCACTGGCTATTTTGGGTTTTGATATTGCTGGTAATTATATTTCTGATTAGCCTAATCTTTTTAAACTGGCAAAACTCATCAATTTTACTTTCTTACATAACTTAAAACAAAATTACAAACTTAGTCCGAAAATACTTAAACTACTAGAAAACAAAAGCCACTTTCTATTAAGAAAATGGCTATTTTTATCCACTGAAAAGATTGATGCTAACCACTGCTTGTAACAACGAAATCTTTAGATTTAGGAGTGTCAGCAAATGGCTTGTCCCGAGGGGCACCACACTCACAACAATCCTTCATAAGTTCGGCATTTGTCTCTCCGCACACTTCACATGCCCAGGATGATAAGTTTGAAGGGTTGTCAGTGCGTTGAGGTTTGTGTTGTGGGGGTTCGGTTATACATTCATTAACAAGAAACAGGCTCGGTTGGTGAGAAGCTGATAACAACTTAGGCTTCTCAATTTTTTTAATTTGTCTGGGATTTAAATTCTGTTCCATAATCTTTTTGCAAACATCATCCCTACAAAATGCCCTAACTACACAATAAGAATCATCAGTTAAAACCCACCAATAATTCTCACCAGTTTTTTTACCAGTATCAATAAACCGATACGGCAAGAGAAGGTGACCATCAATGGATTGAATGCCAATATTAGCTATGACCTGTTCTATAGCCAGACTAGCATTCCTAGCCTCGATTTTAAGAACCAATATCCCTTTGATAACCCTTTCTGTGTTGCCAGAAGGTGCTACATCTACCCGATAGGGCAGTGAAACTTCGTGTAGTTTTTCTGCCACGCTGTGCTCCTTTCTGTTTTTTGGAAATAGTAATTTTGCTTTATGTCAAAGTATTTATTGTATATTATTATTATAAATCAGCTCAGTCAAGAAGAATATCTTTAAAAACATTGACTAGAAGCTGATTTTTTGATATAATAAGAAAATACCTTTAATCAAAATAAAAACAAATATGAAAATATTAAAAGTTTTAGGAGCTGTTTTACTTGGTTTTAGTCTGATCGCAGGCGCATTTATCTACCGTGTATATGCTGAAGAATTAAACAACGAAAGAAAACTCAATGCTCCCTTATACAGCTATCAAATCATTAGACAAAACTCAAATCCTTGGCTTAGACACTACGAATCAGATTTTTTAGAAATCACTATTCAAAATAACGGCCAATTAGACTGGTCCGTTGATAATTTGTCCTTAAACAGTACATTTTTTGATGGAACTATTAATTATCAAAGTCCATTCGCCACTTCTGAATGGATAGATCAAACAATAGTCAAACCAACTTATCCCAAAAATGTGATTAGTATTAAGCCTCGCGGGGTAGTAACTTTTCAAATTCCTATTATAGCCGCAGCAGACAGTGGAATATATAAACAAAGTTTTGTGCCAATATTAAATAATACTCAATATATAAATGGACAAACAATTGAATGGATAATTCAAGTCGGAGAAAAGCTAAGCTATCAAAGTACAGGCAATGAAAAAAAGATTATTATATATTTAGAAAATCAACAATTACTAGCCATTGAAAATCATATTGTAATTATGAACACTCCTGTCTCCACTGGGACATCTGGTTATGCTACCCCAAAAGGCTTATATAAAATACTTAATCATGCCGATGTCGCCTACTCATCTGACTATGAATTATATATGGACAATTGGATGGCCTTATCTAGCCTAAAATATGGTTTTAAGGGATATGGTCTACACCGCTTGCCATATTGGAAAGTCAACCCTGCCCGATATGAAGGCCAAGAAGGACAGGTTTTAAATGGTCGCCTCTATACCAATGGAAAATTGTATGAGGACTATTCCCATCTAGGCGAAAAAAGATCTCATGGGTGTATCAGATTGGGTATTGTCGCTTCTAAAGTATTGTATGACTGGGCAGAAAATGGCACTTTGGTAGAAATAATTTAAATCATCAAAACCCTATGAAATAAACCTAGCCAATGGCTTTAATGGCCTTTTCTATTTGGTTGGCTATTTTTTTATTGGCTTTTAAAAACTCTTTGGCTGCTTCTTTGCCTTGGCCAATCTTCTCACCATCATATTCATACCAAGCCCCAGATCTGCTAATTATGCCTCGATGAACTCCTAAATCTACCAATTCACCCTCTCTTGATATACCGTGACTAAACATTAAATCAAATTCGGCTTGACGAAAAGGTGGCGCAACTTTATTTTTAACTACTTTAACTCGAACCTTATTCCCAATATTTACATCATCTCTTTTAATTGCCTCAATGCGACGAATATCCATTCTAATGGAAGAGTAAAATTTAAGGGCATTCCCACCAGTCGTAGTCTCTGGATTACCAAACATAACACCTATTTTCATTCTTAATTGATTGATAAAGATTACAGTAGTTCTAGATTTACTGACATAGGCAGTAATCTTTCTCATGGCTTGACTCATTAATCTAGCCTGCAAGCCCATATGGGCATCTCCCATCTCACCTTCAATTTCAGCTCGAGGCACTAAGGCCGCTACTGAATCAATTACTACCACTCCAACTGAGTTAGATTTAGCCAGCGCTTCTACAATATCTAAAGCTTGTTCGCCAGTATCTGGTTGGGAAATGAGTAAATTTTTAATATCTACTCCAATTCGCTTAGCATATTCAGGATCAAGAGCATGTTCAGCATCTATAAAAGCTGCCACCTCTCCTCGCTTCTGGGCCTGAGCCACGATATGAAGAGCTAGCGTAGTTTTACCAGACGATTCGGGACCAAAGATTTCTACAACTCTACCCTTAGGCACTCCACCAACCCCCAGGGCTATATCCAAAGTTATGGAACCAGTTGGAATAGCATCCACATCTATCCGTTGAGATTCTCCCATGCGCATAATGGCTCCTTTACCATATTTTTTTTCTAGTTGATCTAAAGTTTCATTTAAAGAATCAGTACTAAGCTTAGTTGTAGTTTTGGCTAGATTCATAAATTATAATTTAAAAGATAACACAAATTATTATATCAGCGATAATTAGTAAATTGCAGAGGAATACCAATAACTGGGTTATCTTTGAGTAATTGCATAACTGACTGAAGTTCATCTTTACTACTAGATATTACTCGAATGGCATCTCCCTGAATTTGGGTTTTAATTTTTGGTATAGTTTCCCGAATTATTTTTGAAATTTTTTTGGCTTTGTCTTGATCAATACCTTCAACCAACTGGATTGTGGTTCTTAAGTTTCCGCCAGAAGCTTTTTCCTGTTTACGCTCTCCCAATATCTTCAAACTAAGACCCCGACGTATAATTTTAGATTGGATAATTTCCATCACGGCTTTATATTTAAATTCATCTGGTGTCATCAAAATTAGTTTGTCATCGTCATGTTTAATCTCTACTACAATATCTTTAAAATCATATCGAGTAACTACTTCTTTTCTGGTTTGATCTAAGGCATTAACCAACTCTTGCTGGTCAATTTCTGAAACAATATCAAAAGAAGAATTAGCCATAGTTAAACCTCTTTCTGTTCTAATTCTTTATCTTCCTTTTCTATACCTTCTTGATCAACAACATCTTCAAGATCTGTTCTAGAAATCAAAATCTTGCGCGGTTTTGCGCCTTCGCCAGGTCCCACTACACCTTTAGCTTCTAATAAATCTAATAATCTAGCAGCTCGAGCATAACCAATTTTAAATCTCCTTTGCAAATAACTAGCTGATGCCTTGCCAGTTTTAACAACTAAATCTATGGCTTCTTCCAGTAGTTTGTCTCCATTAGATTCGATTTCGGCTTGCTTAGAATTTTTAGTTTCCGCTACTAATTCATCAATATAAGTAGGGTCGGCTTGCTGTTTAACAAAATTAGTTACTGCCTTAACTTCTTTATCTCCCACAAATGATCCTTGGATACGTCTAGGCTTGCTAGCATCAGAAGGCAAAAACAACATATCACCGTTGCCCAGCAATTTCTCGGCGCCGACAGTATCGATAATAGTACGCGAATCCATACCTGAAGTTACTGCAAAGGCTAAACGAGATGGAAAATTAGCTTTAATCAATCCAGTGATAACATCTACAGAAGGTCTTTGAGTAGCTAAAATTAGATGTATGCCCACAGCTCGAGACATCTGGGCCAGACGGCAAACATAAGCTTCTACCTCTCTAGCCGAAACTGCCATTAAGTCTGCCATTTCATCTATTATCAAAATAATATGAGGCATTTTTGAGTCCGGATTGGCCTTATTAAAAGCGCTGATAAAACGCACTTTGTGATCTGCAAAAATTTTATAACGTCTTTCCATTTCACTGACCAACCATCTTAGGGAATTGATAGTTTTATGCGGATCTACTATCACTGGTGCTAGTAAATGAGGAATGTCATTATAAGCCGTAAATTCAACCCGTTTTGGATCTACCAAAATCAAACGCAAATCATTAGGCGAATTCTGATATAACAAACCAATTAAAATAGAATTAAGAAAAACACTTTTCCCCATACCGGTGGCACCCGCAATGAGCAAATGGGGCATACGAGCCAAATCGGATGCTACTGGGTTGCCTGCTACATCTCTACCCAAAGGCATCCGTAAATTAGAGCGGACAGATTGAAAGGCGTCCGATTCTATGATTTCTCTCAATCGGACAATTGAAGTTTTGCGATTTGGTACTTCAATCCCTACCAATGAACGGCCTGGGATGGGGGCTTCTATTCGAATCGGATGTGCAGCTAAGGCCAAGGACAAATCATTAGATAAATTACTAATCCGAGACAATTTAATGCCAGCAGCTGGCTTAAGGGTATATTGAGTAACAGTTGGTCCAACATTAACTTCTGACATTTCCACCTCTATGCCAAAATCCTCCAACGTTTCTTGAATAACTGTAACATTCTGTCTAATGTTGCCGCTATCAACTTTAGTTACAAAACTGCTCAACAAATCCAACGACGGGGGAGTAAAATTGTCATTAGTATCAGCTAAAACTGGGACAAACTCTGTTTCTTTATCTTTCCCGATAGATGAAGTTTTAGGTTTAATTGTTTGTTTGACTGGACTACTTAATTCTTCTGTATCCTCCATACCTTCTTCTTCCTGCAAATCATTATACTTACCATTAGCATCATTCACTACCACTTTTGGCATTTTAGGGATAGGCGGCAAGTTGAGCCTGAATCGATAATATAATTCCCTTAGAGGTTGTCCAAAAATAAATAAGAGGGATATGACAAAAGCCATACCCAAAATTAGTAAGGTTGCCCAAAAATCTATTAATTTAACTAAGGCTAAAGCCACACCTAAACCCAAATATCCACCGCCAGCACCACTTAAGGCTACTTCAGATCCATTGCTCGGTGATACAAATAAATGAATTAAAGAAGAAAGTGATACTACTAACAAAACCAAACCAACAATATTGGTGGTATTAAATTTATACTTAACTGGATAAAACAAAGCTATACCAGATCCAATGAAAAGAATAGGTAAAATAAAACTAGTCCAACCTAAACCCAGCCTCAGCATATTATAAAAAACATGACCAATACTTCCAGCCATTCCTAAGATAGCTAGCAACACAAACACACCCAAACCCATTAAAAGCACTGCAATCATTTCACGCACTATATGCGGTTCTAACTCAAGATCCAAATTAAGTCCCCGGCTCCACTTAGAAGTTTGGTAAGAACGATATTTATATCTTCTTTTTCTTTTTCTAGCCATCAATTATTCCTTTCTACAACAGATTAATTATAGCATAGGGAAGTTAGCGTGAATAAAAATATTAGAAACTAAAATTCTATGTTATTCTGAATATTATTTATTACAGACAAAAAATAAATATAAATATTTAATGATTTAGACCTCAATAACCACTGGAAGAACCATGGGACGACGCTTGGTTTCTTGGTACAAGAATGATCCGATACTTTCTCGGATTTTTTGTTTTACATTACTCCAATTGTCTGGAGTTTTGCTTTTGTGATTAGCAAATATTTTTTTGACTTGATCCCTGGTGCGATTAATTAGTTTTTCTTCTTCTCGCATATACACAAATCCGCGGGAAATAATATCCGGGCTGCCAACTAATCTGCCAGTTTTCTTATCAATAGTAGCAATTACTACAAACATACCTTCTTTAGCCATAGCTTGGCGATCGCGTAACACAATCTCTCCCACATCGCCAATCCCTAACCCATCTACCATTACAACCCCAGCAGGAACAGAACTTTTAAGAAGTTTGGCTTTGTCATTTTTAAATTCGACAACCTGGCCATCATCTATCAAGAATATATTATTTTCTAAAATTCCTACATCTTCAGCCAATTTTTTATGGGCTGATCGCATATGATATTCTCCGTGAATCGGGATAAAAAACTTAGGCTTAACCAATTGCAGCATCATTTTTAATTCTTCTTGGAAAGCATGCCCCGTAACATGAATCTGCATATTTTTACTATGGATGACTTCTGCTCCACTGCGACACAAATTATTAATAATAGCCGAAATAGATCTTTCATTGCCGGGGATAGGAGAAGATGATAGCACTACTGTATCACCAAGTTTAATAGTAACTTGCCTATGTTCCCCAAAAGCCATTCTAGACAAAGCTGCTCCTTGTTGCCCTTGGCTACCAGTGCTTAAAACTACCATTTTACTATCTGGGAATTTGTTAACAGCATTTAATGGCACTAATAAATCTTTGGGGTATCTTAAATAACCCAACTTAGAAGCGGCTTCAAAATAACGCAACATAGAACGACCAGCAATGGTCACTTTTCTGCCATACTTAGTAGCCGCCGAAAGTACATGCTGCATTCTGTCTATTCTGGAAGCAAAAGAAGAAACAATTATCCGGCCTTTGGATTTTTTAAAAATTTCATCAAAACTTTCTTCGATAGCTTTTTCAGAAATTGTATGGCCTCTCTCTAACGCATTGACACTTTCCGAAAGTAATGCTAAAACTTTATTTTTGCCTAAGTTGGTTAATTTATGTATATCAGTAACTACTTTGTCTGGAGAAGTTAAATCAAATTTAAAGTCTCCTGTATGCACCACTACGCCTTCTGGAGTATTAACAATAATCCCAAAACTGTCTGGGATACTATGGTTTACTTTAAAAAAACTGACTTTAAATGCTCCAAAAGTTAATTGATCTTCTGGTTGATAAGTTTTAACTATTACTTGTTTGGTATCTTTATATTCATCTAATCTAGCTTCAATTAAAGCTTTAGCTAATGTGCTAGCATAAACCGGCACTCCCAGTTCTGGCGCTAAATGGGGAATAGCTCCAATATGATCCTCGTGCCCATGAGTAATAACAATGGCTTTAAGTTTCTTTTTATTTTTACGCAGATAGGTTATATCAGGGATAACATAATCTATTCCTAGCATAGTTTCGTCCGGAAACATTAACCCACAATCTATAGCGATAATATCATTACCATATTCTAGTAAAGTCATATTTTTTCCTACCGCACCCAAGCCTCCTAATGGGATGATTTTTAGAGCTTGGGATGGATAGCGATTGTGTATGCTAGTTTTGGTTCTTCTGATTCGCTTATATTTTAAATCATTCATAATTTAGTTAAATTAGTTTAATTTTTATAATAACGTTTCTTGCACAATTTTTTCTGGTGATTTAATTTGTTTGTCAGTCTCTGCCTGCAACGGTAATTCATCTATCTTTTTTAAAAGGATAGGTATTTTTTTAATATCATTTTCCAGAACTTGCAAAAAATTAGGATTGTGTAAAGCGGCCGCAGGATGATAAAGCGCAAAATATACTTGATCAGCTTTTCTTTTGGCCTTGCCATGACAATTAGAAATTTTTTCATCAGGCAAAAATTTAACTAGAGCATGGCGACCCAGCAGTACAATTAGTTTGGGTTTGATTAATTCTAACTCCCTTTGCAAAAAATCAGCATGTTCAGCCACCTCGTCTGGTTTTGGGTCACGATTATTTGGCGGGCGACATTTAACGATATTGGTAATATATACATCTTCACGCTTGAGACCAATACTAAGCAAAAGTTTATCTAAAAGTTTTCCAGCCGGACCCACAAATGGACGACCTTGTTCATCTTCATGTCGACCTGGAGCCTCCCCAACAAAAACTAGGGCACTTTTGGGACTGCCTTCACCCGGCACTGGTTGAATGCACCCAGCCCTTAAAGAACATTGATGTTCTTTAACATCCTTAGTTATTTGATCAAGAATTTCCTGGCGATTGTTAGTTAAATTCATCATAGCCTGAATAATATTCTATAGCTTGTACTTGATAAGTATCAATATAATAAATTATGTAATAAGCAATTCCTATACAAACAATTATTAGTAAACATCCAGCAATAATGGGGGATAGCACAGTCTGTTTGCCAGATGTGCGAGTACAAAGTTTTTTACCACTTACAGCATTGGCTATATCTTGTGGAGGCATAACTATTTGATTCCTCTTTTTAGGTTCAGTCAAAGGAGCTGCGCAAAATATGCAAAAACGATTAGCACTATTGTTGCGGCGAGAGCATTGAGAACATCTTATAGTATTTAGAGAACTTAAAAAATTAATGTTTACGAGGCGGCTTGCGATTCGTTGAGCGATCATTAGAACTCTTTTTAGATGCAGCCGATTGATGAGCTAAATTGATACGCCCCATGGAATCTATTTCAAGCACAACTACCGGAATAGTGTCGCCTACTTTAACCACATCAGTCACTTGGTTAACACGATGATCAGCTAATTTAGAAATATGAACCAATCCTTCAGTACCTGGGAATAATTCCACAAAAGCGCCAAAATCCATAATTCTGGTAACTTTACCATCAAAAGTTTCGCCTGGCGAAACTTCTCTAGTTAAATTTTTAATCATTTCCAAAGCTTTTTTGGCGAGGTCAGCATCTGTAGAAGATATATAAATAGTGCCATCATCCTCTATGTTAACTTCTGTTACATTGCGACCACCAGAACGCTCAATAATTTCATTAATAGTTTTTCCGCCTGACCCAATCACATCACGAATTTTATCAGGATCAATTTTAATTACTGTCACTCGAGGAGCATGAGGCGACAACTCACTTCTGGGAACAGCTATACACTTATTGATTTGATTTAAAATATCTAACCTAGCTTTTTTGGCTTGTTCAAAAGCTTGCTGAAAAACTTCAGAATCTAAACCCTTAACTTTCATATCTAACTGGAAAGCAGTGATGCCATCTTTAGTCCCAGCCACTTTAAAATCCATATCTCCATTAAAATCTTCAACCCCAGCAATGTCTGTTAAGATTTTAAAACTGCCATCTTGATCAGTAACTACTCCCATAGCTATACCAGCCACTGGCTTGGCGATGGGTACACCAGCATCCATCAAACTAAGAGTACTGCCACACACCGAGGCCATTGAACTACTACCATTACTAGCCAATATCTCTGAAACTACTCGAATAGTATAAGGAAAGTCA
The DNA here is from genome assembly GCA_964424375.1 of uncultured Candidatus Saccharibacteria bacterium. GTDB lineage: Bacteria > Patescibacteriota > Kazan-3B-28 > Kazan-3B-28 > UBA10110 > CAYRIH01. The sequence continues at coordinate 20,594 of CAYRIH010000003.1, read as the reverse complement.
TCTTTGGATGGGATAACAGGCAAAAGAGCTTTTTCAGCCAAAGCTCCATGGCCAATATCACGCCTACCAGGCCCCCTCATTGGCTTAACTTCATTGACTGAATAAGGTGGGAAGTTGTAGTGATGCATATAACGTTTAGTGGTGTCAGCATCCATTGTATCGATCATTTGCTCATCTCCAGCCGAACCTAATGTTACGGTAGTTAATGCTTGAGTCTCTCCACGAGAAAATAAAGCTGAACCATGTGGCCTAGGCAAAATACCTACTTCGCAATCGATGGGACGAATTTCGGTTAATTTTCTACCGTCTGGACGTTTCTCATGCTCTAGAATGTTCTTGCGGAATTCATTAGATACTATGGTAGCAAATGCATCAGAGATAACACTTTCTGGATTCTCCTCAGTCACAAATTCCTCCCAAACCTGTTTACGCAATTTACTCAGATTTTTATTGCGATCTTCTTTTTGAACATTATAAATTGCTTCACTGGCCTTCTTGCCAATAAACTTAGTTAATTGCGAAAGTAATTGTTTATTTGGCAGCTGTAAGTTATAGTCTTTGGTTTCACTATTAACTGCTTTAATCACTTTTTCTTGAAGATCAATAGTGGACTGCAAAGCCTTCTGAGCAAATTCAATAGCTTCAATCATGGTTTGTTCATCAATTTCTTTAGCAAAAGCCTCGACCATTATAACTTTGTCTTTGGTGCCAGCTACCACCATATCTAAACTGCTGTCATTTTTAATTTGCTCATATGATGGATTGACAACTAATTTATTGTCAATAAGACCAACCCGCACAGCTCCAATTGGTCCACTAAACGGAGCTCCTGCCAGCATCAAAGCCGCAGATGCGGCTATAATTGATAGAACATCTGGATCATGAATGAGATCGGCTGACAATACTGTGATAACCACTTGTACATCATGATAAAATCCTTTAAGAAAAAGGGGACGCAATGGACGATCAGTCAAACGTGATGTAAGGATAGCATTTTCCGAGGCCCTGCCTTCACGTTTAATAAACCGACTGCCAGAGATTTTTCCTGAAGCATACATCTTTTCTTCAAAATCTATCAACAGCGGGAAAAAGTCTATACCTTCACGTGGCTCATCAGTAATAACAGCAGTAGCTAAAACTACTGTTTCACCTAATTTAACAGTCACAGAGCCAGAAGCCAATTTGGCTAATTTGCCTGTTTCTATCGTTAGCTCGGTATCACCAAGCAAAGTTTCAAATTTTTCCATAAAAATTTCCTTTCTATCAAGAAAGATAGAGTTACTGCAAGTTATGGAGAAGAGAACACATAAAGCTTAGGGCTAAACAAACCTGTGCTGTATTGCTAGATTCAATTAGCTCTATGCTCTATGAACTCTACTCTCCGACTAACTAGCGATTCTTCTATTTCCTGATTTTTAATTGCTTTATTAAACTATTATACTTCTTAGGTTGATCTTTTTTTATGTAATCTAACAATCTCCGCCTGGTTCCTACTATCCTAAACAGTCCTTGGCGAGAATGAAAATCTTTTTTATGGGTCTTGAGATGTTTGGTTAGTTCTTTAACCTTTTCTGTTAAAAGAGCTACCTGAACTTCTGCTGACCCAGTATCTTTCTTATGCGCCTGAAAAGACGAGATAATCTTTTTTTTCTTTGTCGTTTTTAGTGTCATCTTTTTTGATTATATCACTTTTATTCAATTTTATCAAGAGGTGGTTGAGGGGAGTTTTGCTGTTCTTGAGAAGTTTGATAATTCTTAATTTTGGCAACTACTATTGATTCTGCTTCACTAAGAGTGGTATCCAGTAATTTAAAACCAGCTGCTCCATGATGACCGCCACCACCAAACATCTTGGCAATAGCTGCCGAATCAACACCTTTTTTGGTTCGGACACTGCCAGATATAACTTTGAGCTCTCTTTCGGATAGTAAAATCACTATATCTACATCCGGTATACTGGTCATTAGTTCATCAATAACACCACTGACTTGTTCTCCGCTAGAATTAGTATCTACAAAATCCTGATGCGATACTAAACCCCAAGCCAGTTTATTGCTCGAATCATGCTTAAGACTGGAAAGAATCTTCCCCCATAATTTTAAAGTAGATAATTGTTTGGTTTTAAAGAAATGTTTAATAATTTCCTGCTGTCTGGCTCCAAAACCTACCATTTGGGCGGCAATAGTTAATGATTTAGGAGTAGTGTTGCTATGTTGAAAACTGCCAGTATCATTAATAATCCCTGATAAAAGAGCGGTCGCTACATCTTCATCTATTAACGATGGACCTAGAGCCTCAATTACTCCTACCAAAATTTCGGCAGTAGATGTAGCAGTTAAATCAACCAAATTAACTGTGCCAAAATAATCATTGCTAGCATGATGATCTATATTAATTACTGGAACAGATTGAAAAAGTTTAGGATTGTCATCATAGAACTTGCCAATTTGATCAAAATCGGCTGCATCCAATGTAATAATTACATCATACGGAAACTTGCCAAGAGTTGTGCTAATATCAGTTGATTTGAATTCACCTTCTTTAGGTGTAATTACAATATTTAATTTATTCTCGCTAAAATTGTAAGACAATTTGTCAGCTGAGGCATTGGAGCAATCTAGGCTGATAATAAAATCTTGATTGCCCTTGAATTGTTTTTGAAATTCTTCTACAGCCGGCAAAAAGTCAAATTTCTCCGACATAGGCTCTAACACCACTGTCTCGACTTTTTTATCTAGCTTGTTTAATATTATATGTAAAGCTATCGCGCTACCGATTGAATCACCATCAGGATGACCTGGAGCAATTAATATACGTTTAGCCTTGTTAATCAATTCTAGGGCTTGTTGTTTAGGGGTTAATTCCATAATTATTCAATGATAAGCAATTGTATTAAATAGACGCATCCATGTCAAACTTCTTAAATTTTTAAAGCTAAGCATAAAAAATGTTTACTAGAAAAAGTTTTTAGCATAGAATATCAAAGTAAAAAATAAACTATGCCAATTACAAGTTCTGCAAAAAAGAAAGCCCGTCGAGATGTTCGTAAAAGAATGTCAAATTTGTCTAAAAAAAATGTTCTAAAAAAAACTATTAAGATAGCTCGTCGTAATTCTACCCCAGATACTCTTAAAGCTGCATACAAAGCTATAGATAAAAGTGCCAAAAGAAATTTGATCCACAAAAACAAAGCTGCGCGGCTTAAATCAAAACTAGCTAAACAGTTGCGCAAGCATTAAGTATGAACTATTTGGGCTGCTAAAATATCCAACCCAACTTTGGGTGGAATTTTGCCATTTTTAATGGCTGTGTCAACTCTATGTAAGATATAAAATATCTTGTTCAACTGCTGCCCTGTAAAATTGTCAGCAAAACTAGTTGTCTTTTGGACTACATAAGGATGTAGCTGGCTGGCTTGGGGTAATTTTGACTTAGCTATGCCCTGGTGCATTAAAATTTTAAGTAAAGCTATATTCCTAAACTGATAAGCTACCATGGCTAATAATTGCTGATTACTAGTACCCAAGGATAATTGGACAGCAATTAACTTATTAGCCAGTCTGATATTTTTTTTAGCTAAAGCATCTATGGTTTGAAAGATATTATCATTAAAAACTTGGGGGACCAATTGATTAATAATACTTTTATCGACTAAATTGCCTTGAGAAAAAACAGTCAATTTTTCTAATTCTTTATTTAATCGCCATAGATTACAGCTAAAGTCTCCTAGCAGCATGTCTGCAGCCTCATTTGAAAGTTGCAAATTAAGGTTTTTAGTTCTTTCTTTCAGCCAATCTCTAGCTTGGTAGGGTTTAAGTAGATTATATTGCTCTACTATAAATTTATTCAATATTTTAAATAATTTAGTTCTTTTGTCTGGTTCTTGGCTCTCTCTAAATACCAATACTAAATCATCCGGTGGAGTAGCGAGCCAACTGCCTATTTTATCTTTTAGCTCATTGCTTCCTTGAGCTAATAAGTTGTCCACCACCACCATTTTATTGAAAGTCAATAAAGACTGCGAAGCAACAGCATTGGAAAAATCAGCAAAAGAAAAATCTGGGGCAGTTAAATAAAAATAATCAATATCCAAAGAATCGCCCCTGACACCAGTTTTTAGCTGATTGGTCCGTTGATGAAGACGAAAAGCATCTAATCCATATAAAAAATAAATCATTCTTCTGGATTTAATTTTAAATCAATGTCGACCATAGCTTCCTCGGAAGCACTAGAGTCTGGTAAAACATTATCTAAGTCAGTATCTAGAGCTGGGGCTTCTTTTACTCCAACTAAATATTTGGCTGGCCAAGGAATATAATGGCTGTAAAATACATCCTTACGAATCTGCTGTTCTTGATTGTTGTAAATATATCGATAAAGCACAGCATCAGCCCCCCGATGAGCAATGTCAATCTGTTGCACCATACCCTCTTCAATGGCTGACGTTTCAATATACACCGGTTCTGGGTAATCAGTCACATTGTAAATAAGTGGTCCTTCAATTTCTACTCGATAAGGCATAATTGTGCCATAAAAATCAAAATACAAATTATTATCTTTAATATAAGTATCGACCAAAATATAATCTGGAGTATCATTAGTAAATTTTAAGTCAGGATATGGAGGATAGATAGTAGCGTCTGAGCCAGCTGGTTCATAATAAACAACTCGATAAGAGTGATTTTTGCGTTCAACTACAGGATAGCCACCGTTTAATATAGCTCGAAAAGCAGTAGTGGAAACCTGGCATAGCCCACCACCATATTCTGGGGTGGTCTCGTCACCTTTAATTACTAACTCTGGCAAATAACCCGTATTGGCATCAACTTGACCCAATTGCTCATTAATAGAAAAAGTAACGCCTGGCCCAATTAACACATTATCAAAACGCTTAGCGCCAGTGGCTATATTATGACGGCGATTAGCTGGACTGCCAGCAAAATTAGATACCCCGCGAGCCACCAATTCGTTAATGCCTAAATCATTAATTTGCTCAAGTGTAATTTTGGGCTCCAAATAATTAGCTGGAAGTTCAATTTCTTTAATAGAATCTAATAGGGCTGCTTGAATTAACTCAATTGTTTCTTTGGTTCGCAATAGTGCCCCCGATTGATGAGGCAAAAATTTTATTACTTGATCATTCTTGGTCTGAAATACCGCATTTTGCATTGGTTGGTTAATTAATTGTTCTAGATTTTTAACATAATCAGTTACTTCAGTTTCCCGCAGGCGCACTATAAACATATTTTTATCTTCAACTACTTCCAGCCAATCCCACAAATCATGAACAGTTAACTCAAATGATTGATCTTTAAATGTAAGCAAGTAATTGCTATCTAACTGTTGATTTATCTTTTGAGCGGTAATTTGAGCTAGCTTAGTATCCAAAACAGGGGAGTAAGAAGCAATTGGCATATTAATGGAATCGAATTTTAGTTTACCAAGACGAGACTTAACAATTTTATCAAACAACTCTCTGTCTAATTTGTGACCTACAATAGCCGGCACCGCTTCTGCATTAAACTTATCTGGTTCAATCACAACTCGAGCTGGCACTGGCTCTATATTAATTTGATTTTCCAATTCCAATAACGCTTGATCCCAGATGTCCGACTTATAATAACTGGCCATAACCGAAACACCACCTAACAGCCCTCTAATTCTTTGAAATAAATTTATAAAAGGATTGTGCCCCCTGGCAAATTGTTTTACTGCCTCACTACTGGCATAGTAATCAAAACTGATGCCTAAATCAGATAGAGAATAAATTGTAGATGTGTCGTTGTTGATAAAAATTAACTCCTGTTTAGCTTGTTCCTCTAACAAATCAGAGATTATGCTGTCCGCCATCGACCAATCCATGCCACCTAAAACTTCTGGACCAAATTTAGCCCCTGGCATTACTCGATCGGCATACACTACATCAAAAGCTGCATAAAAAACAAGAATGATTGAAAAAATAATCCCAAATATAATTACTGGAACATATTTTTTGCTTTTATTTTTGACCAACGGATAGTTCATTTGCCTCCCTGCAATATCTCTTTTAATACCAGTCTGCCCAATTCTTCTTTATTTGGCAGTTTGGAGTTTTTAGACAGAGTCAAATAGAATTGGCCTGAAACTATATCTGGATCTAACACCGGCCAATTAATTGTTTGATTATCTGGTAACAAAAGCCTGACTACCCCCTGGTTGTTGGTAACTTCAATCTTTATCTGATGATCAACCAACCTATCTAGCTTCATTTTTTATTTAGCAATCAAACCAATAATTAATAAGGCTACTATATTAACGATTTTAATCATGGGATTAATAGCTGGGCCAGCCGTGTCTTTATATGGATCACCAACCGTATCCCCAGTTATTGCAGCTTTATGAGCTTCTGATCCTTTGCCGCCCAAATGCCCGTCTTCGATATATTTTTTGGCATTATCCCAAGCTGCACCGCCAGTAGTCATTGATATAGCCACAAATATCCCAGTTATAATACTACCTACTAAAACTCCTCCTAAAACTACCGGACCCAATAACCAACCCACTAATATTGGGGTGATTACTGGTATAAGAGCTGGGATAATCATTTCAATTATGGCTGATCGAGTAACAATATCTACTATTTTGGCATAATCTGGCTTGGCAATGCCTTCCATAATCCCAGGAATAGATTTAAATTGACGACGAACCTCTTTTACTACACTACCCGCTGTTTTGCCTACTGCTTCCATGGAAATGGCAGCAAAGAAATAAGGGAGTAGTCCACCAATAAACAACCCGATTAAAACCTGTGGATCGCTTAGCAAAAATTCATAAACCTGCCCCGTTATATGCTGTAATTCCTGGGAATAGACAGTAAATAACACTATGGCCGCCAGGGCGGCAGAACCAATAGCGTAACCTTTGGTTATAGCTTTGGTAGTATTGCCAACCGCATCCAAAGAATCGGTAATCTGACGAACTGTCTCTGGCAATTTAGCCATCTCAGCAATGCCGCCAGCATTATCTGTAATAGGACCATAAGCATCAATTGCTACAATAATGCCTGTCATAGACAACATCGACATAGCAGCAATAGCCACTCCATATAAATCTGCCAAACTATAAGCGCCCCAGATAGCCGCTATAATAACCACCACCGGCCAAGCCGTGGATTTCATCCCTACAGCTAGTCCAGCAATAACATTAGTGCCATGCCCCGTCTCAGAAGCCTGAGCAATACGTCTAACTGGCGAGTACTTCGTCGAGGTGTAATATTCAGTAATAACAACTATCAAAACTGTAACTATCAGACCAATTAAAGAAGAATAGAAAATATTTATCATAGAAAATTCAGTAATACCAGCCAGCAGCCAATAGGTAACTAAATAAAAACCACCAGCGGCTAGTAAACCACTTACAGCTAAACCCATATAAAGCGCTGCCATGATATTCTTATTTCTTGGTAAACGCACAAAGAAACTGCCTACAATAGAAGCCAGCACTGACACCCCACCTAGAGCTAGAGGATAAACCAATGCTATCTCATTGCCTTTAAACATTAGACTGCCCAAAATTATTGCTGCCAGAGCTGTTACAGCATATGTTTCAAATAAATCCGCTGCCATACCTGCGCAATCGCCGACATTATCGCCGACATTATCAGCAATCACTGCCGGATTTCTAGGATCGTCTTCGGGTATTCCAGCTTCAACTTTACCAACTAAATCAGCGCCGACATCAGCGGCTTTTGTATAAATTCCACCACCTAGTCTAGCAAAAATAGAAATTAAACTTCCACCAAAACCTAAGCCTATTAAAGCTGGGATATCTTTAAATATGGCATAAAAACCAGCAACCGCCAGCAAGGCTAAGCCTACTACAAATAATCCAGTAACTGCCCCACCTTTAAAAGCTACATCTAATGCTTTGGCCATGCTTTGGCTGGCAGCTTGAGTGGTTCTGACATTAGCCCTAACTGATACACTCATTCCAATTACTCCAGCCAAACCAGAAAGAACTGCTCCTACTAAAAACCCCAATGCCGTAACATATCCTAAAACATAATAGATAATTACTGCCAAAACTATGGCTACTATACCAACAGTAATGTACTGCCGGGTTAAATAAGCTTTAGCTCCTTGTTGAATAGCTGCAGCAATTTCTCGCATTTTTTCATTGCCAGACGGCAATTTTATAATCCACCAACTCAAAAAAGCAGCATAAATAATTGCCAAAACCGAAGCAACTATCGAAAACATAAGAACCGTGTTAATTAATTCCATCTTTTATCAAATTATTAATTAGTAATATGTTTTATTATATAACCTTTAAAAATCATTAAAAAGTTTTAATCAGTTAAAATCTTTTGATAAACCTGATGGGTTTGCTTAGCAGACTTGTCAAAAGAATATCTTTTAACTTGCTGTAGCCCCTTAAGCTTCAACTCTCTTTTAAGAGCATAGCTTTGGGCAACCTCAGCCATGCTTTTTGCCATCTCCTCGACATTCAATGGATCAAAATAATGAGCAGCATCACCTAAAACTTCCGGCATACATGATGCTCTAGAAGCCACTACTGGCACACCACAAGCCATAGCTTCTAAAGGAGGTAGGCCAAAACCTTCATACAAAGAAGGCCAAACAAACAACTCTGCACCATTGTATAAATATGGTAAATCTGAATCAGGTATATAGCCAGTTAAGATTATCGATTCTTCCAAGTTTAATTCCTTAATAACGGCCTGCACCTCAGGATATTGTTTATCTATTTTCCCAACCATAACTAATTGATAATCCAACCCATATCTGCGACGCACCAAACTGAATGCTCTTATCATTCTAATAACATTTTTATGATCGCGCCATTGACCAACGTATACAAAGTGGGGATAAGAGATATTAAATTTGTGTTTAAGTTTATTAATTGCTGCTTCATCTTTAATAATTTTAAACTGCTTGGGCACAGCCTCATAAATCACAGTTATTTTATCTGGGTCAATATTTAACAGCTCAACCACATCTCGCTTAGTATTTTTAGTAATCGCTATGATATGCTTTGCATTTTGACAGGTTTTTTTAATAACCCAGCGATATACCATGCGTCTAAACCAGCTCCGCTGTCTTCGACCTGGAAAAAACCAAAGAGTTAAATCATGAATGGTTACCACGCTAGGCACATCTGTAAAAAATACTGGAGAATTAAAATTAGTATAGTGAATTAAGTCTAGATTAGTTCTTTTGATAATCGATGGGTAAACAAACTGCTCCCCATAAGTATAATGTGAAAAATTTACCCCAGTTTTTGAAAGATTAGGAGCATAAATAGGAAAACCAGATGTTGCAGAAGCAGAGAGAAATATATGATATTGATTATCTTTATCTAGTTCAATCAGATAACGAATTAATTCTTCTGTATATCTGCCAATCCCCACAGCCTGAGCTGTGCCAAACAATCTGGCATCAATCCCGATTCGATAAATTTCTTTTTCTTTGGTTATTTGCATTTTGACTTAATATTATACCAAAAGCCAAGATTACCCAGAATAAAATAGATAGATCATTCTTCCAATAAGGGGTATCTACCAAACCATGCGTAAGTAGAGCTACCATAGCCGCCAGAACTGAAACACTTAAAACATTTTTATTTAATCTGATGGTTTGCCAAATGTTTTTAAAGAAATTTATCAGCAGCCAAATCAGACCCACAAACCCAGCTAAGCCCAAATTAAGCCAGGAATGTAAAAATATATTATGAGCATGCAGCATAATTGGTTCTAATGGGGGATTAAATAAACGATTCGCAAAATCTGGATATCTTTTTTCAAACAACCCTAAACCAATCCCAAACAAATAATTTTCTTTAAACATTAGTAGAGCAGACTGCCATACCTGCAATCTAACTGAAGAAGATGAACGGTTTATAAAATCTAACATCTGATGAAATTTAGAATTGTTCAATTGAGATAAAATACCAACTGCAAACAAAGCTCCCATACCAATAGAAGTTGGCCAAAACGGCAGGAACATCAATACCAAAACCCCAATGCCAACCAATAAACCTGCCCAGCCACCGTACGAAAAAGTGAAATAAAGCGCACCCAACATTACAGCCAGAGCCACAAACCATAAAAATCTCTTCCGAGATCTAAGAGATAAAACAAATCCAATTCCTAAAATTATAATTGGTACTAAGAAAAGTGATAAATAGTTAGCTGATTCAAATAGGGCTGATGCCCGACCGTCAATTGTTATATAATTATTTGACACAACCTGCCATAAAGCAATAAAGGATAATGTTAGTCCTGAGAAAATTAGCGCCATAATAGCTTTTTTAATATGCAGTTTTCTATGCAATATACTGGTCAGCATTATAAATAAAAGCATTGGATCAATAAACCAGCCCTTAATAATCCCCAAAGAAATCAATTTATCAGAAGAAATTGTAGTTCCAGCAATTAACCCAATAAAAACCAGCATGATTGGCAATAAATAATATCTAATGGCCGGCCAATTGACTTTCTGTTTTTTTATAAATATTAAAACCAGCCATATCAAAAAAGCTTTGTAAATTAAAAGTTCCAGCAAAGTAGTCGGAATAGATAAAATTTCAAACTTTAGCAAATAAGTCGGGATAAACAAAAGGATTAGATAAAGCGCAACTCGCATATTGCGCCAAGCCACACAGGCAAAAAACAAAAGAAATATCGCCAAAATATAATAGATCATATACTTATTATAACCTGTAAAAAATTCCTAGAATGTTAGAATGTCTAAAGTTTTTTGAATAGTATTCTCCCAGGTGAATTTTTGAACTTGGATGTAGCCTTTACTGGCTAATTGATTGGCAAATTCTTTATTGGTAAGAACTTTTCTCAGAGCTTGATAAATTTCTTCTGTATTTTGCGGATTAACCAGCATGGCAGCATCACCGACTACTTCTGGCAAGGAAGACACATTAGAAGTTATGACTGGTGTTCCATTCGCCATAGCTTCTAAGGGAGGTAAACCAAATCCTTCATAAAGCGAAGGAAAAGCAAAAACAGTTGCTTGTTTATAAAGCGAATTCTTGTTTGCATCTTTTATATACCCTAAAACTTGAATATCATTTTTAAATGGACTATTTTCTATTGATTGCTTTATTGCACCGCTCTGCCAGCCCCATTTACCCACCAAAACTAAGGTTGATTCAATCCCATCACCTCT
>CAYRIH010000003.1:0-9404 GCA_964424375.1 uncultured Candidatus Saccharibacteria bacterium | reverse complement strand
CCCCTTAATTTATTAAAAGCTTCAACTAATCTAACTATATTTTTTCTGGGTTCTAAGGTGCCAATAAATAAAATAATGTCTTTGCCTGTTAGCTCTATTTCTTCATCCTTGTCGCTCAACGAAGGAGCTAAAAGGGTCACAAAAATTTTATTTGGATTGATTTTAAATAATCCAACTGCATCTTTTTTAGTATGTTCGGATATGGCAATCAGTTTTTTAGAAAAACGAACAGCCCATTTCATCAAGAATTTTTCCAACACAACTGCCTTGCGATCGTGCTGCTGGGGAAACAAAAAACTAACAAAATCAAATAGCACAGTTACGACTGGGATACTTCTAATCAATGCTGGAACAATCACACTAGTAGTAGAAAAATAAATATCAACTGGCCGTAAAAATTCTAAATATAAAAAAATTACAATTTGCCAGGCAAAAGCTGGCAATTTAAACACTACAAATTTAACATTTCGGTTTTGCCATTCAAGCAAAGGATCTCTATCTAAAAACAAAACAATCTGATGTTCATTATGTTTAATCAAACCGCTTACAATTTGATAAACATATTCGCCTTTGCCGGCTCTTTGTTTTTTTACACCTTCTCTAGCATCAATCCCTATAATCATCTGTTGCCCATTTTAGGTAATATAGCTAAAATATCTTGTTTATTTATGGCTTTGGTAATTAATATCAATATTGTATATATTGCTATACCTATCAAAGCTACCCAAACTACATGCAGTTGAATGTAAAAAATAATTACTCCCATAATTACACTGGCAAGCATTGCCTTGCTAAATACCGTCCAAGCAGGAGAAATTTTAAGATATTTTCCGACAATATACATACTAATTATTAATACAAACAATTCCGTGGCTACAGTAGTAGCGGCAGCCCCAAAATATGAATAGTGGGGGATGATTAAAAAATTAGCCACTATATTAAAAACTACTGCAAATATATATGGCACAACCAATCTTTTTTGTTGGTTGGCCGCGATAATAGTATAAATCATCACACTGTTTAAAAATGCTCCACCTAAGGCAAATATTAAAATTTTTAATACTAGTCCCGATAAAATAAACTCTGAGCCGGCTATCAATACCATGACCGGAGTAGCCAAAACTACAGTGCCAGCTATGAGAGGCAGAGAAGCCAAACTTAAAAAATCAAATGCTCGGCGGAAAATTATCCGAGCCCTTTCAATATCTGTAGTCAAAGTTTTAGTCATAATTGGTAAAACCGAACTCATAAAAATACTAGGTACTGCTAAAAAGACTTCTAAAATCTTATACGGAGCTCCATAAATACCTACATCAAAACTGCCTTTCATAACCGAAAGCATAACTGTATCTACCCGAAAATAGATAGTAGCCAAAATCATCACCACCCCCATAGGCAAAGCTGTAATAAGTAACTTTTTCCAAATAGTAAAATCAAATAGAGGCCAGACTGGGATTTGCAACTCAAACATCAGCATATTCAATCCAAAAACTACTAAATTGCTAATGGTTGCAGCCGCTATTATATACAAGAAACCTAATTGGATAGAAATAAACCAAATCACTAAAGCTAGTAATACTAATCTGCCAACAATGTCAGCCAAGGCGGCTTTCTGCATAGTTAAACGAGCCTGAAAAGAACTCAGGGGTACTTGATTTAAAGACATTAGAAAATGAGCAACTGCCCCAATCAAAATGCCTGCTTTAATCAAAGTAGAGTAGGGTAGAACCAAAGCAATTATGTAGGCCAGGGTAAAAATTATCACTCCAACTACAATTCTTAAACCCAGCATATTACCTAAAATCGAACTCTCTTTGTCTGGATACTTGGAAATTTCTCTAACAGTAGTTACAAACAAGCCTAAGTCTACAAAAACTCCAAAAATACCTAAATAAGCAAAGATAGTAGCGTAATCTCCATAGCCAGATACACCTAAATAGCGGGTCAGATAAACAATTACCAAAACTGAAGTAGCAGCTGTAATTAGTTTGCTAAACAACTGAACTAATGTGTTAAAAGCAACTTTTTTAGTATTATTCACTTACGAACCAATTTAGCCATATATTGAACGGGTACTCTAGGTAAATACCATTTGGAGAAAAATTTGAGAGAGTAATTGCAACTCATTACTACTTTATATGGCTTTAAAATATTCTCCCATGTTGATTTGCCTAACAACCTTTCATCTCCCACATCTTTCTGGGGATAAAAATTATTAGGCACACTAAAAATAACAATTGGAGCGACTCTTAAATGTTCTGTTAATAAATGATGGATATCATTGTCCTTAAAATGTTCTAACAAACCTTGATGAAACACCAAATCAAAAGAATTGTCAGTAAAAGGCAATTTAAATGCATCACCTTTCTGCAAATAATTTTGACCGTTAAATTTATCTTTGACTTGTTGGGCAATTTCCAAAATTTTAGAGTCATTATCTAAAGTAGTTACTTCAAAACCCAGATTAGATAAAAAAACACTCATGGTGCCTGTCCCAGCTCCTACTTCTAAAATTTTTCTAGCTTTTGACTCTATAATCGTATTTAAAAACCCTCTCTGGCCATAAAGGTTACGGATAAAAAGATCAGCTGTAATCTCTTTTTGATAATAATCCGACCAGCAAGTCATCTTAATATTAATTAAGTTTGATCACTACATGACGTCTAGAACCAACCCCTGAGCTTTCAGAAGTAACTCGATTGTCTTGAGTTACTTGAGTATGAATTAATCTTCTCTCGAACGAAGACATTGGCAGCAAATCTACTGAGCTATCCGAGGCAATGGCTTTTTCGATAGCTTCTTTAGCCAACCGTTCAATGGCATCCTTCTGCCGTTGTCGAAAATCGCCAATATCCACCGCTAGTTGAATGCTTTGGTCAGGAAATTTTTTTCTAACCATCAGCCGAATTAAATGCTGAATGGCCCGCAGGGGATCAATATCGGGCTGAATGAAAATATCATCCTTATCAGTATTTATACTAATAGTCAAAAAACCTTCCTCCTGGCTTACTTTCGCTTTAACAATAAGCGGCCAGGATTTAAAAAAATCGAGAGCAGTTTGTTTAAGATAATCGACTACTTGTTTGTCCATAATAATTATTTATTATTAATAAGGTTTTTGCCTGACTTGCTCATTACAATTAATTGTTGAATAACCATAAAGAAAGTAGTAGCTACCCAATAAAGCGCCAGGGCAGCCGGCAGGCTCATAGCAATAAAGACGGTAATTATTGGGAAGAAATACACCATCTGCATAGTCAACATCTTGGCCATACCTCCACCTTGAGGCTGAGGCTGGAATTTAGTCATTAACCAACTCTGCAATAATTGTATTACACCAGCCATAACCGCTAGATATATATTGGGGGCTGATAAATCAACTGTTAGTGAAGGGATATTAAGAAATGCTAAAAACACCGTATTAATTGTATCTGGGATTTTAGGGAACCAATCATAGAGAAAGGCTAAACTATCGATATTCAAGCCAAAAGTAAATACCCGATATAAAGCAAACATAATAGGTAATTGAATAATTAAAGGTAGACAGCTGCTTAAAGGATTAACTTTGTTCTCTTTATAAACATTCATCAACTCTTGGGATTGTCTGGTTTTGTCATTTTCATAACGTTTTTTAATCTCGTCAATTTTAGGTTGAATCTGTTTAAGAGCGTATTGTGATTTTAATGTACTTAAATATGAAGGAAACAAAATTATTCGAATAATCAAAGTCAGCATAATAATAGCCAAGCCTAAATCTTGACCCGGCATATATATGTAAATCAGCATCAAGACATTGAAAAGCGGCTTATACAATATCTTAGTCATAAGCGCGCCTTCGGTGAAAGTAAATTTAGTTACATCTAGCACAATAATTTATTTAATCAGATCAACGCCACCATTGTTCCATGGATGACATCGAGACAGTCGTTTTATGGTTAAAACCATTCCTTTTATAACACCTTTTTTATCAATAGCTTGGTAAGCATATTCGGAACAGGTGGGGTAAAATCGACAAACCCCATAAGGACATAAAAACTTAAACCAGCCATGATCCAGAGAGATGGTTTTTTGATATAACTTAATTACAAATAAAATAATCTGTTTCATAAATATGGTTGAATGGTTTTTTTAAACTCATCTTTTAATTGATTGAAAGACATCGACAGTGCTGCCTTTTTAACATACACATGTGGCAGGGGTAATTGATTTATTTTTAAAGAATGCCAAATCTCTCGCAATTGCCTTTTTATTTTATTTCTCTCGGTGGCTTTTTTAGAAACTTTAGTACTAACAATTACTCTAATCTTCTTTGAGATATTCTTGCCTTGAGGCAGTTTTACCACAAAAGCCGCTGATTTAAAACTAAAATTCTGACGGCTTAACATGCTATTCTTTTAAAATTATTAAGCCGATAAGGTTGTCCGGCTCTTATTTCTTCTTCTTTGTAAAATCTTACGACCTCCCTTGGTGGCCATTTTGGCTCGAAACCCAAGCTTTCTTTTTCGCTTTCTTGTTTTTGGCTGATAAGTGCGTTTCATGGTCTAAGATTATTATAATCGGAAGTTTCTACCCATACAGTATATAGACAAAGGTTTTGTTTGGTCAATTTAATATATAATAAAGTGTTGTTGCTGATTGTTGATTGTGGATAACTTTAGTAAAATTACCTTATGGGTGGGAAAAACAAGGTGGATAAAAAACGTCTATGGCAAAATGTTCTAGGTGAAGTAGAAATCTCTTTGAGTAGAGCTAGTTTTAATACCTGGTTCAAAAATACCGAGATTGTTGAATTAGACGACCAAAAAGTAGTAATCCGGGTACCCAATGCTTTTACTAAAGAATGGCTCAGTAAAAAATATGAAAATGAGATTAAAAAATCACTATCAAAAAGCCTGCCAGACATTACTACTATTGAAATTGAATATGTAATTGGAACCAAGTCGCCAAAAGAGATTTTGTTTAAAAATGGTTTTACTGCGCCCCCTCTTGATATGTCAGCATTAGAACCAATGGCTCCAGTTGTAGCTGTTAAGTCAGCTCCTCGATCTATAGAGCGACTGAACCCTAGGTATGTTTTTGATACTTTTGTGGTGGGAGAAAGCAATAAATTAGCCCATGCAGCCGCCGAAGCGGTAGTTAGATCCCCAGGCATTACTTACAACCCATTATTCATTTACGGAGGAGTTGGTTTGGGCAAAACTCATCTGTTACAAGCCATTGGTAACGAGATTTTGGTTACTCATCCCCAAAAAAAAGTGGTATATATTACATCAGAAAAATTCACCAATGAATTAGTTAATGCTATTTTTAAAAAAACTACCAAAGAATTTAAAGAAAAATACAGAAAAGTGGACTGCCTGTTAATTGATGATGTTCAATTTTTGGCTGGCAAAGAAGCCACCCAGGAAGAATTCTTTCATACTTTCAACACTTTATATGAAAACAATAAACAAATAATTATTACTTCTGATAGGCCGCCAAAAGCTATCCCCACATTAGAAGCTCGCTTACGTTCTCGATTTGAATGGGGAATGATGGCTGATATATCCGCTCCAAACTATGAAATGCGATTGGCTGTGCTTCAATCTAAATCCGCCAACCTAGATTTCCAGCTACCTAGTGAGCTTTTAGAACTTATGGCTAAAAAAATTCAAAACAATATCAGAGAATTAGAAGGTGCCTTAACCCGAGTGGTGGCTTTCGGACAACTTAACAACACTGTACCTAGCTTAGAAGAGGTAGAAGGACTACTTGGTGGTATGCTAATTAATCCAGGGAAAAGATTATTAAAAACCAATGATGTTATCAAAGCAGTTAGCAAACATTATAGTATTAGAAAAGAAGTTTTGTTGGGGAAAAAAAGAAACAAAGAAATTGTTTTGCCTAGACAGATATTAATCTTTTTACTTAGAGAAGAATTAGACCTGCCATACAAAGGCATTGGTAGAGAAGTTGGGGGAAAAGATCATACAACCATTATTCATAATTATAATAAAATTAAAAAATTAATTATAGAAGATAATAATTTAGAACAAGAGATTTCAGAAATTAGGGATAGATTATATAGTGTGGATTAAGTAAAACATATTATTTAATATAAAATTTTATTAACAAATTATCCCCAATTTATAAACACCTAATAATCCAAATAATATATTCTTATATTAAAATAATTTAAATTATCCACCAAACACACATTACTATTACTACTTATTAAATATAAAATTATTATTCACTATTTATAAAGGAGTTAAAAATGAAGATATCTGTTTCGTTAGAGAGATTTAAAAAAGGATTAGGAGCTATAGAAAAAATAGCAGCATCTAAAAGTACTTTACCAATTTTAAATAATGTATTGATTAAAGTTGAAGATAATCAAGTGGTTTTAACAGCTACAGATTTAGAAGTGAGTATTAATTATTATTTAGGTGGTAAGGTAGATAGTCCAGGTTCAATTACTGTACCTAGTCGGGTTTTAATTAATTTTATAAACAACCTTAATGAAAAAAAAATTAATTTAGAAGTTAAAGACAATATATTATTAGCTACAACAGAGAAAAGTAAGGCTAGTCTTAATGGTGTTTCAGCAGAAGAATTTCCAATCATTCCTAAAATTAAAGGAGAAGAAATTTTGGAAATTAATGGTCAAATTTTTAAAACAGCTATTAATCAAGTAGGTTTTGCCACTTCTTTTGATGAGTCTAGGCCAGTTCTTACGGGAGTCTATTTTGCAATCAATTCTGATAGTTTTAAAATAGTGGCCACAGATAGTTATAGATTGGCAGAGAAGATTTTAACAATTTCTAGTAATAAAAAAGCTAATTTCATTGTGCCAAACAAAACCATTCAGGAATTACATAGGGTTATTAGTGGAACTGAGGATATTAAAATAGTGTTATCAGAAAACCAAGTGATGTTTGTTTTACCGGACATGG
This sequence comes from uncultured Candidatus Saccharibacteria bacterium, assembly GCA_964424375.1. Classification (GTDB taxonomy): domain Bacteria; phylum Patescibacteriota; class Kazan-3B-28; order Kazan-3B-28; family UBA10110; genus CAYRIH01. The sequence goes on along the minus strand of CAYRIH010000003.1, from coordinate 2,469 downwards.
AAATTACCTCTCGAATTATTGAAGGGGAATATCCTGATTATGAACAAATTATTCCTAAAAACTTCAAAACTAAAGCTGTTTTAGCAACACATGAATTGGCTAATACTATAAAAACAGCCAGCTTTTTTGCTAAAGAAAGTGCTAACAATGTTAAAATTTTGTTTAAAAAAGATTTAATAGATGTTGAGGCCACATCATCTCAATTAGGCAGTTTCAAATCTCAACTCAAGGGTTTAGTAACAGGTGATGATAATGAAATTAATTTCAATGCCAAATATATACTAGATGCCCTAAATGGAATTGAGTCTGACGAGGTTGGGTTAGAAGTAGTAGGCAAACTAAACCCAGGCGTCATTAAACCAGTAGGCGGCAAAGATGGCATCACTTATATAATAATGCCATTGCGCAGTTGATGAGATTTGTTTCTACAAAATTAACCAATTTTAGAAACATAGCTGATGTTAGCATTGATTTTAATGATAAAAACTTCTTAATTGGTGCCAACGCTCAAGGCAAAACAAATATCTTAGAAGCTTTGCATTATTTATCTTTGGGCAAATCTTTTAAAACCATTCAAGAGCAATGGCTAATCAAGATAGGGGAGTCAGCTGCCAGAATTGAAGGGGTTTTTGTGGCTGATAATGGTGAAGAACAAAATATCAGCGTAGTTTTGCAGAACACTGAGATGGGTTTAATTAAAACTTTCCAAATTAACCAAACCAAAACCAGCAAAAAAGAATTTCTTAAACATATCCCTTCAATTATTTTTACTCCAGACGAAGTTGGGTTAATTAAAATCCAATCTTTGGCTCGGCGAGCTTTGATGAATAATATTTTAACCAAAACCCAAATAACTTATTTAGATGATTTATCTACTTATAATAAAATTTTAAAACAGCGCAACCAATTATTGTTTTTAATTAAGCAAAATAGGGTAGACATAGAAGAATTAGAAGGTTGGGATAGTAGATTAGCCGAACTGGGGTGCAAAATTATAGCGGCAAGAAAAAATCTAATTATCGAATTAAATAAATCTATCGGAGATTTTTTCAACCAGTTAAGCGGAGAGGAAAATAGTTTAAAATTGGCTTATATTAATCATTCTCAAATAGAATCTTCTGAAAATTATCTAATCAAATTAAAAAATAATCGAGAGTTGGATATTAAATTAACTCATACATCATTTGGGCCCCATCGAGATGATTTACAATTTTTATTAAATAATCAAGATGCAATTCAATTAGCCTCGCAGGGGCAATTTAGATTAATTGTTTTAGCACTAAAGCTGGCCAAAGGAGAATATCTAAAAAATATATTGCAGGAAACCCCAATATATTTAATGGATGATGTTTTCTCGGAATTAGATGCAGAAAAGATAGACTATATTCATAATTTATTTGAAAATAATCAGTCAATTTTCACGACCACTAACCAAAACTTGGTTACCAACCACAAAACCAAACAATTTCTAGTCAAAGCTGGGAGTGTAAAAGAATTAATTACCAATGAATTGGCACAAATTAAATAAGGTATTGCCCCAAAAAGTCAGCAATTTATCTGATAGAGCCCAGATAGATGGGGTTTTGGTGTGTCGTTTATGGCAGGAGTATGCGGCTAAATTCTTTTTAACTTCAGTGATGCAGAATCATGAAGCCATTAATTTTAGAGATGGTATATTAACAATTAATGTTTCTATCCGCAGGCATTTGCCAGAAATTAAGGCTAAACAAGGAAGAATTGTGCGATTAACGAATAAAGCATTAGGCAAAAACCTGATAACCAAAGTTAAATATAATTTTTAAACCAGGCCAGTAGACATAAAAAAGGGGCATGGTCGGGATACCATGCCCAGAGGGGAGGAGTATTCCCCTGATTACCCTGGTGGGTAATCGCACTAATTCTTCTCATGTCACATATTAATTCTTTCATAACCATAGGGGTTGCACAAGGTTCTTTTCGCTACCATCTCACTACCTAGAGCGTAAAAACTCTTGACCAACTAAGAGAAGTAGTTTATATTTAGGTTTTGTCAAAATCTTGTACCTTTTTGGGAGGAAGAGACCTAGTGATTAGACCGAAACTAAGACCAGGCAGAATTGTCCTGCGTCGCATCAATGAGCCGGCCATGTTAAGCAGAGACATTCTTGCAACTAATTCAGTAGATGAGGTTGTAAGAATACTCAATCAGTTGCCTGAGATTAATGGGGCTGGTCATCGGGGCTTAGAAGTTGTCTCCAGATTAACCCCGAATGACATGACAGAAGTCATGCGTGTGTTAAAAGTTGCTAACCCTGGCGCTGCTGAAATTATAAAAAAGCTGGGATTTTGTTTCCCCCGAGGCGCTAAGCACCATGTTAGAGATGCTTTTCTATGTTTAGCCATTGCCATAGCATCCTCTGAGGTGACAAGACTTCACAAACTATGATTGCAAAGAGGTCTAAAAAACAAAACATCGAATCTGTGGGGTTT
>CAYRIH010000002.1:69080-70662 GCA_964424375.1 uncultured Candidatus Saccharibacteria bacterium | reverse complement strand
AGGCTTTAGCCGAAATAATTCTGCCAGTGGGAATATCTTGATTTATTCTTACTCTCAAATTTAAGGTATTTGTTTCTCCGACATTAAGATATCCTATATTCCAGACAATGGCTCGTCCACTGATACCTGGACTGCCATCGTTTGAAGTGACTGAAATAAAGGTAGTGTATTCCGGCAGATCCAAAGTGGTTTTAACATTAGTTAGTCTATTGTCTTGGTAGTTAGTCAAAGTTAAGGTATAGAGAATAACATCTGATGGACGAACATCTCCACCATTTTCATCAATAGCAGACAAATTAGCATCCAAGTAATAATTTTGATCCACAACCGACCTTATAATTACATCAGCATAATCTGATCTTTCTACACCGTTTTTGTAAGCTCTTACCCTAACCGCATTATAATAACTGCCAACTGTATATCCGTCATTTAAATAACCGCTTTGAGATACAGAACCGGCTGAACTGTTAATCACATCCCAAGTATAACTAGCTGATATTGGAAAACCACTGATATCATAAGCCTGGGCATCAAAATCAACAGATTGGCCTGGCTCTAAATGAACTATCTGTGGAGTAATAACTACATAACTCAATACATTATTAACAACTGTTCCGCCAGTAATAGTCACTGTAGCTGTGTCAAAGCGGTATAGACCGCCAGAACTGGCTTCAATTTGAATAATAGCTGTGCCTGTGATGCTGGAGGCTTCAAATAAGCCATTTTGATTAATAGAACCATAGCCAGAAACTAAGCTCCAAACATAGGCTATGTTGCTAAACATTGGATTGTTGTGTTCGTCATAAGCCTGGGCATCAAAATCAAATGATTGATTTGTATTAAGAGTAATGGATGAAGGAAATATCTCTACTCTGTCTAAAACAGACTGAACAATAATTGGATTAATTAGAACTGTTGCATAATCATAGGCAGTTTCATCACCCATGCTGGCCCGAACTCTAACTGTATTGCTAAAAGTGCCATCAACACTGCCAGCTGTAAATAATCCAGAAGTATAATTGATAGTTCCGCCACCGTTTACTATAGACCAAGAATAATTAACTCCATCAATTATTAATTGATTGTCTTGATCATAAGCCTTAGCGCTAAACTGCTGGGTTGTATTAGCATCCAAAACTATACTAGTTGGACTAATCTCTACATAAGTTAGATTTTGAACAGGTAGCACTTCTTCATTAATTAGCACACTAACCGTGTCCAAATCTGATTTATCTTTAAAAACACCTGTTAATTGAATGGCGGCGGAATAAAAACCAGCCTTATTACCAGTAGTGTAGCGCCCATTTTGACTAACAACTCCAACGTCATAAGTATTGTAATTATCAGCTATACTCCAACTAAATGAAGTTTGGGCAGTAATATCATTGCCATCCGTATCATAAGCTCTTGAGTCAAATTGTTTGGATGAGCCCATATCAATACTAAAACTGGATAATGGCAGACCATCAACATTTACAATTTCTACTCTATCAAGCCCTGGTTCTGGTTCAGGGGATTTATATACAATTACTCTAGCATAAGTAGATAAAGCACCAGCAGATAACTTTATGGCATTAGTGTA
>CAYRIH010000002.1:66460-68980 GCA_964424375.1 uncultured Candidatus Saccharibacteria bacterium | reverse complement strand
TTACCTTCTTCTACAGATAAAGTAGAAGGATTGATATAGAGGTAGGTTAGTTTGGATTGAGGAGGAGTTTCTGATTTAATAACTGTTACTCTAGCATAAGTAGATAAAGCACCAGCAGATAACTTTATGGCATTAGTGTAAGTACCAGGTTGATTACTGGCTGTAAAGTAACCAGCAGAAGTAATACTGCCAGCTGCTGACTTATTCATACTCCAGTTAGGAGTAACAGTTACAGGGTTATGGTCTTGATCTTCAGCTCTATAGCTGAATTGATAAGATTTACCTTCTTCTACAGATAAAGTAGAAGGATTGATATAGAGGTAGGTTAGTTTGGGTGTAGCTTGAATTTGATAATAACTCGCTAATGGCATACCAGAAGTAGTTACCAGTAACAAGCTACCAAAAATAATTACGCCAAATTTGCGCCAATTTCTTAGCGCTTTACCTATTCTCCGCACACTATAATAGGTTTTTAAACCTAAAGTCTTTAAAAAATGCATTTTTTCACCTCCTAAGTGATATTTGTCTCTTAATTATTATATAGATTCAATTGCTCTGACCATAGGCAGACTTGGGGGAAAATCTACCCATGGTCAGAAAAATCTAACCTATTTTATTAAGAGAGAAATTAGGGGGCAGCTCTTGAAGCTACCCCTCGACATGATATTACTTACGCCTAAACCACAAACTCAGCAATTCTGTCCATCGGTTTTCTTTAAGGAAAATCTAGCCTATCCAGAACCCTTAAGATTCCTGATTGAGTATACGTCTCGCCATCATAAGAGACTTCAAATGACAGTGAATAATCACCAGGATTAATAAACATATTTCCTGGCTCGTCTGGATCTGGATAATCTGGATTAACCCAAAGCACAGTCATTAACTCTGTTTGAACTGAATCCCATACCCAGAAAGGAAGAACCAATGATTCAAACTGAACATCGTCAGTGGCCAAGAAAATTTTATCCCCTCCACCATCAGGCCATAATTCCCAATGATTAAGAAGAATACCATTTCCTTCCTCGACTTCCAACATGCCACCATCGGAGAATTCCCCAAGAGTACCAAAAACTCTAAGATTGTAGGTTTCCGAAGGTGGGTTCACCAGAATACCAGTGTTTTCCCACGAGCCATCGATGCAATCCCACCAGAAGCCGTCAATAGCTTCCTTCACGGGATGCAAATCCCTGCATGACGGAGGTGGTGGAGGTGGAGGTGGTGGCACATCACCACCTGACACAAAAAACGGGTGAAAGACAACTGTAATATATAAATGCCCTTCATCATCAACCACTTGGGTGGTGATCGTCTTTTGGCCAGTCGAGTCGGCAGAAAATCTGCCAAACTCATTTATATACAAACTACTCCCCGAAGGAACAAACTTCAACGATAATACATCGCTAAATATGGCTCCCTCGTCGGACTTTCGATAAAGTCCGATCATAATCTCGTGAGATTCCCTATAAACCAGATCACCCATATTGGCAATCAATTCCATGTCATAGAACTGACCGACAATATATTGCGATGGCTGTGCCTCGATATTGAATCGAGACACTGGCGAGTCCCAGTCCGACCCATACACGAAATATGGTCCAAAGGTTATGGTAGCATACAGTCGATCCTGGGTATCCCGAATTTCCACCTTCAGAATTTTCTGACCGGGATCCAAGGCGGTGAATCCGCCTTCTTCATTGACGTATAAATCACCGACAGAAACCATGTGGAGATCCGTATTGTACGGATACAAAGCACTGTCCTCCGTATACAATCCCACAACAAATTCATTCAGAGCAGGATTGATAGCATCGGATACACCCTTCATTAGAACAAACTTATACTCCTTCCCCACAATATAGTCATGGGGAAAAGCTTCCGCCCGATATAAATATACCGGGGATTGCCACGTCGTCAATTCAGGTTTGGGTGCCGGTACTATCGGTGTGCCGCCAGCACAGCTTGTTGACGTCCATGCGCCAAGAAGCAGTAATACGAGACTTACAACCAGGATTACCCTGGCACAGAAATCGTCGAATTTCATAAGAAATTCCTCCTTTGCCAGGCAGGGTATCCTGGCTCAATCTGCGCAGAGTTCGCAAGGCATTAAATTTTTGCGAACAGCATTCCGGTGAGGAGCAGCTATGGCATCCAAACCCTCTTAGCTTGCGCCAAAAAGTTTAAATATTCAAAATACCACATCTCTACATCACCAGAATGCTGCCCACAAAATATAAAAATAACCCCAACATAAAATAGAATACAAATCAGATTGCAGCCAATCTCAATGATTGAAACAATCTATTTTGCCCCCTTGTTGAGTTTATTTTTATTTTTGTAGCCTTACGTCCAAATTTGATTGGTTTGATTAGACGCTCAAGGTACAAATAACTATGTGTATATTATACCACCAATCAGAATCTGTCAACACTTTTTCGCTCCTAGAGCTAATTTATTTCTATTTCATACAGCATTTTTTGTATTTCTTACCGCTCTTGCAAGGGCATGGGTCATTTTTGCCAA
>CAYRIH010000002.1:47419-66450 GCA_964424375.1 uncultured Candidatus Saccharibacteria bacterium | reverse complement strand
TTTATTTTGTCCAGAATCCCGCACCGCACTAGATATACTGGATTGTTCTTGAGGTGTTGCCTGCTCGCCTGCCCGGCCAGGGGCCAGGGAATCAGATTCTAAATGTTGATCAGAAGAAATTGATGATAATTCTTCTTTTTCATCCGCAAAATCACCCTTTGGCTCTTTTGCTCCCTTAAAAGCTAATTGTTTCTTTCTATCTATTTCTTGTCTTTGTTCCTGAGTTACTCTTGGTGCTTCTACTCTAACTTTAAATATCATCCTAGTAACATCTGATGCAATTGCTGAGAGTAGTCTTTGAAACATTTCATAAGACTCCTGCTTATATTCAGATAAAGGATCTTTTTGGGCATATCCGCGCAATCCTATTCCTTCTCTCATGCGCACCATAGCATCCAAATGTTCTACCCACAAAACATCTACAACCCTCAAAAAAACTGCTTTTTCTACTTTGCGCCAAGTCTCCTCTCCTGATTCTTTTTCTTTTTTGCTATAAACTGATTCAGTCTGATTAATAATTAATTTTATAATATCTTGTTTTTTGCTTGCTTCCTTAATTTGTTGTTCTAGATCCGAAGGTAGTGGAAATATGGTATTAACATTCTCAAGCACTTCTTTGACATTCCATTTTTCTCTATCTTCACCTGGACAATGAAAATTAACCAAACCTTCTAGTTCAGCCTTAATATCCTGCCAAATTTCATCTTTAATACTTTCTTTAGTCAAAATATCTCGGCGTTTGCCATAAATCACTTCTCTTTGACGATTCATTACATCATCGTACTGCAATACATGCTTGCGGATATCAAAATTATGACCCTCAACCTTTTTCTGGGCCGCTTCAATGCTATTACTAATCATCTTATGTTCTAATGGTTGATCCTCCGGAACTTTTAAAGTTTTCATCATATTTTTAATCCGATCCGAACCAAACAAGCGCATTAAATCATCTTCCATTGAAACAAAAAATTGAGAACTGCCTGGATCTCCTTGGCGACCAGACCGACCTCTCAACTGATTATCAATCCTTCGAGATTCATGACGCTCCGTGCCTATAATATGCACTCCGCCTAATTCTTTGACTCCCTCTCCTAATTTAATATCCGTACCTCGACCAGCCATATTAGTAGCAATAGTTACTACTTCTTTTTGCCCGGCATTTTTAATAATCTCAGCCTCTTTTTCATGATGCTTGGCATTTAAAACATTATGAGGGATTCCTTCACGCTTGAGCATATCTGAGAGCAATTCAGAATTCTCTATAGAAATAGTACCCACTAAAAGCGGCTGACCTTTTTGATATCGTTCCTTAATATCTTGAATTACAGCATTAAATTTAGCTTTTCCACCAACAAATACTAAATCATTTAAATTCTTTCTAACCAGAGGTTTGTTGGTAGGAACAATTATAACCTCTAATCCATAAATTTTATAAAATTCTTCCTCTTCAGTTTTGGCCGTGCCAGTCATGCCTGCTAATTTGTCATAAAGACGGAAAAAATTCTGAAAAGTAATCGTGGCCAAAGTACGACTCTCCTGTCTAACTTCTACTTTTTCTTTAGCTTCAATCGCTTGATGCAACCCCTCGCCATAACGTCGCCCTGGCATTAAACGTCCCGTAAATTCATCAACGATCAAAATTTGGCCATCCTTAATAACATAATCCTTATCTTTACTATACAAAGCATGGGCTTTAAGGGACTGCTCTATATGATGTGCCAAAGTTACATCTCCACTTTCGTATATATTCTTAATGCCCAATAGTTTCTCTATTTTATTAATACCCTCGTCAGTCAAAATAGCTGTACGCATTTTTTCATCTATATTGTAGTCAATATTGGCCGTTAATTGAGGCACAATCTGAGCAAATTGCTTATACTGGATAGCCGATTCTTCATCCGGCGCCGAGATAATTAGAGGAGTTCTAGCTTCATCTATTAAAATGGAATCAACTTCGTCTACAATGGCAAAGTTTAGTTCTCTTTGAACCAAATTATCGACACTGCTAGCCATATTGTCTCTAAGATAATCAAAACCAAATTCATTATTTGTGCCATAAGTTACATCTGCCTGATAAGCTTCTCTTCTTTCTTCAGTGCTTTTGCCATGCAGGATTACCCCAATTGAAAGTCCCAAAAATTTATAAATTTGTCCCATCCATTCAGCATCCCGTTTAGCCAAATAATCATTAACTGTAATAATATGCGCACCTTTGCCAGATAAAGCATTGAGATATATCGGCAAAGTAGCAGCCAAAGTTTTCCCTTCACCCGTTTTCATCTCTGAGATATTACCTTGATGTAACACAATGCCACCCATCACCTGAACATCATAAGGTTTCTCTTTTAAAACCCTCCAAGCCGCCTCTCTAGCCACTGCAAAAGCCTCAGGCAATAATTGATCCAGAGTCTCTCCTTTTTTAATACGCTCTCTAAATTCACCTGTTTTGGCCTTTAATTGATCATCTGACAATGGTTTAATGTCAGCTTCTCTGGCATTAACCTTATTAACAATCAATTCTAATTTCTTGAGAGCCTTTTTATTAGGGTCCCCAAAAATTTTATCTAAAAAATTCATTTTGTGTTATTTAATCTCTTTAAAGCTTAAGTATTTATGCAATACTTTAGGAATTTTTACACTGCCATTGGGTTGTTGATAATTTTCTAATAAAGCTACTAACAATCTACCAATGGCAATAGCTGTGCCGTTTATTGTGTGAACAAACTCAGTTTTACCATTTTTACTTTTAAATCTAATATTGGCTCTTCTGGCCTGCCAATCGGTACAATTACTACAAGAGTGTGTTTCTCTATATCTATTCTGTGAAGGTATCCAGCTTTCCAAATCAATCTTCTTGGCTGCCGACATTCCTAAATCCCCAGCTGCTACTAAAACCTTTTGATACGGAATTTGTAATTCTTTTAATATTTTTTCTTCTAATTTAACTAGTTTTTCATGTTCCTTTGTTGAATCCTTAGACTCTACAAAAGAAAACATTTCGACCTTATCAAATTGATGGGTTCTAATAACACCTTTAACATCCTGACCATAAGAACCAGCTTCTCTTCTAAAACAAGTAGAAAAAGCTGCATAACGTTTTGGCACAGTGATAATTTCGTCCATATGATAACCTAATACACTCTGCTCCGAGGTGCCAATTAGATATAAGTTATCTTGAGTTTTATATATCTCATCTGCCGCCTGACCTAAATATCCTCCGGCTGCCATTACTTTATCTTGGACTAATTGAGGTGTGACTAATAATTCAAATTTTTCTTTTTTTAATAAAGCCATCACCCATTGAATCAGAGCAAACTCTAACTCTACAGCCTGGTTCTTCAAAAAATAGAATCTTGAACCAGAAGTTTTTACTCCCCTCTCAATATCTATAATATCTAAATCTTTGCCCAACTGAATATGATCTTTGGGATTTTTAATTTTAGGAATCTTGCCAAATTTGCCAATTGGTTTATTATTCTCTTCTCCCCCATCCGGAATATCTGTAAATGGAATATTAGGAATAAGATTTTCAAGACTTTCTAATAATTTTTGAATTGGTTTTAAATCTTTTTCTTTAGAAACCAATTTTCTTTTAATTTCATTACCAGTCTTGATATCCTTCTTTTTTGCTGCAATATTCTTTTGCAACCTAAGTTTATCTACCACCTCTTTAACTTTTATATATTTACTATAAGCTTTAACGACCTCATCAATTATCTTAAAACCAACGCCTTTTCTTCTAAGGCCATTCTTATATTTTTCCTGATTTTCTAATATATCTTTGAAATCAATCATAATTATTTGTCTTTAACAAATGGAAATAGCACTGCTTCTCTAATTGATTCAACATTAGTCAGTAAAGCAACCAATCTTTCTATGCCCATTCCCCACCCAGCTGTTGGAGGCATACCATATTCTAAAGCCTTAATAAAATCATCATCCATAGAATGGGCTTCCAAGTCGCCACCCTTTTTAAGTTTAGCCTGTTCTTCAAACCTATTTTTTTGATCAATTGGATCGTTAAGCTCACTAAAAGCATTCACCAGTTCCCAACCATAAGCCACTAATTGAAAGCGCTGAACTTTATCTGGCTCATCTGCTTTTTTCTTGGCTAATGGCGAAAGATCTAAAGGATGATCAATTACAAAGATGGGATTAGTTAGCTTAGGCCTAACCATTTCTTTGTATAGTTCATCAATTAACTTGCCTCGACCAGCCTTACCTTTGTAGATTAATTTAATCTTCTTAGCTTTGATAGCTTTGTTCAAACTTTCAACTGTTTTAAATTTATCGATGTCGATGCCAGTTTCTTTGAGAATCAGCTGTTTAAAACTTTTTCTGGGCCAAGGTGGTTTAAAATCAATTATCTTATTACCAATCTTAACCTTGTAGCTGCCTAAAACTTGTTTAACAACAGTGCCGAGCATCTTTTCGGTAAACTTCATTAAATCTTCATAAGTTGTATAGGCTTGATAAAACTCCAGCATAGTAAAATCCTGTAAATGCTGAGTTGACACTCCTTCATTTCTAAAAACCCGGGCAAACTCAAATACCTTTTCAAAGCCTCCAATAATCAACCTTTTTAAATATAATTCTGGAGCAATTCTTAAATATACTTCAGTATTAAGAGCATCATAATGAGTTTTAAATGGAGTAGCCAAAGCTCCACCTGGCAAAGACTGTAAAGCGGGAGTATCTACTTCTATAAATCCCTGATCAATTAAAAATTTTCTGATAGCTTGAATTAATTGATGACGAACAATAAAACGCTCTTTGATTTGAGGATTCATCAATAAATCCAGGTATCTTTGCCTAAACCGAGTTTCATGATCTATAAGACCATGCCATTTTTCAGGCAGGGGCCGCAAAGACTTCGCTAAAATAGCAAATTTCTTAACTAAAAGAGTTTTTTCACTTTTCTTGGTTAAAAACAAAATGCCAGATACTTGCAAGTGATCTCCACTATCAATTTTATCCAGCAGGATATTCCAATCCTTGGCAGACAATTCATTTTGTTTGAATAAAATCTGAAAACTGCCGCTGGCATCAAAAATCTCAGAGAAAACTAATTTGCCATGTTCTCGTTTGGACATTAATCTTCCAGCCAAAGTTATTTTCTTTTTCGACTTAGATAAAGAATTAAAATCTTTTCTGGCTTGATTTGTTAAATGTGTCCGATTTGATATTGATGGGAAAGGATCAATCCCCATCTTAATCAAATCTTTTAACTTATTTATCCTGACCTGACGCAGGTTGTTAATTTCATCCATAGATAAGTAATTTTTTAATTTCCGACAATAAAATTATACCAATTTTAAACCTAATTAACATTAACCTCAGCTTATTGCCAAGGCTAACTAAATTTACAAGAAGCCAATCTTCGGTTTTAACTGACTTTAATAATTTTATATTTCTTAATCCCGTCTGGAATTTCAACTTCAACTATATCCCCTTTTTTCCTGCCCATCAAAGCCTGACCTAAAGGAGACTCGTTAGAGATTCTACCATCAGTTGGACTAGCCTCATGAGAGCCAGCAATAATATAGTCTGTTTTTTCACCTTCTAGCTTTACACAAGAACCTAAAGCTACTTGACCATTGGCACGATTATTATTATTAATAACCTTGGCAATTTTAAGCATAGCTTCGATTTCAGCAATTCTGCCTTCAACAAATGATTGCTTAGTTTTAGCTTCTTGATATTCAGCATTTTCTGATAAATCACCAAATTCACGAGCTTCTTTAATTTTAACCGATACTTCTTTACGCTCACCCAAAAGGCGCTCAAGTTCTTTTCTTAAATCATTCAAACCCTTGCGTGATATATATAGGTCTTGTTGTTGAACCATTAATTAAATCTTAATAATGACACTATGAAAACCCCACCTCAAATAAATACCTAATCATTAAACAAAAGCTAACAGCTTATGTCAATAGATAAATAATCAACTCCTATAACCTAAAATTAGCAGCTGATCTGATAACATTATCAATTAAGGCACTAACTGTCATGGGTCCTACCCCACCCGGCACAGGCGTAATATAACTAGCTTTGTGATTAACAGATGCAAAATCAACATCGCCAGCAAATTTATTGCCAACTTTACTAATTCCCGCATCAACTACTACTGCTCCTTTTTTGATCATCGAACCCTTAATTAAACCGGGACACCCTGTTGCTGTTATAAGGATGTCTGCCATTTTAGTAAAATCTTTTAAGTTATTTGTAGCATCATGAGTAATAGTCACAGTTGCTTGCCGATGAACCAATAGCAAACTTAACGGCATCCCCACTACTTGACCAAACCCTACCACTACTACATGTTTGCTTTTTAGTTTAATCTGATAATCGTCTAATAAATCAATAATGCCTTTAGGAGTAGCTGGCAAAAACATTGGATGACCTGTAGCTAATAAACCTAGATTAACAGGATGCAGACCATCCACATCTTTGGTTGGGTTAATGGCTAAAATCAATCTAAAAGCATTGAATTTTTTAGGCAGGGGTAATTGTAAAATAATTCCATGGATTTTAGTATTTTTATTAAGTTTTTTTATCTCCCGTAGCAAAGTATCGTTAGATGCTCCAGATTTAAATTTCTTAAGATAAAACTTTATGCCCAGTTTATCGCATAATAATTGTTTGTTGCGCACATAAATCTGAGAGGCTGAATCATTTCCCACCAAAACTACTGCTAGTCCTGGATTAATCCCCTGACGTTTAAGTGTCAAAATACGCCGCTCAAACTTCTGGCACATCTTATAGGCTAATTTTTTTCCATCCAATAAAGCCATAAATTTAAAAAAGCTTAACGATATCTTTATATGTTACTACTACAATTAAAAGCATTAATAGTATAAAACCTATTGCATGCACAGTTCCTTCAACTTGACTAGAAACTCTTTTGCCTCCCCTTAAAACCTCCAGAATCACAAACAACAATCTGCCTCCATCTAAAGCCGGAAAGGGCACTAAATTAATTATTCCTAAATTAAAAGAAAGAAAAACTATAAACTGTAGTATTCTCAACCAGCCTAAATGCAATAAATCAACTGTAATTTTAGCTATACCCACCGGACCAGTCAACTCAGAAGGCAGACTAGCAGTTGAGAATAATTGATAGATAAAACGGGCAATAACTACTATTATCACCCCCAGCAACCGGATGGTTTCCTGCAAAGCAAACCAAGGCACCTGCCACCAAACATAAGAAACTTGTTCTACGAATCTATCAATCCAAACTCCAATAAATACCTCACCAGCTTCAGCAATTGGAGTAATTGTTATAGTTGACTGCTGACCAGATCTATTAATAATCAAATCTACCGGCTGACCAGATTTATCAGATAAAAATCCCCTTAAATCATCTGGCAGGCTGAAAACGGTCTGGCCAGACCCAATAATATAATCTCCCGGCACCAGTTGAGCTTGGTCAGCTGGTGAATTCTCTAAGACATTTAATACAACTACTTTAGATTCTATATTTACTGAATCACCAACATAGGCTTCGGGTGATGTAACTAAAGGCGGCATCGACAGCCAAAATCCAATCATTAAAACCAAAAAGCCAGTTAATATATTCATTAATACTCCAGCAGATATAACTAGCATCCGCCAACCTGGAGATTTATTAGAAAAAGCTCGTTTATCTCCTTTGATAATTTCATTTTCTCCATATATTTTGACAAAACCGCCAAAAGGTATCCAATTAATAGAATATACTGTTTCACCTAATTTAAATCCGGCTATTCTGGGTGGCAGACCAATGCCAAACTCTTCCACTTTTATCCCAGCTCGGCGGGCAAAATAAAAATGGCCCCATTCATGCACTAATATCAAAAGGCTGAAAATAAGAATAAATATAACTATTGCTAAAAATAACATTTAAAACATTCTCTTAATCATAAAATCAATCCACTGACTTAATAATAGCTTGGCAGAAGATTCTGGCAAAATAGCTAAGGCAGTTTTGGCCTTTTCAATATAATTACTAGCCAAATCTTCTACATATTTAATCGAGCCTAAATCACTAAATAACTTATGTACTTTATTAACTTGATCAAAATCGGCATCACTATTGCCTAAAATAGATGTGATTAATTTCTTTTGATTATCATTCGCTCGGTGGTATGCATACACTGCAATTACCGTCTTTTTTCCTTCTTTAACATCGGAACCAATCGGTTTGCCAAGTTGTTTTTCATCGCCCAATACACCCAAAACATCATCTCTCAATTGAAAAGCTATTCCAGCATTAAAACACAAATCTTCCAGTGCTTTAACTAATTTATTATTTAATTCTAATTGATTAAGCCCGATCAAAGCTCCAAATTTTCCAGCAAATCCAAAAGTAGCGGCAGTTTTTTTATGAGCATATCAAGCACCATCTGTTCATCTACCTTATCAAAATCTTGCTTAGAATACTCGACATCCAGCATTTCTCCCTCTAAAACTGTGGCTGCCCAATTAGTTAAATCCTTAATTAAAAAACGAAATAAATCTGGTTTAATTCGATTGTCTAATTCAGTCATTAAACTAACTGCCCAAGCTTGTTGAATATCCCCAACTAGAATAGCTGTGTTTCTAGACCATTCATCCAACTCATCAGCAGAAATTAAGCCCTTGAATTTTTCTTTATAGTAAGCATGCACACTAGGACCACCCCGACGCAGATCATCATTATCTAGAATATCATCATGCACTAAAGTCCAAATATGTGACATTTCCATAGCAGCAGCGGCTGGAACAGCTAAATCTGTCTTACCTCCAACTGCCTCACAAGCTAACAATAAAATGGCTGGACGCAGCATCTTGCCGCCTCTAGAAAAATAAAGCTGGGCACCTTCTCTAATATAATCTGGGGATAATTTTTGCCCAAACTGACTATTCGAAATGTAATTTCTAACTTTTTCAGTTCTATCTTTAAAGTTAGATAATAGTTGTTCTGTCATTAATTTTATTTACCAAAATTACGCTGACGTTTAGCAAAATTGCGCAAAGCTCTATCTAAATGACTGGCAGAAAAATCCGGCCACAAAGTTTTAGTAAAATATAGTTCACTATAAATCCCCTGCCAGGGTAAAAAGTTACTTAGCCGCATTACACCACCTGTTCTAATAATTAAATCTGGGTCTGGCAACCCGGCTGTATCTAAGAGATTAGAAAAAGCTTCTTCATCTAATTTGCCTGGCATTTTCTTGGTTTTCTGGGCAGTTCTAATTATTTCATCTCGCCCCCCATAACTCAAAGCTATAGTTAAAACTCCTGATTTATTGTTTTTTAATTTATAAATAGCTTGATCAAGCACACTTTTAATAGATTTAGGAAAATCATTTAATCGACCAATAACTCTTAATTGTAAATCATTAGCTTCAAGCATATCTGTATACTTTTCGACAGCATACTTTATCAACTTAATTAAAGCTGATACTTCAGACTTTGTTCGCCCCCAATTCTCTGTTGAAAAACCATATACCGTAATATATTTAATCCCTCGTTTACTAGCTGCTTTAACTGTGCGTTCTAAAGCTAAAACTCCTTCTTGATGACCACGATATAATGGCAAACCCTTCCTTTTTGCCCACCGGCGATTGCCATCTAAAATAATAGCTAAATGTGTAATCAAATTATTTGACATAATTTTACATCAATCTCAGCTCTTCAGATTTTTTATCAGTCAACTGATCGATTTCCTTTGCAGTCCCATCTATTAATGACTGGAATTCTTTTTTTGATCTTTCTTTGTCGTCATCACTTATGCCGCCCTCCTTAGCTTTAGCTTCTAAGGTTTCTAAAGCAATTCGTCGAGCATTGCGTATACTAACCTTAGCTTCTTCTGACATTCGAGCCGCCAATTTAACTAACTCTTCTCTTCTCTCACTACTTAAGTGTGGTAAAACAACTCGCACTTTGTCGCCTTCATTAGTCACACTAAAACCTAAACCAGAATTTAAGATAGCTTTCTCCACCGCAACTACATTAGATTTATCCCAAGGTTGAATTAATAATTGTTTAGGATCTGGCACAGTAATAGTAGCCACATTACGCAATGGAGATTTTTGGTCATAAATATCGACCAGAACTTTATCTAATAGACCAGCATTAGCTCGACCACTTCTAATAGTGTTTAATTCTGAGGCAAAATACTGACGGGCTGCCTCAATTTTAACAATTAAACTTTGTTTAATCTCTTCCATCGTCATCCACCCCCACTTCAAAGCGAATAAATCTAGTTATTTTGATATTTTCTTTTAAAATTCCCACCATATCAGTGATCAAATTCTCTACTTTAACATTTTGATCCAATACAAAAGGCTGTTTAAGCAAACACACTGATGCATAAAAACCATCTAATTTACCTTTGATAGCTTTATTGGCTACCGTCTTAGATTTATCTTTAAGTTGTGATTTATATAATTCTGTTTCTTTCTCAATAACTTTTTTGGGTACATCTTCTGGAGCAATATAAAGTGGACACATGCCAGCAACATGTACTGCTAAATTATGAGCTAACTTATTAAAATCCTCATTTCGAGCTACAAAATCCGTTTCGCAATTTAACTCAACCAAAACCCCCACTTTGTCACCAGGATGAATATATTGAGCAATCACTCCCTGGGAAGCCCCTCTGCTAGATTTGTTCTCAGCTAATTGTGTCCCCTTTTCCTTTAAAAACTTAGTCGCTTTATTAAAATTTCCATCAGCAGATTTTAATGCCTTTTTAGCATCCATCATGCCTACACCTGTCAAATCGCGCAGTTTTTTGACATCTTTAGCTTTAATATCCATAATCAAACACTTCTTATTTACTAATTTTCTCTGTTTGAGATTTATGTTTTTTAGATTTAACTTTAACTGTATCGTTTTTATCAATATCAGTTTGTATACCTTGCTCAGAAATTGATTCTTTAGCTATTTGTTTATAATTTTTACTAAAAACATCTATTACAGCTTTAGTGATGAGCAAAATTCCATTTTTGGCGTCATCATTAGCTGGAATAACAAATTCAATACCAGAAGGATCAGCATTGGTATCAACCATGGCAATCACCGGAATGTTTAATTTAATTGCTTCTTTAATAGCTATTTTTTCTCGCACGGCATCCACAACAAATATAGCCCCTGGTAAAGCAGTCAATGTATCTAATCCCCCAAAAGATTCTTCTAAGCGCACCCGTTTTTTGTTAAGTAGACCAATCTCTTTTTTAGTCATATCTGCAAAATTTTTACCTTCTATCTTTTCTCGAAGTTGCTTTAGATAATCAATCCGCTTTTTAATTGTTTTGAAATTAGTTAATAGTCCGCCAGGCCATTTAGTAGAAACAAATGGTACAGTATTAGCTTCAGCCTGTTCTTTGATAATTTTACTAGCCTGCCTTTTGGTGCCAACTATTAATAGATTTTTGCCTTCTTTGGCTATTTGAGCAACAAAATCAAGAGCTCCTTTTAATTTTTGTTCTGTTTGAGTTAAATCAATAATATGTACATCATCTCTGGCTTCGAAAATAAACGGACGCATTTTGGGATTCCACCTAAAAGTCTGATGCCCAAAATGAAGGCCCGCTTCTAACATCTGTTCTACAGTAATCTTTGTCATAACTCAGTTCTCCTTTATGCTTCCGGCTAGATCATCTTAGGAATGGATTCTGCTTCCGCCAGATGGCGGACAGCAGAACAAGGTCATTCTAATCACCAGCCGTGATTATTTACCTAAAAATCTTATCCCAACATAGATAAATAGTCAACTCCATAAGTTAATAAGTTGTATAATTAAAAAGCTTCATGGGCGTATAGCTCCCTGGCCGCGCCCCGTGGCGCAGCCGCGGGCAGGCAGTGGTAGAGCGCTTCGTTCACATCGAAGAAGTCCCAGGTTCGCCTGCCCGCTGACCGCGGGACACGGCCAGGGAATCCTGGTACGCCCACCATAAAAATACTCCCACATCTATTGCAATTTTTTGGGTTTGAGACTATATTATAGGTATTCTGACGGGGGCAGGAATGCACCCCGAAATTGAGGTGAACACTATGAAACTGTTTTATGCCAGGCTTGTTGCTATGGAATTAGATTCTGAAGCTACGCCATTTTTGGGTGATATATCTGCCTGGATTGAGCACAAGACCTTTTTTGTGTTGGCGGAAAATGAGCAAGGGGTTGTCCAGAAACTACAGCCGCATTTATTTGATGATCTTCATCTTCAGCGCGACCGGGACAGAAAAGAGGTATGGAATCGGCTATGGAAACATATTGTAGGAGAAGAATTACAGCATCCTTTCAAGCTTGAAGTAGCCGAAATAACATTATTCAACGAGAATGGTGTTATGGTCGAACGTGAAAGTTATTCATCTGTACCAAAAAAAATTACTCCCAAACCTGAATCATTGATACTCGTGAATCACTTGCTACCTCCGTCCCTTGGGTACAAGAAGTACATGAAAAGCTGTTCGTAAAAACCACCATCAATTCGACTTATGCCCGTAGCTATTATAAGTTACGGGCATGCTTTTTAATTTAAGCTTATTTTTAAGTAAATAAATTCTAACCTCGTTTAGAATAGACCACCATAAATATTTAATTATAAATTAGATATAAAAATATGTATTTTGTTATAGCGATTGAGCGTTCTATAATAAAATCATGCACAGTCAATTAGACACTTCTCCAAAATCTAAAACTAAAAAGCCTGGTAATGTAGCGCTGACTATTTTTGTAGGAACAGTCGTGTTCGTCTATGATGTTTTCAAAACCGTCACCACAGTTTTGGGGGTGGCTTTTCTTATTCGATTCTTTCTTATCCAACCATTCTATGTTAGCGGACAATCGATGGAACCAACATTCGAAAATAACCAATACATTATTGTTGACCAAGTTTCTTATCGATTCCGTGCTCCCAGACGAGGAGATGTGGTGGTCTTCAAATACCCACGCAATGTAGCATTTAGTTTTATTAAAAGAATTGTTGGTTTGCCTGGTGAAACTGTCTCAGTTCATGATGGAGAAGTAACTATCTCTAACGATCAACATCCTGATGGAATGATGTTGGACGAAACTTATATTGTGACTCGCACTAGTGGAGAAACCCGTACAACTCTAAAAGATGGTGAATACTTTGTTTTAGGTGATAATCGACCTAATAGCTCAGATTCTAGAACTTGGGGAGCGTTACCACGCCATCTAATTGTTGGAAGAGTCTGGGTAATACTTTACCCATTTGAAGAATTTAAATCTGTTGGGCTACCCAAATACAATCCAGCAATATAATAAACTAAGTGCAAGCTAGATTGTTATCTTAGTGATTTTTATTTTAGTTAATTGCTGGCGATGTCCTTGAGTACGACGGTAGCGTTTACGCCTTTTCATTTTAAATACTATGATTTTGTCAGCTTTAAATTGAGACACAACTTCAGCTTCTACTTTAGTATCTTTAAGCAGAGGATCTCCTAATTTAATGTCCTTACCAGCTTCATCTGTGACCATTAACACCTTTTTAAAGATTATCTTCTTATCATCAATCACAGATAATTTTTCCACATCTAAAACATCACCAACACTAACTAGATATTGTTTTCCCCCAGTCTGAATCACAGCTTTCATAATCATAATCTTATTCTTACGCACTAGAGTATATAAGTATAACCTTATTTAAGTCAACCGAATCAAATCCCCTTCATTTAACTTATTTCTACTAGAAAACCCTGCATTAACTTCTAAAACATATTGAGCTGGGCTTTGATTAACATATCTTGGCAAATCATCTAAATCATGTTTTGGCATAGGTTGTACACCTTCTGCAATATCCACTATCTTGTAATTTTCATCCAGCCAAATTATATCAATGGCAAAATTCATATCAGGCATCCAAAAACTATGATAGCTTTCTTTGTCAAAAACAAACAACATAGCAAAATTCTTAGCTAAATTATCCCGTCCTGATAATCCCTCAAGCCGCTGTTCACGCGTAGCAACTACTTCTGCCATAATCACCTGGTTGTTAGGCAGTATTAATTTTTGATAACTATCCAAATTAGATAAAACTGTTGTAGTTGGTATGGATTGTTTAAACACTCCTACAATTACCAACATAACTATTACAAAAATAACCAGAGCTAATCTAGAAAAAACAATTTCATAAAAATAATTTTTATTCATCCTTTTCTAATCCTATACTTAAATTCTTATCATTAATTTTAACTGATTCATTAGCTTTTTTACTAGAACTAATAATCTCAGTGGCTAAAACTTCAGTTTTAATATAATCGGCAAAATCATTAAAAGCTTCAATAATTATATTATCTGAATCATCATAATATAATTTAATTCTATCAGACACTTCCAAGCCCTGATTTTTGCGTAAAGCTTGAACTGATCGGACAATTTCTCTAGCCAAACCCTCTTTTTCTAGTTCCAGATTAATATCAGTGTCCAACATATTTTTTTTAGCTCCAAGAATCAATTCTTTAATATTTAATTCCTCCTTAATTAAATTAATTAGTTCGTCAGACAAGGATTTAATGGTAATACTCATTTTGCCAAGAGGTTGGCGAACTCTAATTTTAGCTTCTTCTCGCAGATTATGACCCATTTCTACAATTTTTCTAACTTGGCTCATATCATCTATTACTTTTTGATCACGATTATCTTTATCAAATGATGGCCAATCGTTTAAATGAACTGAAATTGGATCTTTATTCTGCTTTAACACATCATATATAATTTCTGCTGTCATCGGCATAAATGGAGCCAGCATTAATGATATATTTTTTAAAACCCAATACAAAGTTTGATATGCCTGTTTTTTATCCTTATCATCCTCACTTTTCCAAAACCTCTTGCGACTTCTTCTGATATACCAGTTAGACAAATCATTGATTAAAAGTTCTATAGCTGATGTAGCAGAGATAACATCATATTGTTCTAAAGAATTAGTAACTATATAAATCGTTTGATTTAAACTTGTTAGAATCCATTTATCTAAAACATTGCTTGATTTTGGTTTTTTGTTTTCAGGATTAAAATTATCTAAATTAGCATAAGTAACAAAGAAAGATAGGGTATTCCATAAAGTTAAAACAAAGCGACGATTAACTTGTTTTAATATATCCTCATCAAAATTCTTAGGCAGCCCTGGTTGATTAACAGTATAAAAATACCAACGCAATACATCTGACCCATATTTTTCAAAAATCATCCACGGATCTACTACATTACCCTTGGATTTACTCATCTTTTTGCCATGCTTGTCTAAAATATGTCCTAAAGAAATAACATTCTTATAAGGCGCTCCTTTATCCAAAATTGTAGATACAGCTAGTAATGTATAGAACCAACCTCTAGTTTGATCTACAGCTTCTGCAATAAAATCTGCCGGAAAAGATAAGCCTTTGTCTATCCTGTCTTTGTTTTCAAAAGGATAATGCCACTGAGCAAAAGGCATAGAACCACTATCAAACCAGGTATCTATAACATCAGGCACTCGTTTATATTCTTCCCCATCTTTAAGTAAAATAATTTCATCTATCTCTGGTTTATGCGGATCAAAGTCATTTTTAATGGGATTTTTAGCTAATTTTTTTAATTCTTCAAAACTGCCAACACAAATTATTTTATCCGAATCACTTTTCCAAATAGGCAAAGGGGTGCCCCAATATCTATTTCTAGAAATTGCCCAGTCTTTAACCCCTCGAAGCCATTCTCCAAATCTGCCTTCCTGTAAATGTTTTGGAATCCAATTAATAGTTTCATTATTTGCTAAAAGTTGATTTTGCAACGCAGACATTTTAATAAACCAAGAATCCATAGCGTAATACAACAATGGTGAAGCACATCGCCAACAAAAAGGATAATCATGTTTATATAAAACTTCTTTTAACAACAACCCTCTTTTGTCTAAATATGCCACAATCCCCTTTTCTACCTTGGGGTCTTTAACATATTTACCAGCCCATTTTTTTACACTTGGCAAAAACAAACCTTCGGGTGAAACTGTATGGATTTTTGGCAAACCAACTTCATCTCCCAGCCTATAATCATCTTCCCCATACATTACGGCCGTATGCACAACTCCTGTGCCATCCTCAGTGGTTACAAAGTCTCCTGGCAATATATACCAAGCTTTATCTTTAGTCTTGATTGCTTCTGGGAAAAGGGGTTCGTATTCTTTATTTAGCAATTTCTTTCCTTTAAATTCTGTTTCTGATTTTTTTGGTTTACCAAAAACTTTTTCGACTAAGTCTTTGGCTAAAATTAAGTATTCATTATTGACTTTGACTTTACTGTAGATAATATCAGAACCTACTGCCAAAGCTACATTACCTGGTAATGTCCAAGGGGTAGTTGTCCAAGCCAGAATATATGTATTTTTTTCATCTTTGAGTTTAAATTTAATATATATTGAATTTTCCTCTACTTCCTTATAGCCTTGGGCCACTTCATGCGAAGAAAGTGCTGTGCCACAACGGGTACAATAAGGTACAACTTTATAGCCTTGATACAACAATTTTTTATCCCAAGTCTGCTTAATAATCCACCATAAAGATTCAATATATTTAGGATTATGCGAAATATAAGGTTTATCTAAATCTAACCAGAAAGCTGATCTTTTAGTAAATTCTTCCCATAATTCTTTATATTTCCAGACACTTTCTTTGGCTTTTTGATTAAACTTGGCTATGCCATATTTTTCGATATCCTGCTTGTTTTTTAAACCTAACTCCTTTTCTACAGATATCTCTACCGGCAAACCATGTGTATCCCAACCAGCTTTGCGTTCGACTAAAAACCCTTGCATGGTCTTAAAACGAGGCCATAAATCTTTAAAATACCTAGAAATTAAATGATGCAATCCTGGTTTAGCATTAGCAGTCGGTGGTCCCTCAAAAAATACGAAACGCTTCGCTTTCTTATGTAAATCTAAACTTTTCTTAAATATATTTTCTTTATCCCAAAACTCCAAGATTTCCAATTCTTGATTCGGCAAATCTAGCTTTGGGTTAACTTCCTTAAATTTAGACATTATTTCTTCTCCGGCAACAGAAATTTTCTTTTACTTCCATCTAAATCAATAAAATTGTCAGCAATTTCTCTTAATTTACCAGAAGCACTGCGACCGAAGGCAACTACTTCAGCTTTTTGGCCAATACTTTTAAGATGATCTACCAGTGGAATAAAATCACCATCACCGGAAACTATTACAACTACATCTAGCTTGGGAGCTAGTCTGATAGTATCCATGGCTATGCCCACATCCCAATCACCCTTTTTATGACCGCCATAAAATACTTGCAGTTCCTTGCTTTTTACCTCAAATCCTATGTTATCTAAAGCATCAAAAAATTTCTGCTCTTCTGGGCTCTCAGCTTTAATCACATATGCAATTGCTCTAATTAGTTTGCGATCCCCAACTATTTCTTTTAAAATTGCTTTAAAGTTAACCTTTCTGTTATACATAACTCGTGCCGAATAATATAAATTCGACACATCTACAAAAACTCCTACGCGCTGTTCACTATATTGAGAAACCATAATATTTATAATATTTAAAAAATACTTTCCTATTATAGCAAAAGAATAGACGCTTAGTAATTTAAATAAAAAAAAAATTAGATATTTTATATAAAAAAATACCTCCCATTTTCTAGGGAGGCATTACGGATTTGGATATTGATTTTACTAACCCTTTCCGCTTGGAGGAGGAATTATGCTTTTTGCCCCCGGCGTGAACGGTTTTGCTTGCTTTAGCCGCTTCATTTCTACGTCATCACTGGCGCCGTATTTCTTTGGACTTTTCTCAGGTGCTTTACGACCGGGCTGTTTGCTGCCTTCACGAGTTCCGGCAGTACCAAAACCCTCACTAACCGAGACTTTCCTGCCGCCATGGTGGTCTACTGCTGGTAATCCCAATGACCTAGATTTAGATCCCTGGGAAGCTGACGGAGTTGTTCTGCCCTTGGTTCTCTTGCTGCTATTTGCAATCAAATATATTGCAATAATAGCAGCAACACCTACGGCTATCCATAAAAACATGTGGGGCCTCCTTTTCAAGGTGTTTATTGCTTTCGCAACAATTTAAGGATATTAAAAAAACCAGCCACCAGTCAAGATATTTATACTTGTATCCTAGCTTGTTTTACCCAACATCTATAATCTTTATCCGTGAGGCCACTCCTTTGATAATATCTACTTTACTTTTGGAAATCTTAAAATGTTTAGCTAAAAGTTCAATCACAGCTTTGTTAGCTCTGCCTTCAATTGGCGGGGCTGTTACTCGCACTAAATAAACATCATCAACCTTATCTATTTTGTTGAGTTTCGCATTAGGAATCACTTTTACTTTAATTCTCATTTTTAATATTCAATTCCTTTTCTAGCCAGCTGACCTTTGTCGAAATAATGTTTTATCTTGCGCATCTCGGTAACTAAATCTGCTAATTCTATAAATTCTTTAGGAATCTTATGCCCAGTTAAAATCACCTCACCTTTTTTGACTGCTCTCTTAATTAAACTTATAACTTTAGTTTGAGAAACAAATTTCATTACTACTGCATCAACTAATTCATCTAAAATCAAAAGATCATATTTGCCCTTGATTATAATTTGCTCCAAAAATTTCAACCCCTCTTTAGCTAATCTTTTATGTTCTTCAGATCCTTTCGAATCCCAAGTAAAATATTTAGGTCCAAATTGATAAACTTCAAATTTAGGCTTCAGTTTGCTAGCTATTTTAATTTCCCCTATATCACTTCTACCTTTTAACCATTGCAAAATCACTACTTTTTTGCCCTGTCCTAATGCCCTTAAAGCCAATCCAAAAGCTGCAGTAGTTTTGCCTTTACCTAAACCGTAATAAAGATGAATATAATGCTTTTTCTTCATAACACCCAGATTATACCTTATCTTAAGACCATTCCTTTAACGGCTCATCCATGAGCCGTTAAATTACAGTATTAAAAAACCACCCATAAGTGGGTGGCTTGGTATACAGTCAATGAAGACTGTTAGGTGGTTGCTATAATCCTTTTGGCCAGATGGATGAAAG
>CAYRIH010000002.1:0-47319 GCA_964424375.1 uncultured Candidatus Saccharibacteria bacterium | reverse complement strand
TGCTATAATCCTTTTGGCCAGATGGATGAAAGATACCCAGAGAAAGGATTTAACCCTGTTTGGGTTTTTCAAACCTTGCAACACCCAGTTTGGCAGATTAGCGATGTCTGTCGACTCTACCAGTTCACTCATCCTGACTCCAACCAGCCTTTGGGACTTGGAATCAGATGAAAAGCTCTGCCGCATCCCCATCAGTATATTCCAGTCAGAGATGGTAGGCAGCAGGTCGGGTAAGATCTCAGCCATTCTGGCTACAATCAGCCCTTCGGGCTTGGAGATAGATAGAGCCTGCTCATACATCTTCCTCAGTGTATCCCAGTCAGAGATGGTAGAGAGTACCTCATTCATTCTGGCTTTAATCAGTTCTCTGAGTTTGGAGTCAGATAAAGTACTCGTCTGCATTTCCATTAGTGCATCCCAGTCAGAGATGGCAGAGAGTGTCTCATTCATCCTGACTTCAATCAGCTCCCTGGGCTTGGAGCCAGATAAAGTGCTCCTCCGCATCTTCATCAGTACATCCCAGTCAGAGATGGCAGGCAACAGGTCGGGTAAGATCTCAGTCATTCTGGCTTCAATCAGCCCTTCTGACTTGGAGTTAGATAGAGCCTGCTCCCACATCTTCATTAGTGTACCCCAGTCAGAGACGGCAGCAATCTCTTCGGCTGTAAGAGGTTCTTCTTGTGGCAAAGCCTCTAATAGCTTTTGAGCGAGCTCCTTCAATTCGACTAACCCTTTAGACATACTTTCTCCCTCCTTTTTCTATGATGTCAAAGATATTTAAATATATTAAAAAACCAGCCTCTAGTCAATATTTTCAACGGCTCATTCATGAGCCGTTAAAGTTTTATCTTATTTTTAATGGCTCAACGCTGTTGAGCCGTTGAAAAATCTATATACCCAACATACTTTTCATCTACTGCTGTCGACTGACACCTAAAAATATACCCACTATAATTACTAATCCTATATCAATCACTGACCACAAGCTTCTGTCTCCCAAATAAATTGGCATGAATGGATTAAATAGAATGGCTATAAAGATGAATATCCAAAACCAAATACTATTCAACCCATTGGCCTGATATAGATAATAAGCATAATAGGCAGCCGTTCCAATTACTATAAACTTAAGAAAAATATAATATGCATACGGCCAAGCAAAAAGTGCCAGTAATGACATAATAATTACTATAATTGCTGGTACTACGCTAATTGTATTGTGTCCAATCCTCATTCTCTATCTCCTTGGTAAAAACTCACCTAAAACAATATAGAAAAATATTCTTGATATTAACCAGAATAATAATGCGATCCCAATAATAATTGATAGCCATAATAATACACCTACAGCATCCCAAAGAACTGCTCCCCACAATAACAAATTACTCACAAATAAAATAATAAAGATCACCTTCAATAATCTATACCACCATGTTGCATTCAGATCTTCTATTGTTCTATGCATAAATTGGCTAATATTTACTTCCAACCCATTTATACACCCAAAAAACAACTATACCAAAACCTCCGAGCCACCAAAACCAATTATAATTAGATGGAATTGATTCAGTTTCAACATCTTCGTCTAATCCAGTAATTATAATTTTATCACCTTCAACGACCCACAACCCCATTTCATTTATTCTTGCTTCTTCTTGGAGAAATAGAAAATAATCAACATATTTTATATTTGGCGGATAAGTCGCAACCTGGGCATACCCTTCCGCAAGTAATTTGGCATTAATCATTTCATCATCCAACCAAATATAAGCCAAGGTCCGTCCATATTGATCTATTTTTTCAATATCAAATTCTAACTCAACAATCTGTCCTTCAACTAATTCTGTATTTTTATCACTCGCTTCTTCACCAAAAAACTCTACCGGCTTCGACGGATGTACTGTCTCTGGAGTATTCATCCCAATATACCGAATCCGCTCCTCATCATCAGTAATAATAGTGTCTCCATCAATCACCCTTTCAACAAAAACAGAACGAAGCCCGTCAATGGGCTTCGTCGGAACAACAATTTCAATTTGTTTTTGTGCTTCCTCTCCCTGAGCAACAACCATCCCCAACGGAAAAACCAGCCCAAGAAGGATTAATCCCACCAAGGATATTAGATAAAACCGCCTTTTAATATCCATCTCTACTTTTTATCTTTTTTTACTGCTGCAGCACGCCTGTTCATAACAACAACTACACCAGCATCCGTTCCGGCATCTGAACCAAGACGCAAATTGTCTAGATTAGTCACAAAAATCTGTCGTTGACTTCTTAACTGCCCCACGCTTTTGTTGTAACTTTCTATTTGAGTATCCATGGCTTGGCTTTCGAGCTTTATTTTGTCTACTCCTTCTTGTCGCATCCTTGAGACCTCTCCTTTTCTAAATGTGCTGCACTGTGCGCGCAGATCGTTCATTTCTTTGTTTTGCCTATCTTTATCTGACCCAAGTTCGGCAATACGATTCTTAATGGAGCGCTCTCTTTCAGATATCGGACTAGACCTGAATATATTAACCAACAAATATATTCCCTTTTCAGTAGCTAAAATTATCGCAGCGGGGATTATAACAAGAGTGTTAATTAGCAATAACAGAGGGGCTCTTATTAACATTGCTACCTCAAATGGGTTTCTAGTGTCAGTACTCCGTAACGCAACATAGTGGATAAGACCAACGAATACAGTCCACATTAGTACTCTTGGTATAGCGATGCTGTCGCTAAATAATTGCACATATAGCACAAGAAGTATGGTTAAAAGTAGCAAAATACCCGGGATTACAAGGTTGACTAAGAATCGGCCCGCTACAATAGAACGAAGATGACTATAAACAGTATGAGCCACAACGACCAAGGATAGTGTGAGACCGCCGGCAACTACATAGGCCATTACATCAGGGAAGTAGGCTAAAAACAATTCCTTAAATAGATACAGACCAATAGAAAATTCAACAGCCCACAGAAACAAAACTAGCAGCTTATTGGAGACTTCTTTTGACCAGACTGACAGATTGTGCAAGATACTCTGAAACCACTTCTGCGTGCTAGCAACCCAAGGCCCTACGCTCTCTGACATAGCCTCTGTTGTACGCTCTTGGAGTTGTGATAATTCATCGCCCAATTCTTTCAACTCCTTGTCTATCTCAGCCAATTTGTCTTTGACCGCATCTTCAGCACCAACATAATAACCATCATCTATCACCATGGTTGATTCAATAGGCTTTTCAGCCAAAGCGTCTCTTTTGTCTATCAACTTGGCATTCCTTGCATTTATTTCTTGGATCCTTTTGTCAAAGGCATCAATCGACTGGTGAAGCGCTAATTGGTCCGCCTCTAAGGCAACTTTGAACACTTGATCACGCAACTGCTTCATATTGTCTAACTTCTGAGCAATCTGCTCATCGACTGTGATTAATCCTCTGGCCACCCACTGATAGGCCTTTTTACGTCCTCGTTTAAAATAGATGTTAGTTTGACTATAGATCATATAACCTACCAACATAGTCGCGGCAAGACCAACTATCAAATAAACCAAGGGTGTTAACATCATGATATTCTTAGTTAATTATTTTTATTCTTTCCTCGGGTATCGGTTGAAGCAAGGTCTTGAACACGTTATCCAAAGATTCTCTATAGGCATCGTTGTTGTACCATTCAACCCCAACCACATAAGCTCTATCCAATTCAGCAGACAGAGTTTGCAGGATTGGCACATCTTTATATTTTCTAAGAATACGTGCGTGACATTCGGGATAGGTGTTAATCCAACAATAATCCCTTGTTGAGCGAATATGAAAATCACCATCTGTAGAAATAATATAAATAATTGAGCTGAATTTTTTCTTATCTACGAGGACACGAGACAGGTCTTCTAGACCACTAATCAGAAAAGTACCATCTTGGATATTTTTATTATTTTCCAATTCTGATGAATAAACTAGATGTACGGCCTCCATAACATCGGCTATAGAATATGCTTTCAGTCTATTTTGATCGATATCAAACTCAGGTTCAGGTATGACGGGATTTTTTATTGATAACACACTAATCTGCCTTCTGGATGTAAACTCGAAATCATTATCAAAGTTAGGCCCTGCGAAATCTATCGTTTTGAAACCGGAACCAGTATTCCACTTCCTGCCTAAAAATCCAACTCTAATTTCATCGCCTGGTCGAAGATTAACCTCGCTATCGGTTAACATTGTTTGCATCTCATTCAACAATTCTCTGTAGTATCCGTCTTTTACATTAATAAGGTTTCTCGTAGATAAAGACACATCCAAAGTCAGACTGATGATTTTGTGCCCCCCGTCAACCCCACTAAAGGGAGAATCTAATTTAGGGGAAGACGATGTTTTTGCATGTCTAATTAATGCGAGCGTCAGGGGGTCACTTTCGGGTGATTCCTTACCAGATTGAGCAATATAGAACGACTCTTCTTCGCCGGCCGCATTAAGATAGGATATCTTATAATCTTCTCTGTCGAGCGAGATTTTAAGGTCTCCTGCGCACCAGAAACCCCAGGAGCACGACTGACTGATGTTAAGACTGTCGGTTGGTGGAGGGGTGTGAGTTATGACCCACGCGACCATTGTACCAAATAGCCCAAGCACAATAATCGTACCTAAGACCAACCCTCGCGTCTGCCCCTTGGTCAGTTTCTCTGCGACCACTAAATTTAAATTGGAATTCTCTTGGTACGATTTAGGCTGTTGCTCAGGAAAACCGGCAGATTCCCCTAAATTTTCATCATTTTTCTGTAACTGAGATTGCTGCTCTGATTGATCTAAATTGTTGTTCTCATCCATTGGATAAAGATTATTGATTGAAAAACCATCACATATCTCTTAAAATTAATATACACGAAAAATAGCATATAAATTAAAATATATCAAGCTTTTTCTACTTTCAGAGCTATTTTTATCCTATTTCTTCAACATCTAAAAACTCACCATTGCGGTGACCAAATCTCACATTTAAATCGGGAATATCTATAGCCCCATCAGCAACATTAGTGTTGTTACCGTCAGTAGATATTGTAAAAAGTATAGTCGATGCACATATCCCGACCCTATCCAGTTTTTTAAATTCATCGAGAATAAGTTGTTTAGCCTGTGTTAAATTATGGGGAAAATTGAATACCTCAACTCGCTTAGACCAAGCATTAGCAGGGCCAGGCTCCAACTCTTTATAATCCTCTTCAAAATCTATATAAAACATCTACACCTCCTGATAAATTTGTTATTTCATTACTAAACATACCCAAATTATACCCTAAATTAAAAACTAACTTTCAGAGCTATTTTTATCCCATTTCTTTAACGGCTCATTCATGAGCCGTTAAATTTTTATCTTATTTTCAATGGCTCAACGGCGTTGAGCCATTGAAGTTTAATTGTTTGAGGAATGGTGGCTTAAGAGCACCCGGTGGTCGTCCCACATTCCCCACAAGCAAAACAAGTTCCATTTTGTATCATCAATGCACCACAGGTTGGGCAAGGAGGCGCATATTTATATCCACCAGAAGCCTTGCTCTCTTCGGTAATTATAGACAGCACTGGTTGTTCTGTTGCTTCCTCCGATACTTTTTCCTTTTCCAACATCTCTTCTGCACCATTCTCATCAATCTTTTGAACTTGTTCACCAACAATCCCAAAGGCAATCTGTTTATCTAATGGCAAAAAATTCTTTCCTATCCACCGTCCAATATAATCAGCAATGGATTTAGCCATAGGGATATCTGGATTATCAGTGGCACCCCAAGGATCAAATCTTAAGTTTAATAATGAATCAACAATAGACTCAGCCGGGGCTCCTTCTTGTAATGTCTTTGAACAAAGCCGAGCAATGGCTCCTAAAAGACCACTAACTATTGATCCCTCTTTACCAGCTATGATGAAAACTTCTCCTAAATTTCCATTCTCAAACCGATTAGCTGTAACATATACTTTATAGCCACCGATAGAAAATTTATGAGTAATCCCTTCTCGAGTTTTAGGCATCTCTTGACGGTTGGTTGTTACAGCCAAAGGACTATCCTTATCACCCTTTTTAGTACTCAAAGGCTGTGATGCCTTACTCCCATCACGATAGATAGCTAAAGCCTTAATTCCCTTTTTCCAAGCTGTCACATACATTTCTTCAATTTCCTCGACCGTGGCTTCTTCAGGCATATTAACAGTCTTAGAAATAGCCCCAGAAAGTAGTGGCTGGACTACAGTCATCATCTCTATATGAGCCATCGGACGAATAAATCTTTTTCCATCTCCACACCGGTTAGCACAATCAAAAATTGGTAAGTGTTCATCTTTAAGCCCTGGCGCATCTTCAATTTTTCCATTATCTAAAACATACTGCTTAATAATTTTAACTTTTTCTGGACTATAGCCTAGATATTTAAGCGTTGACTCCACAGATTGATTTACAATCAAATAACCTCCACCGCCAGCTAGTTTTTTATATTTAACCAAGGCAAAATCAGGCTCAAGACCAGTAGTATCTACATCCATCAAAGGACCAATGGTTCCAGTCGGAGCCAATAGAGAAACTTGCGCATTGCGATAACCATACTGTTGCCCTTTAGTTTGGGCTTCTGCCCAATCTTCTGCAATTGCCTGCTTAAGATATTCAGGCACATTTTTAAGATTATTTGCAGCATCTTTATGCATATTAATAATTTCTAACATGCTCTGCTCATTAAACTTATATTTAGGAAAAGCTCCCAGCCTTTCAGCTAACATAGCAGAAACAGCATAGGCATGACCTGTAAGAATAGCTGTAATAGCCGCCGTAATACCACGACCTTCATCACTATCATAAGCTAATCCATGTCTCATTAAATATGCACCTAAATTAGCGTACCCTAAACCCAAAGTGCGAAAATCGTGTGCATTAACCACCATCTCACGAGAAGGATATGAAGCAAAATCTACAATAATTTCTTGGGCTAAAATAAATATTTTAATGGCTTGTCGAAATGCTTCAACATCAAAATTGTTATCGTTATCAACAAATTTAACCAAATTAATCGAGGCTAAATTACAAGCTGTTTCATCTAAGAACATAAACTCCGAGCAAGGATTACTGGCATTAATTCTGCCGGAATTCTTACAAGTATGCCAACGATTAATAATAGTATCGTATTGCATGCCTGGATCAGCACAGCGCCAAGTTGATTCAGCAATCATGCGCATTAAATCAACAGCCTGATAGGTTTTATGAACCTCATTGGTAGTACGAAACTTAGTTTGCCAAGAACTGTTATTAAGATAAGCCTGCATAAATTCATCAGTAACCCGAACTGAATTATTAGCATTTTGACCAGCAATAGTATGATATGCTTCACCATTAAAATCTGAATCATAACCCTCTCTAATCAAAGCCAAGGCTTTGTTTTCTTCTTGAGCTTTCCATTTAATAAAATCTTCAATTTCAGGATGATCTATGTCGACGATTATCATTTTAGCGGCCCGCCTAGTTGTCCCACCAGATTTTGTAGCGCCAGCACCAGCATCAAATACTTTTAAGAATGATATTAAGCCTGACGATAATCCTCCGCCAGAAATACGTTCATGCTTAGAACGAAGTGATGAAAAATTAGTTCCAGTACCGGAACCATGTTTAAACAATCTAGATTCTTTTTTTACCAACTCAAAAATACTTTCTAATGAATCTTCAATCGACTGAATAAAACAAGCACTACATTGAGGATGTTTATAAGCATCCAGTGCTGGTTCTACATTCTGAGTCTCAGGATTATAGAAAAAATTCTCGGTATGATGTTCTATGCCATAAGCATGATATAAGCCAACATTAAACCAAACTGGAGAATTAAATGCTCCTTTTTGATAAAGCAGAATATGAGTAAGTTCGTCTTTAAATATCTTAGATTCTTCCAGACCTTCAAAATAACCTAATTCTTCACCAGCCTGAGTGATAGTTGACGCAACTCTATCAATTAACTGTCTAATGCTAGTCTCGCGACCCTCTGGGACTGGTACCCCTTTTTTGCGAAGATATTTATAGGCAGCTATATTAATGGCAGTATCAGACCAAAAATCTGGCGCTTCTACCTCTAAATCAATTAGAGCTTTATCTACTTTAGCATCATAAATATAAGCTCTACGCTTTTCCCATTTAATCGTATCAAAAACATCCTCTCCCTCTTTAGTAAAAAAACGGGTCACTAACTGATCGCCAGCTTTGGTAATTGCCATAAATCCTCCTAAGATTTAATTATTTTGTGATGCACTGTCCAATGTAACACAATATATTGTGGTCTACAAAATCAGTTAAAAAATCTTAATCTCAAACAAAAAACATCAAACTTATTTAAAAGTATTTTAAAAGAGCCTGTATATACAGGCTCTTTTATAGAATTGTAATAGATTCTGGATCCATTCGATAAGCTCAGGGCAGACAAGCCAGAATGACGACGCGATGAAAAATGTCGTTAGCTTTTTATTTTTTTACGGATAAAAGCTGGAACATCTAGCTCTTCTTCTTTATCCTCTTCAGATGTAGCAGCAGCCTTTCGCTGTTGTTCAGATTTTCTGCGTGCAGCCACAGCACCAAGAACTACTTCATCAAAACCAGTAGCCACTACTGTAATTTTAACTTCTCCCTGCATAGCTTCATCAATTACAGCACCAAATATAATGTTAGCATCTGGATCAGCCGCCTCAGTGATAATTCTAGCTGCTTCATCAATCTCATACATGCCTAAATCAGGGCCGCCAGTGATATTAAACAGAATCCCTTTAGCTCCATCTATAGATAACTCCAATAAAGGACTATCAATGGCTTGTTTAGCAGCCTCTAACGTTCTACTGTCTCCAGTGCCCCGGCCAATACCCATAAGAGCAGAACCAGAATTAGCCATAATAGATTTAACATCAGCAAAATCAACATTGATCATACCATGCTGAGTTATTAAGTCAGATATACCTTGAATACCTTGGCGCAGAACATCATCAACCACTGAAAAAGCATCAAACAGTGATGTCTTTTTATCAATTACCTGTAATAGTCTATCATTGGGAATAATAATTAGTGTATCGACTTTATTTCGCAGCTCTTCAATTCCTTCCTCAGCTACTTTCTTTCTACGTAAACCTTCAAATGAAAACGGCTTGGTAACTACTGCAATTGTCAGTGCCCCTAATTCTCTAGCAATTTCAGCTACTATTGGACCAGCACCTGTTCCAGTACCACCTCCTGCACCATAAGTTACAAAAACCATGTCAGCGTCCTTAAGAGCATTATAAATTTCTTCTTTGTTCTCTTCGGCCGACTTTTTACCTAAATCTGGGTCTGATCCAGCCCCAAGTCCACGAGTAGTAGTTTCTCCAATATGA
Source organism: uncultured Candidatus Saccharibacteria bacterium (assembly GCA_964424375.1). Taxonomy (GTDB): domain Bacteria; phylum Patescibacteriota; class Kazan-3B-28; order Kazan-3B-28; family UBA10110; genus CAYRIH01. Next base: position 37,960 of record CAYRIH010000002.1, on the reverse strand, counting down.
ACCTTAATGGGGGCATCACAATGATGCAAATCTTGAGCATCAGTATTAATAGCTACAAACTCTACTCCCTTAATCTTAGATTCAAGCATGCGGTTAATTGCATGGGAACCACCTCCCCCTACGCCCACTACTTTAATGCGGGCAAATACTCCATCTTGCATAAAATCAATATCTTTTTTTGCTGCTGACATCTCTCCTCCAAAGTGTTTAAGTATTAAAAAATTAAATATAATAATCCACACTTATTCCCCAATTTATCCACCTAATCGACTTATCATTATATCCATGGTTATAAAGAAAGTCAAAAAAAACCAAATTTAGCTAATTTTTCCTTGCTAGACAATAAAAATTCACTATAACCACTTAATAAGCTCTCTACAAAAATGTGGATAACTTAGTTAATTTACGATTAAAAAAGCAAAACTACTGATGCTAATTTTGCTTTTAACCAAAATCTATTTAAACCAATTTCTAATACGAACCAGCATAGGACCAAAGTCTGGTTTGTTAGAATAAGCAGACATTACACTTGCTTCGTTCATCCCCCACATCATTAATCCTATAGCAGTTGCGTATCGAGGATCGTCTAACCGATCAACCATGCCCCTTAACTCTATTGGAAAACCAATTTGAGCTGGTAAACCTAAACAGTCTTTAGCTGTATCTACAATGCCTGGCAATTTAGACCCGCCACCAACTAAAACCACCCCAGCGGGTAACAATCCATCACGACCCACTTTTCTTAACTCTGTCTTAATCATCAAAAAGATTTCCATTAGACGAGCTTCAATAATCTCAGCTATATATCGACGCGAGGCCACTTGATCTTCTGACTTATCAAACTTAGATAAATCAATAGTATCTTTGTCTGATAAAGTTACTGGAGTAGCCATACCATATTCCACCTTTACTTTTTCTGCCACATCCAGTGAAGTTCGCAAACCAATAGCAATATCCGCTGTAATATGCCCCGAGCCTATAGGTAAAACTGCAGAATGATATACATCACCTTCTTCAAAAACTACCATTCCAGTTGTGCCAGCACCAATATCAATTACTACTACACCTAGTTCTTTTTGTTTTTTAGACAATACTGCTGTGCTAGCTGCCAAAGGCGAGAGGACAAAATTAGCAATTTGTACTCCTGCTTGCTCTGCAGTCCTTTGTAGATTTTTAATAAATGGTATGGAACCAGTAATAACATGGGCATCTACTTCTAATCTGGTTCCGGTCATCCCGACTGGGTCTTTAATACCTTCCTGACCATCGACTATAAACATTCTCGGGATAACATGAATAATTTCTCTATTAGCTGGTAAAGCTACTGTCTGAGCACTTTCAATAGCCCGTAAAACATCATCGTTGACAATTTCGCCTCGAGCCGCAATTGAAACTAAACCCCGAGTATTAGATGCTTGAATATGTTCACCATTGATACTGATATAAACATTATCTATGGGAACCCCAGCCATTCGTTCAGCTTCTTCTAAGGAAGTAACAATGGCAGTTACAGTTTCTTCTACATCTGTAACTACCCCTTTGCGTAAGCCACTACCTTCACGTACTCCTACACCAATAATATTGGGATGAGTTTCTCCTTCGTGACGATGACCAATAATAGCCACCACCTCTGAACTACCTATATCAATACCAACAGTAATTTTTTCCTTCATATATGTTTTCTAAATCCTGAATCCATTATATGGTAAGGTATCTTATTAAGACAAATTGCTGGATAAAATAAGTTATAAAATTGCCTGAATTATCCTGCTTTCCATATGCTCCATTACTCTGGCATCTTGGTCGTCCTGATGGTCAAAACCAACTAAATGCAAAATGCCATGGACAAATAATTGCGCAAAGCGCTCTTTTAAAGAGATATTTAATTTACTAGCTTCTCGATTTAAGTGCCTAAATGAAATATAAATATCGCCCAGATAATTATTTGAGGGTTCTGCAAACGATGAATCTTCAATATCTTCGTCAGGAAACGATAAAACATTTGTAGGCTGATTTTTTCCACGATATTGATAGTTGAGCTCCTGAATATGTTTATCCGATGTGATGATTAATCCTACCTCGCAATCCGAAGGACTAGCCGCATGAGATAAAGCCATGTCAAAAATAAAATGGATAAAATCACTATCCACCCCTTCTATTCCATAAGTGTCATAGCCTACTAAAACTCTTGCCATCTAATTATTTTGGGATATTTTTTTATTAACAATTTGGGCCACCAAACTCCCATCAGCTTGACCAGCTGCCTGCTTCATAACTGTACTAATAATCTGACCAGTATTAGCTTCTGGATGATCAGCTATTGTTTTCTCAACTAACTTGATAATATCCGCTTCACTCATCATCTCTGGTAAATAAGCTTCTAATATCTTTAATTCAGCTTCCTCTTTTCTAGCAGATTCATCTCGACCAGCTGCTTTAAAACTGACAAAAGCCTCTTTTCTTTTTTTAGCCTCACGTTTAATCACTGCCCAAATTGCATCCTCAGACAGTTCTTTACCTTGAGTAATTTTTTCATTATGTAAAGCACTGCTCAATAGTCTCAAAGTTTGCAACTTAATACTCTCCCTGTTTTTAAGGGCTTGAGTAATTTCTGATTGAAGATTGGTTAAAAAATCCATTAATAAAGATCTTTTTTTCTTTGCTTCTTAATTTTTTCTTTTCTAACAGCTGCTAATCGCAATTGCTTTTTACTGGGCGGTTTAACCTTAAACCGACGATCTTTAGCTTCTGTTAAAATTTTACTCATAACCACCATGCGTCTAAATCGACGCATCATAGCTTCAAAACTTTCTTTTTCTTTTCTTTTTACATAACTAGACATAGCAAAATAATACCTAGATAAAGATTGTTAGTCAAATTCTTTTAGTGCTCAAAATATCTATTTTAGCTTCTGCATACATAGCAAAATCTTCAGTTAAGGGCACACCGCCAATCAGATGAAAATGGATATGAGGTATTACTTGAGCTCCCCACTTACCTATATTAGTTACCACTCTGTATCCATTTTTGGCAATACCTAACTTTTGAGCCAGCACTTTGCATACATATAATGCTTTACCCATCAGTTTTTCATCTTTTTTAGTAATTTGATCTAAGCTTTCAATATGTTTCTTAGTAATCACTTGCACATGTATGGGGGCAATGGGGTTAATATCATCAAAGGCCATAATATCTTCATCTTCATATCTAATACAGGGAGGAGCCAACTTACCAGTTACAATTTGGCAAAATACACAGTCTTTAGTGTTAATCTTTTTCTTTTCGTTCATCCCGTTAGAAATTATTGTTAAATGTGTTTTGCTGGTTCCCGTCATTTAAATTTCTAACGGGACAAGTAAGATTAATTATTTAATTAGATAAAATTATCAGCTTCAATATCCTGCCACTGGCCATCAACTTCCTTAAATGCACTTACTCTACTCACTTTCTCGGTATCAGAATAAATATACTCATACTGAGCCTTGCTTTTGCCTTTCCTATGAGCACCTATTATCTTTTTATCAATAATTACTGGCCGAGTTGTCCGAATCAGCTTAATTCGACCAACCGGTCCGTCAAATATTATAGCTTCTATATCTTCAACGCCATCTTTAGTATTAGTATGATCCACCACATTGAATGTAGCTTGAATTTTGTCTAAAATTTCCCCCCAGCGATCATCAATCATGAGACAATATTTTCACATTTATACCTTTTTCCTCTAATTTTTTAATAACCTTTTTAACTAAATTACGATCTAATACTATCTCCTGGGAACGATCTTCCATATCTCTCAAAATTACATTCTTATCATATACTTCTTGCTCACCAATAATAATTGCCAATGGAGTATTCATTTTGTTAGCCTCTCTTAATTGAGCTTGGATACTGCCCATAGAACTTGATACTCGAAGACCAACTTGATCCAAATCATCAATAACTTTTATAGACTTAATCTTAGCCTTTGCACTAAGCTGTATAACAAACACATCAGATTGAACCATATTTGGTACATCAACTGCCTGTTTTTTCAATGCATTAATAGTTCTTTCAACTCCACCAGCATATCCAATACATGAAACATCCGGCCCACCCAATTGTTTAACTAAACCATCATATCTACCTCCGCCACCAATAGCTAAATCTTCATGCCCTCTGACAACCACCTCAAACAAAGTGTGAGTATAGTAATCCAAACCCCGAACTAAACTAGGGTCTAACTCATAATTAATTTGCATATCATCCAAGTATTCCAAAACCTTAGTAAAGCGTTTCTTAGAAACTTCATCTAAATTATCTATCAAAACCGTGCCAGTTTCTTCCGTTATAGATCGACAATTAGAAACCTTACAATCTAGTACCCTTAAAGGATTATTTTTTAATCTTCGCTGGCAATTAGCACATAAATCTTTTTTATGTTTAGACAAAAAACGAGTTAAAGCTGATATCATTTTAGTTCGGGATTTAGTAGTCCCCAAACTATTAATTTTAACCACTACATCTTTTAGTCCAAGCTTTGAATGATATTTAACCACTGTTTGAATTAACAAAGCATCCCCAAGTGGATTTGAATCACCCAAAACCTCCAAACCAAATTGCCAAAATTCTCTAAAACGTCCAGCTTGTGGACGGTCATATCTAAACATTGGTCCCCAATAAAACAATTTAATTGGCTGAGGCAAGGTGTGCATGCCATGCTCGATATATGCTCTGACTACACTAGCCGTACCTTCTGGCCGCAATGACATACTCTTTCCGCTTTTATCTTTGATAACATACATTTCCTTTCTAACAATATCTGTAAATTCTCCTACGCTACGTTTAAATAGGTTAGTTGATTCAAAAGTTGGCAAAATTATACGCTCAAATCCAGCTGTAGAAGCAACACTATAAAAATTGTTTTCCAGCCAAAACCAATACTTTTGTTCGTCGGGAAGAACATCTTTTAGTCCCCTGGGAATTTGAATTTTCTGTTTAGCAGACATTTAAACCAAATTTAAACTATTAGCTACGTTTTGATTGCCTACCCCATAAAAGCATGGGGGCGGCAATAAATATAGAAGAATATGTCCCCACTATTACACCTATAATCAAAGCTAGGACAAAGAACTTAAGTGTACTCCCGCCAAAGAAGAACATTGCCACTAACACCAAAAGTAATGTAAAAGAAGTGTTAATAGAGCGCACTACTGTTTCAACTATACTATCATTGATGATTGTTTCGATATCTTCACCAGCCCGGCGCCGCAAATTTTCCCGCACTCGATCAAAAGTCACAATGGTATCGTGCACCGAAAAACCTAATAGCGTAAGCACAGCCGTAATAAACATACCATCAATTTCGGCTCCAAAAAACTTGCCTATAATAGCATATAAACCTAGAAGAATTAACATATCATGGACTAAGGCTATTATAGCGGCCATACTAAACCGCCATGAATTCAGGGATCCTGACATGCGCCTAAAAGAATAAGCTATATATAGCAAGATTCCAACTACCGCCAGAATGACAGCGATAATTGCTTTACGAATTACATCATAACCAATACTAGGATCAACACTTTCAAATCTTAATTCGTCTACTTTATCAAAATACTGCAATAAATGAGCTATAATTTCATTTTTCTGGTCATTAACAATTTGTTTGCTCCGAACCATATATCGATTATGATCAACCGTCACTGCGGCTACATCTAAACTAACCACTTCTTTATAACTATCAATTATTAATTGTTTATGATTTAAATCATCATTTGAAGTCTCTATCTGTATTTCTAAAATAGTTCCGCCAGCAAAATCTATACCAGTACGATAACCATAGAAACTCATAGCTAAAATTCCAATAATTATTACAAATAAAGATATACTAAACCAAATTTTACGAACACCTAGTATATTCATCCTGTCTTTCGTACTCCCCATAATTTAAATCTGTGCGCTAATCCAGTAGCAGCCACCAACCGCAATAAGGTATGTGTAATAGTAATGGCACTAAACATACTAACAATTACACCTATGCCCAAAGTTAAGGCAAAACCACGAATCAGCCCTGAGCCAAAATAATAAAGAATTATACAAGTAATTATAGTGGCTACATTAGAATCTCTAATTGAATTCCAAGCCCGGGTAAAACCAGCATCCACTGCCGCCACAACACTTCTATCCTCTCTTAATTCTTCTTTCATACGTTCAAATATAAGAATGTTAGCATCAATAGCCATACCAATTGAAATAATAAACCCAGCAATTCCAGCCAAGGTTAAAGTAACAGGAATATAAATATAAATTGCCAAGGTAATGATGGTATACATAATCAAAGCCACGGCAGCAATAAGCCCAGGCAAGCGATAATAGATTATCATAAACAACAACACTAACAGTAATCCTAATACACCAGCTATTATACTTTTATCCACAGATTCCTGACCTAAAGTAGCTCCTATATTACTTTGAGAAATCAAAGCAATCGGCACTGGCAAAGCACCAGCATTGAGCTGGATTGCTAATTTTCTGGCAGATTCTAATGTAAAATCTCCACTGATGATAGCATTACCATCAGTAATTTCATCCTGCACTATTGGAGCTGACAGCAAAGTTTTGTCCAAAAATATAGCCAAAGGCTTTTTAATGTTAGCTTTAGTGGCCTCAGCAAAAATATTAGCTCCTTCGGAATCAAATTCAATGGATATTTGAGGTCGACGGACTATAGAAGTACCACTTTGATCAATAAATACTTCAGCTCGCTTAAAATAAGCTCCAGTTAGACCAATATCTACCCAATCTTCATAGTTATATGATTTAGATTGATTATTCTCGTCTAAACTTTTATCTTTAATTCCAGCTCTAAATTCTAATTGAGCCGTTTCACCAATTAAATTAATTGCTTCGTTAATATTCTGAATGCCTGGCAATTCCACAATCACTCGAGAATTATCATGAGTTTTTTGAATAACTGGCTCTGCTACTCCCAACGCATCAATTCTTCTTCTAATTACATCTACAACACCAGTTACAGCATCATTTTCTTCACCGGGTTCAATTTTGCTTAAATCTGTCTGATAAACCAAATGGGCACCCCCTTGAAGATCCAATCCTTTATGTATTGACCAACCATCTTTAAAGCCAACAAACTTGGCCAAAGCTGGAACATCGATTATCAGAGCAGCTAATAATACGACTATAACCAATAAAAATAACCAACCGGTTTTTTTGAAAATCATCTATAATAACAATTTTTAGGGATACTTTACTTTATTAGCTTATATTATTACAGATACTGTGTCATCTTTTTTGCTTTAATCTGTGAAATCAATTTTCTAGAACTCATTATGACTGTCTTTTTATTTAATTAACATATATAAATTATTCGTGCTTCTGTTACATTTTATATATATGGCATAAACATCTTTTCTACTTCTATGAAAAAACGACTATTTATAGCATTAAATCTTAGTAATGAAACCAAATTAAAAATTGGGCAAGTTTTAAACTGTTTGCCTAATGATAAAGATATTAAAAAAACAAAAATAGATAATCTGCATCTAACTTTACAGTTTATAGGAAATGTTGATGAAGACATTATCCCCGAAATACAAAATACTCTCAATAAAATAGCTCCCCTCTACAAACCTTTTCACATTACCCTTGGTCAAGTTAGATCCTTCCCCAATCTTCAAAATCCCAGAATTATTTGGATTGGCGTTAACTCTCCTAAACTTCCTAAGATACAGCTTCACATTAGACAAGAATTAGAAAAGATTATAACTAATTTAGATGCCAAGTCGTTTTCTTCACATATTACACTGGCCCGAATCAAATCGCCCTTATCTAATATTCAAAACACTCAACTGCAAAGCTGTTACAAATTAAATAATGAACAAATAACTAACAAAATTGAATCAATTGACTTGATGGCCAGCCAACTCACTTCCCATGGACCAATATATACCTTACTATCTCAACACCAGCTTGATTAAGGTAAATCCTTTGACAAAAATAGAATTTTATGATATAATGAAATAATAGGTAGACCTTTATCTATACATGAGATTCCCTGGCCGTGCTTCGCGAGCACAGCCCGCGGGCAGGCAAAAAACAAAAACAAATGAAAAAATCTTTAAATCACCTAGCAAAACAATGTCTTAATCTTTTAGAAAGAGAGCTTTTAGCTGTAATGGCTGTGGCTGTAGTTTTAGTGTTTGTTTTTAGTCAATCCCAAGCAGCTCCCATTGATCAGCAAGCTAACACTTATATAACTACTTCAGCCATAGAATCTCTATCTAGCAATGAAGCTCAGGGTATTTCTATATTTAACGGAAAATCAAAAATCAACTTCGGTTATGACATCAAAGGTGTTAATAGTTCTATGGAAACCTGGACTAACCCCAGAAGTATAGCTAACTTCGGAACTAGTTTAATGGCCACTGCCCCCACTCAGGTAACTATCAATGGGATTACCAATGGTATTTGGAGGTTATATATCACAGCCATTGGCACTTTAACTATTAATGATACTATTTATCAAATAGGTAGCTACCAAACCACTAAAGGTGGATGGGTTACTGTAGCTAATAACAATCTGACAATTAAGTTTGATACTAATTCTCAACTTTGGGAAATTAACACAACTGGCCTAGATAAAACCAGTTATTTAGATGTAATAAACTCTATTTTATTCACTCAAACACCAGCTACCTTAAATCTCATACCTTTTCAATACAAAATGCATATTGGGTCATATTTCTCCCCTATTCCTCTAATCCAGGATCAAAATAAAAAAATCATTTCCAGATCAAATGTATCATTGGAATGGACTTCTACTAATCCTAATGTGGCTAGCGTTAACCAAAACGGCATAGTTACTGCCATTCAATCAGGTACAACTATAATTGGAGCTCAGATAAGTGGAACTAATTTACTATCATCTATGATAGTCAACATCTAATAAAAAATTGCTCCTAACAGCCAAAAATTAGTACCCTAATACAAACCTGACTATCGCTTTTTCTTTTTTAAAAAAACTCCCTCAGATGTTAAATCTTTGGGAGATTTTAAAATTTACTATTTGGTTATCTAGATCTAGATAGCACCAATGCATCTTCCGCAACGAAGACAAGTAAATCGCCGGCAGAATCAGGTATCTCGTACTCAAAGCGAGCATAACCTAACCCTGCATCGAGATCTGACTTGTCTGTGCAAACCACACCCAGCATAGGTATGGCAAAAACACCCATAGTCCTATCATAAACATAAACCGGGATGTCTATCGTAGGTAATTTTAATTCAATTATTTTGATTGATGACTTCATTGCCAAACCGATAAGACCCTTTTGCTCCTGTTCTACAGGAGAAAAATTATATTGATACAGAATCTTGTTACCGGCTGTCATCTGATTTATATAAGGATCTACATTGGCCTTATCTAAAGCAAGACCCGAATTGATAGACGTAGCTAAATCTTCTCGCCAACCACCATCTATCCCCTGATCCCAGCCGTATCCAATGTCAATATGCTGACCAGGTCCAGACGGACCCGAACTCTGGATTATCTTTTTGATTTTCCCACAACCAGCAATGGTTACGACAAAAGCCAAACCAAGCATTACTAACAGCAAGATAACTAATGGCTTCCTGCGCATTTTTATTACTCCTTTGTCAAAGTAGTCATGTTTTTAGCTTCCAAAGCCTAAAACATGCCAGATACAACATATCAGAAACTATTTATTTGTCCATTCCTATTACTAATCCATTACTAAAACTACTAAAGATAACCCCTCCAATTACAACCACTCCCTACTATATACGCTCTAGAGTATATGCAGTTTATTCAGTAAATAAGATAAAAAAAACCGACCACAGAAGTGGTCGGTTACCTCCAAACTTTACTTAATTCTTCTCCTTGTTCTCCCGCACCGCCGTCGTCAAGAGGAACTTGATATCTTTTAAAGATTCAATTCCCTCTTTCAATAAAGCAATAACCTCAGCAAACTCTGAATTCACATCCACAACAGGATGAGTACCAGTAACCTCAGCCACGACACGAAGATCAAGAAGCTCTTTAGTAACCGAATTACCTCGTTCATCAATTCTTAGATAATCTGCTGCCATGAAAAAGAGCATTACATTTACCTTTAGTACATCAGCAAGTCGCCGGAGAATCTTGGCCGAGGGTGGACTTCTATGGCCGTTCTCGAGTCGAGAAATATACCCTGCATCCATTTCTGCTGCACGGGCAAGCTCCTCAATACTCATCCCTAGTATTTTGCGAATACTTAGCAAAATGTGACCAAAGCGCTCCCGTACCCTCAGCTCTTCCAGCTCTTTATCTGTAAGCTGTTTATCCCCATCTTCCACTTTAGGATCAATCCCATTATCATTGTCTCCCATGGAAGACCTCCTTTTAAATTTATTACATACCTCTGCGTAATAATTAGCACTAACAACAGAATGAATCGCATCACTTCCTTTATCAAAGTAGTCATGAAGGATTCTTCAAAGGTTCTCTAACATTTATATCAAACGCCTATAAACAGACGTGCTAAAAAATCAGCGCCAACCCTAGTTCCTCATATAGATTCAGCAGCAAGAATATCTTCCTCGAGCAAGTCAATCAATCTTTTTATTATCTCACTGCCTAAGGATAAGGAAATTGTCTTCCATACCTTCAAAAACATAGAGACCCGTTGATGAGAAAGGAACTTGAAACTCAAACAGGATATAACCCCTCTCATAATCAGACTTGTCTATTGAGCTTCCTAATCTACTTCCTTCCTCATAGTTTCCTTCATAGCCTCTAGTGCTCATGACTTCAAGTTCAGACAGTCCCATAAAATCCGTAGCAAAGGCCGCTAGCCCACTCATTTGCTTCTCGCTTGGAGATAGATTGTAACGATAATGAATCGTATCTGAACCAAGCTGAATTATATAAGGATCTATCTCCCCAGGTGAAACCCCATATATATTCCCCCCTATAATACAGAGGTCTGATCGTCGCGATTGCCACCCAGGTCCAAGACCCTGATCCCAGCCATACCCAATATCAATATGCTGACCAGGTCCAGATGGACCTGAACTCTGGATTATCTTTTTGATTTTCCCACAACCAGCAATGGTTATGACAAAAGCCAAACCAAGCATTACTAACAGCAAGATAATTAATGGCTTCCTGCGCATTTTTATTACTCCTTTGTCAAAGTAGTCATGTTTTTAGCTTCCAAAGCCTAAAACATGCCAGATACAACATATCAGAAACTATCTATTTGTCCATAACACTAAGAAGAAAAAGATTTAATAAAACAACGTTTAAAAGCAGAAAAAGTATCATTTTTAATGTGCTCACGGATATCGCTCATTAACTGCAATATAAAGTGGAGATTATGGATAGTAGTAAGCCGAATTCCCAAAATTTCTTTTTCCTTTAATAAATGATGGATATAAGCTAGGGTAAAATTTTTACAGGCATAGCAATCACAACTTTTTTCAATCGGCCTAAAAACTGATTTAAATTTAGCATTAAATAAATTTATTTGCCCCTTTTTTGTCCATACAGATCCATGCCGGGCTAAACGAGTTGGTAAGACACAATCAAACATATCCACTCCCCTGCTAACTGCTTCTAGCAAATCTACAGGCGAACCAACTCCCATTAAATATCTAGGCTTATTTATAGGCAAGATAGGTTCTACAATATCCAACATTGCCTGCATCGTCGAACGCGATTCTCCTACTGATAATCCGCCAATAGCCACCCCAGCTACTTTTGAATTAGCTACAAACTTAGCTGATTCTATTCTTAAATCTTTAAACATTCCTCCTTGAACTATTCCAAAAAGTACCTGATTTTTCCTTTTATGATATTTGATACATTCTGTAAGCCATTTATGAGTTCTATTCATAGCTTCTTTGACTCGTTTTTTATCAGCCTTGGCGCCTACTACATCATCCAAAGCCATAATAATATCTGCTCCTAAATCTTCCTGAATTTTGATCGCCGACTTGGGAGTCAAAATAACTTTTCGGCCATCCAAATGAGATTTAAATTCCACTCCTTTATCAGAAATCTTGCGTAAAGCACTTAATGAAAAAACTTGGAAACCTCCACTATCAGTTAGGATTGGTTTATCCCAAGACATAAATTTATGCAGTCCTCCGGCTTTCTTAATCAATTTCTCACCAGGCCTAAGATGCAAATGATAAGTATTAGCTAAAACAATCTGCACCCCTAGCCCTTTTAAATCTTCTGGGGTTAGCGCCTTAACTGTTGCCAGTGTGCCAACCGGCATAAAAACTGGAGTTGTAATCTTCTCTTGGTTAATCTTAATCCAACCCAAACGGGCTCTGCCAGATTGTTTTAATAATTTAAATTTAAACATAAATAAAATATACAGGGTAACGATTACCTTGTATATTTTATCATCTATATATTTTTGACTTATTTCAATTCAACCGTAGCACCTGCTTCTTCTAATTTTTTCTTAATTTCCTGAGCTTCTTCTTTTTTAACGCCCTCTCTAACCACTTGAGGCAGTGATTCAGTAATATCTTTAGCTTCTTTTAACCCAAGAGTAGTAACTTCTCTGATGGCTTTAATCATACCAATTTTATTGGAACCACCAGCAGTAATGTTAATATCAAATTCACTTTTTTCTTCCTCATCAGCCTCAACTGTACCACCAGCCGCAGCCACAGCCGCAGGAGCTGCTGCACTCACACCAAACTTATCTTCTAAAACTTTAACTAACTCTGCCAATTCCAATACAGACATCTTTTCTACCATTTCAACAACCTTTTGAGCATCTTTGGACAACTTGCTTGTATCAACTTCTTTAGGCTCCTTTTTTTTTGGAGCTTCTTCTGCTTTTGGTTCTTCTTTTGGTTCTTCTTTTGGTTTGGGCTCTTCTTCTGTTTTAACTTCTTCTTCTTTTACCTCTGCAGTTTCATTCTGAACTTCTTCTTGAATTTCTTCCTTCTTTTCTTCATCAGCCATTATAGCTCCTTTCTTTAAAAAATTATTTAATTTATTGATTCTGATTATTTAGTTTCACTTAAAGCTTTAACAATATTATAAAATCCTTGTAATGGACCATTTAACACTCTAACAAACCCTCTAGCTGGAGCACTGATACTGCCAACTACTCTAGTTAATAACTCTTCCCTGCTAGGCAATTGAGCTAATTGAATAATAGTTTCGACGGGCACAATTTTGCTCTCTAAGATACCTGAGTATATTTTTACTTTTTCGGCACTACTTTTTACAAATTCATATACCAATTTAGACATAGTTGCTTCATCAGCATCACCAGTAGATATGGCTAACTGACGAGCTACTTTATCAACATCTAGACCTTTTATCCCAGCTTTTTCAGCCGCCTTAGTGAGTAAAGTATTTTTAACAATCTGAAAAGTCACTCCTTTTTCCCGTGCTACTTTTCGAAAATCAGTTAAATCTTCCATAGTTAAACCAGTAAACTCAGTTATAACCACAGTTGGGTTAGTCTGCAGTTTATCCGTAAGCTGTTTAATTTGCTCTGCTTTTTGTGCTTTAGTCTTGGGCATGATATAAAAAATTTCTGATCTACCAATCAGAAACACAATTAAAACAAAATTGTGAGCCTTCTCGGTAGGATTTATTGATATACCTACTGTCTATAAAGGTTATACAAGCATTCTAGTAAAACTGTTTTTAAAAGTCAATAAATATTAGTGTATAATGAAAAATCAAAAATCAATGTACTTTGATATAAAAACTAGAAAACAATTGGAGGTTTCTTAATCATGATAACCGCAAAACTTATTAGTCACACTAATAAGGATGCTCCATCTCTAATGTCCTTTTCTGCCCGTACCTGTTACGATGATTCGGAACCCATATGGGGCAAATCGATTAACATCGAAAAAAGTATATTCAATACTGTACATCATACAGTATTACAAAGTTCTGAATTTACATTCTTTATCGAAGGTGTAGCCATTAGTAATGTAACTTTTGGATTACACCTAAACTCACCCTTTTACACTACTAGTCAGCGCTCGGGAAGATTCTGTTTTGGTATGTTCTCCGACCCAGATATTGCCCAGGGCATTATTGATTATGTTAAATATTTCTTTCCTCAAACTGATACTAAAACTATCAGGGGGATTGAAAACTATATCAATTTTAGCCAGGAGTTGTTTAACCAGAACATCGACCCTGCTACTAAAGTAGCTGAAAAGTTTATTGCCAAAGAACGACCCAAAGCCACAACTAAGTATATAAAACAAAATGCTCGTAAGTTTGGACAAGAACAACTTCGAGTATTAATCCCAACAATATTCCCAACCGCTTTGACTTATACTGTTAACTTATCAGCTCTGGTAGCCCTGTACCGATCAGCCTGGGATTCACCTATGTACTATGTAACAGATTTAATGGCCCAGGAAGTGCTGAAACTTTATCCAGAATTACAGTATATGTTTAAAAGAGAGGAAAAATCATCAACTGATATTAGTCCTCTCGATCTTACCATCACTGTCCCTAGCGCCTGTAATTTAGAAAACAGCCCTAAGCTAAAATTATTATCGATAGATAATTTAGACAGTGCTGTTTATCCAGAACCTACCGATACCCATCCGGTAGACACATTACACTTTAACCCCAAATTTATGCCTAATAACGTTATCGATATCAAAACCCAAATTGAAATATCGGTAGCTACCATGGGGCAGGATCAGCGCCACCGGCGAATTAACAGGGGCCCGTTCGATTTTACTGGCGGATTTTACCACCCTCCTATTGTTAGAGAATTAAATATCAATAAGGAGTTAATGCAAATCGCCGAAATGTGGTTAACCCTTTCTACAAACGTGCACCCTGCACTGTTTAGATTTTTATCACCTTACGGAGCCATGGTACGTTACATCAAAAAGGGCACTTTAAACACCGTACTTCACGAGCAAGATAAAAGACTGTGTTGGTGCACACAGGAAGAGATTTATAACCTATCTCGACTATTGCGTGAAGCCATACTCCCAAAAAGCTCTGGACAACACTCAGTTCAACTTTTAAACATGTTGTCTCCAAAATGTTACCAATGTGGACAATGTGCTGAAGGCAAACGTTATTGTGGCCGCGATTCAACAATTCCCCTGGATCAGTTCTTCCCTGTAAGATTGGTTTAGATTTACAACGAAAAAATCACCCGGGATTTAATCCCGGGTTTTTTGTTAACTATGAATACTAATTTAGATGCCGCAATACTCTTTGATGAACTTCATCTGGTGTGCCCAAAGCATCTACTTTAACCATCTCTGGAAAGTTTTTCAACAACTCCAAAAAATTTTCTCTCACTCTTGTAAGAGTGCTTTTCTTTTCGAAGATATCTAAAGGTTTTCCGGTTTCTTGAGCCCGTTTCTCTACCCTCTCTAATGATATTTCCGGATTTAAATCTAAATATATTGTTAAATCTGGTAGAAGAAAATCTTTATTCATCTGCCACAATTTATCATAACCCAAACCATCAGCCTGTCCGTACGCCAGAGTAGAATACAAATACCGCACACATACAACCACACCTCCTTTATTTAAGTGCGGCTGTATAACATCCTGAAGATGCAATTTCCTATCTCTAATCATCAACATTTGCAAGCCAAGCGCGCCGCCAGAACTTGTTACATCGCCACTTAAAATCTTACGAATTCTAGCACCAATATAACTATCTGTTGGCTCATAGGTTTCTAAAACATCAAAACCTTTTGTCTTTAAATATCTTACTAAAAGTTCCGCCTGAGTATTTTGGCCTGATCCATCTACTCCTTCAAAAACAATAAATTTACCTTTCATCAGTACTCCCAAAACCATCCCGATCAGGGGTAGACATTTCACTTACTTCTTCGAATTCTGCTTTACTAATTTTTACAAAAACTGCCTGACAATATGCTTCACCTCGTTCTAAACTAATTGGCTTATCTGTGGTGTTATAAACTGGAAACATTAATTCGTCATTAGGTCCACAATAATCCTGATCAATCACACCAGCATGGTTGCCCTGAATAAGCCCTGGTTTTTTAAAGGGGAAACTGCTACGTGGAACAACATGCAACATATAGCCCTCTGGTATTTCGACAATGACATTACAAGGTATCCTTATAGATTCCCCTGGCTGTATTGTTGCGCTTTCTCGTAAAATTAAATCGAACGCTACGGCACCAGATGTTTTGTAGGTCGGTAACGGCAATGTTTTATCAATTCGTTTAATTTTAACCTTCATCCTATTCTAAAGAATTTAAATCTAGTTTAACCCCTGGTCCCATACTAGAAGATAATGAAATCTTCTTAATATATGTTCCTTTAATAGAAGCTGGTTTAGCATTTAGAATAGCTTTGTATAAAACTTTAAAATTATTATGTATCGCTACTTTACTCAACGATGCTTTACCGAATGCTATATGGACAATAGCTTCTTTATCTAATTTAAATTCAATCTTACCTTTTTTAAATTCTTCCACTGCCTTGGCTGCATCTTTAGTCACAGTTCCACTTTTAGGATTAGGCATCAGGCCTTTGGTGCCTAAAGTTTTACCTAATTTACCAACCTTGGCCATTAAATCTGGTGTAGAAATAGCTACATCAAAACCCAACCAACCAGAATTAATTTTATCTAACAAATCATCACTGCCAATAAAATCTGCTCCTGCCTTTTTGGCAGCTGTGGCTTCTTCCCCTTCAGCAAAGACTAAGATTTTGATACTTTTGCCAGACCCAGCTGGCAATAGTACCGTACCCCTAATGTTTTGTTCAGCCTGCTTGGGATCTAAACCAGTTTGAATATGCGTTTCGGCCGCTGCATCAAACTTAGTTGTCGATGTTTTAATTAATAAATCTATAGCTGTATCCAAATCGTATAACTTAGATTTATCCACCAACTTAGCTGATTCAATATATCGTTTACCCCTACCAAGTTTTTTAACTGGTGAAATTTTGCGCTGCTTTTTAGCAACCGATTTAGTTTTAGATTGACTAGCAGACTTAATTACTTTCTTTTTCTCTGACACAATTACCTCCTCGTGGTACTAACCTCTGCTGGACAGCAGAGTCCCACAATTATAGATATAAATTATTTGCCGTTAGAGCCGTTAATAATTTCAACCCCCATATTAGCAGCTGTGCCTTCGATAATTTTCATAGCTGATTCAATATCATTAGCATTTAAATCAGGCATTTTCTGCTCGGCAATTTCCTTAACTTGGGCTTTAGTTAATCTGCCCACCTTTTCCTTGTTTGGTACACTCGATCCTTTATCAATACCAGCTGCTTTTTTAATCAATCCAGATGCTGGCGGTTGTTTAATAATAAAATCAAAAGATCTGTCTGCATAGATAGTAATGACTGTTGGAATAACATTCCCCGCCATTTCTTTGGTTTTGGCGTTAAATTGATTGCAAAAATCCATAATTTGAATCCCATGAGGACCCAAAGCGGTTCCTACAGGCGGAGCTGGATTAGCCTTCCCAGCTTCACACTGCAACTTAACTTTAGTTAATATCTTCTTAGCCATAGTAAAAGTATTTAATACATAATTATTCCTGTCAAGATAAATAACTGGCACAATGATTAGGTGGAATTTGTTGCGATGAGAAGGTGGAGCCGAGGATGGGATTCGAACCCACGACCTACCCCTTACCATGGGGTTGCTCTACCAACTGAGCTACCTCGGCTGGAGCCAGCTGACGGATTTGAACCGACGACCTACTGTTTACAAAACAGTTGCTCTACCACTGAGCTAAGCTGGCACATCAAAGTTAAATTTATTACAATGTGGTGCCGGGGGCAGGATTCGAACCTACGAAGGCATAAGCCAACGGTTTTACAGACCGCTCCGTTTGACCACTTCGGTACCCCGACAAAACAAAATTGTCAAAATTATTCTACTTTTTCTTCTGCTTCCGCTAATAATCGTTTAAATTCTTCATTATTGGGCTCTAAAATAAGAGCTTTCTCATAAGCATCAGCGGCTTTACGATACTTTTTTGACATAAAATAAGCAAGACCCAAATTCATAAACCTAGAAGCTACTTTATTATTAATTTCTATCGACCTTTCATAACTCTCAACTGCTTCATCATACTTGCCTTGCTGATACAACAATAATCCTAAATTATTATAAAAAGTATCATTATCTGGCTCTAAGGTTAAGGCCTGATCTAAAGCTTTAGCGGCATCTTTAAATTCTTTTTTACCTAAATAAACCAAAGCTAATTTATTATACAAACTGGCATCTTGTGGATTGCTGGTTACCAATTGTAAATAAATTTTTTCAGCCCTACCATATTGACCAATTTGAGCTAAATTATCAGCTTTATCCAACAAATCATCAGTTGCACTGATATTTTTATTCTCATCTCCTTCAAGCTGATGGGCTTCATGATTTATCTTTTTGATTACATCTTGCTCTACAGGCAGTTTTCGCAAGACGATAATCAATAGGACTATTGTGGCAGTAAAAATAATAAGTTCCAACATAGCTATTAAAAAGTTTAAGAAATTAACAAACTGATTATACCTTTTTTAAAACCAGATTATAACCATATTAGTCATCTAACTCCATATCCACCTCAATACAATCGATTCTAACGCAATCCGTGGGTTGGCTCCTGAATGCAACGATTCAATTGCATCTTTAAGCTGACTAATAAAATTAAATAATTTTTTTCTGGCAAACAAGCCACAAAAAGGTTTTAATACTGGACTAAACTTACTGTGTATATCCGCCAAAAGCAACCTTCTGGACAAATTAAGCCAAACTTGCAGTAAATCAAGGGCATCATCTCTGTTTTTGATATTTACCAAGTTCAAGCTATCAGGCATCCGGCCAGTTAACACTTTCTTAAAAGCTTCTATTTGAAGCATCTTACTTTGTAATAATTCAGGATTATCTATCAAAACATTGGCTACACCCAAGGCTCCGTTGGCTAATAAAACTATTTCATCAATATCTGATGATATTTTAGTTTTAATATAATCTCTGATTTGATTATCTGACAAATAATTCAATCGAATAATCTGAGAGCGGGATCTAATAGTCGACAAAACTGAATTTACATCCTGAGCTGTAATAATAATTACCGCTCTTTCAGGCGGTTCCTCCAAAGTTTTGAGTAAAGCATTAGCAGCTTGTGAACTTAATCTATCAATATCTTCAATAATAGCTATCTTAAAATTTGATCTAGCCGGCGAAAGATTAATAAAATGAATTAAACTATCAACAGACTTT
Source organism: uncultured Candidatus Saccharibacteria bacterium (assembly GCA_964424375.1). Classification (GTDB taxonomy): domain Bacteria; phylum Patescibacteriota; class Kazan-3B-28; order Kazan-3B-28; family UBA10110; genus CAYRIH01. Next base: position 18,713 of record CAYRIH010000002.1, on the reverse strand, counting down.
TTCCAGCGCTTCGTCTCTTCACCCTTTTGCCCTTCAGAATTCGCTTGTAATACCTCATCAAACCATAAGGTGTCGATATGAGGCTTATTCACATCTTTATTTTCATGAATGCTAGCCGCTAAAATTCTAGCTAGGAGGCTTTTACCTACATGGGGCGGGCCTACCAATAAATAAACTGCACATCGACCTCTAGTAGAAGCTTTAATCAATAAATCTTTAGCTAAATCGTGACCCTTAACAACAGATAAATTTTTAGTTAACAATCCTAAACAATTCATAGACGCCTTTCTAAAAATATCATAACAAAACCTAAAGACATCTGCCCATTCTATTAAAATAAACTTAAATCTAATTAAGTTAGCAGAACTATTTAGTTTTATCTAGCACCTTATCAATCAAGCCATATTTTTTGGCCTCTTCTGGTGACATATAATAATCTCTATCTGTATCCTTATCAACTTTTCTTACAGGCTGACCAGTATGGCTAGCTAAAATCTCGTTAAGAATTTCTTTTATTCGCAAAATTTCCTTAGCCTGAATATCAATATCAGTAGCTTGTCCTTGCACACCACCCATTAATTGATGAATTAGAATCCGAGAATGCGGCAAGGCAAATCTTTTGCCCTTGGCGCCACCGGCCAATAATACTGCCGCCATAGAAGCAGCCATCCCCACACACATAGTAGTAACATCGCATTTGATATACTGCATGGTGTCATAAACCGCTAACCCTGCACTAACTGATCCGCCCGGACTATTAATATATAGAAATACATCTTTCTTAGGATTCTCGCTTTCCAAAAACAGCAGCTGAGCAATAACTAAATTAGCTACGGTGTCATCAATTGGCATACCAATAAAAATAACCCGATCTTTAAGAAGTCTAGAATAAATATCATAGGCTCTTTCACCTAATGATGATTTTTCTACAACCATAGGTACTAAATTCATAGTCTTTTAAAATTTAAGAATAAATCATCTATTATTATATCAAATTACTTAACAGCTAGCTCCCAAAGATGTTTCAAGGCTTTTTGACCGGCCAACATATGACCCAAACGCTTCTTTTCTAAGTCACTTTTGTATTTTTCGTCTAGCTTGTCTTTTTGGTCTGGATGCATTATTTTCATCCGTTCAATATCTTGATCTACCTCCTGATTAGTAGCCTTAATCCCTTCCCGTTTTTTGAAAGCATCTAAAGCTAATCCAGCTAATACTCGCTGTTTAGCCATATCTCTCCATTGTTCTTTAATCTTTTCTTCAGTAGTATTCTGTTTTTTAAAATAGTCTTCTAAAGTCATTTGCTGCTGAGATAATTGATGAGATAAATCTTGAATCATAGACATCAATTCTTGATTGATTAATTCATCTGGGATATCAACTTTGGCTAATTTAATTAGTTGATTCATGGCCTCTTCCTGCTGTCTAGATTTTTCCTTTTTCTGAGCATCTTTCTGAAGCCACTTCTCTATATCCAGACGTAAATCTTCAAGAGTCTCAAATTTGCCTATCTGCTTGGCCAATTCATCATCAATTGGCGGCATAATCACCTCTTTTACTTGGTGCAGTTTAACCTCAAATTCTACTTTTTGCCCAGCCAAGTTTTTTTGGTGATAGTTTTCTGGAAAATTTACGCTAAAAGTCTTATTTTCTTCTGGTATTAAACCAATTAATGCCTTTTCAAAGTCAGGTAAAAATACACCATCACCAATAATCAAAGGATGATGTTGGCTCTTGCCACCATCAAAAGGTTCCCCTTTTAATTTGCCAAGAAAGTCAATCTCCACCCAGTCTCCTTCTTTGCTGGCCCGCTCTACTTCTTTAAATACAGCCTGTCGACGTTGAATATCGCCAAGTGCTTTGTCTATTTGTGATTTATCCATTTTAATAGGTTCGCTTTTAACTCTAATTTTTTTATAATCACCTAAGACTACTTCCGGCATCACTATAACCTCTATTTTGAAAGAGAGGGGCTGACTTACATTAACTTTATTAATAGAGATTTTAGGCTGGATTACTGGAATTAAATTGTGCTGCTGTATGGCCAGAGAGTAAAACTTAGCTACTGCTGTATCTGCCGCTTCATTAATTACCTTAGCTTCTCCAACTTGACTTATCACTATATCTAAAGGCGCTTGACCAGACCTAAATCCTTTAATTTCGACTGATTTAGAAATTTTTATTGCTGCTTGTTTTAACGTTTCTTGCCACTCCGAATTTTCAAGTTCAATTTCTATAATTACCTTAGATTGATCCTTGTTTATAGATGTCTTCATATGGTTGTAAAGTTAATTTTATTACTAGTATACCGCTGGCTAGTTTTATCTATTACAACTGCCCAGGCTGTATGCTGACCTTTAATACCACTATTAATTACTGTAATATATTGACCCGTACTATTAGGCAGGAATGTTTCCTGCATTATCCCATCGAAATACATCTCTATCTTATCTATATTTAATTGCTCGCTTTGATCAGTTAATTCAGCAGTTAAATTAATTGGATAAAACGAGGATGACATATCTTGCATAGTAATAACTATCTGATTAATTTGGCTCCCCGCTGTTATATAAACCACACTTTCCTCCGATTCGCCGCTATTTTTAACTAATTTAACTTTAACCGGATGAGAGTTGCCATCAAGATCAGGGTTGTTAATCGAAACACGCCATGGTGCTGATTGTAAGCGGTTAATCAAGTTGTCATCATAATAGAAAAATAATTCATCTATATTAGATTCATCAGCTATCTGGGCAGTAATAATAAAATTTCCATCAATAATTGCTCCATTAGCGGGACTAATTATCTTTAGATTTTTATTATTCCCAGACGAACCATCATACACTTGCCGGGGCACATTGTTGTAACCATTATCTTCAGCCCAGGCTATTACTGGATTTTCCCAAGCCGAATTATTAGGTCGTTCCGAGTGAAGTTCTGCAAAAATTCTCTCTTCTATCAAATTTTCTGGAAAGCCAGGGGGAGGCAATCTATCTGGTGCTACGCTTACAACTTTAACTTTTTGGTGAACATCATCGGTTTCTTGAGGTATTCCCCAGCTAGAAAAAATTTCTGTCTTGGTTTCAGGAGTAGCATCACTAGGTAATTTACCTGACAAACTATCGACTATTACAGTTCTGATACCAGACGGAATAGTAAAACTACTACTAGGCTTACCAGCTAAAATATTTTTCATATATTGGTGCCAAATCGGAGCGGCTACTGATAAGCCAGCTCCATTTTTCATTGATTCCCCCCAATTATTACCTACCCAAACACCAGTAACTAAATCTGGGGTATAACCAATAGTCCAGCCATCTCGATATAAATCAGTTGTGCCAGTTTTAGCAGCCACTACCCGCCCCGGCAAAGTCAAAGGACCACCGCCGCCGAAGAAAGGAGCCCGAGTTACATCATCACTTAATATATTATTAATTAAATAAGCAGTTTCCGGATCTAATACTCGTTTAGGAGATTTGAAAGAATTCTCTTCTAAAATTCTACCCTTAGCATCTTCAATTTTTAACACTGATAAAAGTGGTGCTTTATTCCCGCCAGTAGCAAATACTCCATAAGCAGCCGTCAAATCCAAAAGTTTAACTTCGCCACCCCCTAAAACCAAAGATAATCCATATCTCTCTGGCTCATTAAGAGTAGTAATACCCATTTTGTGAGCCAAATTTATGGTTTCATTTACTCCTCCATAAGCCAAAGCTTTAACCGCTGGAACATTAATAGATCCTTGCAATGCTTCTCTTACAGACACCGGTCCCCTGAATTCCCCATCGTAATTGTTGGGTGCATACCCACTACCAAAATCGGTTTTAACATCTAAAAGCATAGTGGCTGGCCCAAAGTTTTTATTAAAAGTTGTAGCATAAATTATTGGTTTGATTGCTGATCCTGGCTGCCGATCACAAATAGTAACATTGACATTTCCATCAGCTTCCAAATCAAAGTAATCTTTACTCCCCACCATAGCCAAAATTTCTCCAGTATTTGGGTCGATAGTTACCAGAGCAGCATTTCCAGCATTGTAACGCTCTTGATTCGTCTCTGCTCTTTGAGAAATAACTTCCTCTGCTGTTTGTTGCAACTCCCAGTCCAAAGTAGTGGTAATTTTCAATCCCCCTTCTTCCAATAATTTTTCACCGTAGCGATCCGCCAAAATTTCTTTGACATACATTACAAAATGAGGGGCCCTAATACTGTCCTTTCGGGGTTTAAATTCTATCTCTTCATCCTGAGCCTCTCGCATCTGTTGATCAGTAACATAGCCTTCCTCAAACATCCTCTTTAATACCCAATCCTTGCGAGCTAGAAGCTCATCAGGATGCTGGCCATAAGGTGAATAATAAGTTGGTGATTGAGGTAGAGCCGCCAGAACTGCAGCTTGAGCCATAGTCAATTCGTCAGCTGGAGTGCCAAAATATATTTGGGAAGCTGATTCTACTCCATAAGACCGACCACCATATGGTATTTCATTTAAATACAGTTCTAATATCTTGTCTTTAGTATAAATTCTTTCTATTTCTACAGCTAAAATGAGTTCTTTAATCTTTCTATCTAGCGAGCGTTTGGATGATAAAAAACTGTTTTTGACTAACTGCTGGGTAATCGTACTGCCCCCTTGTGCTCTTTGACCAGATAAGGGCTTAATAATTACCCCCCTAATCAAACCCTTAATATCAAATCCTTTGTGAGTATAAAAATCACTATCTTCAGCCGCAATGGTGGCTTGCTTAAGGTGTTCTGGAATATCAGTCAAAGGAATATTGGCGCGACGTTTTTCACCAAAGATATCAAATAAAACCACTCCATTACGATCTAGTACTTTAGTGGATTCCAATTGTCTTTGAACAGATAATTGGGTTGGATCTGGCAACCCAATACTCAAGACTGCCGTAGAAAATGATAATATAAATATAATAGTTATAATTATACCTAAAACCAGCCGTGGCAAATTATCTATGCCGTATCGCTTCAATATGTTAAATACAACCCTCTTATTTTTTCTTAAGACTGCGCGACGATGCCATTTCTTTCGCAGAACATCATGATCCCTTAATGGAAGTAGATTATTACTCATATATAAAACATATTTAACAATGCTTATTATATACTACGCACAAACGAATAAAAAAGTTAACACTATACTACATCTTCAACTTACTCACCAAGGCTAAAAAAGTTATAATAAAAAAGTAATGAATCCCATTAAAACTTTCAGAAGAAATTGACTATACTTATGAATCCTGTTAGAGATAACCTAATTAATAAAAAACATATAAACTACTAAATAAGATATAATGACCAATAATTACAAGCATATTTATAATACAGAAGCATTAATGCTTCTTATCTCTAACGGGATGAATAATCAAAAGATAACAACAAACATTAATTATAAAAGACTTAATTATCGTGGACTCTAACGGGATGAATCAATCTAAAACCAGGCTGATAAACAATTTTTTGGATGGTCGAATCGAGCAGATAATCAACAAAAAAAGCCTATTAGCTAAACTAAAGTCTGGCAAAAAATTAATTATTAAACATGGTGTAGACCCGACTACCTCTGATTTACATTTAGGCTATGCTGTAGTTTACCATAAACTTAGAGCCCTGCAAGATATGGGGCACACAGTTGTATTTTTAATCGGAGGATTCACGGGCAGATTCGGTGACCCAACAGATAAAAAATCTACCAGAAAATTACGCGACAAAACATCAGTTGAAAAAATGGCCAAAAATTATATTAATCAGGCTTTAAAAATCCTAGACCCTAAAAAAACAGAAATTCGCTATAACAGCGAATGGTACGACAAAATGAGCGCTGAAGAATTGTTGCAACTAATGAGTAAATTTACATACGCTCAGATGATAGGACGAGATATGTTTAAAAAAAGGGTCAAACAAAAACAAGAAATTGGTTTACACGAACCTGTTTACCCAGTCTTGCAAGGTTATGATTCTGTAATATTAAAAAGCGATATTACAGTAATTGGAACTGATCAGTTATTCAACGAAATGCGCGGCCGCGATCTCCAAAGAGATTTTAAACAAGCCCCTCAAGACATTGTTACTGTACCCCTGCTTATAGGTTTAGATGGGAAAAACAAGATGAGTCAAAGCTTGGGTAATGATATTTTAATTACCGAATCCGCTGAAAGCCAATTTGGTAAAATTATGTCTCTCCCAGACAATCTGATAATGCATTACTGGGAACTGGCTACCAACAAGTCAAAAAAAGAAATCAATGAAATTTCTAAATTGCTTAAACGAAAAAATACTAATCCAAAGGATATAAAAATAGAATTAGGAAGAGCTATAGTAAGTATTTATCATGGTAAGGCCGCAGCTGATTTCGCCGCCAATCGCTTTAAAGCCATATTCCAAAAAAAAGAAATACCTAAAGATATTCCTTCTATTAAATTATCTGGGCAAAAGATTGGCATCGTAGATTTTCTAATAACTAGTAAACTGGTTGGTTCCAAATCCGAAGCGCGCAGAATGTTAATGCAAAGAGCTGTCCGAGTCAATCAAGAATTAATCCAAGACCCCCATTGGCAAATAACCATCGCCTCTGGAGTCGTAGTTCAAGTAGGCAAACGCCGATTTATTAAAATAAAATAAAACTTCACTTAATGTGAAGGTAAATTTCTTATTCAATATCTGATTTTAATGACTTAAAAATTGACTTAAAACATTTCTCAAGCCTTTTGAAAAACCCATTCGGCTTCTACTATACCGCCTAACTTGCCATTGTTTACCACGCGGCAATCTAGCCCTTCTGTCAGTTCTAAACTGCATGCCCTCAAAATTGATAATCGGCTTTTTTTCCATATTGGGTTAAATTAAATATATTTAACCCTCCTTTTTCTCAACTATTATATTGTATCATATTTTTTAAATTAAATCAAGGATTTTTAGCTCCTAGAGCATATAAATCGTGTTTTTTCCCCTTAAAGACTCTACAACTTCCCTGCCTGGAATTGGGCCAAAATCAGCCCAAAGATTTAACAAACTGAACATATTCAATATCGATGATCTGATTCATTATTACCCCAAAAGATGGGAAGATTTTAGCCAAATCAAACCCATATCTAAACTAATAGACAAAGAAAAGATCACAATTAAGGCAAAGTTGGTTAGCCTGCATCAGTTTCGATCATTTTATAAAAAGCTAGATGTCATCAATGCCCTATTTCAAGATGCCAGCGGTCACTTGCAAGTAACTTGGTTTAATCAATCCTATCTAGCCAAAACGCTCGAACAACAAAAAACTTACTTACTCAGTGGCACAACTAAAAAATATAAAAATCATTTGACTCTTACAAACCCTATTGTCGAGTCGCTGATAAGTCCTAATCTACATTCAGGCAGAATTGTTTCTATTTATCCTCTAACTGAAGGAATTACATCTAAGTTATTTAGAAAAAGCCTTGCGTATTTAATTAGAACTATTCGACATATTCCCGAAACTCTTTCTAATCAATTACTTAAAAAATACCAGCTTATTTCTCTTGCCAAAGCCATGGAAAATATTCATTTTCCTACCTCACCTAAAACACTAACCCAAGCCAAGAAAAGACTCAGTATTGAAGAACTGATTCCTATTCATCTAAGCATCATCTTAAATAAACACTTATGGGGAAAACAAACAGGACGAGTTAATAAAATAGCTGATAATTTTTTCTTAGATTTTACTTCTCAATTAGATTTTAAACTTACTGTTAGTCAAAAAACTGCCCTTAAACAAATAGTTAATGATCTAAAAAGGCCAAATCCCATGAATCGACTTTTAATGGGTGATGTGGGTTCGGGTAAAACTATAGTAGCTGCTGGAGCTATTATAGCTACGGTAAAAAATGGGTTTCAGGCAGTTTTAATGGCTCCTACTGAAATATTGGCTACCCAGCATTATGCTAGTCTTAAACCCCTTCTAAATAAATGGGGTATCAAAACTACTCTACTTACCGGCAGTATTAAATTAAATAACTGGCAGGAAATTGCTAATAAAAAAGTTGATGTAATCATTGGCACCCATGCCTTGATCCAAAAAACTGCCAAATTTAAAGACATCAATCTAATTATCATAGATGAACAACATCGCTTTGGGGTTGGACAACGCAAAGCTTTAAAAAACAAAAATCTAGATTTTGCCCCTCATTTTCTTAGCTTAAGTGCTACTCCAATCCCCCGCACCATTTTTTTGGGATTACTTCAAGATTTAGATATATCGTGGCTAGATAGTTTACCTCAGGGCAGATTACCTATAATGACTAAATTAATTACAAGCAAAGATAATATCTTAAATATTAAAAAACTAATTAATCAAGAAATAAATAAAAAGCATAAGATATTCCTCATTGCTCCTTTAATTAAAGAAAATACTAGATTGGACAGCAAAACTTCTGTAGCAACCGAAAAAGTTAAAATGGCTAAACTTTTACCTGATGCTAGAATAGCTACCCTGCATGGCAAAATGAAATCTGAAGATAAGTTAAAAATTATGAATCAAATAAAAAACAATAAAACTGATATATTAATAGCTACTTCTGTTATAGAAGTTGGTATAGATATCCCCAGCGCTACAGTTATTTGGATAAAAAATGCCGAGAGTTTTGGTTTAGCCCAATTACATCAAATGAGAGGTAGAGTTGGACGAAGTAACATCCAATCATACTGCCTAATCGAATCTGACTCTAACGACCCTACAACTTTAGAACGATTGGAAGCTTTGGTTAAGATAAAAAATGGAACCGAATTAGCCGAGATAGATTTAAAACTAAGAGGCCCCGGGGTATTCTTTAGTGAACAACAATCTGGATTTACTAAATTAAAATTAACTAATCTAACCAACATTAAGCTTATTCAAGAATCCAGAAAATTAGCTAATGATGTGTTTGAATTAAATCCTGATTTAAAAAACTTCCCTCATTTTAAAGATCAAATTCAATGGAATTACTTAACTCACGCTGAATAGATCCCGTTAGAAACCAGCCTTAATATAATAAAGGTATTAATAATAAAGAAAATGAATATATTACATACATCTATACTAATAACTACGCGTAAAAATACTTCTGTATTTTTCGCCGAGGGTTTCTAACGGGATGAACAACTTTTTAGACAAATTTGCTCTTCCGATTGGACTAATCTTAATCATTGGCCTAGTTGTTGGCGCCTACTTTATAATAAATAAAACTGATAAGCAAGATGTTAATTTATCTAACAATAAACTAATTATTGATGTAGCAGGAGCAATTAATAATCCTGATATTTACACATTCAATCAGGAAGCTATCGTAGAAGATGCTATAAAAGCAGCTGGTGGATTTACAGATCAAGCAGATATGGACTTGATTTATAAAACTATCAATCGAGCAGCTCTACTGCAAAACCATGGCAAGATTTATATTCCATCTATAGAAAATGTAAAAGATGATGATCAGTCAGAACAATCTAATCAAAATCAATCTAATTTAATTAATATCAATACAGCCGACAATAAACTTTTAGATATTTTGCCTGGGATTGGCCCTATTACAGCTGAGAGAATTATAGAATATCGAGAAAATAAAGGACAATATCAACGTAAAGAAGATTTAATGAAAGTAGAGGGTATTAGCACTTCTAAGTACAATAAACTTAAGGATTTAATTACTATACAATAATCTTCTTGTCAGATTAAAAAAAATAAGCTAAAAGTTAAATTGGGCGGGTGGCGGAATTGGTAGACGCGCTAGGTTTAGGACCTAGTGGGAGCAATCCCGTGGAGGTTCGAGTCCTCTCCCGCCCACCATCAGATTGCGGGTTTGGCAATTTTTGGTTATAATACATTATGAAAATAACAATGAACCTTAAAAATTAAGAATCTCTGGGGGATTTTATATTTTATACTACCTTAGAGATTAGAAAGTCATTATATTATTAATTAAGAGTAAGGAGCAGAAAATGCAAGACACTCTTCTTAATACCTGGGGTCAAGCTGTGCTCAATCCTCTTCAGAATATTTGGTTCAGATTTTTAATCTTTCTGCCAAACTTAGTCGGCGCATTGCTAATCCTATTTATTGGATGGCTAGTAGCCATTGGTTTAGACAGACTGGTAACTCAAATTCTGAAACAATTTAAATTGGACGTTGTGCTAAATCGAATTGGTGCCAAGACAATGTTCAGAAAAGCTGGAGTAGATTTTGAAGCCTCAGATTTTATCGGGGGATTAGTCAAATGGACTATTCTTCTAATTTCCTTCTTAGCAGCTTCTGATGTGCTGGGTCTGGCAAAAGTTACTGACTTTTTGAATCAGATCCTTAATTATATTCCTAATGTCTTTGTGGCCGTTGCTATCCTGCTTATGGGTATGTTGGCTGCCAATTTCTTCGCCCATGTTGTTCGCGGAAGTGTTGGAGCAGCTAGAGTAAAATCCGCTAATTTCCTAGCCGCGACTACTAAATGGATTATTTGGATCTTTACTGCCCTGATAGTCTTTAATCAATTAGGGATTGCTGCCGTTATTATCGATCGTTTAATTACTGCCATATTCTTTATGCTGGCTATAGCTGGTGGTTTAGCTTTCGGTTTAGGTGGACAGAAAACTGCCTCTGATACCCTAAGTGATGTTTTAAAAGAAATGAAACATAAGGATTAACATCGAAATTACTTATCAAAAAACCTATTCTATTCAAGAATAGGTTTTTTGATATTAAATTTACAACACTAGATATTAAAAATAAATAAAAATATGAAGTCAAAAAAGAATAAGACTAAAACCAAAAAAACTGCAATGGCAATATATTCCCAAATTATTTTAACTGTCAAATTGCCCTTAAGATAATAGGCCACAAAATCAGAATACAAGTAATACATAATCAATAGCAAAAAGGCTTTAAAATATATACTTTTATGCCAAGCGTATGTAATCCAAACTAATTGCTGACCCAATAAAGCTAGTACTAATGCATAAAGCCAAAATTTTTTGAATGATAATCCTCGTCTCCAAAAAAGTAAATAGAGAGCCAAAACTAACTGCAAAGCAACTCCAGTAACTAGCCAAAAGACACCTAGACTGTAAAATTGGACAGCTAATAGTAATGCGACTGTAGCTACAAATAAAGCCACTAAATCAATTAATCCAAGCCAATTAATGGCAACTAGACTCCACTGGCTATAATCAATATGATTTTGATGCCAATAAGCTATTAACCAGCTTATTATAATAATCATAAAAATAACCAATTGTGCCTGCCATAACATAGGCAGCAGCGAGAGAGATAAAAATCCAATACCGCCAAGAATAATCCACGACAACTCCCCCATAAATAACCACATTGCTTTGTTAAAGGTCAAATTGCTAATCCACCAACTAAATACAGTGACCAGGCTAAATATAATCAAAACCCACCAACCCAGTAAACCTGGAATGAAATACAATAATTCCAATAATAACAGTAAACCTAGCCCTAATAATAAAAGCTTACGATAATGCCACAACCAGTCTAATATAGCAGGTTTATTCAAGTTTAGTTGGCCTCACTCCCTAATACTATTCTTACCTGCGCTCCACTAGTAGAGATAATTTCATCTTCACCAATGTTAGCTGACAAACTAGAGGCTAATCTTCTGGCCTCCAAGATACGATCACCGTCACTAAGGTCATAAACAATGGATTTTGTAAATCCTCTAACAGCATTATTTCCAACTAAAATTACTTCATAACCATCAGCTCGCAAACGAGCAGCAATCTTGCTAGCTAGACCAGTAATATTGGTTCCATTGAACACTTCTACTTTAAGTGGCTCTGTAATAATATCACTTTCTATCTCTTCTACCGTAGCTTCTCCTGATACAATCTTAGCTACATAATCAGAGATGACTTTAAAATCATCACCTACTGGACGCAATACATACAATTCGTTGACTCTAGTACCATATAACAATCCAGTGATTGAATCATCAAAGACTTTAGTGGTCAATGTAGCTAAATCAAAATCTTTCATTAAATCAAACATTCTCTTCGTCTCAGCCAAAGTCAAATTAGTTTCAAAACTATCATTTAGTACATCTATAATTGCTAAGGCTTTACTTGACTGACTAAGCAAATTAAGCGATAAAGATTTATCTCTAATGGCTACAAGTAATTTCTGCTGGCGCCTGGCCCTATCAAAATCCGAAGTGCTTTGACGTGACCGGGCATATTTCAAAGCCATAGCGCCATCCATAGTATATGTACCTGCTTTAATATCCAATATCTCATAACCTTTAGAAGAAGTAGGATATTCATCATCATATAGATCTTTTTCTACTTCAATCGTAACCCCCCCTAATTCATCAATTAACTGTTCAAAACCAGTAAAATCAATCTTCATATAGTATGGGATATCCAGTCCTAGAATATCACTAGCTATCGCAGCTAAAGTTTGGCCACCGGCATCATTCTGGCTGTCACCTATCTTGTAAACAGCATTTAACTTAGAGTTTCCGTATCCAGGTATTTTGACATATAAATCACGGGGCAAAGAGAAAAGTAGGCCAGTATTATCTTCCGTCGAGATACTGGCTACCATAACTGTATCAGTTAAATAAGGTCCATCTATGTCATTGGCAACGCCAGGGTTTCCTAGCAAGAGCATATTAATTCGACCACTTTCTTCGCCAATTAATTTAACACTACTTAAACTAAAAAAATCTTTCCAAATTGTATTACTAGATATATTCCAACCACCAATAGCTAATTTAGTAGTAAACCATCCACCTAATAACAAAACTAGCACCACCAAACTAATCCCCATTACTTGTTTTACGCTACTACGTTTTTTAATACGATGCAGTCTACTCCCTTCAGATGGAATCAATTTTTCATCAGTTGGCAGATTTATATCATTTATTTCTTTCTTGGATATCTTGATGCTTTTTCTTCTTACCACGTTTCCCCCTCAAACTTTAAATTTTAAATAAATACTATTACTAATATAACATACTGGAACAGGGGGAAATTGACAAACAAGCCAAAGAGCCTAGACAATGATAAAGAATATCTATAACTCCAAAAAGTCAATGCGAGACGAGCAAGAAGATAAAATGTCACCTGCTAGCTGGCAAAGACCGTCAATTCTAGCTTTTGGGCTAGCTATATTACTAATAGTTGTTGGGACGATATCATTCTTTTACTCAAATGGATTAAAAACTTTGCAAAGTAACTGGTTAAACATATTTAAACCAGCTTTTAGTTTGGAGTTGATATATGATAATACATTCATTCCTTTAGATGGCAACAACCAAAAATATATAGATGCTATAATCAAAAATAAAAAAGGTCAGCTTCTGGACGGCCAGGAAACCACAGCTACTATTGTAAAAGGAGCTATAGATATTGCCATTGACCCACATCCACCTGCAGGTGTATCTAAACGATTTATTGCTAGCGGACCACTGCAATCTGGCTACATAATTCTAAATTTCAATTTCAAGGGAATAAGTCAGACATTAACTTTAGAAGCATTTGATCCAACTCCACCTGTTACTCCAGCAATATCAGCCCCTAAAACCGACACCATATTTTCGACTGCTACTCCTATAATATCAGGACAAGCATCAATAGGATCCGAAGTAGAAATATATATAGACGATGAATTTAACACAATTACTGAAACCGATAAGTCTGGTTTGTTTAATATAGCTTTAGAACAGGCTATAAGCCGAGGTAAACATAAATTGTATATTAAATCACTTAATAAATATGGGATACACAGTTATCCAAGCAGCCCAATTTACATCAATATAAATACCCCTGACCCAAAAATTGATTTAGGCAATATCAGGTTACGGCCTGATTTAGTTGAAGCAGGAGAAGTATTTTATATATTTATTCCTGCATCTGCTGATACTACTGCAGTGACTATAATCCTAGAAAATACTAACTGGCTACTTGAAGACAAGAATCAATCCAGTATATTTAGTGGGGCTATCCGTGCCCCCAAAACCCCTGGTTTATATCGATTATCTGCTATAATAACCAACAGTGGCAACGACAATACATTAGCCGAAAACATCATTTCTCTGACAGTCAAATAGAAACTAAGATAGATAAAAATAACCTTGACAAAAGACAATCTAATTGATATTATAACTCTAGTTTCCAAAAGCTATATTGGAAACTTTTTAATTTAAAAATATAGGTAATAGTCACAAATTATATCCTTAAATACAAGGAGCTAAAGATTAATACCTCATTCAATCCGCTAAATAATAAACCTCATCAATCTGAGAAGTTCAAAGATACGAAAGTAGCCAAACTGTTAATCACTCGGCTTAATCAGTTGAAGAGTAGAAAGTCAAATCTTAAAACTATTAACCTTAGTCAAGGGCAAACTACTAAGCAGTTTTTAAATATCAAAAATATCAGCCGCTCATTTAGTTCTTCTTCTAAACACTGGAGTTTAGTTATTTTAGCCATTATTGTAATTTTATCTAATTTTAATTCTTCCGTACCCATGGATATAGGCGGACCCAGTAATGGAAATATACGTTATAGGACTATAGCAGAAATTGCCTCAACCGCTACCTTAGCTGAACTAGGTAATCCTATATACAATAATGAGGAACATACTACTCGTATAGATAATGACGGCGAATATTTGTTTAAAACAGTGCAAACAGAAACCATCATCAGTCGCAGTGCTCGCCGGGAAACTATAAAATATATAGTCAGACCAGGTGAATCAATCAATGGCTTAGGAACAGATTTTGGTCTTACAACTCTTACCATCAAACATGCTAATAATCTATCCAGCAACACTTTGAAAGTTGGTCAAGAACTTAGGATTCCACCAATTGATGGTTTGTTTGTTACTGTTGAACGCAATGATGCCTTAAGCACTATCGCCAATCGTTATCATGTTAAAGTTGATGATATTATTAAATATAATAATATATCTAAAGACGATCCTATATTTGCTGGCAATGAATTGCTTATCCCAGGTGCAATTGTATCCGCATCTAGCAGTCCAACTTACAGCAAATCTGGCAATATTAGCGTACCTAACTTTAACCCTGTACCATATTCTGGCAAATTCGTCTGGCCAACATCCAGCCCTACTCATTACCTATCACAAGGATATCGTCTATGGCACAGAGCTATTGATCTGCCGCGAACTAACGGATGGGGCATCTATGCCAGTGCGCCGGGCATTATTCAGACCAGAACTGTTAGAGGTGGTTATGGTAATCTAATTATCATCAACCATGGCAATGGCTGGAGCACATACTATGCTCACTTAAGCGAATATAAAGTCCAACCCGGTCAATATGTCGAACAAGGTCAATTAGTTGGAATTATGGGCAATACTGGTCGTTCTACTGGTCCTCATCTTCACTTTGAGATTCGTCAAAACGGTGTCCCGCTAAACCCCTTAAGCTATCTGCCTCGATAAACTATAAATCAACTTATTACCACTACTAAAATATCTTAAAGAGTAATAGGTTAGGTTTTGCCATAGCTGTATTTATGTCGCACAATATAAATATGGTTACTTTACTATATCTAATTGATGATTTTTTAGATCATTTGGAGATCGAAAAAAATAGAAGCCAGTACACCCGCCAAAACTATGCCCACTACTTGGGTCGGTTTGCACAATTTACTGAAGCAGAATTCAAGAGAGATATAAAGCCTGGCCAAATCACCCTGCCGTTAGTTAGAAAATATCGCTTATTTCTCAATCGATTCCATGACAATAATGGAAGATCACTCAAAACCATTACTCAAAATTATCATACTATCGCCCTGAGGGCTTTTTTGAAATTTTTAGCTAAACAGGATATAAAATCGCTTCCAGCGGAAAAAATTGAGCTAGGCAAGATGTCAAAACGCCAAATAGACTTTCTAGCTTTAGATGAGCTTAATAGAATTTTTAAAGCTATACCTAAAAGTAATAAAATAGAAGACTTAAGAAATCTAGCTATTTTAACTGTTTTATTCTCTACAGGATTGCGAGTCTCTGAGTTAACCAATCTCAACAAAAGAGATATTAACATAAAACGCGGTGAATTTATGGTTAAAGGCAAGGGTGATAAACCCAGAGTGGTATTTCTATCAGAAGAAGCCAAACAACTTTTAAATACATATTTTTCACAAAGAACAGATAATTCTTCATCAGCATTTATTGCCCATAAGGGCGCTAGTAAACACACTGCTTTAGGTCCTAGGAGTATTCAAAGAATAGTAGAAAAATATGCTAAAAAAGCTGGGATTGTTAAAAAAGTTACTCCTCATGTTTTACGCCATTCCTTCGCTACAGATTTACTAATCAACGGAGCTGATATTAGATCAGTTCAGGCTATGTTGGGGCATTCTTCTATCACTACAACTCAAATCTATACCCACTTAACAGATAAACAATTGAGAGAGGTGCACAAAGCTTTTCACAACCGACAAGGCAAAGTCAAGAAAAATTAACCATCTTTTGCCAAAACTCTTTAGATTGAATACGTTTCCCAACAATGTGATTTAAAAAACCTGAACATATTTGGGTCAACTTCGAATCATCATTTAAATCCAACATATTTGTATCAATATCTAAATTGCTAATATCAACAATTAATAATCGGCGCAGGATATTTATTTCTTCATTGCTGATACTAATAGCCGCAACATCTTTCAATCGGTGCTGGTCATCTAACAACCCTCCCAGATTAAAACTGAAATGCCCATTTGACACAATCGACTGACCACATTCTACACATTTATATAGCTCTGGCTTAAAACCCAATATATTTAATATATTAATTTCAAAAAAACTTTTAATTACATTTAGTTTGATATTGCCTTTACTGATTTCCTTAAATGTAGAATAGATTAAATCAAATATATTACCTGGGTCTTGAGTCTCTTCAATTAACTTATCTACTATTTCAGCCACATAATATGCTAAAGCAATCGGCTTTAAGCCTCTGCTTATGCCATGTAGAGTATCTAAAGTATTAGCTCCTGTGACAATATCCAGATTCCTGCCTTCAGCCAGCAGATATTCATTATAATGAAACATCTCTAAAAAACCGCTCAATCTTGCACGGGGTTTTCTTACGCCCTTAGCTACAACACGAATCTTTCCTCTATTCTGAGTAATGATGGTAATTATCTTATCTGCCTCACCTAGATTAATTCGCTTTATGATAATGCCTTTGGTTTTAATTACAGCCATACTACTATTCTATCAAAAGCATAATTCTAGATTGTCAAAACCCAAGATAACTGCTATTTTACTAGGTGTAGAGCTAATAAAAACTATGTCTATTGCTTTAAAATTTTCAATCATGGGTGAGTAGCTCAGGGGTTAGAGCACTGTCCTGATAAGACAGGGGTCGGAGGTTCAAATCCTCCCTCACCCACCATAGAATAATACCACCTAAAATATTTAAACAGCTATGGAAGACAAAGAGTCACAAGGACATCAAAGTGAATCAACTTCTAATGATATAGAATCAGGGATATCCCAAAAATTTGAGGAAAAATATGAGCATGCTGAATTTTGGGCAGAATCAGGTAGAGATGAACATTTAGAGTCAAAGCGAGAATATTTAACAAAAAATGATATCTGTAGTGAAAACGAATTTGATTTATTAATGGTACGATGCCTAACTCGCAAAATTGCTGGTCTATTAGGAACAGCTGAAATTATGGAACGTCAAATCAAATTGATTGAAAAGGAACTCGACAAACCACTCTCTTCTACAGACAACATTAGTTGCCAAGCCTGCCAGGAACTATATCAACAAGCAGAAGAAGCCAATGATCGGCGAAATGAAATATTAATAAACATGGGGAAAAGAGATGGTGAATTGTTTAGGCAGTTATCTAAAAAAACACCTGAAGGAGACATACCAACTGAAATAGAAACTAAAACAGAACAGGATTAACTATGAGATTCTTTTTATTTATACTACTATTTTTCGGCGGAACCTTATATGTTGTCTATCACCGCAAGATCGTTGAAATGGTTAATTTGCGGATTGGTTGGGCCGAAAAATATTTTGGTTCAGGTGGAACTTACATTGCACATATATTGTTCGGATTGGCTGCGGTAATTATAGGACTTTTAATCATATCAGGCTGGATACCAATAGATTTCTAAGGGCTAGCCCCGTTAGAAATCCCTTAAAATAATACCAAAACAAATAACAACTTTATAATAATCAATTCCTAATTAGGGCCCGTAGTTCATCTGGTAGAACATCGCATTTGCAATGCGGAGGTAGGCGGTTCGAGTCCGCCCGGGTCCACCACCAAAATCTATTCTTTAGAAAAAATCTTATTAAAAAAACAAAACAATACTATGAAGTGTTTTTATATTATAAAATACCTAAAAGGTCAATGTATCAACTGTAGAGATATTGCTTAATACTAAAAGCAACTACTAAGTAGTTTTATGTTATCCTTTTCCTCAACAACTTAGAGGGTAATTAAATAGTGACGCTGTTTTCTATATATTAATTTATCTCAAGATAAATTAATATATAGACCGGTCTATTTTGCCTAAAAGCAAAAATTTAAACATTTGTTAGATTAATCTGACAAATGTTCAATAGTCTCCCTAGAAAGGAGGTGTTCCATCCGCACGTTCCCGTACGGATACCTTGTTACGACTTCACCCCAATCATCAGTTTCACCTTAGTTCCCAAAAGGGAGTTTCGGGCGCCCCTGACTTTCGA
>CAYRIH010000001.1:70365-98009 GCA_964424375.1 uncultured Candidatus Saccharibacteria bacterium | reverse complement strand
CTACATGGTGGCGCCACATTTATAGTAAGTTCTCTAGATAGACTAAAGCTATAAATTGCCAACAGCATAATTATTTAGGATAAATACGTTGTACCTGACAAAGAAGTAGATACAGGTTTATGGGTGTCGCCTAACAATCTTCAGGTTGAGGGTGGTACAGATACTCCTTATCAACCTTTAACTCCTACTGGTGCGATAATGAACTGGATTCTGGCAGCAATCGTTTCTTTGTTAGCTACAATTTTAACTCGACGAATTCTACATGCTAGCCAACTAGTTCGTAATTAATTTAAGGAATAAGCAGGAATACAAATCCTGGAAGAAAGCCGCTCGAAAATATTTAGAGCGGTTTTTTTTATGATGAATTTAGATTCGGATATATAATTAGTTTATATGAAAGAAATAAAATTATCACTCGAAGAAGCGCTGGATCAGTTCGATAGATTACGGAGGTATCTTTGACCCTAAGGGTCTTATAAAGCGCAATCAACAACTTGAGCAAAAGATGAGTAATCCGGCTTTTTGGCAGGCGGTTGATCAGGCTACCCAAATAACCCGCGAGTTTGAGAAGAATAAAAAACTTTTAGAAGAAATACAAGATATTGATAGCCAATTAAGTAATCTAAAAACTATACTTAAAGATGAGAATTTTGCCAGTACTGATAATGCGGCGGTATCTTTATTGGAATCTTTGCAAAAAAGGTTAGATGTCTTAGAGAGAAACACAATTCTTAGTGGTCAGTATGATAATTTGTCAGCATATCTTTTTTTGCATAGCGGTACAGGAGGATTGGATGCGGCTGACTGGACTAAAATGCTTTTGAATATGTATCTTAAATATGCGGCTCGTCGGGGCTGGCAAGTAGATATTATTGATAAAACTCTGGGTGGCGAAAATGGTGTGAAAAGCGCAACTATTAAAGTAGAGGGAGATTTGGCTTATGGGCTTTTAAAAGCTGAGAAAGGGGTTCATCGATTAGTGCGTCTTTCACCGTTTAATGCCCAAAATTTGCGCCAGACTTCCTTTGCTTTAATCGAAGTTATCCCAGATATGGGAGACATTCAAGAAGTTGATTTGCCGGAAAAGGATTTGCGGATTGATGTTTTCCGTTCATCTGGTCATGGTGGGCAGTCAGTTAATACTACTGATTCTGCTGTTCGGATTACTCATTTACCAACTAAAATTTCTGTATCAGCTCAAAATGAGCGATCCCAAGCCCAAAATAAGGCGACAGCTATGAAACTTTTGAAGCATAAGGTTTATCTTCAGCACAAAGAAGCTAAGGAAGCCGAAGAGCGTAAATTAAAAGGTTCAAGTCAATCTGGTGACTTTGGGCATCAAGTACGTTCGTATGTTTTGCATCCATATCATCAAATTAAAGATCACCGCAGTGGTTTTATTACTACTCAAGTAAAAGAAGTATTAGAGGATGGGAACCTAGACGAGTTGATTAATAGTGTAACTTTGCAAATCAAAGACGAGTCAAACTAGGCTATAATAACAATTGTAGAAAAAAGTATGATCAAAATTAATAGAATTACCAAACACTATGGCACGGTCCGAGCATTGGATAATGTTAGTTTTTCTATTCATCCAGGCGAATTTATTATTTTGGTAGGGCCATCTGGAGCTGGCAAATCCACCTTAATTAAGTTGTTGACTTGTGAAGAATACCCAACTTTTGGTCAGATTACCATTGATGATAAAGATATTCATTTACTCAAAAAACGATATATTCCTTATTATCGCCGGCAAATTGGGGTGGTGTATCAAGATTTTAAATTATTGCCCAGCAAAACTGTTTATGAGAATGTAGCCTTTGCTATGGAGGTATCAGGTGCCTCGTCTAGCATAATTAAAGAAAATGTTCTTAAGATATTGGATTTAGTGGGTTTAAAGAACAAGTTAGATAATTTTCCTCATGAATTATCAGGGGGAGAGGCTCAGCGAGTAGCTATTGCTCGGGGTTTAGTTTTTTCTCCCCGACTCTTAATCGCCGATGAGCCAACAGGTAATCTGGATCCTAAAAATGCTTGGGAGATAACTCAACTATTGCTTAAGATTAATGAATTAGGCACTACAGTAATCTTAGCTACCCACAATCGGGATATTGTAGATACAATTGCCAAAAGGGTGATTATACTCAAAGACGGAAAGTTGGTAAGTGATAAAAGGCGGGGTAAATATAATTGAATTAATATATGGGGATTATTTTTAGAACAATTAAAATTGGCTGGCAAGGCTTTAAGCGTAATGGCTGGTTAAGCTTCATTTCTTCTTTTATGATGATGCAAGCTTTGCTTTTAATAACTCTTTTTATTGGCCTAAATGTAGCAGTATCTAATATTATTCAAGCTATTAACGAGCGAATTGATGTAGCTGTTTTCTTTAAAGAATATATCCCCCAAAGTGAAATCTTGGCTTTTAAAGAACAAATTTATTCTATAGATGGAATTAAAGATATAATTTTTATTTCTCAAGAACAAGCTTTGGAGAGTTATATTGCCCATAATCAAGATAACCAAGAATTATTGGACATTATTGGAGATGACAGTAGTTTTTTACCAGCTAGTTTAGAAGTAAAAATTATTAATCCATATTTGTTGGAGTCAGTGGTGGAAAAAATTATGGCCGCAGATGAATCCGGCTCAATTTCAGATACCAGTCTTAAAAAGAATCAAGAAGTGATAAATCAATTAAGGAAGATCAATCGGTTTGTTAGCACAATCAATTTCATGCTTGGTTTCATATTTATAATTATTGCTTTGCTGATTATCTTTAATACTATTCGTATCGCTATATTTACTCGACGAGAGGAAATAGAAATTATGAAATTAGTTGGTGCCACCGATTGGTACATTCGTTGGCCATTTATTATTGAGGGGATGATCTATGGTGTAGCAGGAGCTTTA
Source organism: uncultured Candidatus Saccharibacteria bacterium (assembly GCA_964424375.1). GTDB lineage: Bacteria > Patescibacteriota > Kazan-3B-28 > Kazan-3B-28 > UBA10110 > CAYRIH01. The sequence goes on along the minus strand of CAYRIH010000001.1, from coordinate 95,096 downwards.
ATGGCCTTTACTCTAACTTTATTTGCTTATTGGAGCGTGATATCAAGTATTAGTTCAAGATATTTTGCTATAGATGTTACTGGAACAGGCTCTGGTTTGTTTAATCCTTGGTTTGCTGTTGAATTGTTTATGATTCAATTATTATTAGGCGTGATAGTTGGAGCCGTCAGCAGTTATCTGTCCACTAAACGTTACTTAAGAATATGAAAAAGCTAAGATTTTGCACTTTAGTCTTATCTTTAATGCTGATATTTAGTATTAGTGGTATTGTTAATGCTGGCTTGTTAGAAGATAAACAATCAGAACTGCGTGATTTGCAAAAGAAAATTGAGGAGCAGGAAGGTACTCTAAAAAAGATTAGAGACCAGAGCCTAACATTAGATAATCAGGTGAATCTTTTGGATCAGCAAATTACTGCTGCTCAACTTTCTCTGGAAGCCATAATAACTGAGGTAGAGACTATCGGTTTAGAAAAGAGTACTATCAATAAAGATCTGGTTGATTTAGAAGAAGAATCTCTTAGCCATCGACTGGTAATGCAGCAAGCTATTAAAGCTACTTATTTAATGCAGCGGGAAAGCCTCTTAGAAACTCTTATTAGTTCCGCCAGTTTAGCAGAGTTTATGACCCATTTAGAGTATTTAGATCGGGTTCAGAATCGTATTTCTATTAGTATTAAAACTTTAAATGAACTCAAAAAGAATCTAGCCATTAAGAAAGCTGTATTAGAAGATAAAAATGAAAGATTACTGGAGATTCAGACAGCTCGGATAATAGAGGAACAAAGTATGCAAATTCAGATGCAGGCCAAAGAAACGATCCTTACAGATTTAAAGCTGACTGAAGCAGATTATCAGGCGAAACTGAATACAGCTCGGGCTGAACAGCAAGCTATCTCTAATGAGGTTGCCCGCTTATTGCGCCCTTTAGATCGGAAGCCAATATCTCCTGGTGATCTAAAATTGGTTTGGCCAATTTCGTACAGAACCATTACAGCTAGTTTTCATGATACGGGTTATCGAGCAAGATTCGGGATAGTCCATAATGCTATAGATATTGCTGCTCCTCAAGGGACATCAATTAAAGTTCCAGCGGATGGGACTGTTACTAAAATTAAAGATGGCGGTGCCACAGGTTTAAGTTATATGGTTGTAAATCATGACAATGGACTGGGTACTGTCTATTTGCATTTGTCTGGCTTTACAGTGTCGCAAGGAGCTTATGTAGTTCAAGGACAAGTGATTGGGTATACTGGTGGGACTCCAGGAACTCCTGGAGCTGGTTGGTTAACCACAGGACCACATTTACATCTTGAAGTTTGGTATAATTCTCAACCTCGCAACCCTTTGGCCTATTTGGTTTAAACTAATAATAAAGAAAGCTTGACTAAGAACTGGTTTTTTGGTGAAATTAAGTACTGTACTTTAACAATTCAATATCGAATTAGAGATTAGAAATCTCTATCTTTTCACATAGATTTCTTCTTCCAAAACTTTTCAAAGGAGGTCGCTTGAAATGCGACAAACACTTTCTGTTCTAGTGATTGCTATACTCCTGCTTGCCGTGACCTCTTGTGCAGGCAGTGGAAATGCGGTCACTCCGCCGCCTTACGGCGATACAACCCAGTCATCTGTCACTAACGGCTCCAGCCATGTATTGTGGGGCATGTGGCACTGCTACATGGAACAGGGGAGCGGACAGATCCAGACCATTCCCATGCGTGGCGTCTGCTTCACCGCCAACGTGAACAATCTTCTGGAAGCTAATTCTAGCAACCTTCTGATAGAAGATATGGATGTCACCAATTTCTTCACTGAAGGTCGCCTGGACTGTACAATCAAGCTCAGGCACCCCTTGCCGGGGCTCGATATGTACAACGGTTTCGATGTCTGGGGCGTGTTCATGCACAACGGGAACGGATTGTTGGACTATGATGGTCTAACATACCCCGCTGATCCCAATTCAGATGAAAATGTCGCGGTGCTTCTGAACCCGGACGGCTACACGCGCTGGTTCAATCAACCGGAGTTCGACGACGACGGCATCCCCATACTTGAGTATTGGCCTGGTAAACTATCCAACCTTCCTATGCCCACGGCTACCCTGAATTCGTTCAAGATCTTTGCCGATGGGCTGGATTTGGAGGACGACTACTACGAGTGGATCACCACACCAGGCAATGCCGATGATCGCGGCATCTTCCGAGCAGGGATGGTCAATTCTCGACGCTATGAATTGGAGTTCCCGATCATTGGAGGCTCACCGAAAGTGGACTTCCAATACGCGGTAGTTGCCACATGGGAGCCGGGCGATCCGACATTGACCGGTGATCCGTCGATGTACGACCTATTTGATTTCCCCACATCGGCTAACTGCGAAGAGGCGTTCTTCGTCAATGTGTCGACCATTGGAAGCGAGCTCTATTATGCTGATCCTGGTGATTTCGGTGGAATCTTCCGTGCTGACATCGAAGTTTTCGATTGGCAAGGCGGTTCAGTTGGAGGATTGGGTATTCCAAACGAAGTTAAGAATATTATTATTGAAGGCAACTTCGTGCCTGGAGAAAGCCATATCTTTACCCAAGCTGAACTTGCTTCAGTTGCGATACCCGCGACCGAGAACTCCTCTGTTTTCCAGGTGGAGATAACGGGCTGTATACCCCAAGCAAGCGGCGAAGCTGATTTCTGGCTGATCGTCGAGAGTGCCGGTCTGAACGGCGAATCCTACTATCAGGGCTTCCCGACTGATTATCCCGTCGGCGCCCGACGGGCTGCGTTCTTGCCTAGCACAGTTATAGTGAGCGGCGAATCGTCGCTGGATGTCATCTATGTCGACGACTCCAACACATCAGGAAGCGAGGACGGCTCCATGGCACATCCGTACAATACCGTCCAGGAAGGTGTGGATGCAGCGGCTTTACTCGTAGGATATGAGGTTTGGGTGGATGATTCAGGCAACCCCTATGAGGAACAGGTCAACATGGCATCGGGTACAGTCCTGCGGTCGGTGAACTGGGATGAATCAGATGGTAGCAACCGTGCGTTCATCGACGGTCCGGAAGATCCCGAGACGCATTCGGTGTACTTCAATAACGTCACTGATGCAACCATCGAAGGATTCCGCATCGGGTTCGCAGGCGCATGGCCCTTTGGTTTCCCGGAACGGGATGGAACCCATATGATCGAGATAGATGGTGGTTCGGATAATACAATCCGGGATTGCCTTTTCACAGGTGATTGTGACCTCTACGGGATTTTTTGCATTGTGATGACAGATTCGGAAAACATTACAATCGAGCATTGCAGTATGTCCGATATGGAAATACCTGTGAGTACAATCGCCATGGGTTTCAGTGCAGTAGAAGCGAACAACTGTCCTGGATTAACAGTAGAAAACAATGTTGTTTCAAACATCTGCACAGAGCTACGTACAGCGCACAAGAATATAGATGTGTTCAGCATCATAAACTCGGATAATGCTGCATTTACCAATAACCTGATAGATCACTTTATTCTGATCTCTGGGTCAGACCCTGCGCAACTGATAAAAGGGTTCTACTTGAAGAATTGCATACATATTGAAGTAGCCAACAACACAATTGACAGGATGGACACCTCCGATGCCTTTTTCATTAATCAGTGCTTTGGTTACTTCTTTGACGGATACAGTACGGTTAACTTCTTCACAAACAACATTGCAACCCGTATCTATTCAAGCGGTTCGCCACCACCACTTGCCCGAGGCGTTTGTGCATACGAGGGTACTCTAGTGGTCTGCGATTTCACCGACATCTGGGACATCGGCCCTGGTAGCAATGGCGCGAACTATCACGGCAGCGCTGCGCCAGGTGTTGGAACCATCAGCGCCAACCCGTTATACATTAACCCGGACAACGGGGAATACGACCTCCCACTTGGCTCCCCAGCACAAATGGGAGACCCGAGCTTCGTTGATTGGGATGATACTGGATCGCCTTCTGGCGACCCCGACAACACGGACACAAATACCCGCTCACGTATGGGCTGTCATGGTGGTCCCGGCGGGGAGATCGTCGGATTGCTGACGCCTGAATGAATCTTTTTTAGAAATAACGTTTTAATGCCCCTCTTTGACGAGGGGCTTTTTTCTTACCGTAAATCCCCAGATAGAAAGAGAACTGTTCCTCTATATTCTTCTTTTGTTTTCTGGTAAAATATTATCTTGGTTTGTAGTTTGACAATTTAATAGAGTCCTTTTTTGACTCTTTTCACATAGATTTCATTAAAACATCAGAATAAGGAGGTCGCTTGAAATGCGACAGCTATTTTCTTTCTTCGCGATTGCTAAAATGCCCATCGTTATTATTTTGAGTTTAGCAGTTGGTTTTCTTGTGGGTATGGAATATAAGGCTTACCAAATAAGAAGCGTGTTAAAAGAAACTGTAAAAGAAATGTCAGCAGTTTTTACTGACGAAACCCATGAAATCCAGCAAACTCAGCAACAGATTATAATAGAAAGGAATATTGGAGATGAGATTGAGCTTGCAACGATAAAATTTAAAGTAAATTTTGTAGAAGAAAAGCAGGTATTATCATCGGTATTATCATCTAGATACGGAAGACCTGCAGCGGCAAAAGAAGATGCTAAATTCGTTGTAATCAATATGGATATTACGAATGTTACTAATGCTGGCTTTACTTTCTTTCCCGGTTTTAGGTTAATTGATAATCAAAATAGGGAATTTACGACATACGAAGATATTATTTGGAGTGTAGATAATTATTTAAATGTACGTGAGTTAGCGCCAAGTATCAAAGAAAATGGAGTTTTGGTATACGAAATACCAAAAGATGCAACGAGTTATAATTTAGTCATTGGCAAGGCTGGAACTAATGAAATCTACAATGTTCTATTAAAATAAAATCTTTTTCCTGAGCAAGTTCGATTCAAACAGCGATTTTCATTGGGCCCGTACTTGGGGGTGGGAGTAAAAGGGATAACTGTTACGGAATTGCAGTGGACGGCTCAGGGAATGTGTATGTTACAGGCGTTTTCTGCTTCCCAGTCGATTTCGCTCCGACCGGCCCGCCCTGCAACGAGGCTCCGGACGAGCACAGCTCGAATGGATACCGTGACGTATTCCTGACCAAGCACCTGCCTGACGACTGCTGGTGAACTTCAATATTTTTTGTCAAAGAGACCCACATTGTGGGTCTTTTTTCTTATCGGCTTAATTATTTACCTGGTATAATTAAATTGATTAAAGGGTGAAAGAAATGGCAAAGCGGATTACCTATATCTTAGGCATTATCTTACTCTTAGGAAGTGTATATCTTTTGGGTGTAACCAAAGGGTATTATCAGCGGATTAATGCCTATAATTTTAATTTGGTATTTCAAAAAGAGCTGGGCAGATACGAAGAAACTCTGCCCAATTTTGGTTTATATGAAACTGTAATTGATTTAGTTAAAGATAAATATTATGGTCAGGTTAATTGGATGGATGTACTTTATGGCAGTACTAAAGGAGCAATCAATGCTTTAGGTGATCCTTATACCTTTTTTAGCACTCCTTTAGAAAATTTAGAATTCTTTACTGATCTTGATGGTATTTATGAGGGGATTGGTATAGAGATAGATTTTATTGATGGCAAAATGCTCATTGTCACCCCAATTGAAGGATCACCAGCAGATTTGGCTGGTCTAAAGCCGCGCGATGAAATAATTGCCATAGATGGCAGATTGGTTGAAGGGCTGGATTTATATGAAGTTACTGATTTGATTAAGGGTAAAAGTGGTACTCAGATTGTTCTGACAATTAAATTAGAAACAAATAATCAAATACAAGATTTTATTATCACTCGAGAGATTGTTAGAATCAAAAGCGTTGAAGTGGATATTAGAGATGATGTAGCTGTGTTGAGAATAACAAAGTTTGGTAGTGATACGGAGAAATTGTTTAATCGAGCAGTTGATCAAATCTTAAGAAGTGATGTAAAAGGTATAGTGTTTGATTTAAGAAATAACCCGGGCGGTTTTTTGGATGTAGGGGTGCAGGTAGCTAATGAATTTCTGGATGGTGGTCTGATTGTGGAAGAGAGATTTAAAAATGGTGACATAATTCCTTTTACTGCTGATGGTGATGGCAGGTTATCTCAAATGGATGTGATAATTTTGGTTAATGGAGGCAGTGCATCAGCAGCAGAGATTGTAGCTAGCGCTCTTAGAGATAATAATCGAGCTCTTATAATTGGTCAGCGCACTTATGGCAAAGGCAGTGTTCAGGAAGTGGAGGAGTTTAGTGATGGATCAGCATTGCGGATTACCATAGCCCATTGGTTCACGCCATTAGGTGAGCCTATTGGCGGAGAAGGCATAAAGCCTGATATATTAGTAAAAGATAATGAAGGCTTAGATGATCTTCAGCTAGACCGAGCTATCCAAGAATTAAAAAGTTTAATGGACAATCATGAAGATAATTCTTAAACAAGCAGTTACTGGATTAGGGGCATCCGGCACAGTTAAAGATGTGGCGTCTGGTTACGCTCGTAATTTTTTATTTCCTAAGGGTTTAGCCTATCCAGCTACTCCGCAGAGATTAAAGGAATTAGAACAGATACAATTAGTTAAAACTCAAGAATTAGAAGGGGAGAAAGAACAATATCAAAAGATTTTGGATAGTTTAGATAATTTACATATAGAGTTTGTTAAGAAAGCCACTAAAACAGGCAAATTGTTTGCGGCTATTTCTAAAGAAGCTATTGCTAAAGAATTAAGCCAGAAATTAAAAATTAAAATTGATCCAGAATTTTTAGAAGTTGCTCAACCCATTAAATCGGTAGGAGAACATCCAGTTAAATTAGTATTTTCTCCAGATTTAACCGGAGAATTTAAAGTAATTGTTAAAGAAGAATGAACAAAGATTTAATGAAAGATATTGTGGCGTTATGTAAGAGGCGGGGATTGATTTATCCCAGCTCTGAAATATATGGCGGTTTTGCTAATACATGGGATTACGGTCCTTACGGAGTATTGTTAAAAAATAATGTTAAACAGGCTTGGTGGGAAACAATGGTTAAATCCAGAGATGATATTGTGGGTCTAGATAGTGCAATTTTGATGAACCCTAAGGTCTGGGAAGCGTCTGGACACTTAAAAGAATTTTCCGATCCTCTGGTGGATTGTAAAAAATGTAAACAAAGGTTTAAAGCTGATGATTTAAAAGGTAGGGAGTGTCCTAAATGTGGCGGAGAATTTACTAAACCCAAATCTTTTAACTTGATGTTCAAAACTAATGTGGGGCCGGTAGAGAATAAAGATAATATAGCTTATCTAAGACCAGAAACTGCTCAGGGAATTTTTGTTAATTTTAAAAATGTATTAGACAGCACTAGGGTAAAAATACCTTTTGGCATAGCCCAGATTGGCAAAGCTTTTAGAAATGAGATTACTCCAGGTAACTTTACTTTTAGAACTTTAGAGTTTGAGCAGTTTGAATTGGAATATTTTGTAGAAAGCAAAGACGCTAATAAAATATTTAAAAAGTGGGTAGATGATAGATTTAATTGGTATATAGATTTAGGTATTAGTAAAAAGAATTTAGCCAAAGTTCCACATCCAAAATCTGAATTAGCTCATTACGCTAAAGCAGTTACAGATATAGAATATAAATTTCCTTTTGGCCAATCAGAATTAGAAGGGATTGCTAATAGGGGAGATTTTGATCTAGTTCAACATGAAAAATTAAGTGGTCAAGATTTGAAATATACTGATGATACAGGCAAAAAAATTATGCCCCATATCATCGAACCATCGGGTGGAGTAGATAGGGCTTTATTAGCTTTTCTAGTTGATGCCTATAAAGAAGAAATAGTTAAAGGAGAAACCAGAACAGTTTTATCTCTACATCCAAAACTAGCTCCAATTAAAGCGGCTATTCTGCCTTTAGTTAAAAAAGACCCCAAATTGGTTAAAATTGCCAAAGATATTTATACAGATTTAAAAAATGATTTATTTGTGGAATATGATGATGGGGGAACGATAGGAAAAAGATATAGAAGACAGGATGAAATTGGGACTCCATTTTGTATTACTATAGATTCTGATTCAATTAAAAATAATACAGTAACTATCCGTCATCGCGATTCAATGAAACAAGAAAGAATAAAAATTAGTGAGATAAAAGTATTTCTGAAAGAGAAGCTTAAATAATTATCTGAAAACTTAACAGTTCTGCTGTATAGCAGAACTGTTAAAAATATATGATGTATAATTTGGGTATAGATGAGGTAATATTAAATAAGTAGTTATATAAGTAATTAAAAGGATTATGAAAAAATTAAGACTAAGTTTGGCAGTTCTTCTTTCTTTGGCATTAGTAGCTTGGGTTTTTCAACCGGTTTTTGCTGTTCCTAACTTCCAACCCGCTAAGGTTATCAATATTCATACCGGTCAGGGAGTAGCCAACATAGTAGTTCCATTGCCAGCAATAGAGAACTCTGGGGCTATCGTTCCTCTCGGTTCTGCTTTTGATAATGGGAGAGAGGTACAAGGCTTTGCTATCATTCACTATAAAACTAACTATGCTAAACCACCTTGGGCTGGTGGCGGTAAAGGCAAAAATGACTCCGAGGATTCTTACTACGCTTTTCTAGCCAGGGGTGCAAAGTGGAAAGTTACTGAGCTATATGTTGTGGCTGATGATGTCGATGCCGCATTAGTAGCTCAAGATCTGGAAACCTGGGATAGCCAGGTTAGTTTTAATATCTTTGGTGATGAGGATATTTTTTCAGAGGTTGATGGGCCAGACACCAACTCACCTGATGGCAAGAACGAAGTTATGTTTGGTGATATCTCCGAGCCTGGTGTAATTGCTGTAGCTATAGTTTGGGGAATCTTCCAGGGCCCACCCCAAAATAGGGAATTAGTGGAATGGGATGTTGTTTTTGATAATGTGGATTATCTTTGGGGAGATGGTAATCAAGATCCAAATGTAATGGACTTTGAGAATATCGCTACCCATGAGTTTGGCCATGCTGTTGGTTTAGCTGATATTTATGAATCTAATCATTCAGAGCAGACCATGTATGGCTATGCGGATTATGGAGAGACCAAGAAAAGAACGCTGGAAGCAGGAGATATTAACGGAGTGAAGACCTTATACCAATAGTCTAATTAGGTAGATTTACTATGAAAATAAAACCCTAACAATTCGTTAGGGTTTTATTTTTTATAAAATAGGATTGATTAGTTAGAGATATTCGAGGTAGTTAGCTGTTAAAAAATAACTCTAAAACAAGCCTTGGGATTGATGAAATGAGACACTAAAAGATTTGCCAAACGCCAATTAACTTGGTTTAAAAAAGAAATTCGGTTGTAAGTCATATCAAAAAATAAACGGCTCATGAATGAGCCGTTGAAGAATGATGTATAATTTGGGTATGAATAAGATGTTATTTGTATGGGATTTTCATGGGGTGTTGGAAAAAGGTAATGATTATGCAGTACAAAAACTGTGTAATTTAACACTGCAAAGTTTTAATAAAGATAGGAAAATAAGTATTCAGGAAGTGAGAGATTGGTATGGGTTAAGTTGGTTTGATTATTTTAAATTGGCTACACCAGAGGGCAATATAGAACTATGGAAAGATATGGTTAAAAAAGTTCACTCATTACAACAGAAAGGTTGGGATATTATTAAAGAACATATTAAGGTTAGATATTTTGCTAAGGAAGTTTTGGCAGAGATTAAAAATAAAGGACATTGTAATATTCTTTTATCAAATACTCATCCCAATCATCTACAATCATTTACAGATCTAATTGGCATTATTGAGTATTTTGATGATTTAATTGGAGTTGATAAAGATAATAATTCTCAGACAGGTAAAGATTTTATTAATGTTAAAAGTAAAGCTTTGTCTGATTATTTGGTTGGTAAAAAATATTCTAAAATTATTGTCATAGGGGATAGTGATGTTGATATTCAAGCGGGCAAAGATAATAAAGCAATAACTTATTTATTTATGGATCCAAATTTTAATAAACAGCCAATAGGTATTAATTCTAATTATGTAATTTCTGATTTAAGAAAGGTTTTACAAGAGCTGAAAAGAATTAAGGTATAATTTGGGTAAGATAAAACCCGCAACTAGAAAGTTACGGGTGTGTTTGTAGGTTTCTGTGGGTGGTTATAAAAATTAGGACTTACTAGGTGGCGGCGTGGACCACAATCTCTCGACAGTAACAGGTGCTGGAGAACCACAACTAGCCCCAGATGAATTGAGCAAATCAATAGGGTTTCCGTCCTTATCAACGATATAACCGAAACACTGACTCCAAAATATATCCCGCTCGATACCCTCAGTTTGTACGGTAACTCCTGCTGTACAGTTACCGTCAGGAAATACAGTAAAAGGAATTCGGTTATGCTGGAGAGAATCATCCTTGCACGACATCGAAGGCTCGGTAGGTTCATCTTCGCATGATTGCAGACCCTTGTCTGCAATATGTCTAACATATTTAACATTTCTTTTAGGTGGCTCCAAAATCCTTGTTACAGTATGCGGGCGACCGTCTTCGTCCCAGACTCTGTCCCCAGGCATTAGCTTGGCGAACCCTTCTTCTGTAATCATATTAAGCGTCCCTCTCAATGTGCTAAGCAGTTTAAATTTATCTAAAACTTAGATATCTGCTCCATGTTATAAATTATCACAAATTAATTCCTGAGTAAAATTGAGTTAAAAAATAGGGCACAATCATGTGATGATTATGCCCCAGGAGGTCTGGACGATTTATATCGTCCAAGTATTACGTCAGTCAACCACTAATATTATAGCAACAATAAACTTTTAACTCTAGGAGCTAACTTTTTTAATTGTGGATAATCCCATGGTTGCAGTGGGTGATTAGTGGGTTATAATGGATGTGTTGTGGAGAAGGGTGGGGATAAGTGGAATAAGAAAGGGGATAAATGTTCATTGGCGAATTTTCACATTCAATTGATGACAAGGGTCGGTTAGCGATTCCAATTAAATTTAGAGCCACTTTAGCAGGGGGAGTAGTCGTAACTAAAGGGTTAGATGGTTGTTTGTTCCTTTATACACCAAAAGAATGGGATAAATGGGTAGAAAAAATGAACAAGATGCCAATTTCTCAAAGTAGTGCCAGGGCATTTTCCCGATTAATGCTAGCTGGAGCATTGGATGTAGTGCCTGACAAGCAAGGCAGGATTAATTTGCCTAAGTATCTGACTACATATGCAGGCATTAAAAACAATGTAATTGTTGCTGGACTTTTTGATCGCTTAGAAATATGGGATTCGAAAGCCTGGCAGGAATATAAGAAAAAGACCGAGAAAGATGCCGCAAGTATGGCAGAACAGTTGTTCATTTAATTATTTAGTTTGTTTAGCAGGCAGTTAGCGGGAAGGTGAACCTTAATTAGTAGAAATTATCCGCACATAACAATTTGCCAACATTTTTTCACCTCCTAAGTGATACTTTTCCCTCCACCCACAGGGACACCTCATCCCTTAAAGGGAAACAAAAAATAAAATTGGTTCACTTCCCGCTAACTGCTAGTTAAAATTATTAATTAATATCTTGAAAGTAATTCCATCTCACATTCCAGTTTTAAAAGGAGAGGTGGTTAAGCTCCTTAAGCTTAAGCCCGGTTCGGTAGTTATAGATGCTACTCTTGGCCTTGGCGGCCATAGTCTAGCTATAGCTAAAAAAATTGGATATAAAGGAATAATTATTGGAATTGATAAAGATGCTAAGTCGCTCACGATTATACGTAAAAACTTATCTAGAAGACAGTCAAACAGTCAATTTATTATTGTCTGCAGCAGTTACATTCATCTTGATACAATTGCTAAGGATCACGGATACGACTGCGTTGACGCAATATTATTTGACCTGGGTTTATCGTCTCTTCAGTTAGAGGGTGACCGAGGTTTTTCTTTTAAAGAAAATGCACCTTTAGATATGCGCTTTGATCAGACTTGCGGACCGACTGCTGCTGATATAGTGAATGGCTATTCACAAGTGCAGTTAGCTGATTTAATTTGGCAGTTTGGTCAGGAAAGGGCAGCTAGGCGAATTGCTAAAGCTATATATCAGCATAGAAAGCATAAAAAGATAGAGACAACTGATGAATTGGTTCAGATTATAACTCAAGCCAAAAGTGGTCGGCGTGGCAAGATTCATCCAGCTACCTTAACTTTTCAAGCATTACGGATAGCGGTAAATCAAGAACTGGCGACACTTGAAACAGTTTTGCCTAAAGCAGTTGACCTGTTGTGTCCAAATGGTAGATTAGCTGTAATCAGCTATCATTCACTGGAAGATAGAATAGTTAAACATTTTTTTCGCAATCTCAAGCAGGCAGAAAAAGTAGAATTAATAACTAAAAAGCCAGTTAGGCCGCAGGATGAGGAAATTCACAATAATCCTCGAGCCCGAAGCGCTAAATTAAGAGTAATAGAAAAAATTTAAAATTTTTATGACTAAATGGACGCCTAATAAAATTAGAGCTAAAATCCCAACCATGATTCGCATGAATAGTTTTAGAAAACTGCGATTCGGAGCTTTTTCAGTAAGCTCAATTACTATCATAATGTTTGTAGTTCTAGGTTTATTTTATATAGTTTCAGTTAATATAGTATCTACTAAGGGCGGGCAATTGCACACTCTTCAGCTAGAAAAACAGAAAATTGTGGCAGGAAACGAAAGATTATCCTTAGAAGCGGCTAGGTTGGCTTCATTAGCAGTAATCGAGGGCGGAGCGCAGGAAAAAATTGAGATAGGTGACGATGGTCAGCCAACTGGTCGGATATTTACTGGCGAGGAGCCGGAAGAGTTTACGTATATTCCCAAAATGGTACCCATAAATGATATGACTTATCTTAGTTGGTCCAGCCCATTGGCACACAAGTAGATTAATATTATAGATGTTTTGAGTGGGCATACAATCTGCCTGCTTTTTATTGTAAGCTTTTGTATAATGTTACTATGTCTTACAGCACTGCAAATGAATTAACTCAACAATATCGCTTGGGCTTGGTAAGTTTCTTGTTTGTCTTAGTGTTGATGTTAATAACCGCAAAAGTTGTCCAGCGGCAGATAATCGAATACGCTACCTTTTCTTCTTTAGCTCGCCAGCAGCATCTTGTTAATGAGAATGTGCCTGCTAAACGAGGAGAAATTTTGGTTTATGATTCTCAGTTGAAAGATTATTATCCATTATCTACTAATGTTTCTCTATATAATTTAAATATCGTGCCCAGCCAAGTAAGGCGTCCAGAGTTAGTAGCAGCTAAACTTATGCCTTATCTATCTGGCACAGGAATTGAAGAAAGTGATTTGTTAGAGATGATTAAATCTAACAAAATATATATACCTCCATTAAGACGCAGAATTGAGGAAACTGAAGCTAAAGAAATTGGAGAATTGAATTTAGATGGTGTATATCTACGCACTGAGGAATATAGATATTCGCCAGAAGATAGCTTAGCTTCCAATGTGTTAGGTTTTGTTAATCGGGATGGAAAAGGGCAGTATGGCGTAGAAGGTTATTTTAATAAAGAGTTGAGTGGTCTCCAGGGCTTGGCTTTGGTAGAAAAGAGTCCTTCTGGATCTCAAATTACTATTGGCGACAGAAAAGTGATTAATCCCGAAAATGGAGTAAGTGTTGTACTAAGTATTGATAGAGCAATTCAATATTATGTTGAGAAAAAACTTAAAGAAGCAGTCGATCGTTATGGAGCTACGGCTGGCAATGTAATTATTATGGAGCCGGCTACTGGTCGAATTGTGGCCATGGCTAATTATCCAGATTTTAATCCTAATTTTTATAACACATCTCTTCTAGAAAATTTTACTAATACCAATATATCAGGAGTTTATGAGCCAGGCTCAGTTTTTAAGGTTATTACCATGGCGGCTGGTATTGATGCTGGTTTAGTATCTCCCAGTACTACGTATACGGATATTGGTGAGGTACAGGTGGACGACAGAATAATTAGAAACGCTGATTTAAAAGCCTATGGCACTCAGACTATGGCTCAAGTATTAGAAAAATCTCTTAATACTGGAGCAGTTTTTGTGGTGCAAAAAATAGGTCGATCCTTATTTTATAAATATCTAAAGGATTTTGGTTTTGATTCTTCTACGGGTATAGAACTGGATGGTGAAGTCCCAGCTCACATTAGACCTTTTAGAAGTTGGGCTGAAATTGATTTAGCAACTATGTCTTTTGGACAAGGTATTGCAATAACACCAATGCAATTAGTTACTGCGGTGGGTGCGATAGCTAATCAGGGAAAGCTAATGCAGCCCCATATTGTTGATAAAATTCTTTATCCTAGTGGAGCAGTTTCTGTTGACCCTCAGATAGTACGGGTAATCCTTAAGCCTCAGACTGCTCAATTAGTTTCGGCAATGATGGTAAATGTAGTTGATAAGGGCCATGGCCAATTGGCAGGGGTAAGTGGTTATCGGATTGCGGGCAAGACTGGCACAGCGCAGATTCCTAAGGGCGGTGGATATGAACAGGATGCTACAATTGGTACTTTTATTGGTTTTGGTCCAGTTGATAATCCGAGGTTTGTGATGCTGACTAGAATTGATAGACCTGAAGGTATAAGATTTGCCGAAAGCTCGGCAGCTCCTTTATTTGGAGATATTGCCAAATTTCTGTTAGATTATTGGCAGGTGCCGCCTGAATAATAAAGATAATAATATGCTACGAAAATTTTTAAAAAACTGGCTACGCATTTTAGCGTCTAAAATACTTATAAAATATCGCCCGCGGATTGTGGCGATTACCGGTAGTACCGGTAAAACTACCACTAAAGATGCTGTATTTGAAGTATTAAAAAAAGTTGATGAGCAGAGCCGAGGATTAGTTGCTAAAACCCAGGGCAATCTTAATACCGAATTTGGAGTGACAGCTAGTATTATTGATCCTTCATTTACTGGTACAAATCTAGAAGGCAAAACCCGTCTAAGCATAAAAGATACAGTTAATCTTACTATTAAAGCTAGCCGATTATTGTTAGGCAACTTGTTTTATCCTCAGATATTGGTTTTAGAATTGGCTGCTGACCGACCAGGGGATATCCAATATTTTATGGAATTTATTACTCCAGAAATAGGAATTTTAACAAATATTGGGGATGTACATCTAGAATTTTTTCCTACCAAAGCAGATTTAGTAAATGAAAAGAAAAGTCTAATTGCTAATATATCTATTGATGGTTTAGCTATACTTAATGCGGATGATGAATTTAGTAATTTGGTTTCTAAAAGTACTACCGCTAAAAAAGTATTTATTGGTATTGAACGCAAGGCTGATTATACTGCTCATGACATTGGTTTGAGTCACAGTGGCATTCATTTTACTGTATCCCATGATAATAAATCAATTAAAGCTATGATGCCGGTTTATGGTCAACAGTTTGTATATGCTGCTCTAACAGCATTTGCTGTGGCTGATTATTTTGGCATATCGATAGATGAAATATCCAAAAAGCTGAATAATTTTAAGTCGGCACCGGGGCGTTTTGAGAGGATTAATCTTAATCAATTAATTTTAATTGATGATACTTATAATGCTAATCCAACATCAATGTTGGCTGCTCTAAAGAGCTTAGCTCGATTGGATGCCCAACGTCGAAAAGTTGCTATTTTAGGTGATATGAGAGAATTAGGCAGTGCATATCAAGAAAGTCATCAGCGAGTTGGTCAGGCAGCGGCTAATAGTGTTGATTTACTTATGATAATAGGAGAGGGGGGAGAATTAATTAAACAATCTGCTATTGAAGCTGGTTTTCCTGCCGAACAGGCTATAAGTTTAGATATATCATCAGCTAGGGATGTAATTTCTACTCATTTGCGGGATAATGATACCGTTTTAGTTAAAGGGTCTAGAGCTGTCGGTATGGATAAAATAGTCGATTTAATTAAACAAAAATTTAGTCATGAATGATATTGCCAAAATTATTGCCGAACATGGAGATCTGTTGAGGATTTTGATGATTTCTACTATTGCTTTTGTTTCAGCTATGCTGTTAACTCCGTTTTGGACATATGTTTTGTATAAGTACAAATTTTGGAAAAAACCAAGAGAACAGGCTTTATATGGCGGCGAAGCAACAGTTTTCAAACAGCTTCACGGCCAAAAACATAAGCGCAATATCCCAACTTTGGCGGGTCCTTTAGTGTGGGGAGTAGTGGCTGCAGTTACTTTAATTTTTAATTTAACTCGTTCTCAGACCTATTTACCACTTTTTTCGATTATAACAGTTGGTATTTTAGGGGCAGTTGATGATTGGTTTAACATTCGTGGTATAGGAGGCATTAAAGGTATTCGAGCTCGGCATAAAACAATTTGGCTGTTTGTTATAGCAGCTTTAGGAGCTTGGTGGTTTTACAGTAAATTGGGCATGGATAGTTTGCATATTCCAGCTTGGGGAGACTTACTGATTGGCTGGTGGTACATTCCACTATTTATTTTTATTATTTTAGCTGTAACTAATGCAGTTAATATAACAGATGGCTTAGATGGTTTATCTGGCGGTCTTTTAGCTATTGCATTTACCGCCTATGGTCTGTTGGCTTTTTTGAATGGTCAAATTAGCTTAGCAATTTTTTGTGCCACGGTAACAGGAGCTCTAATTGCTTATCTGTGGTTTAATATCTATCCAGCCAGGTTCTTTGGCGGTGATACCTATGCTTTATCCTTAGGGGCGACTTTGGCAGTGGTAGCAATGTTAATTAGGAGTAATGTAGGTATAGCTGTTTTGCCTTTCATTGCATTTGTGCCAATGGTTGAAACTCTATCCGTAATTATGCAGCTGCTTTGGCGAAAATTATTTAAAAAGAAACTCTTCTTGATTGCACCATTACATCACCATTTTGAAGCACTAGGCTGGCCGGAAACTAAAGTAACTATGCGATTTTGGATTGTAGGTGCATTGATGGCAGTATTAGGTGTAATTATTGGGATTGTCGGAGCTGGTCCAGTCTAAAATGAAAAATGACAAATTAAATGAAGCAGGAATTATGGATACTGTAGATATTAAAACTGCTGTTTTAGGTTTAGGTAGGGAAGGGTTAGATCTTCTGAAGTTTTTAAGTAAAAGCCGAATTAAACCTGTTGGATTAGATAATAAAACAGCTCGTCAGTTGGGTAAAGATTATATGATTATAAAAAAGCTAGCATCTAATTTATGTCTGGGTGATAAATATCTAGATTGTCTTACTGATTTTGATATTGTTTTTAGAAGTCCTGGTGTACCGCTTGATTTGCTACAAATCAAGCGAGCCAAGAAGTGTGGAGTAGTCTTTAGTTCACTAATACAGTTATTTTTTGATTTGTGCCCAGCTCGCATCATTGGCATTACTGGCACTAAAGGTAAGAGCACCACTGCTTCTTTGATTTATCATATACTTAAGGGCCAAATATCGGGCAAAGTTTATTTAGGGGGGAATATCGGACGACCTCCATTATCTTTTTTACCAAAACTTACTAAAAAAGATTTAGTAGTATTGGAACTATCCAGCTTTCAATTAGAGGATTTAACCAAAAGCCCACAATTGGCAGTGATATTAGATATTACGCCAGAACATTTGGATCGTCATAAAACATTTACAAAGTATTTGATGGCAAAATCCAATTTGTTTTTACATCAAAAAAAAGGTGACTATCTGATTACTAGTACTGATCATCCTATTACCCGATCCCTTGTCAAAAAGATGCGAGGTAAAATAGTAAAGTATTCGGTTAAAAAAGTTTTATCTCGGGGGGTTTATAATTCAAATGATCAGATTATTATTAGAGATATTGAGACTGGCAAACGTAGTGTGGTGATGGATCAATCACAAATACTGCTTTTAGGCAGGCATAATTTAGAAAATGTAATAGCGGCTGTCACAGTAGCTCATCTAATAGGCTTATCGGCAGCTGATATTAAAAGTCGCATTAGAAGCTTTAAGCCATTAGAACATAGGATGGAATTAGTAGGCAGTTTAGATAAAATTAAGTTTATTAATGATTCTATGGCTACTACGCCGGTAGCCACTGTGGCGGCAGTTAAATCTTTAACATGTCCTTTATCTTTAATTTTGGGCGGTGTTAGCAAGGGAGAAAATTTAGATGATTTGTCTGCTTTATTAAGTTTTAAGCAAGTAAAAGGATTGGTTTTAATTGGTCAAACAGCCAGCCGTTTAGCTGGTTGGTTGCAGAAAAAACGAGCTCGTATTCCGGCTGTTAAAGCTCAGAGTCTGCCTCTGGCAGTCAAAAAAGCCAGCCGGTTTTTGCCAGCTGGCGGCGCTGTGGTTTTAACTCCAGCTTTTGCCAGTTTTGATATGTTTCACAGTGCGTATGATAGAGGTAATCAATTTAAAGATATAGTTAAAAAGCTAATAAAAAAGGGGCGAATTTAATGAGAAAATATCATGCTCCAGATCCTTGGCTGATACTTATTACCTTATTTTTAGTAAGCTTCGGTTTGATTATGGTATCATCGGCGTCTGTAGTGGAATCTTATCAGATAACTGGCAGTAATACATATTATTTTGTTCGTCAGGTAGTTTTTGCGGTAATTGGTCTGGTGTTGTGGTTTTTCTTACAGCGATGGGATTACCATCGTTTTAGACCATTGGCTACTATGGTCTTGTTTATCTCTATAGCTCTGTTGATAGCGGTGTTTATTCCAGGAGTGGGTTTCGAAGCTGGTGGGTCCAAGCGCTGGATTGGGGCTGGTGAATTAACCTTGCAAGTAACAGAAGTTTTAAAATTAGGCTTAATAATTTATTTGGCTTATTGGTTCGAGAAAAAAGGACCTAAAATTGGCAATTGGTATGCTACTTTCCTGCCTTTTATTCTATTATTGTTAATTATTTTGGGTTTAATTATTGCTGAACCAGATATGGGTACGGTTGTAGTAATTGCTGGTATTGCTGGAGTAATGTATTTTGTAGCCGGTGCCGATCTAAAACACATTAGCTTGTTGGTAGGAGGGGGATTATTGGCAATCTGGGGTTTAATCAAGATAGCTCCATATCGAACTGTTCGGTGGTTAACTTTTTTGAATCCGGCTAGTGATCCATTGGGGGCTGGTTACCATATTAACCAAGCCTTGATTGCTCTAGGTTCGGGTGGATTATTAGGTCTAGGTTTTGGTCGCAGCCGCCAAAAATTTAACTTCTTGCCGGAGGCATCCTCGGATTCAATATTTGCAGTTATTGGAGAAGAATTGGGTCTTTTGGGATTGTTATTTTTTGTAATCATTCCTTTGTCAATTTTAGTCTGGAGGGGTTTAAAAATTTCCCAAAAAGCTCCTGATGTATTCGGTCGATTATTGGCTCTAGGAATTACCACTTGGATTGGCTGGCAAGCAATTATTAATATAGGGGCTATTACTGGGCTATTGCCGTTGACTGGTGTGCCCTTGCCGTTTATTAGCCAAGGGGGAACTTCTCTGGTTTTTGCTATGATAGGATCAGGTATATTATTAAATATCTCTAGACAAACTACTGGTAACAAATATGATGAAGATCCTTTTAGTTGGTGGTGGAACATCTGGTCACGTATTACCGACTTTATTAGTCGGGCGGACAATACTAGACGTAGACCCCACAAGTAAATTACTTTATATTGGTTCGATTCAGCCAGCCGATGGTCGGTTAGTGCGAGGAGCCGGACTTAGATTTTTGGGTGTGCCGGCTGGTAAATGGCGGCGGTATTTTGATTTGCGCAATCTGGTAGATATTTTTATTACTCTGGCTGGTTTTATTGTATCTTTGTTTGTGGTTTTAATTTTCTGGCCAAACCGAGTTTTTATTAAAGGAGGATATGTAGGCATCCCAGTGGGATTAGCGGCTGGAATTTTACGTCGGCCAATTATCTTGCACGAATCAGATTCTGTAATGGGAGTGGCTAATCGAATTTTGGCTCGTCTAGCCAGTCGGATTTGCGTTTCATTTCCTTTAGATTCTTATCAACTACCAGACTCAATTAAAAAGAAAATGGTTTATACAGGTGTGCCGGTTAATAGTGTGTTTTATTCTAAAGAACCAGGTAGTTTAGATATATCTTTTACAGAAGATAAACCCATAGTGTTAATTATAGGGGGATCTCAAGGTGCTAGGATTATTAATCAAACAGTTAAAAAAGCCCTGCCTCAGATTTTGGAAAAGTATCAAGTTGTACATTTAGCTGGAGGTCTGGATTATCCCGCTTTAAAACATGATCTTAATCAGTTAAATAACTCAGATTATCATCTTTTTGATTTTTTGCCGAATACCCAAATAGCTTCATTGATGAAAAAATCTTCAGTTATTATATCCCGAGCTGGAGCTACAGCTATTGCAGAAATTGCTGCTGTGGGCAAACCAGCCATTTTAATACCGCTTAAAGGGTCCGCTAACAATCATCAGCATTGCAATGCTCAATACTTAAATCAGAAAGAGGCAGCTATTATTATAGAGCAGGATAATTTAACTCCTCAGTTGCTGACAGATGGTATTGATAAGATTGTTCAATCCGATTTAGGTAAACGTTTATCGTTTAATATATCTGGTTTAATGCAAAAGGGCGCCGCTGAAAAAATTACTAAAATTTTACTCGACAGAATCTAAGTCCAGAATTATTGATTACATGGGATATTTGTGTTAGAGTGCAAATAATATCCACATTGACAATTCAGACTTTTTTAATTTTGGTCAAGTTTTTCTCTTATCCATTCTATCTAAAAAGGAGGTGAAATGGATGCTTCGAGATAACAAGATTCAAAGGTTCTGTTTGGTGATTAGCTGGCTAGTCAGGGTAGATCAATACATCGAAAAGATTTCTGAATTACTCATCAATACATTTAAAGTGATGGGTAAGAATGAAATGGATAATCTATCCAAACTACTTCAGCACTATGGCTTAGAGATTGGGATGATTTACCTTTCTAGGCCCAAAGTTACCATTACCTCGCCTGACATAATAGAGCTCAAAGAATTATCTATCGTGGAGTTTCTGGATAAGCTAAAGAAGTTGAAGGCTTATTTGGAACTCGAGTTACTAACTAAAGAAAGCCGAATAGATAATTTTTATAACCTCTATGTATTGTTAGCTGGGATGCTTATTTTAGTTAATCAGTATGGAGCAAGGCTAATTGAGTGGTATAGTGCCTTGGGTTCTGTTGATAGAGTTGTGTTAAATGGAGAGCTGAGAAGGAATCATGGTAAAACTAATTATTTGCTTAATCAGTTTAATCTGGAACATGATTTATCATGGGACCAGATCGAGTATTTGTCAGGCGGACTTTATGTTTCGCCAGGTCTAGAAGGATTTGTTAAAACTTCTATTGGCAAAACTCATAGTAGTTTAACCAAGGCGTTATCAAAACTTAGGATAGAATTTTCTATCCGACAGCGTGAGTGGGAAATACCAGATTCATCACAGCATCATCTTCCTAAGAGGAATCGAAGGGGCTAATCTATGTATAAACTTGACCGAAAACTATAGCCGGGATTTTTCATAATACTATCATTTTATATCCCGGCTAATCTTTTTTAGGAGTATAATATAAATGTTATAAATTTATGAAGGGGGATATATGGAACTTTCAATATATGCATTAGCCACCTTTTTAATGGGAGGCTTAATGTTCTTGTTTGCTTTACCTATGCTATTTGCTTCAGATTGGTTCAGAAAGGAGTTGATGGCTACAGCAAAAGAGAGACCAGGTCTACATGGTTTGCAATTATATAGCACATTAGTGGTATTTTATGGTTTGTGGCTGTTATCTATAGAGTATCGATTAGGTAGCGGGATGGGATGGTATATTATAATTCCTATTGTTGGTTACCTCTCAATACTTAAAGGTATTACTTTTTTGTGGGCTCCTAAATATACTGAAAAACTAATAAAGGGGATTTATGCAAGCAATGCCGTTATGATGTTTGCTGGTCTATTAGCCTTGGCTTTTGGAATTATCTTGTGGTGGTTAACTTTGTCAGTTTTTTAACCAAAACAGACTTATTACTTACAAAAATAAATGGCTCCCTGGCTGGACAGGTAACTGTGGAGCCGTTTAAAAATGCAGCTCCTAAAGCATAAAACTCTTGGCAGAGCTATAATTTTTTATTAGAATGTTGTTATTCAAGAGTATGTACCTCGAAAATCTATAATCAGCGGAGGTGGACGACAATGTCCGTTAACCTTAGCGAAAGTAGTAAATTCTCAGTGATTGGTAAGATGTGGGAAT
The DNA here is from genome assembly GCA_964424375.1 of uncultured Candidatus Saccharibacteria bacterium. Lineage (GTDB taxonomy): Bacteria > Patescibacteriota > Kazan-3B-28 > Kazan-3B-28 > UBA10110 > CAYRIH01. The sequence goes on along the minus strand of CAYRIH010000001.1, from coordinate 72,854 downwards.
TAATCCTGTGTCTTCTTAAGGTCTTGTCAGAAGTTCAGTTGATGAATGGCATCCAACAGGTCATCAATGACCCATTTCGGTGCCATATAGTGGCTGATGCTCTGATAGGTAAGATGGCGGCGGTTGAGGAAATGACCCAGAGCGAATGGATCGAACGTGAAACCAACACTCTCAGTCAACTTGGTCTGATTGGTCATGAGGTAGCCATCCAGCAGATGGCTACACAAGCTAGTAGTCAGTATGGCTACTTTATTCCTGCTGAACTTACTCGCTCTCAACTTCTTGAGTTGGCTAGCAAGATGGGGATTAAACTCCACTCGTCACCAAACTGTGTTGGGGATGAAATTTCAACTCAAGTAGGAGTCTTGGAATGTAATCTTTCCGAGATTATGACTCCAACAGACCCTGATCATAGCCCGTTTAATCTCAACTGCAAAGAACAAGAAGCCTGGGCAGAGAGACAAGGCGGTAAAGGTTTAACCTCCGTTGAGGAAACTATATATCTTCTTATTAGAGCTTTTCTGCAGTTTGGTCAAATCCCTTTTATGGGTGGCTGGATAAGATGCAGAAACCACCGCGGTTCCGAGCGCTCGCTTTTTGTGAGCTTCAACATTGTTAGGGGTTTGGATGTCTACTGGGATGCCTTGGATTACTGTCATTGGCGCTGTGGTGCTATCCCTTGGAAATTTTCTTAGTCTTGATTTTTGGATTTTAGATTTATTGGGTATTAGTTATTACAACTAATGCCCATTTTTTATATTTATAATTGGGATTATTTTGATCTTACTTTTTCTTAGCTCCGTGAGCTATGGCTTCGTAAGCGTGGACAGCGTTAAGGGCTTTTTGTCTAGTGCCACCTTTGATAGTGCTGATAGTCCCATCTTTTTTAACGGGATGCCAAAATCCCTCAATTTTCTTGAGTAGAATCTTTCCTAATTTATTTTTTTTGTAAGGCATATTCTATATTTTAGTTATTTTAGGCAGCTAATCTATTGGGGTTATCATCGGTCCAGTGATAATTTTTAGAGGTTAAATTAGCTCTTTGACCTGGTTTAAGATTAAGTAAATTTTCAATTTTTTTTCTGACACTAAAGCCTGGTCGGATCCGGGCAATGTTTTTATAATCTTTTTTAGCACTTTCTATAATTTCCAGTAAAGCCTCAGATTCATATATATCAGTTTCTCTGCCGATTATTTTACTATGGGCAAGCACTTTTAATTTTTTTATGGTGGCTTGTAATTCTTCTATGGTTTGAACTGAATTTATTTTTTCAGTTTGCCAGGCTTCTTGATTTTCAACTAGAAAATCTAATTTTTCTCTGAGCTGTTGTCTTTCTTGTCTCCATTGTATTAAGTTTTCCCGGCCTGTTTGATTTAGTTGAGATTCTGCTTGGCGCTCAATTGATATTTTATCTCGTGATTGATAATCTACAGAAGGCAGACTATCAAAATTGTATTCGGCTTTATTGATTCCTAAAAGTTCTAATTCACGTTCGTGTCCATAGATTGTTGTTAATTTTTTATGAGTATCAATTAGTCTGAGTTGTTCAAGCTGCTTAGACTTTTCGAATTGTTCTGAATCGGACTCAATTTTTTGGGGTTGTTCTAATTTACCTGAGCTTTCTAACTCGGTATTGTTTGGTTGATTTAATTCAAATCTTTCAGGCATATCCAAATTTATTATAGGGGACAGGCTATTATTTCATTATACCATATTATAAATAAAAAGTCAACTCTATAAACTATATCGAGCTGTACTGTGACAATTAGTTAGTTGGCAGTTTCAACTATCTGCTAAAGAATAAATTTTTGTTTAAATCTGGGGATATAGGTTTTAAATTTAAGTTGTTTATTAATTTTTTGAGATAAAGCAGCTCTGGCGGGATTTTCTCCATGAGTTATGAATACAACAGGTTGTTTGGAGAAATTAGATAGCCAAAATAATAATCCTTTTTGATCAGCATGAGCAGAAAATGATTCTATATTAATAATCTTAGCGTTAACTTGACGCATGTGATTTAAAACTTTCACTCTTTTATTGCCAGCCACTAATTTATTGCCTAAAGTGCCTGGAACCTGAAAGCCAATAAATAAAATTTGATTTTTAGGATTATCTATAGTGTGCAATATATGGTGTCTAACTCGTCCAGCATCAGCCATGCCAGAACCAGCGACAATAATAGCCGCGCCAGTTAAATGGTTAAGTTGTTTAGACTCTTCTTTTTTAATAGTTTCTTTAAATCCCTTGAAGCTAAATAAATCGGGATCAATTTGTAGTTGTTTTTGAAATTCATCATCAAATTGGTTTGTATGTTTTTTAAAAATCTCAGTTATCTGGCTAGCTAAGGGGCTATCTAAGATGACTGGCATTTCATCTAATAAACCGTTGTTTTTGAGCTCATTGAATGTGTATAGCAAATCTTGAGCTCGTTCTAAAGAGAAGCTAGGGATAATAATTTTAGATTTATGAATTTGGGCAAATTTAATAG
>CAYRIH010000001.1:19576-70355 GCA_964424375.1 uncultured Candidatus Saccharibacteria bacterium | reverse complement strand
CAATAGTTTATTCTTGCGGTTATCAATGGGTTCGTGATTACGATTGCCATAAGTTGATTCGCAAATTATATAATCTGCTTCCTTGATAATGGCGGGATCTTTCATAATAGGTACTGGGCTGTTACCCAAATCTCCTGAAAAAACTAATTTTTTGCCTGTTATCCAAATTTCGACTATAGCGGCTCCCAAAATATGTCCGGCATCCTGAAATCGAATTTTAATATTAGTATCAACTTCGAATATTTGATTGTATAGATAAGTTTTAAATAATTTAAATGAACCTAGAGCATCTTTAGATACAAATAAAGATTCTATTTGTCTGGTAGTAGCTCCGTGTTCTTGAATATGCGCGGCATTGGTGAGGATGGCTATAGCTATATCAAAAGTAGCTGGGGTAGAATATATTTTACCTCTAAATCCTTTTTTATATAATTTGGGAATCAGACCGCAATGATCTAAATGGGCATGAGTTAGTATGACAAAATCTAACTTTTTGGGATCAAAGGCAAATGGTTGCCAATTTTTCTGTTCATTAGAATATTGGCCTTGAAATAAACCACAATCGATTAAAAAAGAAGTTTTATTAGTTTTAATTAAATAACTAGATCCAGTTACTCCGCCAGCGGCTCCCAAAAATTGTAAGCTAATAGACATAGTTTAATTATAACTTTTATACTATTAGATTGTATAATAGTAATAGACCTGATCATTGATAATGGCAAAGTGCTGGATGTTCATATTGGGAAGGGGTTTGGCAATGAACATTAGCATTGCACTAGAATCCATTCGTACAATTAACGGTCGCATCAAGCTTTGGTTTGGGCTTGACTGTGGCATTTCTTCGGCACAGCAATTGTATACTTGGCGTTCAGCGTTTTTTCATTACCTGTCTTCCTCCTAAGTTGTCTGAATGTGAACATATGTAACCCCCCTTCCCAGCTCTTGTTCTTTATAAAGTGTTCATTTCGGGCTACCGAAGTATTTACATACACCCCCCAATAAATTTGGGGGGTAGTTTTTATATAAAAGTGTATAATCTAAAATGATATGGAAGATATTGAAATTAAAAAAGAGGAACAGATTAATGGAGGATGGAGGTTTTTAGTAGCGGTAGATTCTGAAGGAGATAAGATTGAATATCTGGTAGTATTGGATAAGGAATATTGGGAAAAATTAACTGATGGTAGGTATACGCCCAAAGAACTTACAATCAAGTCCTTTAAATTTTTATTAAAAAGAGAATCAAAGGAATCAATTCTCAAAAAGTTTAATCTTCGTGAAATTAATAGATATTTTCCTGAATATGAAAGTGAGATTAAAAAATGAGAGAAGCAATTAGAAAAATAGAAGATTATTATGGTTTTAATAACGAAAAAATGGAAGACTTGGTTAAACATTTAGAGCGTCATGGATTATTGAAAAATGAAAGTGTTAGAGATGCTTTTTTGGCAGTAGATCGAGCAGATTTTGTACCGGAGAGGGCAAAGAAGATGGCCTATGTAGATCGTCCTCTTTCGATTGGAGAAGGACAAACCATTTCCCAGCCATTAGTGGTAGCTTTTATGTTAGAAGCCCTTCGGCCGAGAGAGGGAGATAAAATAATGGACGTAGGTGTTGGTTCTGGATGGCAGACAGGGTTATTAGCTAAAATAGTAGGAGATAAAGGTAAAATTGATGCGATTGAAGTTATTCCTCAATTACTCCAATAGGCACAGAATAATTTAAGTAAATATAACTTCAAAAATATTAAGTTCTTTAATCAAAATGCAAGGGGTGGCTTGCCTCAATTAGCTCCTTTTGATGGGATTATTGCTGGGGCTTCAGGGGAGAAGATTCCTCAGGCTTGGAAAGATCAGCTCAAAATTGGCGGACGTATTGTGGCGCCGGTAGGCAATAGTATTATCTTTGTTATAAAAAAGAGCAAGGATAAATTTGAGGAGCATGAATGTCCTGGTTTTATATTTGTGCCTCTAGTAAATGGGGACTAAATTCTTTTTGTTGTTTTGAATATGATTAGATAGTGTTTTACTTGGTATTAGAGTATATAATATCTGTGTTGATATGATCATTGATAAGTTGGGTTTATTTCTCAGATAAGTCTTTCTCCGCTAGGGTAGGGGTTACGAGCGTAGTGTGCAACCTTCGTTGTTAACTACTTCTTGTTACAAACTTATGGTGAGTTTGAGAACTCCTACTCTAGCTCTTTTAAGATTTAATTTTTCCTTAGACCCCCTCCTTTTTTAAGTAAGATGAGCTCGCAGTTCAATCGGCTTACTGCGAGCTTGTTCTTTTTGACCTAATTCGACTTTTACTTCGGTTAGTTTAATTAGCAAACACGCGTCTTACTTTTTTACCCGAGCTCGCAGTTCCATGCGAGTTGCTGCGGGCTCGGCCCTTTGATCTACTTCATGCTTTAGTTCTCTTCCTGAGAGTTCTGACGAATTAACCTCCCAGATCGATATTGGCCCATTCCTTTGAGAATGGGCCTCTTTTTTATTTAGAGATGTATAATCTAGATAGTAATATAAACTAGTAGTTAAATTTATGTTAAAGAAAATATCTATTGTTTCAATGATTGCCATAATTGCATTATTTGCGGTGCCGGTTTTAGCAGCGCCTAATTTTTTATCTTCTGATACAGGAGTTATTAATATTACTAGCCCTGTAGGAGATGATACCTATATTACTGGCAGTCAAGTGATAGTCGATAGAGATATCGATGGAGATTTAATTGTTATAGGGGGAGAGGTAGATATTAATGGCGATATTGCAGGTGATTTATTTGTGGCGGCTGGAACAGTATTGATAACAGGAAATATAGGGGACGATTTAAGAGTTGGCGGGGGAGAAGTATTAATAACAGGCGAGATAGGTGATGATGTTATTGTTGGCGGCGGTATTGTAACAATTTCAGAAACAGCCCTGGTTAAAGGTGATTTAATAGTTGGCAGTAGTGATTTCTTTCTTGATGGTATGGTTTTAGGCAGTATAAAAGCTGGGTTTGATAAAGGCGCAATCAACGGAATTATAAAGGGTGATGCCAATTTAAAATATGGAGGGGTGCTGAGTTTTGGCGATAATGCTGTCATTACGGGTAAATTAGTTTATTGGGCTTCTGCCCCAGATGCTAGTTTTGAGGCTGTGGCTGGGTCCGTTGAATACAATAAATGGTCTGATGGGCAAGGAATAAGTTATATTCCCGTTTTAGGCGCCTTTGCTTTTTTGGTTCCCCCTATAGCTTTTGGGGTACTGGCGTGGAAATATTTGGGAATGATGTTATTGGGTGGCATATTAATCTGGTTTTTGCCTAAATATATGCCTCGAGTTGTTGATTTGGTTAAAAAAAATTATTGGAGTTCCTTTTGGCAGGGTATAGTTTTTTTGGTAGTAGTGCCAATTTTAGCCTTCATAGGAATTACGATATTAATAGGAATACCTTTCAGTATAATTTTAATGCTGGCATATATTCTGACTATTATGATATCTGGTATAGTTGCTTCGTTAGTAATTGGCAGTTATTTTGTTAAATTAAAAAAGTTTAGCAATAAACAACAGTTTGCGAGACTGGCAGTTGGAACTGCTGTTTATGTATTATTAGGCTTAGTGCCTTTTGTAGGCTGGCTAATCAAATTTATCTTTATGACATTGGCTTTAGGTGGAATTTGGAAAAATAGTTATGCGGCCATAAAATCCGGCAGACATTAATTTAGCTTCCCAATGTCTGTCAAAGGAATATTTTTAATAAGCAAGCCAGTTGGTATAACTTCGCATGACGCAGTTAGTTATCTGCGCAAAATTACTAAAGAACAAAAAATTGGCCATGCTGGCACTTTAGATCCTTTAGCATCGGGATTGCTGATTATAGCAATTGGAAGAGAATTTACTAAACAATTAGATGAATTTCGAGGGCTGGACAAAAAATATAAAGCCAAAATTAAGTTAGGAGAAATTAGCACCACCTACGATGCTGAAGGCGATATGACATCAGTTTCTAACTTGAAGCCTAGCTTAAAGAAAATAGAAAGTGTACTAAAAGATTTTAAAGGCAAGTATAGTCAAATGCCGCCTATTTTTTCGGCCAAGAAAATTAAGGGGCAGAAAGCCTATAATCTAGCCCGATCTGGCAAAAAAGTCGAGTTACAACCCAAAGAAATTGTTATACATGAAATTGAATTATTAGATTACAGCTATCCATATTTAAATTTGGATACAGTAGTATCATCAGGGACATATATTCGTTCACTGGCTCATGATATTGGTCAAAAACTAGCAGTCGGAGCCTATTTATTGGAATTAACTAGAACTCACATAGGTGATTATAAATTAAAAAATGCTGTTGATTTGAATTTAATTCATTCATTAAATGATTTAGAGAATGTTAAAATAAAGGAGAGCGAAATAACCAAAAAAAGAACCTAATATGTCTAAGTATTATCAAGGCAAGAGGAATAGTAACATTTTTGATCCTAAATCAAAGACTCCTTTTAAATTGAGTCGAAGCAAGATAGATGCATTTCTCAGTTGCCCCCGCTGTTTTTACTTAGATAGGCGATTAGGAGTAAATCAGCCTCCGGGTTTTCCTTTCAATTTAAACTCGGCAGTTGATGAATTATTAAAAAAAGAATTTGATATCCATCGTAATCGGCAGTCTAGCCATCCTTTAATGCAGGCTTATAAAGTTGAAGCTATTCCTTTTCCTCATCCTGATATGGACAAATGGCGTGATGCCTTACGAGGCGGAATAGAGTATTTGCATAAACCTACTAATTTATTGATTTCTGGCGGCATAGATGATATTTGGATAAATCCTCAGGGAGAATTAATTATTGTAGATTATAAAGCTACCAGCAAGAATGGTGAAGTAGGGATAGATGCTCCTTGGCAGATAGTTTATAAGCGGCAAATCGAAATATATCAGTGGTTGTTTCGACAGAATGGTTTTGAGGTGTCAAATATAGGTTATTTTGTTTATTGTAATGGCCGACGAGATGCCGAAACTTTTGATGGTAAGCTGGAGTTTGATATTAAACTTATTTCATATAAAGGTAATGATGCCTGGATTGAAAAGACATTAACAGATATTAAAGCTTGTCTAATGTCGGATCGACTGCCAGAGCCAGATCCTGATTGTGATTTTTGCAAATATCGTTATGGTATTAACCAAGTATTAGAACAGTATAAAAAAGGAGTGTTATTATGAAGAAATTTTTATATATATTAATTTTTCCTCTGATTCTTAGTGGTTGCTTATGGTCTGAGTCACTGCCTCAGATAACCATTGATGATAAAAATAGAAATTTTAACTTTGAATTAGATCAGGAGTTTCAGATAGTTCTGGCTGCCAATCACACTACTGGTTATCAGTGGTTGGTAGATGATATTACTGATGGGGCTTTAGAGTATTTGACCAGCGATTATCATTTGTCTGATGAATATGACGAGACTGTAGTAGGGGCTGGCGGAGAAGAAATTTTAACTTTCAAAGTTACGAATGTTCAAAGATCTCATATTATATTAAAGTATGCCAGGTCTTGGGATGAGCAGGATATAGAGAGTCAATTCTTAGTTACTATTAACGGTAATCCTGGGGATGATGGTTTACTGACATATTATGGCACTATTCATTCTACTTCCGAGGGAGCTCAGTGGAATGACTTCTTTAAAGTCGCAGAAGGCGGAGAAGAATTTGGCATAGAACCTTTAATGATTGTCCAAATTGCTGATCCGGGAATAAAAGCCAGAATTTCAGAATATACAGATAATGATCAAATAATTGAAATCAGAGGAAAAATGATAGAGGATGTGCCGGATTATGGAGGGAAGCAGTTCATAATTCATGAGATTAATTTTGTTGGCGCTTAATTTAAGGTAAAGTGTAAAAGTGAAAAAAGTTTCTTCGAAGCACTATTTTATGGTAGGTATTGGTGGTATTGGCATGCAAGCTTTAGCTGATGTACTTTTGGGTATGGAACATAAGATTACTGGGTCTAATCTAATCGATTTTCCCGAAAGAGGCCGATTAGAAGCCAAAGGCATCGTGGTTACTATAGGTCAGCATAAGCCGGAAAATGTTCCGGAAGATATTGATGAACTAATTTATACTTCTGCCATTAAGCGATATTATCCCAATGATGATCATCCGGAAGTGGTCAGAGCGCGTCAGTTGGGTGTAGAGATAAATAAAAGATCAGAGTTTATAGGCAAGTTGATGCAGGATAAGATTGGTATTGCGGTATCTGGAACTCATGGCAAAACTACAACTACTACTTTAATTACTCTAATGCTTCAGATTGGGGGGCTGGATCCTACTGCGCTGATAGGCGCAGAAGTAAAAAGCCTGCAGGGCGGTGGATTTTTGGGCAAAGGCCCATATATGGTGGTAGAAGCTTGTGAATATGATAGGTCATTTTTAGACATGAAACCAAAAATTGCTGTGCTGACTAATATAGAAGCGGATCATTTGGATTATTATGAAGACATTCAAGAAATTAAAGAAGCCTTTGCCCAGTTTTTGGAATTAGTCCCAGTTGATGGATTAATCATAGCTAATGGAGATGATGAAAATATCAAAGATATTTTGCCGCGGGCTAAAGCTAAAGTTATTACTTTTGGATTTGGTCCGCATAATGATGTTAGAGCTACTGAACTAAAAATATCTAACCCAAAAATGAGTTTTAAGGTAGGCAACTTTGAAACATATATTAATTTTCCTGGCCGACATTTAGTTTTGGATGCTTTGTCCGCCATTGCCGTGGCTAGACATTTGAAAATCAAAGATGCAGATATTCATCAAGCTTTGGTTCAATTTAAAGGGGCTAAGCGCAGATTTGAAATGCTAGGGGATTATAAAGGAGTGGCTTTTGTAGATGATTATGCTCATCACCCGACTGAAATTAAGGCAATGCTTAAATCTACCCGAGATTATTTTGGCAATAGAAAGATTAGAGTAGTTTTTCAGCCTCATCAGTTTAGTCGAACCAGATTTTTATTAGATGAGTTTGCTAATAGTTTTAAAGATGCAGATGAAGTTTTAATAGCTCCGATTTTACCGGTTAGAGATACTCCAGAGGAACAAAAATTAATTAATTCTCAGAAATTGGTTGATGAAATTAATCAAATCAGCGGTAATGCCAAAAATATGCCAAGTTTTGATGCCGTGACTGATTATCTTAATAAGGTTTTAAAATCAGATGAAGTAGTTTTATCTTTAGGGGCTGGTCAAAACAGTGAGTGGATCCATGCCTTCTTAGGGGTTTTTAAGAATCAAACTGGGGGATGATTAGATGGTTAAAAGGGGTTTCTCTTTTTCATTTTTGTTGAAGCAAAAAAAGCCGCGAACTTCTGGGCCCAAGGTATTGTTTTATACAACCAAACCAGATGTTGTCCAACCCAAGAGACATCTTAGAAGATTAGTATGGCGGCCCAAACTTAAAACTAGACCTTTGCCAGAAATATCAGATTATATGATTAAAGTTGGTCTGGGAGTTGTCTTGGCTTTATTAGTTTATTTGCTATTGGGATCCCAAGCCTTTGTTTTGACTACTCTGGAAATACAGGGGAATCATTTAGTGCCAGATACTGATATAGAACAGACTATGTTTCAAGATGGATTTGAGCCAGTTAATGCTTTTTTGTTCAATGAAAATCAGGCCAGCCAGCAAATATTGTCTATATTACAGATTAAAGAGGCTAGATTTAAAAAACTGATTTTTAAGAAAAAACTGGTAGTTACGATTAGTGAACATGAAACAACCATAATCTGGCAGACTAACAATGAGCGTTTTATGGTTAACCGAGCTGGAGTGGTTTATGATGTGGCGCCAGAAGATAGCCCTTTGACAGTAATAGAAGATTTAAAGAATGTGCCTATTAATTTGAATCAAAAGATTGTGACAACCGATTTTATAGAATTTGTTACCTCAGCCGTGTCCAATCTGCCTCGCCGAACCAATGTATCAGCCAGAAGAGTTCTAGTGCCCGAAACAACTTTTGAGATTGAGGTGGTAACTTCCGAAGGCTGGACAATTATTTTTGATACCACCAGAAGTATCGATACTCAAATTAATAATTTAGTTAAGGTTTTAAGGTCTATGAAAGAGTTGCCTACACAGTATGTCGATTTGAGGATAGAGGATCGCGTGTACTACCGCTAGTATTTAGTATCTGGAATATAGAATTTAGTATTTGGAATCCATCCTATTGCGACAGCCCTCCATAGCCTGAAAGGCGACGGAGGGTCATTCTGGCCTGCCTGCCGGTAGGCAGGGAAGCGAAGCGACTCCAGCCTGCCCGGCCAGGGAATCTATACATAAAAAAAGGGCATGGTCGGGGACCATGCCCACAAGTCGGGAGGGTTACTATTTGTAACCCCTCTTTGGAGCAAATTAGAGCCCCTTTCCCTGATAAGCATAATAATTCTCTCATGATTATGAGAATTACACAAGAAAAGTGGGCATGGTTAGAACCCATGCCCACAGGGAGGGGGGTGCCAGAGCACCCTTTGACCCAAACATCTCACCTTTACCTGCTGGCATGCCAATTTTCTCATAATCCAACAGTTTATACAAAAATTCTTTGTTTAAGAAATAGGATAAAAATAACCCTGAAAGTCAGTTTTGTTTACCTGGTCAGGAGTTAGGGAGTTGTTGACTAATCAGATTAGAATTGGTATATTCAGATATCAAAAACCTTGAAAAGGAGAGCGTACCCATGTTGATAATGACAGGCAGACCACCGGCTGATCTTTCAGATTTTCCGGTGGATATTATCAAAGCCTCCTCTACCCAAGAGGAGAAAGTTCGCTTCTGTAGAGAAGTTATCAAGCAGTGCAACGCATATCCATTCATCATACTGGATATGGCTGACGAGGCATCTGGAATATTGACAATTCACATACTTCAGAACCGGTTAGATCTTCCTCAAGTGTCCAGCGAACGACTGGTGAAGAGGATTGATAATCAGCCGAGACCCAAGAATGAGGGGGTACATAAAGGTTGTTTATATCTTGTTGTACCTTATTTGAATGAAGTATCTCGCACAGAAGACCAATCCATAAAGAACGTGGTTTTGGCTGACTGGGATGCCGATCGTTTAAGTATTGAATGGGTGCTTGTCCCCCCGGATTCAGAAGAATAATACCATTTCTGACTCCGACCCCTCGACCAATTAACCCGCTTTTTGCGGGTTTTTTATTATGTAAAAAGCTTGACCAGAAGCGTATTTTTTGATATTTTATTGTTATAAAAGTGAATGCCTTTTTAGCTAAATCCAAACCGCTTGGCACATTGAAAGGAGATAAAAATGAATATAAGAGAAATTATTAGCCTTTTTGAAAAAGCCCAGCGGATTCCTTACTATTGTTTGAGGGAAAGGGATCCGGATAAGTTATTGAAGATGAATAAAGGCTGCTGTTTGGAAAAGAACGGCTTTCTAGGGAGGGAATATAAAAAACTCGGTATTCAGGTGAAGTACTTATTGATAAATTTTGATTGGAGAAGTTTGCCAATACCGAGGGTGATTATAGACAAAAAAGAGGACCACTTAGGACAGCATCTCGCCATAAAAATTCAGATAGATGGCAAGTGGGTCATTGTAGATTCTACTTGGGATCCGGGATTGGAAAAGGCTGGTTTTCCTGTAACCAAAAATTGGGATGGGAAAAGTGATACTGAATTAGCTGTAAAACCATTACAAATAGTCGAATTAAAAGAACAGCCGAGTAAAATGACTGTAACCACAAATGCAGAATTCTTTGCTGCATTGAATGAGTATTTAAAGGGAATTAGAAGAGGTTAGATTTTATTTCCTTGTGTAGTATTATTCTCTAAAAAATTGGCGATGAGTTTACTCTCGCCTTTTCTTTTTATCTAAATAAAATATTAATAAGTTAATAAGTAATAAAAAGCTTGACTAGAAGCGTATTTTTTGATATTAAATAAGTATCTTTGACATTACAAATCCCAGAAAAGGAGGCTGTAGACATGCGAAACCTTGTCGTAGTAATAGCAGTTATTCTTATCGCAATTTTGGGCATGTTGTCTTTTGCAGGATGTGAGTCTCAAACTCGAGTAGAAACTACAGCATTTGATGCAAATGCAGAAGAAACTTCTGACCCAATTCTCGCGGAAGAAGGATCTGGCACTGAAGTTAGAGTTATTTTTATCACAGGTAATCGGGGTCTATTGGGCGGAGGCTATGACTTAAGAGAGCCAGAAATTAGAGCGGAATTGGAAAGAATTGTAAACAGTGGGGAATATGACATTATTACCGTAAGAACAATATATGACTCGGGATATCTGATTTCTGCGGAAGTTTGGTACCGCGTCCAACAAGAATGACAACTATTACCAAGAGCCACTTAGCCCGTTAATCAATTTTAATACGGGCTTTTTTAATACTATAAATAAACGGCGAATATGCCTGTTCTGCTATACAGCAGAAAGCCGTTGACTAATCAGATTAGAATTGGTATATTCAAATACCAAAAACCTTGAAAAGGAGATGAACATTGATGCCACAGGTTATATTCAAATACGATGCTCGCCATGTGCGGTTCAATAAGCCTCTCGTAACGCCTATTGCCAAAATCGTGGCTGACGCTTTAAGTTGTACAGATGAAAATGGACCCCTTGTTCCTGAGGATGTCGAGGTGGAATTCCGCCCATTCGGGGAAATGGATGAAACTAGGGGCTATGCGGCAATCATCCAAATCGACGCTAATGATTATCCGTCCCGGCGAGTGAATCTTCAGGAAAGGAACGACAACATTGCTAAGGCCATGCAGATCATGTGCAAAACCAACGAATTGGTCTTCAATGGATCTAACCGGAAAGCATATGTTTGGACAAGACTCATGCCTGCCGGTTTCACCGAATTCGAAATTTGAACCTCACCGAACAAAACCATGCCTAAACTTTAACCGCATGGTTTTATTTTATATTCTCAACGGCGTTGCCTGCTTGGGCAGGTAGACATAAAAAAAGGGGCATGGTGAGTACCGGTACCATGCCCAAGTGGTTAGTGTCACCCTGGCAGGTGACAGTTACCCATGTAGCCTTGTCGCCCTGGTGGGCGACCTTCATCGGATTGGCTATAATTATTTTCTCATAATCCAGTAGTTTATACAAAAATTCTTTGTTGAATAAATAAGATAAAAATAGCTCTGAAAGGTAGTTTTTTGACACTAAAGTGTAGTTAGAATATACTTTAAGTATCAACAGGGGCTCTGATGCTCCTTGATTTGGAGGTGAATAAGAATGAGTTTAGACTTTTCTGTTGCGGGACAATTCCCAAGGTTGGTTTCTGCAGTTTTGGCGATAGTCGTAGAATTGATCGAGGAGGTGCTCGCCCTCACTGTGCCGAAAAAGTTGGGAGGATATTTTTGTCTTCTCGATCATGCAACCAATACTTTCTTGATTCCTCCCACTTTAGTTGGGGAAATCATGAATGGTAAGGGGGGTAAATACTCTGAATTTTGTGTAGAGAAGGCAAAACGTACCTCTATGCTTATGGATATGGACACAGATCGAGCACATCCAAGTGATCTTTTGTTAAGCTGGGAATCTCGAAACCCTGAAAAACAGAGATGGGGCGGAGCTGTTGGTTGTGGAATATCTGGGTATAGGTTTGTTTTTTCCTTTTCCGGTCTCTCGGAGATGGAGGACGAAGCAGTGATGCTCTTGGTAGTGGCTCGGCTGGGGGTACTCGAAAATTTTATCCGTCGAGTTGCTAAAGTTTCTGGCAACAGCATTATTACGGATAACCTACGTTTTACTGATGAAGGTCAGGCAACAATCTCGCTCATAGCATCGCACTAAAACATCTTTGTTTTTATTCACAGTGAAATTCTATATTAAAGCTCCGTCAGGAGCTTTTTTGAATAAGTGGGGTGAAAACAGCTCTGAAATTATACGGTCGCGAATTTATAAAGCATTTCAGATATATTCAAATAATAATTATGATACAAAAAGCCCCAACATATTTCAGTTGGGGCACATCATTGCAATGATGTCACTTTAAACTCCTTGTTTATGGATCATCATCGCAGGTGCAGTCGTCGCCACATTCATAGTGCGTAGGACAGGTGTTGTCTAAGGCGAACAATTCAGACAACTCAGCATTACTTACAAAGATATCACTATTTGGCATGTTATTGCACCATCCTTTCTTTAGATTTCCTCAACTGAGGATAATGCTGATCGACCATGCGCTGAATCAAAATAGGAATAATTGCACGAATGAATTGACAGTGCTGAGGATCTGGTGTAAAAATATCACCTGTCACTGCCCATGCCTTATGAGCACAACCTCCTCTACATAAGTATCTAGCAAAGCATGATTTACATGCTTCCATGTTAGTAACCACGCGATGCTGAGAATGAACAAGTTTTTGTTCATCCAAATGTACTTGGCTATGCTTGTCAATATAGCCTAATTGGAAAAGTGACCACTCTTTTGTCTGATCATCAACAACTTCACTACAACTCGTAAGTTGTCCTAAATGGTTAACAACCATACTTTGTCCTGACATTGCCCCACAATAATGGGAAATGCGAGGGTTTAATAAATATGTCAAACCACCTATTTTGAGACGTTTTCCAGTTGTCTTTGCCCAGTCCAATCCAAGCGTTGCCATCTCTACCATCTCAGATAAATTTAATGGGCTTAAGTTATCTGAATTATCCTTTAACGCTCGTCCAAGAGAATAAACCCTCTCAATATGAACTGTTTTTGCTCCCAACTCACTGAAATAGTCTAAAATCCGACTCATCTCCCAGAGTGTACTACGAGTAATGGTTGCCCTTAGACTAACTCTCCTATTGGACTCCATTGCCAGTGTTCTAATGGTCTGCTCAACAATCGGTGCTGAAGCACCACCTCCACGCAGGGGACGCAAATCATTTTGAATGTCTGGTGGTCCATCAATAGAAATAGTCATTCCCACTTCATGTTCTATCAACCATCGCAAAAACGATTGAGACATCACCCCAGAAGTTGTCATGTGCCACTTGATACTCGTACCATACTTATTAACAATATGCTTAATGGCTGGAATGTTCATTGCTGGTTCACCACCACCAAACAAAATTACCCTAGGGTTCTTTGGTTGAGTAGCAAGATAAACAGCAACTGCTCTATTGGCGACCTCTGGACTCATCATCTCATTGTTGCTACCTCCATGGGCATAACAATATCTGCATTTAAGTGGACAATCTTTAGCCAAAAGCAACATTAAACTTTTCCACTTCCTTGGAGGGCGATACCGCATTGACCTGGGAACCATATTAAAAAAACCCTTATTAGTTAGATTATTTTTAATAGTCATGGTCAATTCACGCACTCGGGCTACCTGTTGTGTAGACTGTGCATACAAATAAACAGCATCAGGACCATGAACGACAATAGTGTCCCGTATCAACTCAGTTTTTATCTCCATGTTCAAAGGTCACCTCCTTCTATAGAGATTAAATGATTTTAAGGTACTAACAATATTATACGCTACCAGAGCTAATTAATCAAGCTGGATATTCAATAACCAGTGTTTAAAATACTTGTTAAATGGTTGTTTACTCTTTTCAAATATCTCTAAATTATTTAAAAAATCGTCAATATAAATGTATTCTTTATCAATTAATTTTTGTTTTGATTCTTTGTAGTATCTTTGATTATCTTTATTTAGCCTCAACACTATTGCTCTAATAATATATTCTCGCAGTTTTGACCTTTTTTGTTTATTAAAATCTTCTGTTAATGGATTAATAATCGAATGCAATAATTCATGTTCGATGCGAGGCACAGAAAACCCATTTTGTGAAGGACCCAAAATAGCATAGGCAGTTTTATTAACTGTAGGTCCTAACCCAATGTTGTAACTATCTAACAAATTCGGAATAATTATCAACTTCTCTATATTCAAATTTTCTATATTTAAATAATCTGTTACTTGTTTAACCGCAATCTCCCCATTTTTTTGTGCTTCTTTAATTGCAGATTTATATTCAATACTAAATTCCTGCCATAATTTCTCGATTTGGCTTTGATTCCAGAAGTCTCGCAACAATTCTTTAAATCTATCTAAATCTCTTAAACTATTACATTTCCAAAAATTATTAATTTCTTTAAACTCCGGCGGATTGCCATGACTTAATATCCAATGACGAAAACGATAATAAAATTCTTCTGGGTACTTGGCAAAAAGTTGTTTTAACTCTCCT
This sequence comes from uncultured Candidatus Saccharibacteria bacterium, assembly GCA_964424375.1. Taxonomy (GTDB): domain Bacteria; phylum Patescibacteriota; class Kazan-3B-28; order Kazan-3B-28; family UBA10110; genus CAYRIH01. The sequence goes on along the minus strand of CAYRIH010000001.1, from coordinate 56,142 downwards.
AATAATAAATCTCTACTATTTAAATAATCTCGTACTTTTAAGCGAAGCGAATGCATTGCCTCGGCATTTTCTTTATCATAAACTGTAGCATTTAAAGCGGCATATAAACAGAATATGCGTTTATCTGCTACTGCCTTTACTTTTATCTCCATACCTAAATTATACCTTATTCTTCAACAGCTCATGTGAGCCATTGAATAAATAGGATAAAAATAGCTCTGAAAGTTAGTTTTTAATTTAGGGTATAATTGATTTATGAAACTTTTTCTTGCATCAGCTATAAATAATACACTTCCTTTGCTTAAGGCTCTTTTGCCAAATGTAGGTAAAAGAGTTCTATTTATAACTAATGCGGCAGATTCGCATGATGATAAGCATTTTGTAGATTGGGATAGAAATGCTTTTAGGAAACAAGGATATCAGCTCACTGAAATTGATTTACGCAAGATTGATTCTAATGAACTCAAAAAACTAATTTCAGAGAATGATATTTTACATGTGTGTGGTGGTAGTGTTTATTATCTAATGTCGTTGCTTAAAACAGGTGGTTTTGATGAAGTTATCAAAGAAGCAATACAGGCAGAATCTATTATCTACACAGGTACAAGCGCTGGGTCGATTATTGTTTCTAAAAGCATAAAACCATTTTCATATGATGAAGAGGAAGCTGACCATATAGAAAAGATATCTAATCATGCTGGGTTGGGAATTATTAATTTTGGTATTATGCCACATTGTGATAATGCTGATTTTGTAGAGGAAAATAAAAAAGTTGTCGAACATATGCCTAAAGATTTAGAGCCACTTTTCTTCATAAAAGACACTCAAGCAGTTTGGATAGAAAATGATTGTATAAAGTTTCTGGATGTTGAAGAAATAGGATAAAAATAGCTCTGAAAGTTAGTTTTTGCCTGCCCGTAGGACGTTTGTGGCCAGGGATTTAGGGTATAATTTAAATATGAAAAAAGTTTTAATATAAAGTTTTACAGCTTATTTATAGATAAAGTGGCTCTGGGAATAGGTAATGTTGTGTGGGTTTATATTGTTTTTTAATGTAAATATGATATTATTTAGATATGAGCATTCGAAAGATTATAGGAAACTTGTTTAATTTTAATTCACGCAGAAAAAAAACTGATGCGTATCATTATGTATCTAGAGATGTTGTGAAATCCGTAAAAAATAATCCTCAAAAGAGCAGAGCTGTTAGTAAATTTGTAGATAAAACATATAGTCGGTATAATGACGAGCTTTCTGAACTCTCAAGAAATTAAATATATTTCCGAGAAGGATGTTCATTTCATTATTTTTAGATTGGTAGAGGTCACCTTGGATGTAGATTCTGATAATGAACCTCTTCCTGATTATCGCAAGGAGGATAAGGGTAATATGACCCCATTTTTAGATTTCATTAAAAATGATGAATATTATCCAACTATTTTCGATAAAGCTGCTTATTTATTCACGACAATTATTGAAAGACATCTTTTTAGTAATGGCAACAAAAGGCTGGCTTTTATGGTTTTAGCATATTTTATGGAGCTAAATGGTTATGAGTATGTGGTTCCCAGTGAGGGTTTCAAGTTAAAAGATATTGCATATTATGTCAGCGACAAAACAAGGAACAAGAGTGCTTCTTTCGATGAATTGAAGCAATATGTAGCTGTTTATATAACCAATAATTTTCAGTGTAAATAGTAGATAGATAACAATAAATAAGATAAAGACAGTTCTAGGATGAGTTATAAAAACACGACCGCGTTTTTACAGCTTACTTTTGATTTTTGTATAAATTAAGATAAAAGTTTCAACGGCTCATGGATGAGCCGTTGAATAAACAGGATAAAAATAGCTCTGAAAGTTAGTTTTTAATTTAGGGTATAATTGAGGTATTATTGCCCGATGATTTAATAAAATCAAAACAACAACAAATCACCCAAGCCAAGCAATGGAAAAAAGGTATAATGCAGGAGATGTTTGTGTAAAATAGATTTATGAAAAAAAAATTAAAAATTGAGGCAATTGACTTATTTAGTGGAATTGGTGGGCTGACTTATGGGCTTAGAAAAGCGGGTATTCATGTTCTAGCTGGTCTTGATAATGATAAATCATGTGCTGTCACATATGAAAAAAACAATAATGCCAAGTTTATACTGACAGATGTTTCAACATATGATTTTAGGGAGTTAAAAAATATATATTCGAAATCAGGCGTTAAAGTTCTTGTCGGTTGTGCTCCGTGTCAACCATTTTCGGCACATACACATAAACTGCACAATAACGAAAAAGATGAGAGATGGAACCTCCTAGATCATTTTGTGCGTGCAATTCAGATTATCAAACCAGAAGTGGTTTCAATGGAGAATGTTCGAGGAGTAATTAAAACTAATGTTTTTAAGAACTTTGTGACACAACTGAAAAAGATGAAATATAAAGTTGATTTTGATGTTGTTTATGCTCCAGATTATGGAGTGCCACAGAACAGAAGTAGACTCATCTTACTTGCTTCAAAACTTGGGAATATTAAAGTCCCAGAAACAACACACTCAAAAGAGAATTATGTAACGGTAGGCGATACCATAAAACTACTTCCAAGTCTAAAAGCTGGGCAGAGGCATGAAGAAGACAAAATGCATCAAGCAAAAAGTTTGATTCCAATCAATTTAAAACGTATTAAGCAATCAAAACCAGGTGGATCATGGAAAGATTGGGCCAAAAAAATATTGCCTGCATGTTATCAAAAAGATAGTGGACAAACATATACTTCTGTATATGGGCGTATGAGTTGGGATAATGTATCACCTACAATTACGACACAGTTTGCTAGTTATGGTTCTGGACGATTTGGACATCCCGAGCAAGATCGTGCAATCTCGTTGAGAGAGGGCGCATTATTACAGACATTCCCGATTTCATACGAATTTGGAGATTTGCCAATGACACAACTTTGTCGGCATATAGGGAATGCGGTGCCACCTGTATTAGGTCAAGTTATTGGGAAAACTATTATAGAACATGTAATGAACGTCCTATGAATAAACCGAGTGATCGCGAATACAAAATCAACATTAATCCAAGAATTTTAGAATTATTAGGACCAAGTTTGTATACAAACATTTATTTTGTTTTGGCAGAACTTATAGCTAACTCATATGATGCCAATGCGTCCAATGTTTATATAATTCAGAAAAAGAATAAAATAATTGTTGAAGATGATGGATCTGGAATGTCATATCAAACAGGGGATATAAAAAAATATTTAAATGTTGCGGTTGAAACTCGTATTACAGAAAAAGACTCTTACACCGAAGACGGGCGTCGTAGAAAAATTGGTAGAAAGGGAATAGGCAAACTAGCCGCTCTTGCAGTTTCAGAGAATGTTTTGGTGATAACTGTAAAGAATGGAGAAAAATCTGGATTTGTTTTATCTCGTCATGTTGGGAAAGACCATCAATTAAAACCTTTAAGTGACGAAGCTATAAAATTTGAACGAGTTTCTGCTAAAGGCACCTCAATAGTAATGACAAATCCCCAATATGGAATGCATAAGACTGTTGCTGCAATTAAGAAAAATCTTTTAAAAATTTTTCCTCTCGTAAACGAAAAGTTTAAAATTCATATCATCACCGATGCCGCGGAGATCACGGTGGATTCATTTGACAAAGAAATGGTTCAAGGACTAGGTGCTTTAATAACTTTAGGGGAGGATTATAAACATCTTGCTGTTCATTTTGATTCTCTATTACCAAAAAAAGGAAATATCGAGGAGAAACTTTTGAAGACAGAGATGCCCATTACTACCTCATTAATTCTTAAAAACAAACAGGGAGAAGAAAAACCATATAATTTGGAGATTAAAGGTTGGATAGGCGCTTACAGAACAACTCGGGATAGAAAGAAAAATCCTGGCGATTTCCCGGATAACTTTATTTCATTGCTTTCTAATGGCAAGCTTGGTGAATATAATATTATCCCTCTTGTGGGTAAAAATAGACTTCCAGAGGTTTATATAGTGGGTCAGCTCCATGTTGATCTTTTTGAAGAAACAGAACTACCTGATATGGCTTTAAGTAACCGGCAGGGTTATAAGACTGAAGATCCAAGGTATCAATTTGTTGTTGGACACGTTAGGAATAGTTTACTCCCACGTATTGTGGCTATGCGAGAGATTTATGCTGATCACCTTAAGAAGATTCGGGATGAGGGAAAACAAGAACGTCAAAAACATGATGAAGAGGAATTGAGAAAGAGAGTGGATAAATATAGAAATGTCGCTTCTCAAATTGCAGCTGGAAAAATTGTAAAATTGATTGGACAGAAAAAAATTGAAAATATTGAGAAAATTGTCAAAAGTGAAATGAATGCCGCACTTCCTCTTCTTGGCTTGAAGACAAAAGTGGACGCACAGAAAAAACAAATACTTATCAGTCACACTTTAGCGGATAAACCGTTGGCAGACATTGTTTATAAGATGCTTTCGTTTAATGGTTTTTTAGACGAAGACATTATTTATACTAATTGTGATAATGAGGGAGCACGAATTCCTGAAGCCGTCACGGGTGTTTTTGATTATTTAAGAGATTTTTTTGTCGATAGTTATTCTGATAAAAAAATATTAGTACTTTATATCACCAGTAATGAGATGGCTACTTCATGGGGGGCTGTAGCAGAAGTTGGAGCTGGTTGGATTACAAAACAAGATCATAAAATCTTTAATGTTAGTGGCCACAGACCTCAGCCGCCACTTGATATCGGCTCTGTATGGCAAACAAGCATTAAAGATGCAGATGGGAACATCTCGATGACTACGGTGGAGTTTGATAGATTTATTGTAAAGATTATGGATGTTTGTAAAAAGTTAGATTATACTGCGCAATCTAAACCAAACAACATAAATGAGCTGAAAAGATATGTGTCTTTAGTGTAACGCCCTAGATGTCGGAGTGTCTTTTTTGTTTGAATAACTATCGGGCTGCTATAATGCGGCCATGAATCTTAGCTCGGATATACAGAAACATATAGAAGAAATGTCAGACAGCGATGTGTGGTCGTTGTTTGGTTTTGTTCAACAGCTTCTTTTCACAAGAAAGCTTGTTAGGACAAAAATTTAAACGGCTCATGGGTGAGCCGTTTAGAAATAATGCTTTTTCAGAGCCCTGAATATCCGAATAGGGTATAATCAGGGTATTATTAGTTATTTAATAACTAAAATATGCCTAATTTTATAACAAACAACGAGACAGGTGATTTAAAAGAGCGCTTGCTTGAACTTATTAAAAAAAGCGAAGAATTAAAATTTCTTGTCGGATTTTTTTATTTTTCTGGAATCAAAGAGCTTTATAAAGGATTAAAATCAAACCCAAAAATTATCACTAAAGTTTTGGTGGGGTTAAATATTGATCGTTCTAATTTTGGGTTGATTGAATTTTCCGAGAACGAACAACTATCAGACGAGGAAAAAACTTATAAATTTATTGAATCTGTAAAGAAATCTCTAAATACAGAAAATTTTGATACTAAAGAGTTTTATGAGCAAGTGAAATTTTTCATTAAGTTGATTCAAAAAGATAAACTAATCATTCGCAAAACCTATGAACCTAATCACGCCAAACTATACCTTTTTAAGTTAGAGCAAAGCCAAGTAGGTAGAAAAAATTTATTCATAACTGGTAGTAGCAATCTGACAAAAGCTGGTCTTTGCACTCAGAACGAATTTAACGTGGAGATTGGAGATTATGGATTTGATGATGCAGAAAAATATTTTGATGATCTTTGGGACGAAGCCGTAAAAATCACCGAATATGATGACACTAAAAAGAAACTTGTCGAAGTAATTGAAAAAGAAACACTTATTAAAGATATCTCGCCATTTGAAGCTTTTTGTTTGGTATTAAAAACTTACCTAGATTCATTTAAGCAAGGGGAAATTAGTGATTCTTTGATAAAAACTTTAGAAGAAAACGGTTATACGCCGTACCGGTATCAACTCGATGCCGTAGGGCAAGCACTCACCATAATGGAAAAAGATAAAGGAGTTATAATTGCTGATGTTGTAGGTTTGGGGAAAACTATTATCGCTTGCGCTGTAGCAAAACAACTTAAAAAACGCGGTGTAATCATTTGCCCACCTGGAATAAAGGGGGACCCAAGGAAAAAAGACTCTGGTTGGAACAAGTACAAAGAACAGTTCGGTCTTTATGATTGGGAGGTGTGGTCACGTGGTGATTTAGACAAACTGAATGATTTCATTGCAAAAACTCAGGATATTGAAATAGTAATAATTGATGAGGTTCATTGGTTTAGAAATCAAGACACAAAGGACTACGAACTTCTAAAAAACATCTGTCGAGATAAACAAGTTGTTTTGCTAACAGCTACCCCGTTTAATAATCGTCCCGGCGACATTCTTTCGCTTCTTAAGTTGTTTATTACCCCCAAAAAATCTTCCATTACCTTAGAAAGCAATCTTGTCGATCAATTCAAAGGGTTTAAAGGTGTTTTTGATCGGCTTGGCTATATTAAGAAATATAGGAATTCACCTGATGGTATGAAAAAAAATAAAGCTCAAAATTACTACAAAGCGTTATTTGAAGAAGACAAAATTGATCTTAAAAAAGTAGCGCAAAGAGCGCGTTATCTTGCTAAACAAATCAGAAATGTAATTGAACCAGTGACCATCCGACGTAATCGCTTAGATCTGCAAAATAATCCTGATTATAAGAATGAAGTGAAAGAACTCTCAGAAGTAGCTAATCCTCAAGAATGGTTTTTTGAATTAAGCAAAGAGCAATCCGATTTCTATACAGAAATACTTGAAAACTATTTTGGTGATCCTGACGAGGGTAGCCGTTTTCAAGGTGCAATTTATCGTCCGTTTGAGTACGAAGTTGGTGCAAAAAAAATCAGCGAAGAAAAATTAACCGAAAAAGAGAATTTTCAATTTGTACAACAGCGCAACTTATTTGATTTTATGCGTCGCTTGTTAGTTAAGCGTTTTGAAAGCTCCTTTGGATCATTTGAGCAAAGTATTAAGAATTTCAAAAAAATAACTGAAAATAGCCAGAAGTTTATCAATAAAACCGGCGAGTATATATTAGATCGTGCTCTTTTGGAAAAAATTTACGAACTAGATGCTGACGAAATTGAAAAATATCTGCTTGAATATGAAGAAAAGATAAATAAAGGAGAATATCCCAAAAACCATAAACGTTACAAATTAGATTCATTTACACTCAAAGACCAGTTTATTGCCGATATTCAATCCGATCTTGAATTATTTGATGAAATTTTGGCTAAGCTTTCAAAATTAGATCTAGTAAAAAATGATCCCAAGACCATTTGTCTGATTGAGCATCTCAAAAAAGAATATGCTAAAAAGCCAAACAATGGTGAACCCAAGCGTAAAATTATTATCTTTACCGAATATGTTGATACTGTACACTATTTGGAAAAGGCACTAGAAAAACATTATGGCGATAAAATGTTGGTTGTTGCTGGTAATTTATCAGGTTCAAAAATTGATCAAATAAACAAAAATTTTGATGCTTCTTACAAAGATCAAAATAATGATTTTATGCTCCTCCTTTCTTCAGACAAGATTTCTGAAGGCTTTAATCTAAATAGAGCTGGCATGGTTATCAACTATGACATTCCTTGGAATCCAGTGCGTGTTATTCAGCGACTTGGGCGCATCAACCGTATTAGTAAAAAAGTTTTTAACAAGCTTTATATAGTGAATTTTTTCCCAACCGAACAAGGTGCTCAACTGGTGCAATCTCGCGAAATTGCTGCCAATAAAATGTTTCTTATCCATACCGCGCTTGGTGAAGATTCAAAGATTTTTGACATAGACGAAGAGCCAACTCCAGCTGGTTTATTTAATCGTGTGCAGCAAAATCCAGACGAAAAAGAAAAAGAAAGTTTTTATACTAAGGCCCTTAAAGAATTTTTGAAGATTAAAAAAAGGAACCCCGAATTAATCGAAAGCCTTGAAAATTATCCACCTCGCATTAAAGTTGCTAAAAAATATCGTAATAACGAACTTCTGGTATTTTTCAAAAAAGGGCGTTTGTATATAAGTGGGGTTAAGACAGATGCAGAAAAGATCGAGCCATATCAGACTACATTTGAGGATGTGTTTGATAAAATTGTTTGTTCATCCGATGAAAAATCACTTAATTGGAATACGGGGCAGTTCTGGGAAGCCTACCATGCAATACAAGAATTTAAAGATTATCGCTTGGGTCCAAATAGCGAGCAGAGCCTGGAAATGAAAGCATTAAATAACCTTGACTTTCTAATTAAAAATACTAAAGAAGAGTTAATGCCAAGCAAAGGCTTCCTCCGCACTCTAAAAGAAGATATTTTAAGTTATGGTACTTTGGCAGATTATACTTTGCGCCGGATTGGTAACTTTAAAGAGAATTTAATTAAAGACATTTTGGAATTAAGAAATGAGTTGGGCGAAGATTATTTAATTAAAGAAAAGAATCGGCAGAAAGATCATAAAAAGGAAATCATTATAGCTATAGAGAATAAAAAACTATGAGCGAAGCTAAACAAGTTCTAGAAAAAGTAATAAGTGATTTTTCTGTTGCTAAATTTGGTCGCTTTTTCCGTGAGAAAAACCGACAATTTATAGCGCAAGAAGAAAACTATTCTCGTTATAGTGATGATGATTTTAAAAATGGTATAAAGCTTGGAGAAATAAATTTTTCTGATGGTGACAGTCTTATTATCTGTGCTTTTGAAGTTAAACAAGAGCTTTCTGAACGTGCTGGCAAAAAAGCCCAATACGAAAAAGCTAAAAACATCTTAAAATCTGCCGAGAACCAACAATATTCGGCCGCCATTTTTATTTTCCATGATTCAAGTGGTAATTTTCGTTTCTCGTTAATATATCCAAAATCAATTGGCACTCGCCGCCAGTGGAGCAACTTTCGTCGATTTACTTATTTTGTAAGTCGTGAATTCACTAACAAAACTTTCTTACAAAGGATCAATGATAGTGATTTTTCTAGTTTGGAAAAAATACAAGATGCGTTTTCGGTTGAAAAAATCACCAAAGAATTTTATTTAGAATATCACAAGCTTTTTGAAAGTTTGCTCGACGAACTTTCAAAAAACCACACTTTTCTTAATGAAGCTTCAAAAAACCAATTAAATACGGAAAATTTTGCTAAAAAACTGCTTGGCCAAATTGTATTTCTCTATTTCGTCCAAAAGAAGGGTTGGTTAGGTGTACCAGAAGGTGGCAAATGGGGTGAGGGTAATAAGAATTTTTTGAGCAATCTTTTTAGAGAAGCAAAAAATAGCAAAAATAATTTTTTTAATGATTATCTAGAAAAATTATTTTATAATGCCCTAAATAATCCTCGTCGTGATTCGGTCGATCCCAGTTTTTCTAAGGATTTTAATTGTCGAATCCCATTTTTAAATGGCGGACTTTTTGAAGCTGAATACAACTGGAGAGATAGCTCAATTTATCTTGACGACAAAATTTTCCAAGCGATTTTTGAAGTCTTTGATCGTTATAATTTTACAGTTGAAGAAGAAAGCCCGGATGATAAAGAAATTGCGATTGATCCGGAAATGCTTGGTAAGGTCTTTGAAAATTTACTGTCAGAAAATTTACGTAAAGGTAAAGGCACTTATTACACCCCGCGAGAGATTGTGTATTATATGTGCCAAGAAAGTTTGATAAATTATCTTGATTCCGCTTCAAAAATTGGACGAAAGAAGGCGGAAAAATATGTTAAATTTTTACGTGAAGGTGAAAATAAATCTATTGCCGCCTTTGAAGGTGAAGTGATTGAATTGGACGAGCTTTTGAAAAATATCAAGGTTTGTGATCCAGCTTGTGGCTCTGGCGCTTTTTTGGTTGGCATGCTTAATGAAATAGTCCGTCTGCGCCTGCTTTTGCGAATGCTTCATCCTAAAAAACTTGCGAAAAAAACAGAATACGAATTAAAAAAGGAAACTATTCAAAATTGTATCTATGGAGTAGACATTGACCCGGGCGCGATTGAAATCGCCAAATTGCGGCTCTGGCTTCAGTTAGTAGTTGATTATGAATTAAAAGATATTGAGCCGCTTCCAAACTTGGATTATCGGCTAATGTGTGGCAATTCGCTTTTGGAAGAATTTGAGGGTGTAAAATTTTATAATGGTGAAGATACTGGGCAACAAACAGCTTTGTTAGTTGATAGGAAGAAACAAAGGAAAATCATTGAACTTAAAAAGAACGTCAAAGAGTATTTTGATATTCACGATGATAAAGAAAAACAAGCAAAGCGAAAAGAAATAAATGATATAAAAGATTGGTTGATTCGTTTGGCCTTAGAAAAGCGGAAGCAGGATTTGGAGGCGCAAAGAAAAAATGAGGAAGCTAAAGCCAATATGTTGAATCAAAAGAGCCGCGAAAAATATTTGGCTTCTTGGGGTGACAAATTCCTTGCAGAAGCAAAGATTAAAGAAGTTTTAGATAATCTACACAATCCCAAAAAAGAAAAACCATTTTTTCTATGGAAATTGGAATTTATTGATGTTTTTGAAGATAAAAAAGGATTTGATGTGGTTATTGGTAATCCTCCTTATGTTCAACTTCAAAAAGATGGTGGGAAATTGGCTGATATGTATAAAAACTGCGGGTATAAATCCTTTGAACGCACTGGCGATATTTATTCTCTTTTTTATGAAAACGGAATTAATACTTTGAAAACCGGCGGACATCTTTGCTTTATCACCAGTAATAAATGGATGAGAGCCGGATATGGAAAAAGCCTCAGGAAACTTTTCAATTCGTACAATCCTCTTTTATTAGTTGATTTAGGTCCGGGAATTTTCGAAACTGCCACAGTTGATACCAATATTCTTATCATTGAGAAAGGGAATAATTATGGTCAGTTGTCAGGCGTAACACTTAATACTGAAGTAAAAGATTCGGTATTGTCTGATTTTATAGATAAAAATAAAAACATATTACCGAAAATGAATGAAGATGCCTGGTTTATCGGTAATCAGGCTGAGCAGAACTTAAAAGAAAAAATAGAACGAATCGGTAAACCGTTGAAAGAGTGGGATGTAAATATTTATCGTGGTGTCATAACAGGTCTGAATGAAGCGTTTATCATCGATACAGCAGTCCGTGATCGTCTTGTTGCGGATGATCCCAGAAGTGCAGAAATCTTAAAACCGATTTTACGCGGAAGGGATATTAAACGCTTTGATTATGAATGGGCTGGATTGTGGGTGATATTGATAAAATATGGATTTCACAGAGAACTGAATAAGTTTCCAGCGATATTAAAGCACCTAACGCAATATGAAGAAAAGCTAAAAAATCGTGGACAATGTCGTTATTCGAGAAACAGTACTGGGGAAGGTCAGCATCACTGGCTTGAATTAGATAACAATCCCAAAGATGAATACCTAAATGAATTTAAGAAGGAGAAGGTTGTGTGGAAACGAATTGGTTCCGTGCTTCGTTTTGGTTTAGATAATGAAAGTATGTATTGTCAGGATAGCACTTGTATTATGACAGGCAGCGAGTTGAAATATTTGTGCGCGTTTATGAATTCTAAATTGGGAAATCAAATGCTTTATGATAAAGCTCCTAAAACTGGCACGGGTGATGTAATCGTCAGTGTTCAGGCTCTTGAACCTCTTTTAATTCCTCCAATCACACCATCCAACAAAGACATCGTGGAACAAATAGAGCACCTTGTTGATAAGATCTTGGCAATTACCAAATCCATCGATTATTTAAAAAATCCTGCAAAAAAGGAAGAAGTCAAAGAATACGAAAAACAAATCAACCAATTAGTTTATAAACTTTACGATCTTACTCCAGAAGAAATTAAAATTGTTGAAAGAGATTAATTAAAGGATAGAATATTATTATGCACAGAACGCCAGTTACATCAACAAATATTCGTTCAATCGGCTATAATTCACAGTCGGCTACTTTAGAAATAGAGTTTACTTCCAATGATATATATCAGTATTTCAATGTGCCGGAGCACTTATATCAAGGGCTAATGAGTGCTATATCAAAAGGGCAATTTTTGAACAATTATATTAAGTACAGTTATCGATATCAAAAAGTCGGCTAGTTTTATGTTTATACCAAAGACAGAAAAAATTAAACAGACCGCAGAGAGTAAACAGGTGGTTGTGAGACAACTAGAAGATGTTTTTGGAGCTTCAACGCGGATTTATATTGATTATGCTAACGTCCGTCCGTGGAGTAATAAACTCGGATGGCACATTGATTTAAAAAGATTAAAACAACTTTTGGACTCTTTTGATACCATTGAAGCAGTCAATTTCTATAATGGATATCTTGATGGTAGCGAGCAATCGAAGAAAGAGATAAAAGAAATAGAAAATCAAAAATATGTTGTCCGTACAAAACCTGTAAAAATCTTACGATTTCCGATTGTTGCTTCAAGTGTTCCAGCGGACTCTACAGCTTTGCTTAATCAATTTATCCGCCGTGCGCTTTTGCGAAAATATGAGGTTGGAACGATTGAATATTTGAATGATTGTTTTAGAAACATGAATAAGAAGGGAGAGTATTACATTGAGGATAGAAAGTGCAATTTTGATGTCGAGATTGGTGTTGATATGCTTTTGGATTATGAAAAAAACGGGACGGAAACCTTTGTGTTGTGGAGTGGCGATAGTGATTTTGCTGATCCTTTAGAGAGATTACTAAAGGCAGGCAAGAAAGTTGTCTTGTTTGGCACCGCAGGGAGAATTTCAAGGGAGTTAAATGCACTCAAAGAAGCAGGACTTCGGATATTTGATATTTTTCATTTGAAGGACTTTATTTGCTGGAAAAAAGAGTTAAATGAACGCACAAAGGACCCCGTTGCCGAGGCCCTTTAGCTCTAAAATTAACGATCTTTCGATCGCCCTTAGTGTAGTAAATCATAATAAAAAGTCAATAGTTAGTCTTAGCATCTTAAGCCTCAAAGAGACAGTTCTCTTTTGACCTGAAAATTGGTTAAAATTTCAACAGTTCTGCTGTACAGCAGAACTGTTGGATGATGTATGATTAAAATATGGATTATTTAGAATTATTTATTGGGGTTGTTGTAGGGTTTGTTATCGCGCGGCTTGTTTTGAAGCCTAAAGCAGTGATAGAAGATCCAATCGCTAAGCGGCAGCGATTGGTGATGGACTATTTAAAGAAGAACAGAGAAATTACTAATGATGAATATCAGGAATTAACTAAAGTTTCTGATGCTCAGGCCACCCGCGATTTAGACGAATTAGAAAAACAGGGGATAGTAGAACAGATTGGCGATACCGGTAAATATGTAAAATATCGTCTCAAATCTTAACGGTTCTGCTGTACAGCAGAACCGTTAAAAAATAAGGATAAAATATTATGTACGGTAAATTTCTCGCTGACATTATTGTTATAGCTCACGGTTCAATGGTTGTTATTTTGTTACTCGGCCCTTTGGTTTTTATTTTTGGTTTAGCCAGAAAATTAAGATGGTTCAGAATCGGATATTATATAGTGGCAGTTTTAACAGTACTTTCTTATCTTTTTACTAGTTCATGTTTTTTGACTAATTGGGAGATTTGGCTTCGCAATCGCTATGATTCTGTAAATACTTATGCCAGCGGTTTCGTATATCATTATACAAATAAATTTTTTGGCGTTGAGCTTTCTCCAGACTTTATATTTTATGCATTTATAATTGCATTTGTAGTAGCTGTAATCAGCGATTTGTTTTGGTTTGCCAAATGCCGGAGAACCATTCGCCATTAAAATATGGTTAAAATAAATACGCTCAGACATGATTGTCTGAGCGTGATTGGTTTGTTTTTCGCACATTATTGTTCGGAGTATGATCTATATATTTTATGATCATACAAGTTTTCGCGACTGTCTCTATAAGATATCATTGAAAAAAGCCAGCCAAGCGGAGCCAGGGCAATAGTCAATAACCACAGTGGGGTTGTTGTCTTATTGAACAGAACAACTAAAGCGAAGGCAGATTTTTTGTACATCCAGTGGTCACTGAGTTCGTCATAGATTATGTCAAATATGGCGTAAGCAGTGTTGCATATAATTATAGATGCAATTAACCAGCCGAAGTGAAGGTTTCCCCAGACCAACCAGCCGAAGTGAAATGCCAAAGTGACCATGGATACACAAAAAATTACAGTTCTTATTAGGAATGCTGTTTTTTCAAAACTGTAATGATCATCAGTGTATAAAATGTCTCCGGAGTTATGTACAGTTCTGGTGATGTCAGCAGCTAAATACAATGTTGCCGCAAGCGATAGAACCATAAGTACAAAAGGTATTACTATGGCGGTATAAATGTACATTTTCTGTCTCCTCCTTTTCTGGGATGTCAAAGATATCTAATTAATACTAAAAAATAGTTTTGTAGTCAAGGGTTTTGTAGTCTGGGAGAAGATTATATGCTCTTGAATCAACTTGTTGATTCTCTCAATTTGCAAAAACGATTTAGCGGCATTCACCGCGACGTCGTGGTATGATAAAAAGTAGTTTATTGGGGAGGTAGATTATTATATGGCAAAAGAGCAGGTTTTATATAGAAAATGGCGGCCGCAAAAATTTGCGGATTTTGTAGGCCAAGATCATGTTAAGCAAACAATTGTTAATTCAATTAAAGCTAATAAAGTTAGTCATGCTTATCTTTTTGCCGGTCCCAGAGGAACAGGCAAAACTTCTATGGCCAGATTATTAGCTAAAGCGGTTAATTGTTCGGATATTAAATCTGACGGGGAGCCTTGCGGAGAATGCAAGAACTGCCAAGCGGCTTTGTCTGGCATCATGATAGATTTAATTGAAATTGATGCCGCTTCTCATACTGGCGTTGATGATGTCAGAGATTTAATCGAGAAAGTTAATTTAGCCCCATCAGTAGGAAAATATAAGGTCTATATTGTAGATGAAGTTCACATGCTGTCCAAAAATGCTTTTAATGCTTTGTTGAAAACATTAGAAGAACCTCCCGGACATGTGATTTTTATCCTAGCCACTACAGAAGTGCATAAATTGCTTCCCACAGTTGTTTCTCGGTGTCAGTATTTTGATTTTCACCATTTGTCTTGGGATGAAATAATCAATCAGCTTAAAAAAGTAGTCTCATCAGAAAAGATTTCAATTACAGATGATGCTGTATCTTTAATTGCCCAAAACTCTGAAGGCAGTTTGCGAGATTCTTTAAGTATCCTAGATCAGGTGGTCAGCTTAGGTGTAAGTGAAATTGATAAACAAACCTTAGAAAAAATCTTAGGCATTACTGACAACACTGTAGTGCAGGAATTAACTCAAGCAATTTTAAACAAAGATACTTTAGTCGGTATTGATATTATCAATAATGTCTATTTCAAAGGTTATGATATTAATCAACTAACTAAAAATTGGATAGGTTATCTGCGCGAATTGTTGATGATTAGATTAGGAAACGAGGAATTAGTCAGCAGGTCTGCAGATGAAAAGAAAATTATGGGAAGCCAGTCTCAACAATTAAGCCCCAATGAGCTGATTAATTTATTACAGCGTCTCATAGAAGCTAATAATAATTACCGGATAGCGAGCATCCCACAGTTGGCTTTGGAGATGGTAATGGTACGGGCGACTGATGATACTAAAAAATTGGCGAGCAAAACTGCCAATCCAAAACCAGAGCCAGCACCGCAAACAAAACCCAAAATCCAAGAGCCTGAATCCATTAAATCTAAACCAAATTCTAATTTCTGGCCGGAATTGTGCCAAAAAGTATCTATTACTAATCCTGCTTTGAGCGCTTTAATGAAGAATAGTCAAGTTGATTTGCAGGGCGATAAATTAATAATCACTGCTCCCAGCGAATTTTTAAAAGATGTTATCAGTAAAGCTAATAATTTATTATTGATTTCTTCTACCGCCAATGAATTAGGTATAAAAAATGCAATAGTGGAATGTGTGGTGTCTCAGACGGTGAATAAAGAAAAAAATCAGGTAGCTAAAGTTTTTGATATAATATAGAGTCCAATTTTACTAATGACTATGACTAACAAAACATTTCCAGGTGGAATTATGCCTCCCCAGAATATAGATGCCGAGAAATCTCTTCTGGGATCTTTGTTATTGGATAAAGATGCCATGATTAAAGTGGCAGATATTTTAAAACCTGAGGATTTCTATGAAGAGCGCCATCGGATTGTTTTTGATGTCATGGTTGCTTTGTATGACAAACAAAGGCCCTTGGATGTAGTGATAGTAACGGATTTGCTGAAGAATAAAAAGAAATTAGAAATTATTGGCGGAGCTAGTTATTTAGCCGAGTTGGCCGGCAGTTTACCCAGCAGTGCCAATGTGGCGCGATATGCTGAAATTATAGCCAGCAAGGCTACTTTACGCCGTTTAATTGCCGCCGCTAACGAGATAGAAGTCTTCGGTCGAGACCAAGCCAGTGAAGTTGATGAACTTTTAGATAAGGCCGAGCGGACATTATTTGCAGTATCCCAAAAATATCTCAAAACTAGCTTTGTTCCTGTTAAAGAAGTTTTAGAAGTAGCTTTTGAGCGCATTGATAAACTACATGAACATAAAGGCGAGTTGAGGGGTATTCCTACTGGCTTTAAAACTTTGGATAATACTTTGGCAGGTTTGCAAAAATCTGATCTTATTGTAGTGGCAGCTCGTCCCAGCATGGGTAAAACTAGTTTAGTATTAAACTTTGCTCTTAATGCGGCATCAGCGGGCTTCTCTGTGGGTATGTTTCATTTAGAGATGTCCAAGGAGCAGGTAGCGGATAGATTAATTAGTGCTTCTTCAGGGGTAGATTCTTGGAGACTTAGAACAGGCAATTTAAAAGAGGAAGATTTTACTAAAATTGGTGATGCTATTAGCACACTTTCAGAAACAGCGATTTATATCGATGATTCTCCGGGAACTAATATAATGGAAATGCGCACCAAAGCCAGGCGATTACAATCAGAAAAAGGGTTAGATTTGTTAATTATTGACTATCTGCAGTTAATGGAAGGCAGAAGATCGTCCGAAAGTCGAGTGCAGGAAATATCAGAGATTTCCAGAGGCCTTAAAGGTTTAGCTAGAGAATTGAATATCCCAATCATTGCTGTTTCTCAGCTTTCCCGTGAGGTAGAAAAAAGGCCTAAACACACTCCTCAGCTTTCAGACTTGCGTGAAAGTGGCTCGATTGAACAAGATGCCGATGTAGTAGTGTTTATTTATCGAGAAGATTATTATGATAAAGATTCTGATAGAACTAACATTGCTGATATTATTATAGCCAAGCATCGTAATGGTCCTATTGGTCAGTTTGAACTATACTTCCAGCCGGAAATAATGGTTTTCAGGGCATTAGAAACTACTAGAGAGATAGCTCCAGAAATAGCAGCTACAATAGAAGAGTCTGGCTAGAAATTGGTATAATATAAAGTAGGTTTTATATTTTATCGTTGTGCTATGGTAGCGTCTAATTTTGTACTTAAGATAGCTAAAAGTGAATTGCGGACTCTGATGGCAATGGGAGTACTACTTTTGATATTTGTAGGATTTAGCTTGGCAACTGAAGGCGATGTATTATACAAGTTCGATTTTGGCGATGGTCAGGGGATAGCCTCTGGTTATATAGCTGTTAATGGCAATGCTTCAACTTATCCCCAGAGTAGTGATGATATAAAATTTGGCTGGCTGGGGGGTGTGATAGCAAAAAGCAGCGGGGCAGCAGTATCAGATTTGCGCTTGCGAGATTCAAATACGGGAGTAGGCGGAGCTGAGTTTAAAATCAGTGATATTGCTAATGGTAACTATGCAGTTAATTTAATGAGCGGTGACTTGAGTGATAATTTTTCTACTAGATTGTCAGTAGCTGGCTACAGTTATATTATCAGCTCTCAAATTGGGGAGTGGGAGACATTTACTTTTAATACTACAGTTGAGAATAATGAACTAATACTAAGTTTTGAGCGCAGTGGAGCCAATTTGTGGGGGGTTAATTCTATAACCTTGACTCCAATTACTACGCCAGCTGATAGTCCAATTTTTGATATAGGAGTTAAACCAGAAGAACATACTATCAAAAGTGGCGGTACGGTTGTTTATAAAATTTCGGTTACACCACTAAATGGTTATGCTAATGTTATAAATTTGTCTTTAACTGGTTTAACAGAGGGTATGACAACCCAGTTTATCCCAGTTTCAGCCCAGCCGCCATTTGTGGCTGATTTGGTAATTTCGACATCTGATTCTATGGCAGCAACTCGTTATAATTTGGTAATAAATGCCAAAGGCACTGATCCTGATGCCCATAGTGTTAATAGTAAAATTGTTTTAATAGTTACAGATACTCAGCATACTCCGATGAGTGGAGTAGATGATTTTTCTGATTCGGGAATGTCTCAAATTGATGATATACATAACCAGCCTTACACTATGAGTGAAGCTAAAGAAATTCAGAAACTAATAGATGAATTTGTCCGTAAAGTACAAGATAAGCAATTAGCTACTCCACTAGAACTGGATGCCATAGCAGACATTGCTCAAATTAATGCTTTGCCGGTATTAATGGAATTTCCTGTGCCGCAAACTACTTTCGGAGCCACTTTACTATATCTAACAAGGACTGGTATGATTGAATCAGTTATAGATGGGGCGCCTCCGGGTGAAGATATGGTAGCTCCACCTCCTCCCCAAGGTTTTTTTGAGAAATTATTAAGTGTATTTTCTAACCCAGTAAAATAATGTTGTCTAGACAATTTATTAGAGATTTTAAGCAAGAAGCTTATCGTCAAAGAGATTTTACCAATTCTTTTTGGCGCCAGTTGGCAGTTATATTGATTGCCATAGTAATTATTCAGGTAGTTGGACCTTATGTTGTATTGTGGGGGACAAACTTAGTAGCCCAACCGATGCTGCCGGGTTTTTAATCCAATAATAATTAAAACAACCAAAGTAGGTAATCCTCTTTTGGGGTTGTTAAAGTTGTTTAATAGGGGAATTTTAAGGGTAATTAGTGTGATAAAATAAATTCATAAACTAAAAAGTTATATGTCAAAACGTCAAAGACTTAGAAAAGCTAGGAAGGTAGCCGTTAAAGAGGAACAGTTGCGCCGCTGGCAGGCTCAGAAACGTTTGTATCGGGTATCTTTTCCCTGGAAGCAATTATTTTTATTGATAGGCAGTTTAGTGGTAGTTGGTTTAGTAATATGGTCTGTTCCTAAAGGTATTATTTGGATGTCTCAGCGAAATGTTATATCTGGTGAGTTTGGATCGCTTAATCGTCAGGAGCTAGTGGATAATCGATTTGCTCTTTTAAAGACTACCTATGGTGATATTAAGTTAGAATTTATGCCTGATTCAGCACCCAATACAGTGGCTAATTTTATTCTGCTGGCCCAAAAAGATTTTTATGATGGCGTTAGCTTTCATCGCGTCATAGATGATTTTATGATTCAATCAGGAGATCCACTATCTCGTGATGATAATCCTGATAATGACGGAACAGGTGATCCGGGATATCAATTTGCAGATGAATTCAACAAAAATACCCCTAAGCTAGTCAGAGGAGTAATAGCTATGGCCAATTCTGGTCCCGATACCAATGGCAGTCAATTTTTTATCATTACCAGAGAAGAACTTTCTAGCTTAGATGGTCAACATACACCTTTTGGGGTAGTAGTAAGCGGTATGGATATAGTAGATAAAATTGGTCAATCTAAAACTATAATACCAGGTGATAAACTGGTTGAAGATGTGATAATAGAGGATGTTATATTAAGTAGTAATTAATTTTTAGATATATGTTTGATAAAGCTAAAAAAATGTGGGAGCTGCAAAGTAAAGCCAAACAGCTCCAAAGAGAACTGAGGGAAATGCAGTTTGTTGGTGAAGAATTAGGAGGAAAAGTTAGGGTTACACTTAATGGGGAGCAAAAAGTACTTTCTATTGAGATAGATGATGGTTTGGTAAATATGGCAGAAAAAGATAGTTTGGTAAAATTTTTAAGCCAAGCCTTTAGTTCAGCTGTTAAGAAATCTCAACAAGCAGCCGCGAATAGAACTAAAGAGTTGGTAGGAGGCTTGGGTATACCAGGGTTATAAATTAATTATGTATTCTTTACCTCGATCAATTTCTGTATTAATCCAGCAATTAAGTAAATTGCCTGGTATTGGCCCAAAAACTGCTTCTAGGCTGGTTTTTTATTTAATCAAGAACCCAAATACTGAAATTAAAGAGCTGGGCGAGGCATTTTTGGATTTGAAACAAGATCTTTTATATTGTGATCGTTGTCATAATATAGCTGATAGCAATCCATGTTCAATTTGTGCAGATACTAGTCGGGATCAAGATTTATTATGCATAGTTGAGGAACCTTTAGATGTATTGGCTTTGGAAAAAATCCGCAGTTTTAATGGTCGGTATCATGTGCTGGGAGGATGTTTATCACCTATAGAAGGAATTATCGCTGAACAACTAAATTTGGCTGATTTAGATGCGCGGATTAAATCTGACGGCGTTAAAGAGGTGATTATTGCCACTAATCACAATATTGAAGGAGAGGCAACGGCTATGTATATCAAAAAACTGCTTCAGTCATTGAAAGTAAATATAACTCGGATTGCTAGCGGGCTACCAATAGGTGGGGACTTGGAGTATGCCGATGAAGTTACTTTGACGCGGGCTCTGGAAGGTAGGAGGAGCGCATGAATGATTCTAAAAAATTATTTTTGTTTCAAGCTCTGTTTGTAACTTTTTTATGGTCAGCCTCCAAGATTATTATTAAGTTAGGGTTAGGCTTTGTTTCTCCATATATTTTAATAGCTGCGATTCAGACTGTGGCTTTTGTAGTTCTGTTGACCTATTATTTTATCAAGCGACCAAAGTTGGAGTGGGGTGTTATGAAAAATAGATTCATCCCTCTTATTTTAATAGGGCTGGTTGGGTTTGTGACAGCTCCTTTATTATCAGTGATTGGTATTAAATATGTGACTGTGACAACCGCGGGTTTGTTTGCTGGTTTAGGTGCAGTTTTGGTAGTAATATTTAGCTTCTTGATTTTAAGAGAAAAGCCTCGCAATGTGCAGATTATGGGTATATTCTTGGCTGTTTTGGGAGTTTATATTTTTCTCTCAGGAGGTTTTTTGGGAGGTTCTTTATTTGGCATAATGATTATATTTATAGCAGAAGTTTTTTATTCATTAAGCACTGTGTTGACTAGATTGGTGGTGCGAGGTCCTGGTGATGAAACTATGATAACCTCTTTATTTAGCACGGGGATTGGAGCGGCCATTCTGTTACCCATCGGAATTGTTAGAGATGGTGTGGTCGGAATTTTGCAATGGCAGGTACTTTTAGTAATTGTAGTAGTAGGTATTATTTTTGGTTTCGCTGGAATGTTATGGAGTGCCGTTCTAGATCAATTACAAGCCATAGAGGCGGCTATTTTGCAGAACACTATGTTGATTCAAGTAGCTCTTTTATCTGTAATCATTTTAAAGGAACATATAACACTGAATAATATCTTAGGTGGCGCAGTTGTTTTGCTGGGAGCTTATTTGGTAGAAAAACAATCTCTTAAGAGGGGTAATTACAAGGAGGGGTATAGTGGCACTTAAACTATATAATTCTTTATCCAAAAAATTAGAAGTTTTTAAGCCAATTAAAAAAACGCAGGTATCTTTGTATGCTTGCGGACCTACGGTTTATCAAACTGCTCATATTGGCAATTTAAGAACTTATTTGTTTGAGGATATTCTTAAGCGAGTTTTAGAGTTTAATGGTTATAAAGTTAAGCATGTGATGAATGTTACGGATGTCGGGCATCTGACATCAGATGCTGATACTGGTTTTGATAAGATTGAGGAAGCGGCTAGAAAACAAGGGAAAACAGCCAAAGAAATTACTAAATACTATGCGGATTTATTTAAAAAAGATTTAAAGGCTTTGAATATTGAGCCACCAGATAAATTTGCCTGGGCTACTAAATATATCAAACAGCAAATAAAGCTAATCCAGCAATTAGAGAAGAAAGGTTATACCTATGCAACAACTGATGGTATATATTTTGATACAGCTAAGTTTAAAGATTATGGCAAGTTAGGGAAAGTTAGTACTGGTAAATCTAGGGTTGTTCATTGTGTAGAAAAACATAGAGAATCAGATTTTGCCTTGTGGAAATTTTCTATTCCAGACGAGAAACGGCAGCAAGAATGGAAATCTCCTTGGGGAGTGGGTTATCCAGGCTGGCATTTAGAATGTTCGGCTATCGCTACAACTGAATTGGGACAGCCTTTTGATATCCATGCTGGTGGTGAGGATCTTTTGGCAATTCACCACAATAATGAAATTGCTCAAAGTGAAGCGGCTTATGATAAGCCACTAGCTAATTATTGGCTGCATGGAGCATTTATGTTGATGGGCAAAGGCAAAATGTCTAAAAGTAAAGGCAATTTTATAACTTTAGACGATTTAGAGAAAAAAGGGTTTGTTGTTCCGCTAGCTTTTAGATATTTAGTAATAACTAGTCATTATCGGAGCAAGTTAAATTTTTCTGAAGAAGCCTTGAATAACGCTTGGAGATCTTTAGTAAAGCTTCAATTATTATTTTTTGATAAAGCAAAAAATGGGAAAGTTCTTAAGATTTATCGAGACAAGTTTCTTAAGGCAATCAATAGTGATTTAAATATGCCAAAAGCCATGGTAATTGTTTGGGATTTGGTTAAATCAAGCAAAGTGAAATTAGCAGATAAACAAGCTACCTTATTAGATTTTGATAAGGTTTTAGGTTTAAATCTGTGCCATGTTGTAATGGTTCCTGTGAAGGTTGTAAGTTTAGCTGTTGAAAGAGGAGAGGCTAAATTGAAAAAGAATTTTAAAAAAGCTGATAAATTGCGCGATCAAATAGAGAAATTGGGTTGGTTAGTCGAAGATACCAAAGAAGGTCCAAGATTCCGCAAAAAAATCTAATTTTGGTTTCTTTCTTGAGTGTAGATTATATAAGAATAAACTACCGGGATTAGTGCAGCTATTATTATGGCTATTAGAGGAATATAGGCATTCCAGGGGTTAGAAATAATAGGCGAAGCTAAAAACAATAATCCACCTATGACAAATGAATAACCACCAACTAAGTGGGTTTTACGCCAAACTTCATCAGAAGAAAGTGTCCAGGGGGTTCTGATGCCCATAAAGAAATTAGATTTTACTTGAGATAAATAATTTCCTATTAAAATGAATAATACACCAACTATTATGGGGACAATGGTTCCTATAGGAACTGGCTGTTGGGATATTCCCGCCCAAGTAGTAGTAATAAACATTACGGCAAGGAAAGCCATCAAAAAGTTTCTGATAATCTGATAGAAAGACCATGATTTGATAAAATGTCCTCGGCGGGGTTCTAAATAAGGGATAGCTAAAAATAATAGATATATTCCCAAAGTAATTCCAGGGAAAAGCAATGTATGAGTTAGTTTTGAGCTGTAATCATCTATTTCCCCAGCTGCATTCCAATGGGAGGGAACAATATCAGGTAAATGAGGATATGCCCAAATTGCCACAGCAATTACTACAATAATTGCCAGCCACGAAAACCATTCGCTTTTAATTGTAAATTTTATTTTTTCACTCATAAGAATCTTTCTATTATTCAAAATTATTTAAAAATTTATTGATGATGTCATAAAAAACGGAAGCGTTCAGGGAATAATATATTTTTTGCCCCATTTTTTCGCTATCTATTAAATTTGCATTCCTCAAAATTGTTAAATGATGAGAAAGGGAAGGTTTACTGATAGGGAAGTGAAGAGATAATTCTCCAGGTGTTAAATTTTTAGATTTTAATTTAATTAAAATTTCCCTGCGGATGGGATTACTTAATGCCTTGAAAGCTGTTGATATGTTTTTGGTAATCATATTTAGATATTTAGATAACTATCTAAATAATAGTTGATAAATAAATTGTTGTCAATTCTTGTCATCCCGAATTCCAATCTAGAATCTATAGACCCTGAATCACATTCGACAAGCTCAGCACAGGCAAATTCAGGATGACAGTAAAAGCTCAATGGCTCAACGCCGTTGAGCCATTGAAAAATGTTAAAATAGAGTATAATCTGAATGTTGTTATTGGGGCGTAGCCCCTGGCCGTCCAGCCTAGGTCAGCTGATCCGACCGCGGGCAGGCAAGTGGCCCGCCTCGCGTCGATGAAGCAACGCGAGTCGAGGCGGGTAAGGCAACAAAATCATGTATAGAGTATATATTTTAAAAAGTATTAGATATCCTAAAACCTATGTTGGATTTACTAGTAATTTAAAACGCAGACTGGAAGAACATAATTCTGGTAAAAACTTTTATACTCGTAAATATAAACCTTGGGAATTGTTATATTATGAAGATTGTAGAGATTTTGATAGTACTATAAGAAGAGAGAAATATTTTAAAACAGCAGCAGGTAGAAAAAAGATAAAGGAAATATTAAACATTGGGGTGTAGCCAAGTGGTAAGGCAACGGGTTTTGGTCCCGTGACCGTAGGTTCGAGTCCTGCCGCCCCAGCCAAATCGTGATAGGTTATTTCGCTCGAAGAGCGTTGTGAAAAATTTGTTATACAAAGATTATGATTGCGTTAGTATAAAAATATGAACAAAGAAAAAATAGAAAAGCTGTTGAAAGATTATAAACGTAATCATCATATTTACGTTGAGTTTGCTGAGTGTTTGAAGCCCTTATTTATAGATGTCCTCAACAGTGAAGAACTTGAATATTTATCGGTTGATGTTCGCGCAAAATCACCTGAGAGCCTTAGGGCAAAACTTGAGAGTGGGATTATTAACCCACGAACAGTAGAGGGTGTGCAGGATTTGGTGGGAGTTCGAATTATTACCTATGTTTATGAAGACATTTTGAAAATTGAAGAATTAATATCAAGGTGTTTTAAATCTAAAATTTTGGAAGTTGCTCAACGACTTGGAACAGACCGAGTAGGATACATGTCGCATCATCACTTAATCAATTTATCTGCCGACAGGCTCAAATTGATAGAGTATAAAAAATTCAAGGGATTGGGGGCAGAACTTCAAATTCGAACTATTCTTCAGCATGCGTGGGCTCAGATTGGTCACAATCAAATATATAAACCCAATGTAGTTTTGCCTAATAAAATTAAAAGGGATTTTACCCTTTTGTCTGGTTTGTTGGAAATAGCTGACAATGAATTTGGTAGAATTTCGAAGGAGATCTCTAACTACAGTGATCAGGTTGAAGAGCGAACAGATAAAGGCGATTTAGATGTGTCTATTGACTCAATTTCAATCAGAAGATATTTTGATAGTCATTTTGGCTCTAGTGAATTTGTTGATCCTAAATTTGGTCCAAACGATGATATGGCGGAGAAGATTATTGAAGAGTTAAAAATAATGGGCGTAGAAACTCTTAGACAATTAAACGAGATAATACCTAAGGATTTAAATTCAAAGATTGAAGAGTTCGATAAAAAAACCAATTATTGTGGTGTGGCTCGGAATATAATGATTGTTTCTAACCCTGAAAAGTATTTTAGTGATGCCTGGGGAAACAGTTGGGGAATTGCATCGCACGAGGCTATGGCTATTTATACTGCGTATGGAATTGATGTAGAGAAATTGATTGCCAGATATTCAGTAAAGAAATAATTTTTAAGGAATCTAGTTGTTTCTTATAAAACCACTAGTGCACGAAGAGCATCAAAGAAATAAACAAAAACCATTGAAACAAACCTTGCTGGGCTTGTCTTTCAGAAAGTTCGAACTCGAGACGCTCAGCCAACCTGAATAATTATCGAACTATACAAATGTTTAGGTTTGTTTTATTCTGAAGTATCACAGAACTTTGAAAATAAGGAGGTGATTGTCGTGGGTTCTGACAATCCAAGCTCTGTATCTCAAGCAATAACTTTTTTTGTGCCCTTGCTTATATTTCTGGGTTTAATGATTTTTATCTCTTCGTTCATCAAGTCTCGTAAAGTACAAAAAGATCCTTCAGGGGATTTAGAAGAATCAGAAGGTTTTACTCCTTATCTTATTCCCCACAAAGGGGATAAGTTTGATTTCAGAAATGGGCCATCACATCAAACAGGAATGTATATCCCTCTAGATGTGCTTGAAATCAGGAATCCTTCTGGAGTTCTGCAGGCGAAGTGTGGCCATTCAGGTCCCGAAACCTTCGAACTTCATTTCCTGGGAACTGGATTCGAAATCAAGAGAGATGATAAGTGTCCTGATTGTGCAAAAGAGTATCTTGTTTCACATGCTATTCGCTGTGCATCATGCGGCTTACCGATACTTCCAGGTGATCCCATCTCTCGATATAACATCAATGGGAGACATAAACCATGGACATGCTATATCGCAGAAGAAGCAGATGGCAAAGAAACTAGAAAAACAGTAATAGGTTGTTTACGCTGGTATTGTTGTGATACCGGAGCCCACTTTGCTGGTCATTGGACAGATGAAGGTTTCCGACCTTATTTTGGGCATGGTGGCAATGCCCTAGATGAATGCTACCGAACTAAGAAGCCTGTAATTATTAACCCAAATTAACCCAATCTGCTTTGTACATTTATAACCGCCGAAAGGCGGTTTTCTTCTATTCAAATTCCTCACGCTTTATGTTGGTGTGGTAATACAACCTATACAAATGTTTAGGTTTGTTTTATTCTTAAGTATCACTGTTATTTGAAATCTATAAGGAGGTTTCATATCATGAGGATTATACCCTCATCACCCTGGCTGTTCCCAGATGAACAGGCAGGAATTGTCGAACAGCTCTTAAGGTTTGATTTACTCAAGTTTGACAACCGACGGGAGCTGCCCCTGAAAAGTGGGGGAACGACTGATGTCTACATCAATCTCAGGGATGCTCGTAATCACCCTGAAGCCATCAGTTTTATTGCTGGTCTTTTTGCTCTACCTCTGAAGTATCTAAGAGTAGACGGGTTCGTCGAGGTGCCTGATTCGGTTTCTTGTTTTGCTGGCCCATTATCTGTAAATACGGAAACTCCGTATCTTACGATTCGGGGTCAGGCCAAGGAGGGACGAGTTGCTGATGCCAAAGTTATCGGCAAAGCCAGAAGAGGCGATCGAGTCATCATTATGGATGATGTAATCACTAATGGTGAGTCCAAGATCGTTCCCTACCGGAAATGTCTCGAGTTGGGACTCAGGACTGAAGGGCTAGTTGTTTTAGTTGATCGCCAGCAAGGCTGGCGAGAACTGCTGTCTAGTCAGGGAATTCAACTGCCAGTTTGGGCCGGTATGACTCTGGATGATGTGCGTCGGCATCTCATTCAGACCCTAGGAGTCATGCAGCGGTGTGATCCAGAGATGGAAGAGAAAAACCCGATTATTGTGGCGCTTGATGGTAGAAACTGGGAGACAATTCTGCCTATCATCGATTCCTTGAGAACTACTGGATGTATACTTAAAGTCAATGATCTTCTCCTTGATCAAGGTATTGATTATCTCCTCCCTCGGCTTCATACCTACGGTCGAGTCATGGTAGACCTAAAAATCCATGACATTTCCAACACAGTTGGCAATATCGCCAGCAGACTGTTAGCTTGCCCGCCCTGGGCGGTCACAGTTCATGGATCAGGCGGCGAAAAGATGATTAAGACTGTAGTGGATACCCTCAGGCCGGTTGGCACTAAGGTGCTGGTAGTGACAGTACTCACAAGCATCGATAAGGAGACCTGTGAGGAAATTTACACCCGAATGCCGGCAGATCAGGTAGTTAAGCTGGCTGAGATAGCTCACAGAGCTGGTGCAGAGGGTCTTGTCTGTTCAGCTGAAGAGGTGGGAGACCTGAGAAACAAGTATCCAAGAATGTTGCTGGTTACACCTGGCATTCGGTCTGTTGGAGAGGATGCAGGTGACCAGGAGAGAATCGGCACTCCCGAACAGGCGATAGAAGATGGTTCTAATTATCTGGTTATGGGACGGCAGATATTAGGGGCTGATAACCCAGTAGCTGAAGTTCGGCGTCTCCTGAGCGAAGAGCTGGGCTCACTCTCCTAAGCACTTTTGTACATCACAACTTTTTGAGACTCAAAAGACAAACCGCCGCAAGGCGGTTTTCTAATTCCAAAAATTTGGTTTATACTTAAACTATTCACCAATAACACAAGGAGGTATGTCCTTATGTCTGGTGGAAACATCTATCTGTGCGAAGCTACGTGTGGTGGCTCCTACTGAAATCGAATGGTCAGCGTGTGAACATTAAGGTTCACAAGGAATCATTACAATAGCCAATCGTGCCTACGCCCGTTCTATACGGGCGTTTTCCTATCCAATTCCCCTGCGTTTCATATCAGTGTGGTGACATAACCTATACAAATGTATGGGTTTGCTCTATTCTAAAGTGTCATTGTAATCTTGAAAATAAAAACAAGGAGATGATATCATGTCATTAACTCTAGGGTGTATTTTTACACTTGGGAGTATTGCGTTAGGTGTTATTGTTGGTTTTGGAACATATTTAATCAACAACATAATAACTGATATCAGTTCTATAATGACATGGATCAAGGTTCAAATTTCAGTCATTATATTTTGTTCGGTAGTGTTCATTGTAGGAATAATCTTAATTTGTGTACATTTTGTTAATGTGTTTATTCAGTTGGTTGTCTGATATTAAGCCACTCAAACTTGTAGTGGCTTTTTATATTTATGGGTGATATCTTGAGAGTAGCATTGGACTTTAAAAATCAAAAAAGGAGTGAAAAAACCTGTGAAAGAACAAGTAACAGCCAGCGAGCTGCTTGGTCTAGCTTTCAAACAATTGGCGCTTAAGTATGGTTGCTGGATTTCTTCTGACAAAGAATTACTTCATCGAACCATATTTAACTTGCAACAAGAATTAGGCGAACAGTTACATCCTTTACAAGAAATGCATTTTGCTGTGATGGGAGCGTATCCTTATAGCAGTGATTTGTTTACTGTAATGTGGATGTTATATGAATCTGGTCATTTTGATTCGTATAGTGAGGATGGGATAACCACTAAGGTCCGTATTACAATTCATGATGACACAGAAGAATTTATTAACAAAGAATTGGAGGAAATTTTTGGGGACGATCCTGATGGACTAAAAGTCTTTCATCAATTTGTAGAAGGCTTAAAAATTTTATTGGTGTCTTCACTTGTATCTTAAATTTTTTCTACGCACTCATCTAGCCACCTGAAATATGGTGGTTTTCTTTTGCTCTGTTGTGCGGGCAGAGTATTTTATGTTACAAGATATGTATGAATAGGGGATTTTGGGATAAATTGAATAAGCCTATTATGGCTTTAGCACCCATGGCAGATGTTACTGATGCCGCATATCGTTTGATTATTGCTAAATATGGTAAACCAGATGTAATGTGGACTGAGTTTGTGGCTTGTGATGGATTATGTTCCAAAGAAGGCAGAAAAAATTTGGAGATTAACTTAAAATATACAGAAGCAGAGCGGCCAATTGTAGCCCAAATTTTTGGATCCAATCCAAAACATTTTTATAAGTGCGCCAAATTGATTAAAAAACTTGGTTTTAATGGTATAGATATTAATATGGGTTGCCCCGACAAAGCTATTTGCAAACAAGGAGCTGGAGCGGCTCTAATAAAAAATCCAGAACTGGCCAAAGAAATTATTTGTGAAACTAAGCGTGGGGCTGGAAAATTGCCGATATCAATTAAGACTAGGACAGGCTACAACAATCAAGATTTGGCTAATTGGTTAAATCATTTAATTGAAGCTCAGCCAGCTGTTATTGTTGTTCATGCTCGCACCAAGAAAGAAATGTCCAAAGTACCAGCCGATTGGAAGATGCTAGGACAAGTTATAAAAAATATTAGAAAGGAAGTTCCACCAGAAAAAATGCCATTAATTATAGGGAATGGTGATGTTAAGAGTTTAACGGAGGCATACAGAAAAGCTGAAAAATATGATGTTGATGGAGTAATGATTGGTCGCGGAGTATTTGGCAATCCTTGGTTTTTTAATAAGAAAAAAAATCCCAGTAAAATTACTTTGTTAGATAAATTGAAAGTTCTAATTGAACATACTAAGCTTTATGAGAAATTATTAGGTGGCAGAAAACCGTTTGATAATATGAAAAAGCATTTTAAGGCTTATGTGTCGGGTTTTGATGGGGCTAAACAATTAAGAATAAAATTGATGGCCTGTCAAAATGCTGGGGAAGTAGAGAAAATTTTTAATTATGAATTTTCAGGGGATAGGCATAAACTGTAGGTAATATGCTTGGGTCAAAAAGTAAATTAGTTGTTTCTCCATTTTTGTTTGTGCAGTATTCTATGTGCCCAGCATGGCTTTGGCATAATCTTTATACAGACCCAAATCTTAAAGGTGAATTGCCTGAATTAGCGCTTAAATTGATGGAGCAGGGTGTTTTACATGAGAAAGATTATATAAAAGATTTAGATTTTAAAGAAGTTGATGAAAAGGATCCTAGCAAAGCTTTTAAAATTACCAGACAATTGATGGAACAAGGTGTAGATAGGATTTATCAAGGGGCAATTGAAACTGAAATTGATGGAAATATCTGGCGCGGCCGACCAGATTTATTAGAAAAAATGCCGGGCAAATCCAAACTTGGCAACTGGTTTTATGTGCCAGTTGATATTAAAAGCAGTAAAAAAATTAAACTTGATCATGAGTATCAGTTGGCCTTTTACGCTAGGGTCTTAAAAGATATTCAAAATAAATTGCCAGATCAAGCAGTAATTATTAATAAGGAAAAAAAGAGGCTTGATTTACAGATTACAGAAGAACTGTTATCCAAAATGTACGATCGGGTAAATCAAATTTTAAGTGTATTGGCAGGCCGGAAACCAGATTTACATTGTCGTAGTGCTTGTAAGCAGACACCCTGGGGGCATATATGTCTTAGTGATTGCAAAAAAGTTAATGATGCTGCTTTAATTTATAACATTCGTGATACTACTTTATATAAGTTAAGAGATGCTGGTATTGAGACGGTTAATGAAGTAGCTAATTTGGATTGTACAACGCCGCAATTTGGTATTGCTACTGCCACCTGGAAAAGGATTGTTCTGCAAGCCCAGTCTCTTAAAGATGATAAGTTAATATGGTTGAGTAAACTACAAATTCCATCAGCTGACTATAAAATATATTTTGACATTGAAGGAGATCCTTTATTGGAAGTTGAGTATATGTTTGGTTTTTGGCTGGGCAATGAACAAAAATTTAAATATTTTTTGGCGCAAAAGCCGGAAGATGAAAAGCAAATGTGGAAAGCTTTTTTGGTGTGGCTTAAAGAACTACCTAATGATTATATAGTCTATCACTATGCTAATTATGAAAAAGCCGTGATTAAAAAATTGGAAGAAAGATATGGTGGCTCAAAAGAATTAGAGATATTTAAAGATAGATTAGTTGATCTTTTTAAGATAGTCAAAAATAGTGTAATATTTCCATTATATTTTTATTCAGTTAAAGATTTAGCTAAATCCAGATTTATTAATTATAAGTGGCGGCATCAAAAAGCTGGTGGGGCCCAAAGTATTTTTTGGTACGAAAAATGGTTAGAGACACAAGATAAGCAAGTTTTGCAGGATATCATTGATTATAACGAAGATGATGTAATAGCCACCCAGCATTTACATAATTGGCTGATTGAGGCTGGTAACCAGTAGGGTATTAAAATATGGTATCCAAATATAAAAGTTTTATCAGAAAATTTAAGAACCTTGTTAGGCAAGACATTAAACTATCGCGTTACTGCACTCTTAGAGTTGGCGGTCCGGCTGATTTATTTATGGATGTTGATTGCCCAGAATTATTGGTTGATGCAATTAAACTAGCCAGCCAACTGCATATTCCATATTTTATTTTGGGTGGTGGCAGTAATGTATTTTTTACTGACCAAGGTTTTAGAGGGTTAGTGCTCCATTATATAGCCGACAGCATTCAAATAAATAAAAAAAGGCAACTAGTGGTAGTAGCGGCGGGATGTAAACTTAATCATTTGGTAGTTGAATTAGCCAAAAATAATTTGGGGGGATTAAATTTTTTGGCTAATATCCCTGGCAGTATAGGGGGTGCTGTTGTGGGTAATGCGGGTTGTTATGGTTATGAAATTGGTGATTATTTAGTTAGCACAGATGTATTTAATGTTAAAACTGGCAGGTTAATTAAAATGAAATCGGTGGATTTAAAATTTAGCTATCGACATTCTGGATTAAAAACCCAGCCTCATTTAATAGTTTTGAGGACTAAATTAAAGTTAGTAAAAGATAAACAAGTTAATATATTGCGAGCTATCCAAAAAGAAAAAGAACTGCGTTTATCAAAGCATCCTCATGCACCGTCAGCTGGCAGTTTTTTCAAGAATCCTAAATCAACAGCGGCTTGGCGATTAATCGATAAATCGAGCATGCGGGGTTTTACCGTGGAAGGAGCTAGAATCTCTAATAAACATTCTGGGCATATTATTAATTGGCGGTTGGCTAAGGCTAAAGATATTATTGATTTAGCTAATCGGGTAGTTAAAAAAGTCAAAAAGGTAACGAATGTTAAATTAGAATGTGAAGTAAGGTGCATTAGCCCAAAAGGGAAGTTGATACAGCTTTAATTTGATTGAAAAAGCAGGTATAAACAGGTATAATAAATCTGTTTTAAACCTGATTTGTATGCCTAAAGAGAAAAATTTAGACACTTCAGATGAACAATCTGAAGACAATATGGAAATCATTGAACAAGAGGTCGAAGAGATCCAAAAAGCAACTCGGCCCAAAACTTTTGGCATATTAATTGCTATTTTTGTGGCAGTTTTGGTAATTATGATTGGCAGTTTGGCTTCATATTATTACTATACTTATCAAAGCCGCGGCAGTGCCAGTCAGCAAAGCGTGAGGGATAATTGGAACGAAGTAGTATTGGTTACTATGGAGTTGACTGATGCATTTGCTCAAGTTGATGATTTTGAAAGTCTAGTAGCTGGAAATAAAGGGAGTTTTTCGGATACTTTGGGTGGAGTAAATCGAGAGTTAAGAGATATATTCTATAATTTACAAGGATCTAAAAGTTATGTTTTTTCGGGTAATGTTTTTGTTAGTCGGCTGAATAGTTTTTTGGATGGATATATAGCTTATCTGCGTCAATTGCAAAGATTACTTGATAGAGGTGAAAGTGGTTTAATCGAGGATATATCAGAAGTTGAAGAATTGGAAGAATTAAGTAATCGAATGAATGAAGCTTACGATAATTTACTAGTAGCAGATAAAGATGATGTTATTCAGGCTAGTCTATCTAGGGAATTGTTTGATATGTCAAAAGAGATAGAAGATTTAGTTCAAATTTACTTAGATGACAAGCAAACTTTGGTTTCTAAAGAGGAAGCTCAAAAATCTGTAGCCTCTGGAATAGTAACTAAATTTATGCAAGCATATATGGATAGGGATGGTAATGCTATGGCAGTTTATTTAACTACGGAGGCGGAAGTCGAATTTAATCCAGCAACGGTATTAGAAGATTTGTCAGAAATAAACAATTTTAAGATATTGGGTATTAGAAAAACTGGGGATGCCAAGATAGAAATTGATGCTAAACTAGAAAAAGAAACACCAGATGGCAATGCTTTTTCTCAGAATCGTTTGTTTATACTGCTTGAGCGAGATAGCAATTGGCAAATTGATTCCTGGGGCACTGTTTAGTTCCTAAAAATTCTGAATTAGTAATTTTCTAGCAGTTATGGGGTTTAGTTTCTATTTTGCCCGCCTGTACCAGCAGTAGGGGAATTGCTTTAAATTGATTTTAATGTGTATTTATAGACAAACATTGGTTTATTAGTAAGGTAATATAAATTAAATAGAGTTAATAATAAAATGAAAGACCAACCAGATAAAGATACTTTAGGTAATATTCAGCCTCGTATTTTAGAGGAGGAAATCCAACAGTCTTATCTTAGTTATGCAATGAGTGTAATTGTTGGCCGGGCCCTGCCGGATGTTCGTGATGGCTTAAAGCCAGTTCATCGGCGAGTATTATATGCTATGGGAGAAATGGGTCTGCGTTCTACTGTCAAATATCGCAAATGTGCTACAGTGATTGGTGAAGTTTTAGGTAAATATCATCCCCATGGTGATTTAGCTACATATGAAACTTTAGTACGCATGGCACAAGATTTTTCTATGAGATATCCTTTGGTGGACGGCCAGGGTAACTTTGGATCAGTAGACGGTGATAGTGCGGCTGCTTATCGTTATACAGAAGCTAGAATGACTCGCATCGCCGAGGAGTTACTGGCTGATATCGATAAAGATACAGTTGATTTTATGGATAACTATGATGGCACCAAAAGAGAACCTAAAGTTTTACCTGCTAAGGCACCTCAACTATTACTAAATGGAACTGTTGGTATTGCTGTAGGTATGGCAACCAGCATTCCGCCTCATAACTTAATAGAATTAATAAATGCAGTAGTTGTATTGATAGATAATCCAGATGCTTCAATTGATGATTTAATACAGCATGTCAAAGGTCCGGATTTTCCCACTGGCGGCATAATTTATAATCCTAGCGAGATTAAGCAAGTTTATCTGACTGGAAAAGGCAGGGTTGTTATGCGAGCAGTAGCTGAAATAGAAGATACCAATCGTGGTTTTCGTATTGTAGTGTCCGAAATTCCCTATCAAGTTAATAAATCCAGTTTAGTAGAAAAGATAGCTGATTTAGTTAAGAGTAAAAAGATTGTTGGCGTAGCTGATTTGAGAGATGAATCCGATAAAGATGGTATAAGGATAACCATAGATTTAAAGAAGGATTCTTATCCCAAGAAAGTGCTTAATCAATTGTTTAAACTAACCCAGATGCAATCTGTCTTTCATGTGAATTTGCTGGCGTTGGTAGATGGAATTCAGCCTAGTGTTTTAAATCTTAAATCTGCTCTACAGCATTTTATTGACCATCGTCAAAAGGTTGTAACTCGCCGGACTCAATACGATCTAAATAAAACTCAAGACAGAGCTCATATCTTAGAAGGTTTGAAAATTGCCTTAGATAATCTTGATGCAGTTATTGCTACTATCAAAAAGTCTAAAACTAAAGAGGATGCCCATGCTAATTTAATGAAGAAGTTTAAGCTAACTGAAATTCAGACTACTGCCATACTAGAGATGCGTTTACAGGCTTTGGCTGGCTTAGAGCAACAAAAGGTTGAGGATGAGTATAAAGCAAAGCAACAATCAATCAAAGAATTGAAAGCTATTTTAGCCGATCCTAAAAAAATTATGGCTATTATTAAAGAAGAATCCATAGAATTATCTGATAAATACGGGGACAAAAGGAGAACTAAGGTAGTTAAACAAACCCTAGGAGATTTTAGTGAGAAAGATCTTGTGCCTAATGAAGAAGTAGCTATTACTATCACTAAAGGTGGCTATATTAAACGTCAGCCAACTGCTACTTATCAAGCCCAAAAACGTGGTGGCAAGGGAATAATTGGGATGACCACTAAAGAAGAGGACCAAATTGAAAAGATTCAAGTTGCCCAAAACCATGATGATATCCTGTTCTTCACTAATCGTGGTCGGGTATTTAAACAACGAGTATATGAAGTCCCTCAAGCTTCTAGGATTGCTAAAGGTATAGCAATGGTAAATCTAATTCAATTAGCCCCAGAAGAATTAGTGACAGGCATTTTGATTATGTCTGCTTATAAACCAGATGATAATTTTATTATGATTACCAAGCGAGGAGTTATTAAAAAAACCGCTGCTCATAAATATGCCAACATTCGTTTATCTGGTTTAATTGCTATTAAATTAGATGACGGTGACGAACTAGCTTGGGTTAAAAAATCCCGCCTTAATGATTCGGTGATTATTATTACCAAAGAAGGTCAGTCAATTCATTTCAGTGAAAAAGATGTACGTCTTTTGGGTCGCAGCACTAGAGGAGTGCGGGGTATACGTTTAAGGGCTGGAGATGAAGTAGTAGCAGCTGATGTAGCTAGAAGTGACCATAAATATTGTGTGTTAATTATTTCCAGCCAGGGTTTGGGTAAACGAACCAACTTAACTCAGTATACTTTACATAGGAGGGGGGGGTTAGGTATTAAGACAATTAATATCACTAGTAGAACTGGGAAAGTGGTTAGTGCTGAAGTTATAGAAAAAGATTTAAGGGCAGATTTAATTATTACTTCTCGTAACGGTCAAGTTATTCGGTTAAAGCTTGCCAGTGTGCCAATATTGGGTAGAGTAACTCAAGGAGTAACCTTAATGCGTCTTAAGGGTAATGACAAGGTTGCATCATTTACTATTTTAGTGGCTAGAAATAAAGATGAGGCGGTTGTTGACGTTGTTGAAAATGACAAAGAAAAACAGATTAACAAAACAGATTTTGGTGCCAAAGCCAAACTTGGCAAAACTCAAAAAATTGTTAAAAACAAGACTTCTATATCCCAGAAGCCAGCCAAAGCAAAAACTCAGAAAATAACAAAAGTTTCTAGTTTTAGTCGCCGTCAAATAAAACCTAGTCAGAAAGTTAGAAAATCTAAAAC
>CAYRIH010000001.1:18424-19566 GCA_964424375.1 uncultured Candidatus Saccharibacteria bacterium | reverse complement strand
GTCTAGATCTGATAGAGAAATGTGGTGGAGGTTATTTGGCAAATCTAAAAAAGATACAATCAAAAGTCGTTTGAGTAAAGGGAATATTAAAAAAAGAGGTAAAAAATAATGTCGTTACTTAAAATTAGTTATTATTTTGACAGTTTGGTGGGGTTTGTTTTTCCTGGATTTTGGGTAGTCTTGGCTGGATTATTACTGATTTTTTTTGTTAGTTTTGTAGCCAGTTTTAAATTATCCCGCAACAAAAGATTGTCTGGGCAAAGAAGATGGTTATATTTCAGTTGGGTTAATTTAGGTTTTGTAATTTCTCTAGTTGGACTATTCCTATTGTTTTTTAGATATGAGGGCATCCGCTATTTTAATTGGCGTCTCTGGCCGGTGTTGTTATGTATAGGGACATTGGCTTGGGCTGGGTATTTGTTATATTTTCAAAAAAAGATTCTGCCATTGAAAATTGCTGAACAACAAACTCAGATTTCTAAATCTTATTATTTTAGAAGACGGCGTAAAAAGAAGTAGAAACATTGACCAGGAGCTGTATTTTTTTATATAGTATATCAGTAAGTTTAATAGAGAAATTGTAATCAATGATACAAACCAAGGATACAAAACATAAGATGGCTCAGTTACTGGAGAAAGCAGGGGATTTAGGCATACTGAAAACCGGGGATTTGGTAGAAGGGGAAATTGTTTCTACCAGCGGTAATCGTGTATGGGTGGATATTCACAAAGGCAAGTTTGTTGGTATTGTTTCCAATAGAGAATTAATGGAGGCTGGCATTGCTATGCCAGATTATAAAAAGGGGGATAAAATTACAGCCTCTGTAGTAGAACCAGAAAATGATGAGGGATTTGTATTATTGAGCATGAGAGAGGCTTTGAAAAATAAAGGCTGGAATGATTTAGAAGTTAAGTATAATACCCAAGAAGTATTTAAGGCTAAAGTGGTAGAAGCTAATCGGGGCGGTTTGATTGTGGAATCAGAAGGCATTAGAGGGTTTTTGCCAGTTTCTCAATTAACTCCAGCTCATTATCCTAGAGTAGGTAATGATAAAGACGAAATACTCAGCAAATTATCTAAATTTGAAAATCAAATGCTGGAAATTAAAATCATTGGTTTTGATAAAAGTATCAATAAATTG
>CAYRIH010000001.1:9050-18414 GCA_964424375.1 uncultured Candidatus Saccharibacteria bacterium | reverse complement strand
TATTTATCATAATATTGATAAAATGAAAAAATATCATCAAAAAGAATTTGATGAGATGACCTCCAGTATTCAAGTAGGTGAAATTTTAACTGGTAAAGTAAGTGGGGTGGTAGATTTTGGTGTATTTGTAAATTTTGCGGATTTAGAGGGATTAGTACATATTTCAGAAATCAGTTGGAGTAAAGTTGATGATCCTAGAAATCATGCAAAAGTTGGAGATAAAATCCAAGTTCAAGTGATTGGTATTGAAGGGGATAAGATTTCTTTAAGTA
Organism: uncultured Candidatus Saccharibacteria bacterium; assembly: GCA_964424375.1. GTDB lineage: Bacteria > Patescibacteriota > Kazan-3B-28 > Kazan-3B-28 > UBA10110 > CAYRIH01. The sequence goes on along the minus strand of CAYRIH010000001.1, from coordinate 18,142 downwards.
TAAAAAGATTGCAGGAAGATAGATGGCTTGAGTTAATTAAGGGTTATAAGGCAGGACAAGTGGTTCAAGGAGAGGTTACTCAAATTATGCCGTTTGGTGTATTTGTGAAAGTGGATAATAAAATAGATGGCTTAATACATATTTCTGAATTATCTTTTGATCATGTGGCTGATCCAATGGATGTAGTTAAGTTAGGCCAACAAGTGAAGTTAAAAGTTATTGATATAGAGCCAGAAAGTCATCGTTTTGGCTTATCACTTAAGGCTATGACGACGGCACCAAAGTCTAGCAAAAAAGCTGTTTCGAGCAAATTGTCTGATTTGTCATCGTTAGGTTTGAGTGATGCTTTAATTAGAAAATTAAGAGAAGCCGGCATTGAAAATATAGATGCTCTTAAAGTTAAATCTCAGGAAGATATCAGAGCTATTAAGGGTATCGGCGAAAAGTCTGCAGCCAAAATTATTGAAGCTTTAAAGTAAATTATATATTGCTAGGGTAATATCTTAAAGCTAAAATCATTATTTTAAATAACTGCAGAAAATATTTGCAGTTTTTATTGCCAATTTTGAACAGTTAATTATTTTTTGAGGGTTTGTAAATTATGAATGATGATAAAGCAGACAATCTAGACCAAGCTAAAAAGATAATAAATATATCTTCTGTAATTAGAGTGTCAGATTTAGCTTTAATTTTGAATTGTCCAGTAACAGAAGTTATTAAACAACTATTATCCAATGGGGTTTTGGCTACTATTAATGATAGTATAGATTTTGAAACGGCGGCCATCATATCTGATGATTTTGGGTTTGAGGCAGTAGAAGACAAATCAAACGAAGAATTATTAATAGATCAAGACCAAGAAGAAGGTGAAGTTTCTTCCAGAGCCCCAATTGTTACAGTTATGGGGCATGTTGATCATGGAAAAACCTCTCTACTGGATTATATTCGGAAAACCAAAGTTGCTGAGGGGGAATCAGGTGGCATCACTCAACATATTGGTTCTTATCAAATTGATTACAAAGGTCAAATAATTACTTTTTTGGATACTCCTGGTCATGAAGCCTTTAGTGCCATCAGAGCACAAGGAACTAAAGTAACAGATGTAGTAGTTTTAGTAGTTGCGGCTGAAGAAGGAGTTAAACCTCAAACTATAGAGGCCATAAAATTAGCCCAGGCTGCTAGTGTGCCCATTATTGTAGCGGTAACTAAGATTGATAAGCCGGGTGCTGATATTGAAAAGGTTAAGCAACAGTTGGGTGAGTATGGCATATTAACAGAGTCATGGGGCGGCAAGGTTCCTTTAGCGGCGGTATCGACTAAAACTGGCAAAGGTATGGATGATTTATTAACTTTAATTAATTTAACTTCCGAAATAGCTGAATTAACTGCTCGCCAAACCGGCAAAGCTAAAGGAATAATTATTGAAGCTCGGCACGATGTTAAAATAGGCCAATCGGCTACTATTATAGTGCGGGCTGGAAAATTATTGGTGGGAGATAATTTCGTAGTGGGTGGAGTTTACGGCAAAGTTAAAGCTATGCAGGATTATAATGGAAAGCGAATCAAGGAAGCTCTACCTTCAATGCCAGTAAGTATCACGGGATTTTCGGCCGTTCCACAAGTTGGGGATATGTTAATAGTAGTAGATAGTGAAAAAATTGCTAGAACAAAAGCTGCTAACAATAGAATTTCATCTACTCACAGAGTAGTGGTTACCAAAAGTGTACTTGATGCTTTGACTGATCATATTAAAGCTCAAAAAACTAAGAATTTAAATGTAGTGATTAAAGCTGACACCCAAGGTTCACTGCAGGCTATAGTTGATCAACTTAGTCTAATAAAGACCGATAGAGGGGGGAGCGTAATTATAATATCTAGTGGTGTTGGCAATATAAATGAATCGGATATTCTATCAGCTCAAGGAAGCAAGGCTTTTGTTATTGGTTTTAAAGTAAATGTTTCGCCAGGAGCAAATCAAATGTCAAGCAAAGAAAAGATTAAAGTTATAACCTATGATATTATTTATGAATTGACTGATGATTTGGCTAAGCTATTAATAGAGTCAATTGGTTTTGAAAAAGTTGAAGATATTGAAGCAGAGGGAGAAGTTTTAAAGATATTTAGAAGTACTCCCAAGCAAAAAATTATTGGTGTAAAGGTTAAAAAAGGAACAGTTCATAAAGATTATCTATTTCGGGCATATCGGGGCGATAGTTTTGTGGGTGAAGGAGTAGTAATAGGCATCAAACTTATGATTGATGATGTGGAAACAGCCAGAGATGGTGATTTTGGGTTTTTGGTAGAGATGAGTTCAAAAGTCAAGGAAGGAGATAGGGTAGAATTTGTTAAAGTAGAACATTTGAAAGCCAAAATTATCACATGAATTTAAGATTACAACGGGTCAAGAGCCAATTACAACGGATTTTAGGAGAGATCTTTATTAAAGAAGGATCAGGTTTTGGCGTGGGTTTTATTTCAATTAATGATATATTGATAAGTCGGGATCTATCACAGGCTAAAATTTGGGTGAGTTTTACTGGAGAAAAGAATCAAGAAACAATATTTAAACGCCTGACTAAAAAGTCTAAGTTAATTCAATCGTTACTTTATAAAAAACTTTTAATGAAACGAGTACCTAAGATTTTATGGTATTTAGATAAAGATCCCCAGCAACGTTATAAAGTAGAAAGTATTTTAGATGATATCAAAAGCTCTGAAGACAAAGATTCAAAAATTTAAGGATATAATTCTTAGAGCTTCAAAGATATTAATTGTTACCCACCAGAAACCTGATGGTGATGCCATAGGCTCTAGTTTGGCTATGCGTATTGCTTTGTGTGGTTTGAATAAGCAAGTAGAAGTATCAATTATAGATACTCTTCCAGAAGCGTTTTCGTATCTGCCATATTTTTTTACTGTCAAAGATAATTTCTCACCTTTGGATTTTGATGTGGTCGTAATGATTGATTGCGGCGGTTGGAGTCGAACGGGGTTTTTTGAAGATGATGAACTAAATATTGATTGGCCTCAATCATTAATAATAATTGATCATCATGCAAAACAGAATCTTTCTCCAGGTTTGCACATTATTGATTCTCAGGCATCATCCAGCGCTCAACTGGTATTTTATATATTTAAGGAATGGGAAATTGAATTATCCAAAAATGCGGCTACTTGTATAATGACAGGCTTGTCTACAGATACAGGTAGTTTTAAGCACAGCAATACTACTGCAGAGGTTTTTAATATAGCTAGTCAATTAATGGAAAAGGGGGCCAGTTTAGGCAAGATTACTCAAAATGTGTATCTTGACAAGAGTATTCCTCAGCTTAAATTATGGGGAACAACTCTAAATAAAATTAAGCAAGACAGAGAATTAGGTCTGATTTTTTCTATTATTACTCAAAGAGATTTAGAGAAATCCGGTGCTACTATGGCTGATTTAGAGGGGGTGATTGATTTAATGAATACTGTCCCAGGAATGAAAGCTACTATGTTATTATCAGAAAGAGAGCAAGGGTTTAAGGGTAGCTTGCGTACTGAGGATCCAAATGTAGATGTGAGCAAATTAGCAGCAGTTTTTGGCGGCGGCGGACATATTAAGGCAGCTGGATTTAATGTGGATCAGTAGTGGTAGTTAAAGGTTTTTTAGGGCTTTGCTGGCGGCGTCAGTTTGAGCGGCTTGTTTAGAGTTGCCACTGCCTTGAGCTAATTCTTGATTTCCAGCATAAACAGCGACTTCAAATTTTTTATCATGATCAGGGCCCGATTCTTGGATAACTTTGTAATGGGGAGTTAATCCATTTTTTTCTTGAATAATTTCTTGAAGTTGGCTTTTAGCATCAATATATAAATTGGATTCAATAATAGAATCAAGCTTGGGCAATAGATAAGTTTTAATAAACTTTTTAGCAGATTCTAAACCAGTATCTAAATAGAGGGCGCCGATAAGGGCTTCTACGGTATTAGATAAGATAGCAACTTGATTATTAACTGTCTTAGCTTCACCTTTGCTGAGCTTTAAGTATTTATGAAATTTTAATTCCTCGGCAACTTGAGCTAGAGTTTGTCGTTTGACTAGCGCAGAACGTAAAGCGGTTAGTTCTCCTTCATTTTTATTAGGGAATTTTTGGTATAGATAATCAGTAACAATTAATTCAAGCACGGCGTCACCCAAGAATTCTAATTTTTCATTATTTCCTAAATAGAAATCATTCTCATTAAGATAAGATCGATGTATGAAGGCTTGTTGAAGTAAATCTTTATTCTTAAATTTGATTTTAAGTTCTGTTTCTAATGTCTGTGAGTCATCCATAATTTATAGAAGTTATTTTTTGTTAGATTTAGGCTTGGTTTTATCGGGAGTTTCTTTGTCGGTTTCTTCTTCGTATTTCTCGGAATTACGATAAACAGTTCCTAATACTCCATTAACAAATTTACTGGTGTTTTCTCCACCGAAGGCTTTGCCCAATTCGACTGCTTCATTGATAACTGCTTTAGGTGGTACCTCATCATCAAAAATCAGCTCGAATATAGCGAGTCTGAGGATAGATAAGTCAACTTGAGCAATTTGAGTGATGGGCCATTCTGGGGCAGAAATACTGATAATTTTATCAATCTCTACTAAGTTTTTTTTGACGCCCTTACCAATTTTTTTAATAAATTTTAAATTATTGTCTTCAAAATTATATTTGCCGGCATTGCGATTTACAATTTTAACTAAATCTCCATCCCGCTGTAGATATTCATATAAACTTTGCATTAAAGTAATTCTGGCAAAATGTCTATTGGAAGCCATATAAAATTTATAATTTTAGTATTATCAAGTTTATTTTTTATTTTCCTTGGTGTCTCGTCCGCCAGCTGGCGGAGAAGTCGCCTCTGGCCCTTTAGGGTCTCCGGCCCGGAGGGAGGAATCTTGAGATTCTTGGCTTTTTGTGTCTTTTGCAGGTTTTGGAGATGGTTTTGGTTTAGAGGCAGTTTTTTTCTCTTCTTTTAGTTTTTGATCTATATGTTTGTCAGTTTTAGTAATCAATATCTTTTTACTACCGTAAAAACCACATTCTGGACAGGCAATATGAGGTGGTATGAGCGCCCGGCATTTTGGACAATTAGAGAGCTTTGGAAGGACAATTTTGTTATGAGCTCTTCTAGTTCTACCCCGAACGCGACTAATTTTTTTCTTTGGTTGAGCTGCCATACTTATATAGTATATGCATTTTTTGCTTTCTGAGGCAAGAATTTTACTCAATCTCAGTTTTTCCCGAATTATTATTAAGAGATAATAGATTACCACTAATAGATGAAATGATGAATTACTCTATTACGACTGCCCCAAAAATTGGAATGGGGTTGACAGAAATGGGTTATTTACGGTAATCTCTGACTTGTATTATAAAATAATTCAGATAAGGTAAGAAATTGCTTGTTATTAGATTATCCCGTAAAGGTAGACGCAACCATCCTATGTATAGGATTGTAGTTGCTGAACATAGTAAACCTACGGATGGAAAATTTGTTGAGGCAGTGGGAACCTATAATTCCATAGCCCAAGATCAACCTCTTTTGGTTAATAAAGAAAGAGTTGAATATTGGATGTCTCAAGGAGCTAAACCCAGTAACACTGTTGCTAAATTGCTGAATAAGGTTGGTTTTGATTTGCCAATTATTCAAAAGCAGAAACCACCTAAGAAAAGCAAAAAAGATGAAGATCAACCCAAAGAATCTAAAACAGAAAAAGGGACTGTCGCTAAAGTGGAGGTAGATGAATCTAAAACAGAAGAAAATAAAACAGAAGAAGTTAAGCCAGAAAAAACTTCTGTTGATGCTGATGAAACTAAGACAGAAGATCTAAAAGAAGAGCCAGAAACTAAAGTGGATAAATCTGCTAACGATAATAAAAAAGAAAACGACTAGTATATTAGAATAAATATATTAATTAAGAGTAATTGGAGGAAGATTATTATGGCTGACAATGATAAGAATTTCATTGAATATGTAGTTAAGGCTATTGTCGACAATCCAGACGAAGTTAAAGTTGATCGCAAGGTTGACGAAATGGGGGTTTTGATTGAATTGTCTGTTGATCCAGCTGATATGGGTAAAGTTATCGGCAAAGAGGGACGCACAGCCAAGGCTATTAGAACTCTTTTAAGAGTTTTAGGGGCACAGACCAATGCTCGGATCAATCTGAAGATTATTGAGCCGGAAGGTAGTGATGAGGGTGGTGCTAAACCATCTGCTACCAGTGATGAAGAGGCAGAAGAAGCTCCTCAGACTACCACTAAGGATGATCTGAAGGAACTCTCAGAGGAGTAATTTTAACTAGATAAAAACAAAAATTAAACGGTTCTGCTGTACAGCAGAACCGTTTAATAAATAACTTTAGAATAAGATATACTTAAGAGGATGAAACTGACTTTTATTACAATTTTTCCGGACTTAATTAATGATTTCTTTAAAGAGTATTTTTTATGAAAAAAAACGATGCAGTAGAAATTTTGAAGAAATTAGTGAGTATTGATTCACGCAATTCCAAATCTAATAAAGAGATTGTTACCTATATAAAAAGTTTATTTATAGGTAAAGCTGAAATTACTGAGCAGAAATATAAAAAGGATAAATTAGATCTCTATAATTTAATAATTAAGATTAAAGGTAAAACTTCCAATAATCCAATAATCTTCGCAGGTCATACTGACACTATTAACCCTTCTGGCTGGAAAAGAGATCCCTTAAAGCCAGAAATTCTTGGCGATAAATTCTATGGCCTGGGCACTTCTGATATGAAAGCTGGTTTAGTTGCCATGATCATAGCTGGACTGGAAACTAAGAAACCCAAGCGAGATATTTATTTGATTTTTGATGCCGATGAAGAAGATCAGGGTACTGGCGGAAAAAAAATACTAGAAATCATAGGCACTTTTAATATAAAGGATGCAGAGATTATTATTCCTGAACCTAGTACTGGTAATATTACTATTGGCCAGAAAGCTTGCTTTGCTCTCAAGATTGAGACTACTGGTAAGACTGCTCATGGTAGCAGGACCACTTACAAAAATAATTTAAAGAATAGTGCTATTTACAAAGCCCATAAAATTATGGGTGAATTGATTAAACTAGAAGCTAATTTAGACAAAAAGAAACCTGATAGTTTATATGGTTACTCTACTCAAAATATTGGTCAAATCCAGGGCGGACAAAATGTAAACAGTGTTGCTGATTTTTGTATATTTACTATTGATAGACGTTTGCTTCCCAGCGAAGATTTAAAAAAAGAAATTGAAAGAGCTAAAAAAATTATTCAAAAGACTGTGCCAGATGCAAAAGTATCCATACAATTTAGTGGAGAATCTTTTAGTACTAAGCAGTCTGATAAGTTAGTAAAGAAGATTGCTGATTTAGCACACAAAACTTTTGGCAAAAAGAAATTTGAAGTTTCTTATGGTTGGAATGAAGCAGCAATCTTTTCTCAGTTTGGTAAAGTAGTAATCTTTGGTCCTGGAATCCACGAGCAATGCCACCAACCAGATGAATATACCTCTATTGATTTACTCAAAAAATATACTGAAATCTACAAAGAAATAATGAGATTTTAATTTTTTTTATATATAATTTATTTGACGGGGACTTTTAATTTTGGTATTTTAAAGAGTCCATTAAGTTACCTTAACAATATAATTTATTTACAGCTGTTTTGTAAAACTTCTGTATTTGTTTTAATTTCGAATCCTTAAGGTGGGTTTTGGGGGAGTTCCCGAGTGGTCAAAGGGAGCGGTCTGTAAAACCGTTGGCAACGCCTTCGCGGGTTCGAATCTCGCCTCCCCCACCACCTTATTTTGTACATAACCAGATAAAACACTTTGACAGAGGTGAATTACAATGGAAGATAATGATGACTATTCGGGCTATAATCATACTTTGCCCGAAGTGTCGAGAATCAAGGATGCCTCCGATGTTGTTTTTCTTCTTGGAACTGATCGGCATTTAGATGAAGGTACTTCCAATCAAGAACGTAGAGTAGGGATTATACCAGATCAGATAAGAGCTCTAAAACAATGGAGCTTAGGTGCTGGGATGAATCTGGTAATCTATGTTGTTGAGAATGCGGGGGTAGATGCTGGCTTTGCAAATGAAGATTACATTGAAGCCGGTGCGACCATTATATCTGAATCAGAAATTTCAAGTGTCGGGGCTGTATCGGTAGTACACTCTCTAAAAGAACCGTTTGATTACGAATCGAGAATCCCTGGTCCGTTTATCCGTATAGGCGCACTCCACACTGGAGTGTTGGAGACTGGTTGTGGTACATACAATCTTCTTGTTAATAAGAAGATTGCTGGGATTTTTGACGGTTCTTATATAGGGAAGTGTTCCCCGGAACTCACTGGTAATTTTGAAGTTCCGGTGCGATCTTCTATGTCGGTATTTGCTGGAGAGATTGCTGCTGACCAAGTACTTGCCCGAGTGATATCTGGAGATAAAATTATTATTTCCGGAGGAGGAGTAGCAGGTGTTTCGGCACTGAAGCGAATGCTTGCTAATTCTCAATTTGGGAGAGAACTTTCTATTCTATTGTATGAAAAGTTCTCAGATAAATGTGACAAACTTTCTCAGGAGTTTGGGCATTATCCAAATATACAGATCCGACAAAGCGGGGTAGTTCCTTCTGCTGATTTGGAGGGTGTTGCTGGTTTAATTCTGACTGCCTTTGATCCTAAAGGTCTTGCTCCAGAAGTAGTAGATCTTTCTTCCTTAGTGCGTATGAAGACTGATGGGATTATTATAGACATTTCTATAGATGAGGGGGGTGGAATCAAAGGATTTCAAAGTCTTCCTCTGGACAAGGCTGTACCTATAATAAAATCTATAGTTGTACAGCTCGGAAATGATCTAATCTACAAAGGCGATGCTCATATGCCCAGAATCTATCCCAGTGAAGCATCCGAGATTCACGGTAAGGCGATGTTGCCATACATCGGTATTCTTCTTTATCTTTGTGCGATGAAAGGATCGTCAACAAAAGCAGTAGAATACATAATTAATGGCAGCGAATCAGAAAACGGAGAGTTATTCAACGTCATTGTTCGAGT
>CAYRIH010000001.1:954-9040 GCA_964424375.1 uncultured Candidatus Saccharibacteria bacterium | reverse complement strand
CCTTTGTTAGTGATCTTCGAAATGGCCTTGCGTTTTCTGGTCCTGAACCGATTCGTATCCATGAAGAAGTCGTAAAGGATGCGGGTCACACAAAACGTGTTTTAGGAGTTGCAGACCTGGTGGTTGTAAGTTGATTTTGTTCGACTATATTTAGCCTCTTTTTAAAAAGGGGCTTTTTAAAACTTGACAACAAAATTTAGAATTTATAGTATTAGATATAAGATTTTTATGGCTAAAACTAATTTTAATTATTACTATTATTGCTATTATATTTCTGGATGTCAGAAGTTAGTTTCGAGGTGCCGAAGTACTTAATTAATAAATAAATTATTTCGACTTCTACAACTGGCTTCTGATGAAGGCAGTTTTTTTGTTTTTTAACAATATCAAATAGAAAAGGAGATGCTTCTGATGCCTGCGAATTCAGAACAAAGAGAGAAAAAGTTGCTTGAATATTTTAAAATTATTATCGAGAAATATCTTCAAGCAGATAATTTCACCAGACCTGATGAGGGTATGATTGTTGGTGTTGAAACCGAGCTTTTTCTAACCCAGCAAAATCTGGAAGCGCTGGATTATAGGGTTCGAGATCGCTTAGTGAAAGAGCTTAATATTCATGCTCGTAAAGTTGGTTACAAGTTCAATCATTTTAAAGAAGAGTTAGGGGGGAGTCAGATTGAAATTGTAACCTTACCGATCAATATTTCGAAAGACGGAATCAAGGTGCTTGTTGATCACATGGGTGCACTTGAAGAGATTTTGATTTCATTAATACCTAATGATTATGGGGTATTAAGAATGGGTAGTCATCCATTGATTATCCCCCAAGATTATCAGAGGACCGAAAGCAATGAGAAGTTTATTACGGTTCCTGATTTTCACAATCACAACAGGAAAAGAGCTGATCAAAATGGATTACTTCAGTTTGGCAGAAATAGTAAAGTTGATATTTCAGACGCTGCTATTATCGGTCTTTGTAATGCTGTCCAGACAACCATTGATGTTTATAGCTTTGAAGAAGCTATTGATGTTTTGAACAGATCTTTTATGATCAGTCCTTACGCAGTAGCTATCTCCTCGAATGCTCGCTATCTTGGTGGAGTTGATACCGGATTTTCTGACATACGTTTTGTTATCTGGGAACTCAATCACGATACAAGAACCGAGACAGAGATTGAAGTTGGTAAAATGACTCGCGTTGGCCTTCCTAAAGATTATCATCAAGATATGGAAAGCTACTTTCGGGATTTAAGAGCTTATCCATTTATTTTGGATACTAATCTCGATGAGAACCTTGAAGATATTTTAAAGGTTCAGGAATTTCTTAGTAAAGCTGTTGGTTTGAATTGGCGTGATGCCAGGATTAAGTTTCAACTTAATCATAAACCAATGCAATTACTTGTTGAATTTCGGCCCCTCTCTACACAGTCTAGTTTAATGGAAGATATTGCATGTTTGATGTTTTATGTCGGCAGGTTACACTTCTCTACAATTTATCGGGAAGATTTAATACCAATGTCTAAAGTACATCAAAACAAAGAAGTAGCAATGTTAGAAGGTATAAACGGACAATTATGGTATAGGAATTATGGTGGTGAGATAGTGAGTGAATCTGCAAGGACAGTTTTAGAAGTAGAGTTAGAACGTGCAATACATGGTTTGCACACAATTGTGGGGCATAAAACTGAAGATAAAGAGTTTATCGAACTACTTACTTCAATTTTGAGTCACAATTTAGAAATTTCTCCTTCCCAGAAATTTCATGCTTGTGTTGATTCTCATCTGAGCAAAACTGCAGATAATCTTCAAGAGGCAATTATTTTAGCACACAGTGAATTAGGCTTACTTCAATTTTAAAAGTTGTAATTTTTTCATGGCTGGTTTATAAAACCAGCCTTTTTTTATTTTTTAAAGTTTTCTTGACAGTATTTTTTAAAAAATATATACTGCTATGTTATCCTTTACAAAAGGATATAAGTACCTTAACATAAAAAACACGGAGGTTATAAACCAAGATGGATAAACTAGGAAAAGACGCATTTAATGCACTAAGAGAGCGTGGTTTCATCGAAGAGACCAATGGTGAGGACGGAGTTAAGAAGCTTCTCGCTCATCCGCCTGTAACAGTTTATGCAGGGTTTGATCCTTCTGCTGATAGTTTACATATCGGCAGTTTGATTATTGTTCGAGCCCTGCGCATTCTCCAACAACATGGTCATAAAGTGATTTTTTTGCTTGGTGGTGCTACTGGTCTTGTTGGAGATCCAACAGGCAAGACTACAGCTCGGAAGCGTCTTACACCTGAAGAGGTAAGATCAAATGCTCAACAGATTAGGGCGCAGATGGAAAAATTGGGTTTGTTGAAATTCAGTGGGGAAAACGCAGCCTTGATGGTTAACAACTATGACTGGCTGTCTAAGTTTTCTCTTCTAGAAGATTTTATGGTTGAGATCGCGAGACACTTCTCGGTTAATGAGATGGTTAAGCGAACAACTTTTGCTAAGAGACTCGAAGCAGAAGAAAACCTTTCTCTTCTTGAATTCCTCTATCCCATTCTTCAAGCCTGGGATTTTCTCTATCTTTTTGATAAGTATAATTGTTGTCTTCAGGTAGGCGGCAAGGATCAGTGGTCTAACATTCTTGAAGGTGTAAAGCTTATCAAACGGTTGCGTAAAAAACCGGCTTTTACCATCGTTCAACCCCTTCTTGAGACAAGCCAGGGACAGAAAATGGGTAAAACTGAAGAGGGTCCTCTTTGGTTAGATCCCAAGAAAACATCGCCCTTCAGGTTATTTCAAGAGATCGTAGGAACTCCTGACGAGTTGGTTTTTAAAATGTTCAAGATGTTTACTGATCTGCCGTTTGATGAGATTAGCAAACTTCATGACGATCTCAGCCCCCGAGAGCTCCAGGAAAGATTAGCATATGAGATGACTGTTGCACTTCACGGTAAGGATGAAGCAGACAAAGCCCAGCGGGATGCAGGGCGACTTTTTAGAGAGGGTAAGGGAGATACGGAATCAATCCCTATTGTTACAGTACCTAAGGGTACTTTGCTTGATGAAGTTCTTGTTGGTGCGAATATTATTAAGCCCAACACAAAAAGTGAAATACGAAGACGATGTAAAGGTGGAGCTATTCAGATAGGGGGCGAGAAAATCTCTGGTCCTAAAACTCCAATTACAGAGTCGTGTCGTATTAAGGCGGGCAAGAAGCTTTTTCTACAAGTGAACATCTCAGAAGGCTGATGGTATTTCGACATCAAGGAGTTGATTTGAATGCTAAGATTAAAGAATCAGGACGGCGATAAGCCGTCCGTTTTATTACCCCTCTTTTTGATTTGGGTATTGTGGGGGATAGTACCGGGTTGTGCTAAATTATCTGGCATACCTGGAGATCTATTAACACTTTGGGTTAATTGGATTGCAGTTTTTAGCCTATTGCTTATTATATTAGTTAATAAGCAGTGGGTTAGTTTAATTCAAGACACAGATCGTAATCCTCTTGGTATAAAGGATTATCTTAAAGTCTCAGCCTTGGGTTTCTTTTGGCCATTTTTGTATTCTCTTGCATTTTTTGGTGCGATATATGAAAAGGGTCCAGCGTTTACCACAATACTTGCTTATTCTTTTCCAATATTTGCTTTGCTTTCCCGATACATTATTTTTAAGAAAAAAATTGCTTCTAGGTATTATATAGGTATCTGTTTGGCAATAATCGGGGTAGGTGTGGGTGTATATTTGGGGAATGATAGCAGTATTACATTAATAATACCCGTTATTTGTATGGGTTTGTTCGCTGGGATGTCTCAAGGTGTCTACATAAGTATTACGAGTGAATGGCAGAAGTATAGCCCCTGGCTGATTACTCTTGGAATCTCTATAGTTACTGCGATTTATGCGACAATTTGGGTGAGTATATACGGTCATTTTTATATTCCAAGTCCCAAATCCATATTATTTGCAGCAATTATTGGGGTTTTAGGTAATGCGTTAGGCTTTTTGGTATATACCTATGGTAACCAGCTTGCAGATAAATCAGACAAAGAGCAGGGGGTTTGGTTAAGCGGGCTGTGTTTTATCTTAATTGCCCAGTTTATTTTCTCTATCATAGTGGGCACTGACAGTCTAAATCCCTACTACGGTATAAGCATAATTTTAATCACTGTTGGTCTGTTTATCAATGTAAATCACCGCAAATAATCAATTTATAATATCCCTCGATTAGAGGGATATTTTTATAATGAATTGTTCTGGATAAGGATTTATGTTGAAAGGTAAGATATAATTAAGAAGATTTATCCCGTTAGAGATAATCTAATTAATACGATATATAAACTACTATTAAACAAGATATAATGACTAATAAGTACACTATATTAATAATACGGAAGCGTTGGCGCTTCCTATCTCTAACGGGATGAAGATAACTTTTATTACAATTTTTCCGGACTTAATTAAAGACTTTTTTAAAGAAGGTTTATTAAATAAAGCTAAACGCACTAGAAAGGTTGTTGTTAATGTAATCAATCCTCGGGATTTTACTAAGGATAAGCATAAAACAGTTGATGATGCGGCTTATGGTGGGGGATTGGCAGGTCTAATTATGAAAATAGAACCTTTGGTTTTAGCTATTAAAAAAGCCGTGGGGAAGAAAAAACCTAAAAATACTTTAGTTGTTTTATTGGGACCTAGCAAGAAAATGTTTGATCAGAAAATGGCTGGCAAACTTTCTAAATATAAGCATATTGTTTTTGTGTGTGGCCGGTATGAAGGAGTAGATGCTAGAGTAGAAAAATATGTTGATATAAAATTGAGCTTAGGTGAATTTGTATTGATGGGCGGAGAGGTAGCGGCTTTAACTATGACAGAAGCGATTGTTAGGTTATTGCCTTCAGTAATTGGCAAAGAATCATCTTTATCGGATGAAAGTTATAGTTCTAAGTTTTATTTAGAATATCCACAATATACTCGTCCAGAAGAATTTGAAGGATTGAAGGTTCCCAAAGTATTGCTTTCTGGAAATCATAAGGAAATAGAAAAATGGCGCCAAAACCATTCCAATTAGTTAGTAAATTTAAGGCGGCAGGGGATCAACCAGGAGCTATCAAGAAATTAGTCAAAGGGTTAAAATCTGGCAATAAACACCAAACTTTATTGGGTGTGACAGGTTCTGGAAAGACTTTTACGATGGCTAAAATTGTCGAGAAAATAAATAAGCCAACTTTAGTTATTGCCCATAATAAAACTTTGGCCGCTCAATTGGCAGCGGAGTTTAGAGATTTATTTCCAAATAATGTAGTGCATTATTTTGTATCTGATTATGATTATTATCAGCCTGAAGCTTATATTCCTCAAACCGATACATATATTGCCAAAGATGCTGCTATCAATGAAGAGATAAGTAAATTACGTCATGCAGCTACTCAAGCACTTTTAACCAGGAAAGATGTTTTAATCGTAGCTTCCGTTTCTTGTATATATGGCCTTGGGTCGCCGGAAGATTATCAAAGTGTAGCTGTGATAATAGAAAAAGGTAGGACATTTAACCGATCACAGTTGTTAAAGAAGTTAATTGATATTCATTATAAAAGAAATGATATTGATTTTTCGCGTGGGACTTTTAGAGTTAGAGGAGATATGGTGGAGATTTTTCCTACCTATAGTGATGTAGCCCTGCGGATTGATTTTTTTGGAGATAAAGTAGAAAAAATTAGATCAGTAGATTATTTAACTGGTGAAATTTTAGCAGCAATTAATCAGGTAGAAATTTATCCTGCTAAACATTTTATTGCTCAAACTGAACGTGTAAATTCAGCTATTAAAGAAATTAAAAAAGAATTAACCCAAAGAGTAAAAAAATTAGAGAAAGCTGATAAATTAGTCGAAGCCCAGAGAATAGAACGACGAACTAATTATGATATAGAAATGCTTAAGGAGGTCGGTTATGTATCGGGCATAGAAAATTATTCTAGATATTTAAGCAATCGTGGAGCAGGAACAGGACCAGCTACATTATTAAATTATTTCCCCAAGGATTTTTTGATGTTTATTGATGAATCTCATATGACTGTCCCGCAAATAGGAGCAATGTATTTGGGTGATAAATCTAGAAAAAAAACTTTAATTGAGCATGGCTTTAGACTGCCTAGTGCTTTAGATAATCGCCCTTTGACTTTTGATGAATTTAAAAAACATATTCACAGAGTTATATATGTGTCAGCTACTCCTAGTGATTACGAATTAGAAATTAGTGATCAGATAGTGGAACAGCTAGTTCGTCCTACGGGATTATTAGATCCAGAGATTGAAGTTAGATCAACCCAAGGTCAAATAGATGATTTGATAAATGAAATTAATAAAAGAGTTAAAAAATCCCAAAGAGTTTTAATTACCACTTTAACTAAAAAAATGGCATAAGATTTAACAGATTTCTTGGCAGAGAATGGGATTAAAGTGCAATATCTGCAATCGGATGTGAAGACCTTAGAACGGATTGAGATATTAAAAAGTCTGCGATTAGGTGAATATGATGTGATAGTGGGTATCAATCTTTTGCGTGAAGGCCTGGATTTGCCGGAAGTTTCCCTGGTAGCTATTTTAGGTGCTGATAAAGAAGGGTTTTTGCGTTCCAAGACTGCTTTAATTCAAACTTTTGGCAGAGCTTCCAGGCACTTAGAAGGAAAAGTATTGATGTATGCAGATAGAATTACGACTGCTATGAAAGAGGCAATGTCAGAATCTACTCGGCGCAGAGCGAAACAAATTAGTTATAACAAACAACATAAAATTACTCCACAATCTATCATTAAAAAGGTTAGTACTATAAAAATTGGACAAGAAAAAGATGATAAGCAAAAAGTTAGGCAGTATAAAACTAAGCTTGGAAAGTTTAAGAAGTCAGCTAATGAAGAAGAGCTAGAACTTTTAATCCAAGACTTAGAAAATCAAATGGATTTGGCTACCCAAAATTTAGAGTTTGAAAAAGCTGTCGAACTGCGAGACGAAATAGATTATTTAAAACAAAATCTGTAATTAATCATATGAAAAATAAACGGCTTATTGGATAAGCTGTTTAAAAGGTGTTAATTATTTTTTAGTTGTTTTTTTAGTGGTAGTAGGCTCTGATAAAATAGGCCATTCTTCAATAATCACATAAATAACAGCGGCTACTGGTACCGCCAGTAAAATTCCGATAATTCCCATTAGTTTAGCGCCTATCAGAATAATAATGATAATTGTTACTGGGTTGAGTCCAACTGCCTGCTGCATTATTTTAGGCACCAGCAGTTTATTTTCTAATTCCTGGACGAGGATATAGAAAACAGTAATAACCAGAGCCATGGTGGGAGAAATAGTAAAGGCTACCAGGATGGCTGGAATAGCAGCTATAATTGGACCAATAATTGGGATAATTTCTAAAACCCCAGCTAGTATGGCCAGTGTTAAAGCATAAGGCATTTTAAGTAATACCAATCCTATATAAACCACTATACCCACAGCTATAGCTAAAACTATTTGTCCCCGGAGCCAGCCTCCCAGTTTATAGCCAATTTTATTAGTAATAATGACGATTCGAGCTTTTTGTTTAATTGGCAAAAGGGAAAGAAAGAATTTTTTAATTCCATTTTGATCCAAGAGGAAATAAAGAGTAAGAATAAAAATCATCAAGAAAGCGGCCGCTCCATTGAAAAAGCCCATAGTGGTATTAAAGATATTGTTCACAAAACTGCCCAAGAAGTTAGACAGAGAATTAAGGCTAGCTTGGGAAGCATTGAGGAATCCATTGTGGCTCACATCTTGCAGACTGACTATGAAATTACTAAAAGTAGTAAAATAATTTGGTAAACTATCTGCCAATTGTCTTATTTGGGCGATCATCGGTGGCAGTATAAAATATACAATGCCTCCTAATAATCCTAGAACAAATAAATATATAAGAATTATAGAAATTGTACAATGCATACCGTGCTTGCTCCATTTATCTACAGTCAGAGATAGAGCGTCGACAACTATAACCTAGACAACAACTATACCCACCAAATCGTTAGGACAATATAAACACTAAATAATCACTAACACGCAAA
>CAYRIH010000001.1:0-944 GCA_964424375.1 uncultured Candidatus Saccharibacteria bacterium | reverse complement strand
ACCAGAACCCTTTACCATAACCTAAAAACCATAGTGTCAGCAAGACAATAATTACTTTAATAACTGAAGAAGTAGATATCTCTATTAATTCTCTTTTTTTCATAGAGTGAGAGTTTGTTGAATAATTTGGTGAGTTTTACTTGTAAGATTAGCAAATCTAAATTCTAGTGGCGTGCCTATAGGTAAATTTTCTTTAGCAATTCTGAAACATAATTGGGGATAAGTAATAACTTCTGCATAGGATATATCTTTTTCAGGCTGGTATATATGATAGTTGATATTAACTTGAGTACCTCTGAGTCGAACATTGTCCAGGGTTATACCATATCCAGTGTTTGGTTGGGGAGTACTGGCAATACCTAATACAATGTGATCTGTGAACATATCAGCAGTTACATTTTGTTTAGTAGCTTTCTGAAATTCATCTGCAGTTAAAGCCAGCCATACTTCATCATTAGTCGTATCATTAATAATAGATGTATTGATTTCTAAAACTTGAGGATTGAGATTTATCCCACTATTAAAATTTTTAATATAGTTGCCAACTAATAAAACTACTGCCGCTAATGCCAAGACAATTAGAAGAGTTGGTATACTAAATAATGTTATAGTTTTTTTATTCACCCCCAAAAAATTTATTTCATAATTATTATACAGGATATTAATGGTTTTATTTAGATAATGGCAGATATTTTTGAGATTATTACTATTAATAAAGGTGATAGTTTATATCCTAAGGCGCTAGTTCAAATACCCGATGCCCCAGATCAAATTTTTGTGATGGGTAATCCTCATGTTTTAGATTCCTTAGCCTTGGCTATAGTTGGTACACGCAAACCGACTGATTATGGCATTCAAACTGCAGCTTATTTTACTAGAAGTCTAGCCAAAAATTTAACTATAATATCTGGATTGGCATATGGCATAGATATAGTAGCTTTAAC